>DUBE01000001.1:0-5903 GCA_012960475.1 Planctomycetota bacterium
GTCCAAGACCTCGCGCGCCTGATCGAGTTCATCGCCCAGGATGACGAACGGGCGGGAATCTACAATGGCGTGGCTCCGGGGTGTGTGGATCAGCGCACCTTCGCCGGTGCCCTGGGCCGCGCGCTGCGCAGGCCCGCGCTGCTCCCGGCCCCGGCTCTTGTTCTGCGCCTGATCCTGGGCGAACGATCCACGCTTCTGTTGACGGGCCAGCAGGTACAGCCCAAGGCCGCCCTCGCAGCGGGCTTCGCATTTGAGCACCCAGCCATTGACGAGGCCCTCGCCGAGATCTGGTAGTCCCACAGCCGACCCGCGCTGCGGGGGTATTGCTCCCAAGGCATGGCGACCTGGGCTATCGGTGACATTCACAGCTGCCCCAAGGCAAACCTGAGGCAAATCTCAGAGCCTGTTCCCAGCCAGGCTCTTGTAAGTTCATGCATCTCTTGGGCTTGCGTCAGTTCAGGTTGGAGAGTGCATCGGATTTCTAATCCGATTGGTCGGACTGATCCACGACCTCAGCGGAGAACTTCGCATTGCGGGGACTCCTTCAGCGCTGGCTCTTATCGCAGCCACCCAAGCCGTACAAACTCCCACGGAATCGGATCCATCCGGCAGTGGAAGATGGATTCTCGGTCAGTTTTGGATAGGAGTCGCTCCAGAAACTCCAAGGCGATCCGCTTGGCAGCCCTACGGTCGTCTTCGCCCATCTTGGACCCAAGCTTGGTCAGATGATCATCGCTAAGAGGCATGTCTTTAAGAGCTTCATGCCAAGAAGGTAGTGTCGCATACAGATCCCACAACGCGTACAACCGCCATGCATAGGCCCTCGCCAAGTCCATGGGCACGCCCTCCCCAGTTTCATACCTCTCAGCGAGCGAGTAGAAGGCAATGTTCAGGCCTCCCTCAGCGGCACGTTGAATGAGCTCTACGGCACGTTCGTCATCTTTAGGCACTCCGGTGCCATCGGCATAAAGCTGACCAAGTCGGTAATGCGCTACGGAGAGACCTTGCTCAGACTCTGAAGCCAGCCTGCACCACTTAAGCCCCTCCTCCACGTCCTCGGGTACATCGTCACCCTCAAGATACAGATCCGCTAGCACGTACTGAGCCCGGACGTGTCCCTGGCTCGCTGCCTGCTGCAGCCACCCGAGCTTTTTCTCCTCTGGCATCTCCCGTAGGTACCTGGGAGCTTCAAGAGCGAAAGCCCATCGTCCCAGGACGTACTGGGCGTCTGCGCACCCCTGTTCAGCGGAGTTTTCCAGCAAGAACCAGGAATGGGGATGTCCGCTTGACACTAGTCTCGAACCACTAAACGGGAACTTCACTTCCCACCGGAAGATCCATGCAAGAACAGCCCCAAGTTGGAACTGCGCTTCGGCGTCTCCCGTATCAGCCCTCCTCCTTAGGGAGTACAGATCTTCTCGGCGGTAGGGAGATGCTGGCCTTATTGCATACGTCCTATGGCCCGTGCCATCACAAGAACTGCAGGCGAGTGAGTGCTCGCCGAGACTCTCGCCTGACATTCCCGGAAGTAAGAACTCTATAACCCGGACCCCTTCGCCGCTGCACCAAGAGCACTGATCATCCGCCTTGCTTTGAAGGGTTAGGAACAATGCGCTGGTAGCGGCTGCGACTAATCCGACCCGTTGAATCTTTCGTCCCCTTGCCCTTATTGAATCGGGATCTGCATCGGAACCCGCTTCAACGGGTTTCCCGCCTAGGCAGAAGCAAGCAACGAACGCACCCACGGGAAACACTGAATCGAGTAAGTGGAAATGGGAACCCCAGAAGAGATTTGCCTCGACCTCGATCACCCAATCGGAAGGCCAAACCGCGATCACAACAACCGCCAGCACACACAGCCAGACCACCGGTTTCATGAGCTCCGACATTCGGGGGCGTCCACCTCGAGAGCTTCTCAGCGGAGAAATGAGCATCGGCCCAAAGAGGCACACCAGGCCCAGGGCTCCCAACGATCCTGCGTGATTCGGCATAAGCCAACCTGCGCCGATCCAGCTACAGATTCCCAGGGCACACTGGTTGAACCACCTCTCGACGCTCTTCCTCCTGTCCATCCGGCGAACTACCTTCTCCCAGCGGGACTCCGTCGTGGTGTCATCGGATTGGGTGAGGTTCATGTTGATGTTCCGTGGGGAAGGCGACGGCATGGATGCTAGCCCATTGGGCGTACTACCTGATCGGACTCTGAGGCAAACCCGAGGCAAATCTCGGAGCCTGTTCCCAACCAGGCTCTTGTAAGTTCATGCATCTCTTGGGCTTGCGTCAGTTCAGGTTGGAGAGTGCATCGGATTTCTAATCCGATCAGCAGAACGGTATGCTGGCAAGCATGAACCTACTAAAAAGCCTTGGTGCCAAAAGAGAAGCACGAGATATGCTCCTAGTCGATTGCGCCACCAAGCGAGGATCCGTGGATCATCAACTGAGAGCACTTCGGACCCAGCGAAGTCTAACTTTTTTGGGGGCGACCTTCGCACTCGCTCTTTATTTTTCCTTTCTGTTCTGTAGCGATCCTTCGAGAGAGTTCCCACTAGAGTTCTTAGCGCTCTTTGTAGTGGGTGCATTTCAATGGACACTTTCGACTCGCAAGATCCAATTGCTTCTCCTGATCAGGCACTATCGGAAAGAGGATTAGAGAAACCCCCAACCCCAGCAGAGGATTTAGCGTTCTTGGGACTCCTTCAGAGCTAAGTGGGAGCTAGTTGGAGGGAGTCCAAGCTGTTCTTGTTCCTACCACCCCCATCAATCAAAATATGCCCTTACATGAGGGCACCAGCTCTCAACAATTCTCTTTCAGTTGCTCCCGCAACCACACTTCATAGGAGACGACCAATGTACGCGACGATGCAAAACATTCCGGGCACGCTATCACTCTGGATCCTCCTCGTCCTGATCCTCATACCGTTGGGGATTTTACTGTTCCAGTGGCTCTGGAACATCACCATGCCACAGGTGTTCAACCTCAACACGGTCACGTTCTGGCAGGCATTCCGCTTGCTGCTCATCTCGGGTTTCCTGTTCAAGGCAACGGGAGGTGAATGAAGCCCCTCCGGAAGGCCCTGAAATGAAACGCTCCGTTGTCGCGCCCAAGGCCTGGCTGGTAGTGGACAGCAGGACCCCGATCGGACTCTGAGGCAAACCCGAGGCAAATCTCGGAGCCTGTTCCCAGCCAGGCTCTTGTAAGTTCGTGCATCTCTTGGGCTTGCGTCAGTTCAGGTTGGAGAGTGCATCGGATTTCTAATCCGATTGGCCTTTATTTCTCAAGCAAATGTCTCCGTAGGGCGTTCACCCAGACGGAAGCTTCTGAAACCAGTCAACCCCTCATGGGTTACGCCTCAGGGTCAAGGCTTGCACCCCTCCCGCTGTCAGCCTTAAGGAGATCCTCAACAGCCCGCTTTCGTCCAAGGGAAGCACTCGACTCGTCCCATCTTCCCACCCCACCAGGACTGTCCCACGCAACCCGGTGTAGTAGGGATCGAGCTGAAGCGTTTGCTCAACGGCTTGATCTAAAGGGTTGTGCACCACCAGCATGCCAGGTGTTTCCAAGTCAGGGTTCACGTGCAGAATCCAATCGAAACTCCGGCCATCTGGACGGCGACTGGCGCCATGGTCGATGTCGCTCTCGAGGATCGCGCGATTTGTTTTGAAGCGAGCAACCTGAGCCTTGACCATGGCCCTTGTTTCGTCGGTGTCATACAGGCGAGGCCCGCGGTAGCAGGCCTGCACCCCCGCCAGCAAGTTGCCCTCCATCATCTGACGATAATGGGCAAGGTGCTCGTGCAATGGCTCGACCGTAGCGGCCGCTCCCCCGCCCTGGTATTCAGTCAAGGGCACAAACATCCAACCCATGGACGGCGCCTTAGTCCAAGTGCCATCAAAGATGTTCTGCCGCGTGTGCAGGACTTGCTCGGCCCGGGGCAGGGACCAGTTCACTTCGCGGTATCCCATCGCCGACTTGGTGGATCCATTCAGGTGATACCAATCGGGCGTATTGAGATAAATGCCCTGGCCACGACACCAACGGTAGTAGTTCGCTGCGATCCAAAATTGCACCCAGCGGGAATCCTCGGCGCCCTTTTGCAGAGGGGGGCGCGCGGTCACATCGCGATCTCCGGGATAAGGCCCATCGTGCTCCAACAGATTGAATCCCGTGGCGGGAAAGAACTCGTGCAGCTTCTTGTAGTACGAGAGAGCCCAATCGCTGGTCAGGGCCGGACAGTTTCCATGGGCCGGGCTTTCGCCCTCGGGAGACACCACGTCGTTTCCGTTCCCAATGCGCCGGCTAGAAAGCAAGGAGTAGCCTCCAATTTCGATGCCCTTCGAGTGGGCATAGTCGGCATACCCCTTCATCTTGGCGAGGTACTCGGGACTGTTGTCCTCCATGTTGAAACCACTTCCAAAGGTCAGAATCACCATTTCAAAACCCACCTCCGCACATTGATCGATCGCGAGCTTGACACTTTTCCAATCCGCATAGCGCACGTGCATCATCAGGGGGTTCTCGGTCACCCACGGCGCGACCGTGCGATACATGCGGCAACGGGCGAGCCCATTCCGCGCGCGATCTTCCCCATCGTGAAGCAAAACAAAACTGCGAAAGGTGGTAAGTTTTGCGCCTGGGTCAAGTGTCTGTGCGGGACCGTGCTCTGGCTTGCACTCCAAAAGACACTGGGTTTGCCGCCGGTAGTTCACCTGGGTGTGGTAAAGGGGATCCAGTTCCCAGTGAACCGACCAGCGTTGACTGCTGACCCCGTCACCGCCCGCCGCATAATCGGTTTCGACCCACAGGTTCGGAGTCGCAAGAGCAACTCCCTTGCGGGTCTCCACATGACTCTCGGATTCCACAACCGCCAAGATCTCACTAGTGAAGCGATCGAGCTCAACCGCCACATCGCCTGGATTGTGAATCGTCAGCCACTTGACGGTGCAGGGCAGTCCATCGTAGAGCTCATGGTGAACGCTTACGCGCAGCCCCGCGCCAACGCCTTCGGGCATGGCAAAATCCAATCGCAAAGAAACGCCCGCTGGCGGCCAAGCTGCAGCGGTAGCGTGATGCCGCACGCGCTTCCATTCAAAGGGGGCGACGGGTGTTCCGACTTCATAGCCCACCAGTTGCATGGCCTTCGGATCCGCGGTTAAGTTGGCGGCGACCTTTGGTTGCAAGAAGGCATGATTGGATTGACCCAGCAACCCACCCACTTGGATATCAACCCCGTTGACCGTGATGCGCGCCTCGGGTCTGACCGAGCGCAGCATCGACTCACCGTGAAAAAGATTATCCAAGGCAACCGTAGCACAGCCTGATTCAATCCGAATTTCACGGCGGGCGAGTCCATTACTCAAGACCACCGAACGGCCGTCCACCGATTGATAGACCTTGGCCTCGTAGGGGCGTGCATCAAGCAGCCAATCCACGCCGAGAGAACGAGCAGTGGGTTCGACGGGCAGCTGGGGTCGAGCACTCCCAGACATCATTCCAAAAACACATAAGACGGGGATCCACATGCCGGTGAATTATATCTGCTTTGGAGTGAGAGGGCTCGACCCTCAGCGGGCCCTAATTGGCGATTTGCCTGTTCCCATCACTCTCCCTTACATGAAGGCACCAACTCTCAGCCGTTCCTTTTCAGTTGCTACCTGATCGGACCCTGAGGCAAACCCGAGGCAAATCTCGGAGTCTGTTCCCAACCAGGCCCTCGTAAGTTCGTGCATCTCTTGGGCTTGCTCCAGTTCAGGTTGGAGAGTGCATCGGATTTCTAATCTGATTGGTGTGACCTGGTTCCCAACCTCAGCGGTGGATTTAGCGTTGCTGGGACTCCTTCAGAGCTAGGTGGGAGCTAGTCGCTACTTCTTGGGAAGGGGTGCGATCTTCTTGCCAGCTTTGCAGG
>DUBE01000001.1:6021-8860 GCA_012960475.1 Planctomycetota bacterium
TTTGAACGAGCATGAAGCGAAGCCCCATAGCGATGGCTGCCAGGTTGGCAACACCCGCAACGATCAACAATAGAAGTCCAAAATCCGCCAGGTGATTCGATGCATTGCCGGTGCGCCCGAGGATCAAAGAGACCCCCCCCAGCAACGCACCCCCGCCGATGATCCCCATTGCCACGGCAATGGCAAAGATCCTACCACCAAGATTGTCTGGTTCGTTGCTGGCCATGGATCGACCCTAACACCAACTCACTGCGACGGAGTCGGTGAGTAGGGCAATTGGAACGAGTTTCATAGCTCAAACATCCTACTCATTTAGACGGCCCTCTGCGAAGGATCAGAATATGCGGAAACTCCTGCATTCACGGGACTCCTTCAGAGCCAGGTAGGAGCTAGTTGGAGGTAGTCCTACTTAGCCTTCTTCTTGTTCTCCTCAATCTGCTTGAGAAGTTCTTTGGAGAGTTCTTGCGCTTCTACGATTTGTTCTGGGGTCATTTTCTCGGCTAACTTGCCCCTGGCCTCCTTACCCTCTTCTTGGCCATTGAATGCACTAAGGCTGTACCACGCATAAGCAGTCACAGGGTCCTTGAGTACGCCTTGTCCATTTTCGTACATCCACCCAAGGTTGAACTGAGCATTCGCATGTCCCTGATCAGCGGCTTTGCGATACCACTTCAACGCTTCTTTAGGGTCCTTTAGTACGCCTGTTCCATTGGCGTACATCAACCCAAGCGTGAACTGGGCATGTGCATGTCCCTGATCAGCGGCTTTGCGATACCACTTCAACGCTTCCTTATCGTCTTTGAGTACGCCCCTTCCATTGTCATACGCATTCCCAAGGTCGAACTGAGCCAGTTCATGTCCCTGATCAGCAGCTTTGCGCCACCACTTCACCGCCTCTTTGTAGTCCTCTGGGACGTACATCTTCCCAAGGTCGAACTGAGCCTTTGCATCTCCCCCCTCAGCCTTCTCAGCCACCGCATCTCTATCTCTCTCAAGATCCCGTACTGGCAGGGGGAGCTGATCAGAAGTGCTGTAGTAATAACCGATGACGGGCAAGAGGACGATGAAGAGCAGCAGAAAGCAAAAACGTAAGAGTGTCATCCCTAAACAATACCAACCCCCAACCCCAGCGGAGGAATTCGCGTTGATGGGACTCCTTCCGAACTGGTTGAGAGGAGGTGAAGATCCTGGGCGGCGGCGGGGAGGTGACCGAGGTGAGGATCGGCCTGACGGAGAGTGGCGAGGTGCGCGCGGACTACGGCCAGAGCCAGTCGGTACTGACCCAGGCGCAGCCGCACGGTGAACTGCTTGAACTCCTGCGCTGATGCGGGAGGCCCGGGGTCAGGTGCGCTAGGATCGGTCCCATGAAATCCGCTCTGCGCTGCCTTCTCGCCCCTACCCTCCTGGCTCACTTCGCGGCGCTGCCTCTCGGAGCGCAGGAGACTCAAGCGGCCGAGCAGACCTACGACCTCGTCGTCTACGGCGGAACGTCCGCCGGCGTCATCGCCGCCGTCCAGGCGCAACGCATGGGCAAGCGCGCCATCATCGTCTGCCCCGATACGCACCTCGGCGGACTCAGCGCAGGCGGACTTGGCTGGACGGACAGCGGCAAGAAGCAGGTCATCGGTGGGCTCGCCCGCTCCTTCTACCAGCGCCTCAAGCGACACTACGACCAGCCCCGGGCCTGGAGGCAGCAGGAGGCGAAGGACTATTCGCGCTACCAGGTGCAGGCCGACGCGATCTGGGTTTTTGAACCACACGTGGCCGAGCAGGCGTTCGATGATCTCACCCGGGAAGCTGGCATCCCTGTCGTTCGTGATCGATGGCTCGATCGCGCAGGCGGCGTCCGTGTCCGCGATGGTGCCATCCGTTCGATCCGCACGCTGGATGGCGCGGTCTACCGCGGCCGCATGTTCATCGATGCGACCTATGAAGGCGATCTCCTCGCAGCGGCAGGCGTCAGCTTTCACGTGGGGCGCGAGGGGAACGCGCTCTACGGCGAGACCCTCAATGGCGTGCAGGCCAAGCGGGCGGTGTCCCACCAGTTCGCGGGCAAGGTGGATCCCTATGTCGTACCCGGTGATCCTGCCAGCGGCCTCTTGCCCCGCATCCAGGCCGGGCCTCCCGGCGAGGAGGGATCCGGAGATCATCGCGTGCAGGCTTACACCTATCGCCTGTGCATGACGGACGCCCAGGACAATCGCGTCCCATTCATCAAGCCCGAGGGCTATGACGCAGGACAGTACGAACTCCTCCTGCGCACCCTGCTGGCGGGGTCACGCCATGTCTTCGGCAAGTTCGATCCCGCACCCAATCGCAAGACGGATACGAACAACAGCGGGTCCTTCTCAACCGACAACATCGGGAGAAACTACGACTACCCCACGGCGAGCTATGAGCGTCGGCGCGAGATCCTCGCCGAGCACGAGCTCTACCAGAGGGGCTACTTCTACTTTCTGTGCAACGACCCGCGCGTGCCTGAAGATGTGCGCCAGCGCATGCAGCGCTGGGGTCTGGCCAAGGACGAGTTCTTGGACAACGGCCACTGGCCCCATCAGATCTACGTGCGCGAAGCCCGTCGGTTGGTCAGCGATTTCGTCATGAGTGAGCGCCATCTGCGGGGTGTCGTACCGACTCCGCGGCCCGTGGGTATGGGCTCCTACCAAATGGACTCACACAACGTTCAGCGGTACGTGGCCCATGACGAGCACGGCAGGGCTTTCGTGCGCAACGAGGGCGACATCCAGATCAATCCCGGTGGGCCTTATTCCATCTCCTACGACGCACTCACTCCGCGCAAGCAGGAGTGCACGAACCTGCTCGTGCCCGTCTGCCTCTC
>DUBE01000002.1 GCA_012960475.1 Planctomycetota bacterium
GCCTTTGCCTTTGCCTTTGCCCTTCTTCTTCCAATTACCCTTTTTGTTCACGAACCAACAGACACCTTCCTCATCCTCCCACTCTTCATACGGATGCTCTTCCTCTTGCTGCTGCTGCTGGGCTTTGGTCTCCCACACTTCCCCCTCCTCTGGCACTGGAGGGGCGGACGCATCATAGTCCTCCTGACCGTACGCCTCGTATGCATGTGAACCCTTGCCTTTACCTTTCCCTTTCTGCTGCTTGCCCTTCCCCTTGCCCTCAGCATCTGGGCCAGTGGTGAGCAAGTGCTTCCGGGAGGCCTTCCTGGGGAACACTTTCAACAAAGCAGCCTTGACATCATCGACTGTTTGTCCCTGGAGTGCGGTCATGACCAACAGCTTATGATCATCTGTGAGATTTGCACTATGCAACAGCATGGCACCCTCGAGTTTCGGAGACGCAGTGAACTCATTTGCGGTGGCCTCATCTTTGAGACTCTCCCAATCCATGATGTGATCTGGAATTGTCTTACCTCCACCTCGAAGCATCTTCCACAAGTTCAATGCAATCTGGAACTGTTCTGTCATGTTCTCTGCCACGTAACCGGACTTAATCGTTGCCATCAACAACTTAAGACCATCCGGTTGCAACATGGCCTGCCTATGGGTCTTCATGGCTTTCAGGGCTATCCGCTGGGGCTTACCTTTCAACCTCAGCGCTAAAGCTCCCGCGCGCCTGCGCGGCTCCAGCTTCGTAAGACTGTCCCACAGCTCTATCTCAAGTTCAAACAACTCAAAACTCTTGTGATGTCCGTCCCACTCTGGCGGGTTGTCAAACGCGTCCTTGGAGGACCTATGGACACTCACTGACTCGCCGCCCTCTGGTGCTTGGGACGGGGTCGGAGAAGCTGGGGCTTCTTCTGAAACTGGCATTGTTACAGAGACGCGGTCAAAAGACCGGCCTCGAACCGTATCAAGGATCCCTGGGAACCTTGGGTGATGTTACTGGTAACAGAACTATCGTAACCACGCTCTGCTACCACTTGACGAAGAGTACAAGTGGTAGCTTGCACTACTGGCAGTCAACAGCCAAAGATTCTGTCACGAGCAACCGCGGCTGACACCTTTCCTCACACACGCCGAGTACACGACACGTCGAGGTCTGTCTGTCCTACCCGCGCGAGGGCCCCGCCGGAGGGGGAGGCCTCTTACACCCAAAGGGGCGCGCCCCTAACCTGAGGGCGCGGACGAGCAGCGAAAGTAGAGAGTACGCTACAACTGCAACTACTACCGCGTTACAGCGAGTTTTCCTAACAAACTCCCCCGATTGGACTTTGCCGCACGGAAAGTAAGGCATCGGACAATCACACTCTACAACGACTCTGTAACGTCACACCTCTCTCTGTGTTCAGCCTCGTACGAGACTGACTACTGCTCGACACTGATCGAGACATTGATCACGAGTGGAAGATCCCCATACATCTTATTCCACGACACAATCGAACTCTTCAGCTCATCAAAGCTTGAGAACTTATTTGCCTCGATCACCATCGAAGTGCCTGCCACATTCATGACATCTGTTGCGCAGGTACCGAACTCCGAACACGCCATTCGCATGGACGCATACGCAGCGAAGCGAGCAAGTCCCCCGGACGTCGACTCCGAAGACTTCCGCGCTACACACCAAGCGGTATAGCTTGGCTCACGCTCGAACACATCCGACATGGTCAACTCGGTCGCTTTATATTTGCCAAAGTCCATGGGCAACTTTCCCAAGAACACCACGCGACAATCAATGAGCGACTTATCGGTGACCTCAATCTGACTAGCTGGCACATACACTCGGACAACCTTGCCCCGTTGCATGTATCCGGAACAGCACACAACTCCAAGAAGAGATGACACTGTCATACCCCACAACATGTAAAGCCATGGGTTTGCTACATTAAGGCTGTTCTCGATGCCAGCGACAGACATCGGAAGTTTCGTGGAAGCACCATCGGAAGTCCGGAACAAGAACATCGCAATCGCAATACTCCCGAGGACTACAAGCAGCGAACAAAGCAAGCCGGCCATACCGACTGCGTAGGTGTGGGCCTTCGCGGCCTTGGTCACTGACATAGCTTCGCTATACAAGTTCACCAGGGCGGAAGCGGAGCTGGGGGACGCGGGAAAAACGGCGAACCTGCGGAGGCGCGCGCGAACACGTGTACCACAACTTCATGTCTTGGATTTCCAATCTCAACACATAACCTTCACGGAGCCTTCGTGATTTCCCCTAACAGAAAACTACGAGGGACCTTATACCTGCCCTGGGTCAGCAGATGGACTAACTTCGTATGAACCATCGTTTTGGTCATGGGATCAACTACCATGTACTGAGTGGGCTGGAAACAAATCGAATTCATCTCTAGATTAACAAACTCACGCATGATAGCGGCATCTGGTGCCAAACGATTCTCCTTTGGTTCATTACCGGCTCTCAACATCGAGGTAATGTCTAACGAGTCTGTGACAAAAATATGATACAAAGGCTTACCAAAAATGAGCGCAAGCACGCGAAACAGTGTATCTGTACCGTCGATGGCCTGAGTGGCCTCCAGCAACTCGGCAGCAAAACTGCCCTTGGCAACACGAACGATTTTCCGGCCTTTGAAACCAAGAAGAGACAGATCCAGGTACTTGCTGGGAACATCCTTCGTCTCCCGGTAAATCTTCTCATCCTCGGAAAAATGGGACCGATCACTGATGTCACTATACTCGACTAACGCCGCCAACCATGCGCCGGCGGACTTGCCTCGAGGAAGGGAATTATGACTGGCATCATGCCAAACGACAACCGCAGGTGTGCGGATCTTGCGTTCATGATAAATGATGGCATCCTTCTTTCTCTCTTTAAGTTTCACGATGGTGGATGACAACTGGCACAACTCCCTAACTGTGGCATCATTCCTATGACACGACAACCTTGTGACCTCGAATCCAACTTCGGGATGACTGAGACACGAGACCCAGTTCAAACACCCTAGTCCTGACAAAAACAACGAGATCTCCTTCTCCTCTAATGGCCTGTCCATAGCTGTCGGGTCAGACTTAAGCTTACCACGCAGCGATGGCTTAGTGTCAATCGTGGGCATGTCCTCGATAAACCTAGTCTGGTCAAGGGTAATTGCAACACGACGACCCGCTGAATCAAAAATCGGAGTGACTCGGGCACCGGTAAAAACGAGAGCAACGTTCAGATCTTCACTTCCTAACTTGAACTTCTTTCCGATCGGACGGATTACTTTCTCTCGGAACGCCGCATTGCCAATCCAAAATATGTCGTCCACATGGACGATCAACATGCCGCGGCTCTCAGGATGGGCCTTAGATTCGCCGCAGTCGACAAATTGGCACAAATCACCCGACACTCGACGCAGCCCCAACCCGTCGACAAGGAACTTCTTAAGAGTTTCATTCCAACGCCTTGGAGCGTCGTTAAGTCCGTACAGCGGGCGGAGAAGCAACCATAGCACGACGCCAAACTTCAGCACTGCCGCCCTACCTTCTGGACTCTCTAGCCACTCCTTGGGGGGTACGACGTATACTTCGCGAGTCATGGTCTCTGACTGCAGAAACGCCGTGCTCACATCCATCGAGCCAAAATCCCAACCAAACGCCGTGGCGAGAGTGAGGAGCATAAGTATAGCTTGCCGAGTCGCGGTCGGGGAAAAACAGTCATCCAAGTCGACATCAAAATCTAGGAAACCCTTAACAACCAACCTGGCCTTTAGCCTGCCATCGAGTTTCCTTGCTAGTACCCAACGAACGGGGATGGGTTTGATCTTTCTCCTAGAACTCTCTCTGGATGTCGAAGACGCGGAAACTGACTGATACGTGTTCCAGCCGGACAGCGACTGGAGCTCTTTGCTCTTTGCTTCTCTCCACTCGGGTCCATCCTTCTCTTCCCGACGACCTAGAAAACACAACCCCTCCATCTCAGAAACGATTCCCTCACACGCACTCATGTACATTACATGTGCAACAGCATCGTTCGCATCTGCGCATACGTGCAGGGTATTCGACTGAGGGTCCGACCCCGCCGAGCTCCTGGAAACAATCATCTGTTGTGCCTCGGGACGCGCACGCGCGCGACTAATCGGTCGAAGTCGAAAAATGGTCATCATGTGTTTCACCGGCTGCTGGATGGGCGCATAACGAGTCCTAGCTTCTTTTAAAGAAGATGATGGCTCGCGATCTCTCAGCACCAACACTCCACTAGCATCCCAACCAAGAGTGACACGTTCGGCCACGTTTTTCCATGGCGCACTTGGTTCGCATGTTCTCTTGTACTTGGGCATGTGATGTGTGTGCACAAGCGCCGGCCCAGTCACGCCGAGCCTCGCTGCCTCTGCCTCCGACAACACCGTCATTACATCCGTGTTGTTCCGGCTGGCTGCCTCATGGAGGGAGAGTAGATTCAAATGCAGCGGCTCTAGCTCAGAAACCTTGGGCCCCTTCAGAGCACTTACTAAATTATGTGTCTCGAGGGAAACCGCAGAAGTCTCACCAGGACGATCCGGGACTTCACAAAGAACAGATGAAGGCTTACTGTAGTCTGGGTTCTGAACATGGCAACAGCGACACAAACCGGCTACGAAATCACAGTACTTCTCTGGATATCGCTTGGCAAGGTCCGTCCGCTTCCCATGGCGAATCGGATCCCATCCCTGGAGGATCTCGTGCACATGTTTACCATTGCATCGATAACTCTTCAGCTTGGGAATCCATGGGGCAGTACCCATTACCCTTGTTGGCTTCATCCACTCGGTGCCAAACGCACACATGTGAAAGTCGGAGAAGGTAACTCTTGGGTCACTTAAAAGATTACGAATCTCTGGGAACGACCACAACAAAGAGGAGGTGGGGTTCTCCAACGCAAACGGAACATTATGCTTCAAACAACACTTAATGATGCGGACAGTGGCCGCAACCAACTCATTAGCTAAACGCTCTTTCTCGGAGACTCCATCACCTTCCGGGTTCTCCTTCGATCTCGACCAACCAGTCTGATTTCTGGTGGCGTGATTCCAATTGCTTAAATTTGTGCATGGAGTCGCGAGATAAACCTCACCTACTCGTCCCGAACTTATCTTCTCGCAGATGTCGTTCACATTTCTCTTCAGAGCAAGATTCTGACGAGGGTCCCGCCCAGTATCATATGATGAGGTGGACCTGCCTGCCTTACGCTGAGACTGTGACAACGGCTCATCTATGCCTGAAAACAAGTCCAGAAACAATGCCTTGCCAGACTTTTTACCGACAAGTGCGCACACAAAGCTGCTTTCGAAACGCTCTCCACGGGAAATAAGCAGCCCACCCTGTGACGACGTGGTCCCAGGGCTAGCTCCCCCCAGCGAAGTGTCCCCAAAAATCTGTCTAGCTCCCTCTCGAATCAGGGGCTCCCAGCGACCGCCGGAACTTGTGCCGAGTGCCGCTTCCGTCGCCGCCTCGGCGCGACGCGCTAACGAGCCACAACCTGCATCAATGGCCAAATCACGTAGTGCTTGCCATGTGCGTATATCTTCGGAGGGGGCCATACCTGGGTTCTCGCTTACGGGAGTGTAACCACGTGGAGCAGGTGGTGCCGATGGTACTGGCATATCCGGAGACACCTCAATATTCTGGGAATCGTCAGGAATGACAAACAACGGAGCACTCTCACCTGTTATTTCACGATACGCTGCGGACTGAGCCCGCGTCTGTACCTGGCCGCCTGTGTGTTCTAAATAGTCTTCCCACGCAGGGTCATAACCGTATTTACGCTCTTGACGCCCATCCCACTGGAAGGGCTCCTCCTCCTCTGCATCATGATACTCAGCTGGATCCCAGTCACTGTCTTCCCTCAGCTCATCCAACTCATCTTCGGAAGGAATCTCTCTGAGAGGAGTCACGGGAGCATACGTGTCCATATAGGGAGCTGCGCGCCCCATGGGAGGCTCCTCGGTATCACCTATTTCATATGTTACAGAACCGTGACTAAAACCAGAAGGTACAACACGTGCCAAAGGAGTAGAAAATGCGACACCGCCGGACTTGCCGCGGGCCGCTGCTGAAGGTGCCGACCTGGGGCTCCCCCCAGTCGCGACAGGAGGTCCTCGATCGTCGCCTCCGCCACCGTCACCTGAGTCCGCACCGGGCCGTGGGGGGCGGTACGTAACCTCGGACAATGGGAGGAGGTCATCAGGATCCAGATCGAAAAATGGCTCGCCCACCGGTTGAGCATGTGTCTCGTGAACGAGAAACGACCTGGGACCATGAATCACAACAAGGCGAGGACCATATCGAGCAACACACATCCCTTTCTTCCACAGATAGTCATCCCTTCGTTTGAAAAGAATCTCCTGGGGAGGAACAATGGGTTCCCGATCTGGTCTGACGCTATCCAAGAGAGCCTGCTTCAATGCTCGGCTATTTTCAGCTCTATACACATGTTCATGGGCTGCCTGTCTCAACACTATGCTTCGAACAACGTCCCTGTTGGTATCGTTCGCATCTGCCGCTGCATGCGACAGTTCTTCGACAGAGGAATCGGAAAAACCTGGAATACGTGGACAGTTACCTGTAAAAACCTGAATGGGTGGCATACCATCTACGTTTATGATCCGATTGGAAGCATTGCAGGACCTATACACAGCCTCAGGAACTCCTACAACAATCTCAATGCCATATTCATGTCCAAGAGATGCATCATGTAACAGACTTACAGCACCGATTTTGATGAGGTAATTGCGCCGTTCTACGATCCCATTCGAGAAAGGAGACTCCGACGCACTTCCGAGAGGTTTGATCCCATAGAGACCAAGTACCGCTTCGAAAAGAGGGCCCGCAAACTCGGGGCCACCGTCAAAGAAAAAGAATTTCGGGGGTCCATAAACATCTATCCAGAAACGCTCTATTGCCCTAGCGACATCCGCTGGGTTAGGATGGTAATAATCGCCTTGCCCTAACAAAACTACTACACCATACCTACTAAAAAGATCGAGCATCAAGAGGAAACAGTGGTTTCGCAACCAAAAACAATCAAGTCCGAGGATCTTATTACACCCACTTGAAAGGGGCAGAGATCGCTTCGGCCTCGACGGCGTGCTGCGAGTCCGAGCACACGTCTCGCACTGCTCCACCACGTTCTTGATGATCGACTTCTCCTCAGCCGTCAGCGGCTTGTCCACGACAGCCTGCACGGCGGCGATGAGGCGATTCGCGCTGGGGTGAGCGAGATTGCGGTGGATCTTCATGACCTTCTCCGCCGAGATCCCGCCAAGCGCCGCGGCCGTTGCCGCGTCCATCGCTGGGGGAGCCGGAGGGGGCTGCGGAATGAGCACCGCACCTGGAGCGACAGAGCCTGACGAGCTCGCCGCGGTCTGCTCAATCTTGACAACCGGTTCTGGAGTTCCGGGCGCTGCGGCCGCCCGAGCATGGCCTGCAAGGATCTCACCGGCATCTTCGATCTTGAGATTCACTGCAGAGGCCCTTACCCAAACTGCCACGTGCCTCTCCGCCGTCTCATGGAAGTTTCCGTGGGTGTCCAACGTGCCACAAGAGTAACTGTTCTCGGCAAAGTTCACAACCAACTTCAACCGAACAAGTGTGTCACGAGAGAACAACAGGGGCAACCACGAGTCGGGGATCTCCTGGACCCGGAGGCAAAAGACCTTACCGTTCAACTGCAACGGCAGGATCACCTCGCGACCGGCCTTGACATTCCGACCGTCGCCAAACGAAAAACGGAACCGACTGGGCTTGCTCGGCAGGGGCTGGAGGCCGCAACGCGAGCGCTCCTCTTCGAACTTCCACAAAGTGTTCGACCCAATGCACGAGTCGGTACAGCCGCAGTCGACTACTCCCTCGAGCCAAATCTCCGCATTCTGCATCTTCTTCCTGGCGGTCTGGCGGATCTTGACCTGACGGATTTTCCAGACCCTGGACACATCTTCTGCCTCGACGATGACTTCGGGGATCGCTTCGTTCTTCATGACAGAGCCGGTCAAGCCGACATTCTCAAGAACCTCCAAGCGTGTCTCCGGCGCCAAGTGCAGCATCTCGTCACAATAGACGATTTCATCTCCGCATGTCCAAAGATCTCTTTCCATCTTCTCTATCTGCTCTTTCACCACGTCCCTATGGCTCATCGATCGGCCGAGGGACTTCGCACAAGCCTTCACCGTGCACGCTGGAATCATTCCTGGCAATCCTGAACCCGCCGGAGGCGGCGGCGGAGGCCGCAAAGGAAGGTTCACCGAAGACGAACGACGCCAAGGTGGCGGTGCTATGGTGGGCGGCTTCGGCCCCCAAGACTCATCTCGTGGTGGTGAGCATGATGGCTGCCTCGGCCCTGTCCGGACACGAGGCGGCGAGGCATCCGGTGCACCCGGCGCCTTGGTGAGCACCAATCCTGCTGCCGAGATACTATGATAATACTGGCACTCTGGATCCTCGCAGTGCCCCCGCATGGGGCATGGTTCTTTTTCAAGCTGCTCGACGGCGCTGAGCTCGATCGCGGCGTCGACCACAGGCGCCCGCACCTTCGGTACCGAGGGCGCCTTCGCGGCGCCGGCGACTCGAGTCGGGTGCCTCCTCGCCGCTGCGATGGACTTCCGGGTCACGTCGATGAGGAGCTTCTGCGCCATGTCCTGAGCGGCGCCTTCATCGCCACTGGCCTGGGCCGCCCGGACCTCTTCCATGCCGCGCACCGCGGTCTCGGCAGCTGACATCTCCCTCGTCTCCAAACGAGGCACAAGCACCGGGCATGACGATGCCCTGGTCTTCTTCCGCGGTGGGCCGCGGTCCTCCGAGCCGGGTTCCGACTCGGCTTCCGACATGGCAGGGACCTCGGC
>DUBE01000003.1 GCA_012960475.1 Planctomycetota bacterium
TCAAGCCGAGGCATCCACAGGGCAAATCCCGTCTCCAGAAGAGAATCTGTGAGCTGACTCACAGGGCGCGGGCTCACCCTTCCGAAGACTGCATTGGCCAAGAACGGTCCGCCGCGCAGCGGTGCCCCGGGGGGGAACACTCTTCTTGAGTGCTCGGGGAATTGCTGCGAGGTCATGGATCCTGGTGCCTACGGGCTCTGGGGCTGTGACCTAAGGCAATTCACCGCGCACGGCCATCCGCAGGGAACTCGTTCCCGTGTAACAAATCGGTTGATTCTCCGCCGGATGGGGGATGTCGGAGCCGCTTGGCTTCTGACTCACCGGCGACTATCTGTTAGGCCCTGGCTTGGGGGGAAACTTGCCAGGGCTGAGCCGTTCTTCACGCCGGGTTCCCTGCGGGCCCCTCCGGGGGTCTCGTGATGAGTTCTTCCAAGCAGAACCTGGGGCTGAATCCCAGGGAGGAAACTCGCGCCTGAATTGCGTAACTTGGTTGCATGTCGTCTGTGTGCATCGAAGTCGCTGTGGATTCTCTTCCAGCCGCATTGCTGGCCTCCAAAGCTGGTGCGGGGCGACTGGAGCTCTGCGCAAGCCTGGACGGTGGCGGAGTGACGCCTTCTCTGGGCCTGCTCGCAGGAGTGCTCGAACAGGTCTCACTGCCCGTAATGGTGCTTGTGCGTCCGCGCAGCGGGGACTTCGTCTATGGCGCGGATGAGAGGCGTGTGGTGCAACGTGACATTCGCAGTCTCCTGGGTGCGGGGGCGGCCGGAGTTGTGGTTGGAGCGCTTGACGCCCATGGGGACCTTGACTTTGAAGCCATGCGAGCCTGGCTTGATGCGGCTGAGGGCGCACCGCTGACCTTTCACCGGGCCTTTGATTGCACCTCCGAACCGCTTCGGACCCATGGGCAGCTTGTGGAGCTGGGGGTGCAGCGGGTGCTGACCTCGGGAGGAGCCGCGCGCGTCATCGATGGCCTGCCCATGTTGGTGACCCTGGCCTCGCGCGTGGGGTCCGAGGGATATGGGACGATCCTGCCCGCTGGCGGACTGCGTTCCCAGGATGTGGCGCGGGTGGTGGACGCCACCGGGGTGCGCGAGGTGCACACCTCCGGGCGCACGGAGAACTCAACCCTCTTGCCCGGTTCTGGCGAGTACCAGGGCTCGCGGCTGCCAGATCCCGATGAGCTGCGGGCCATGGCGGCGGAACTTGCCGCTCTTAGGAAAAGTTGATTCATCAACCCCGGGGCGTCGGGCAGCTTGGGTCCCGGAGTCCAAAGAGTGGCTCGCTTGGGAAAAATCCAGCCCATAGGTCATTCCTTCTGGTGTGGGTCAGTGGCTAGGCTGCCTTTCCCTTGGCTTCCCTCCTGCCCCTGAACGCTTCACCCGTGAACCTGATTCCCGTCGAACAATCCGAGCAAGCCCATGGGCAGCTGGCAGGAGAGCTGCACGGCTTGTTGGCTGAAAGGGCCGCCGAGGGGCGACCGTTGGTCTTGGGCCTTGCCACAGGCAACACCATGGTTGAGCTCTATGCCGAGTTGGTGCAGTTGTTGCGTGACGAGCCCGTTGACCTTTCGCAGCTCTCGACCTTCAACCTGGACGAGTATCTGGACCTGGAAGCAGGCGATCCGCGCAGCTTTCAGAGTTTCATGGTTGAGCATCTGTTCGAGCCCCTGGACCTCGATCCTGGGCGCTGCCATTTTCCCGATGCCCAACTGGCGCTGCGGGATCCCAAGGCTGCCTGCAGGGCCTACTCAGGTCTGATTCAGGAAGCAGGGGGAATAGATCTGCAGTTGTTGGGCCTTGGTCGCAACGGTCATGTCGCCTTCAACGAGCCGGGCAGTCCCGTGGACTGCATGACGAGGGTCGTGCCCCTGCACCTGTTCACCCGGCAGGATGCAGCGCCGAACTTCGGGTCCCTCGACGCGGTGCCCGAGCGCGCCATCACCATGGGACTGGCAGAGATCCGGGCCGCGCGCCGGCTGCGGCTGCTGGCCTTCGGAAAACCAAAGGCCGAGGCTCTGGCGAGCGCCCTGGGCGCCAAGCCCGATCCTCAGCGCCCTTTGAGTTCCCTCTTGCTGCATCCGGATCTGATGATCTGGGCCGACGCAAGCGCCAATGGACAGGAGAGTTCGGGCAGCGAGGGCAGTGGCCGAGAGCTCTGAGGCCGGGACGCTTTGCATCGGCGTGGATGGAGGCGCGACGGGTTTTCGTGTGGGTTGTGTCGTCCCTGATGCCGACGGCGGGTTGCAGATTCGGGGGGATCTCCAGCGCGGACTCTGGCCCACCGACGCGAATTTCGTGCCCCTGACCATTGGGGAACAACGGGCTCAACTTGGATGTCTGCGCCGCATCCCAGGGGAGCGGGAATTGGAAAAGGCTTGGGTTCAGGGTCTGGCGGGGGTGATCCGCGAATTGTCGGGGCAGCAGGTTTTTGGGGCCTTGCAGCTTGGAATCGCCCTACCCGGCCAGAAGGATGAGCGCGGCCGGGGGGTGCTGGTCATGGCCCACGGTCCGCGCCTGCCTGAGTTCTCCAGTGCCTTGGAAAAGGAACTCGACCTGGGTGACAAGCTGCACCTGTGCGCCTTGGGGTCCGATGGACAGGACGCGGGAGGGGGAGAAGAGTGGGGACAGGAAGGAGCTTTCTGGGGTCAGCCCAGCGCGCTCTACCTTGGTCTGGGCACGGGGCTGGCGGAGGCGGTCAAGCTCGACGGAGAATTGCTTGCTGCGCAGATTCTTGCGGGCTACAGCGCGCCCCCCTGGGAAGCTCAACTTTCGGGGGTCGCTTGCGCGGAGCAAGGAACAATTGAGCAGGCGGTCTCCCTGGGTGCAATTCAGGGGCGCTTGGAAGCGGCTCGGGGCCCGGGGCTGCGGCCTTTGGATGCGGCCCGGATGGGAGAGCCTCGGGCTCTGGAGCTGCTCACCGCCAGCGCCGAAATCCTGGGGGCCTGGGTTGAGCAACGGATGACAATCCTCAATGCTGCGGCCAGGCACCCCATCACCCGCCTGGTGATCGGGGGCAGCGGAGCCGAGTTGCTGCGGGCTCCACAGTTCGAGTTCTACCGCGTTGCTCTGCAAGCTGCCCTGCCCCCGCTTGAACTGCTTCCCTCTGCTCTCCAGACCTCGGCCCTCTTCGGTGCCGCAGCTCGGGCCCGGGGACTGACTGGATCCCGGCCCGCGAAAGCCCCATCCTGAAGCCACCGATCCACGGCTTGATCGGCAACTGATCCCATGCAGAGCAACCTCTCCCTGGAAGGGGGCCTCAGCCCCCTCGACCTGAGCATCATGGTCGGGGTTCTGCTCGCTGTGACCTGGGTGGGACATTCCCGGGCGGGCAAGCAGCGCGGGCTCTCGGACTTCTTCCTGGGGGGCCGGCGCCTGCCATGGTGGGCGGTGTCTGCTTCCATCGTGGCCACCGAGATCTCCGCGGTGACATTTGTTTCCCTGCCTTCGGTGGTGGCCCGCGACGGGGGCAACCTGACCTACTTGCAAATCGGTCTCTTCGGGTCTTTGGTGGCACGGGCCATCGTGGGCTTTGTGTTGTTGCCCGCCTACTACGAGCAGCAGATCTACAGCCCCTATGACTATGTGGCCCGTAAGCTGGGTCCGTCCAGTCGGCGCGTGACCACCGTGCTGTTCAGCTTGGGGGGCATCCTGGGCCAGAGCGCCCGGGTCTATCTGACCGCGGTGGTGGTGGAGGTGGTCTTGCACGCGGAGCTGGCACAGGTGCAAGCGGTGACGGGGATTGCACCCTTCCCTTTTGCGGTGGGGTCGATCTGTGTGGTCTCCATCATCTGGACCCAGATGGGAGGCATCGCCACCGTGGTCTGGACTGACGCAGCGCTCTTCGGTCTGTTTCTCCTGGGCATTGGCGCGACCCTTTGGTTCATCGGAGTCGAACTCACTGGCGGTTGGAGCAGCGCCCTGCAAGAGGCTCGCGAAGCAGGCAAGCTGCAGTTGATCGACACCAGTTGGGATCCGGCCAAGGCCTATACCCTGCCGGTTGCTTTTCTGGTGGCTTCCTGGGGGCAGGTGGGTCCCTATGGCACAGATCAGATGATGGTCCAGCGATTGCTTTGCTGTCCCGATGTGCGAGCCGCGCGCAAGGCGATCCTGTGGTCCATCGTTGCCATGGGGGTCACCCTGCTGGTCAGCATGGTGGGGGTGGGGCTTTGGGCCTATGGTCGCGAGCATGGGTTCAGCCTTGCGGGGCAGGCGATGATCGCGGAGAAACCCGATCGTATCTTCCCCGTTTTCATTGCTGAGGTTCTGCCCAATGGAATCAAGGGGCTTGTCTTGGCGGGTGCCTTCGCTGCTGCTGTTTCGAGTCTGGATTCGATTCTGGCGGCACTTTCCCAGACCACCCTTGTGGCCTGGGGGCGCGATCAGGTGGAGCCCGCCCGGGCCCTCTCCCTGTCCCGGCGCCTGATCCTTGTCTATGGGGTCCTGCTGGGTCTGACCGCCATCGGGATTCAGTTCGTGGAACCCTATTATGCTTCGCTCTTGGATCTGGCCCTGGCTATGGCGGGGTACACCGGGGGCGCCCTTCTGGCTGCCTTTGTCTTGGCCTTCGCGCCCCTGCGAGTGGACGGGTCGGGACTGGCCTGGTCCGCGCCCTTGTCCCTCTTGGCGGTATTTGCCTTGGTCTGGCACGACCCCTGGGCTCAGGGCGTTGTGCTGCTGTGTGCAGTGCTCATGGCACTCGTTTGGGCTCTCTGCGCGAAGGGACGGAGTCAGGGCGCTGCGCTTGTATTCGTTCTTGGGTTGCTGGGGTGCTTGTTGTTGACTTGCTTCGGTCAGCTTCCCCAAGGCGAGTCGTTGCCCTGGCCCTGGTACACGCCGGTCGGAACTGTGGTGGCCTTGGTGTTTGGCTGGGCCCTGGATCGTCAGCGGGTTGTGGTTTCTGCCCCCTGACTCTCGTGCCAGGCGGCGAGCACTTTGCTTTCTTTTTCCGTAGCGATGCCCGTGCGCCGGAACTCGTGCTCGGGCCCATTGGTTGCAAGGTGCCAGTCCAGGGTGCGGCGTGTGGTGTCCTCGATGGAGCTGAAGGTGAGGCCCTGTTTCAGGGCCCGCTCCAGGCTGAACTGATGCCCGCCTCCGGCGATCCAAAGGGGTAGCTCCATCCATTGGCCGACTTCCTGCTCCAACAGAAACTCATCGGGTACCCAGGTCAGGCGGGCATCGTTGTGCGCGACTTTTTGACAGGTCGCGAGCATGTCATGCATGGAGAGCGGCTCGGGATAGCCCAGGGCGTTGAAGGTGCCCTGCACCTGGCGCGCGGTGAGTTCAAAGATCCAGTGCCCCAGGTCCTCTACATCGATCAGCTGCACTTCCTGGGAGCCGTCGCCCTTGGGTCCACCGGGAGCCAGCACTTCGCCCCCCCGGGCCAGCCGGGCGGGCCAATAGGTGAAGCGTTCGCTTGAGTCTCCCGGGCCCACGATCAGGCCCGGGCGCACTATGCAGCAGTTGTCCTTGAAGACCTCTTCCATGGCGTCTTCGCAAAGCACCTTGAGGGCACCGTAGGTTTCGCCTGTGACCTGTTGGATTTTTTTGGTGGCTTCGATTTGTTCCTGGCTGATGGTGGCCAGGGCGGAGTCCTCATCCCGGGGGCCAGTGGACTCCTGTTCCTCGGCGTAGACCGAAACGGTGGAGATGATGTTGTAGTGGCCCACGCGGCCGGCCAACAACTCCGCCACCACGCGCACATGTTCCGGCACATAGGCCGAGGTGTCGATGACCGCATCCCACTCGCCTTCTTGCAGACTGGCGTAGTCCAGTTCGTTGCGGTCTCCGATGCGGCGCTCCAGTTCGGGGAAGAGGCCCTTGCCGGACTTGCCCCGATTGAAGAGGGTCACACTCCAGCCCGCCGCCAGGGCCGCGCGCACGATGGGCGGCCCCAGGAAGCGTGTGCCCCCGAGCACCAGCAGGCGCCTGGATTGGGGATTGGATCCCGGGAACTGGCAGGCCATGGGCAGTGCAAGGGTGGCCGCTGCGCCCAGGGCGGAGCGGCGGGTGATCTGATTGAAGGGCATGCGGGAGTCTAGCCACTGGGTGCTTCTGAGAGGGGCCTTGGGGGGCCTTCCCAACGCAACTCTTGCAGGGCTTGCTGCCTCAGTCAGCGTGCGGAGCAATGGGTGGTATTTAGGAGAACTGGGGGAGGATTCCGCTGTCAGGGGGAGCTACTCTGCTCCCATGAGAGCTGATTCGAGCATCGAGAAGTCCGGCGGCACCCTGGGACCCTTGACCCGCAACCATGCCAACATCCTCGGCCTGGGTTTCTTGCATCTGGCCGCCCTCGCGGCCCCCTTCTACCTGGGTTTTGTGCAGTTCTACTGGGGCACCCTGCTGTTGGGATTGATCTGGTATGGCATGTGCTGTCTGGGCATCACCGCGGGCTACCACCGTTCCTTTTGCCATCGGGCCTATGACGTCTCGGGCCCCCTGCGCTGGTTCTACCTGTTGTTCGGGGCGGCGGCCATGCAGACCTCAGCCCTGGAGTGGTGTGCGGACCATCGGGATCATCACAGTTACACAGATGGCCAGAAGGATCCCCACAGCATCAAGGAAGGTTTCTTCTGGGCCCACATGGGATGGATCCTGAACAAGCGGGCGGATCGCCCCGAGGTGGACTATTCGCGGGTCAAGGACCTGGCCCAGCAGAGGGGTTTTCGTTTTCAGAAACGCTTTTTCTGGCCCCTCGCGATTGGGATCGGTTGGATCCTTCCTGCTCTGATTGCGTCCCTGTGGGGCGACTTCGTTGGTGGCTTGTTGTTGGCGGGGGGCCTGCGGGTGACCGTGATGCTACACGCCACCTGGTGCGTGAACTCCGTGGCCCATGTACTCGGCAAGCGGACCTATTCTTTGGCGATCAGCGCCCGGGATTCGCTGATCACAGCCCTGATCACCGGGGGTGAGGGCTATCACAACTTCCACCACAAGTTCCCGGCGGACTACCGCAACGCCGTACGCTGGTACCAGTACGACCCCACCAAGTGGTTCATCTGGACCATGGCCCGACTCGGTCTGGCCTACAACCTGCGCCGCACCACGCCCCAGGTCGTGCTCGCCGCCCGGGAAAGGGTGCGCTCTTTGGTCTAGGGTCAGGCGTGTCTGTGGTTCTGCTCCTTGCTGAGGGGCACTTGGTACACTCCCCGCCCCACCCTCGGGTTGCGTCCTTGAGGGCGTGACCCGGTCATGTTTCTCAAGGGGGTTGCTCTCTTCGGTTCCCCCCATCCCTCCAAAGAACACCTATAGATGAAGACACTCCTAGCTCTTGGCACTCTTTTCTTGTGCGTCTCCTTCCTGCACAGCTCTCCATCCCTTGAAGGGGCGGCGAACTCTCCGGCCCTTACGACGCGAGCCCGGCATTGTCAGGTCCCCTGCGGCATCTACAGTGACAAGATGCGCATCGACATGCTGATGGAGGATTGCGCCACCATTGAAAAGGCGATGACGGCCCTCACAACCATGGATGGGGAGGAGAGTCCCAGTAACAACCAGATGGTGCGTTGGATCATGACCAAGGACCAGCACGCCCAGAACATCCAGGACACGGTGGCCGCCTATTGGCTTGCCCAACGGATCAAGGCACCGAAGGACTTCGTCAGGAAATTCGGCTTGGATGATGGTATTGACAAGTACTACGCCCAACTGAAGAGCATGCATCAGATCACAGTCGCTGCGATGAAGTGCAAGCAGACCACCGACAAGAGCCATGTGGAGTCCGTGCGCAAGGTTGCCCTTGAATTCAGCGCCAGTTATTTCAGCGCCGAAGATCTCAAGCACATCAACTCACACCACGACGGGAAGCATTAGTAGCCTCCAGATCATCCCTGCCTGAGACCGGTCTTGTCTTCTTTCCAGAGCCTTCTGCTCCTTCGACGGGAGGAACGCTGGCCGGTGTTCTCGGGCTGCGCGGCGGGCTTCGCGGTCCTGGGGGCCTACTATCTGCTGAAGCCCTTGCGGGACGAGGTCTTTGTGGGGGACCGGGCGGTGGGGGCCGAACTCTGGACCGGTACCTTCCTGTTGGCCCTCTTGCTGCATCCGGTCTATGGAATGCTTGTGGCGCGGGTTCGTCGCGAGCGCGTGCTGCCGATTCTGTTTCGTGCGGCGGCCCTGCTCCTGGTGGGCTTGTATTGGTTGCTTCACAGGGTTCCGGAACCGGAAACCGTGGGGCCCTGGCTGGAGCAGGCCGGTTCTTTTTGGAGCGGCCGTTGGGTGCAGGGGGAGCAGGGTTGGCAGTTGTTGCAAGGCTCCCGCATCTGGTTGCAGCGCGGCTTCTATGTGGCTGTTTCGGTCTTCAACCTCTACCTGATCAGCGCCCTGTGGAGCGCCTTGATCGAGCGTTTTGAGGGGCCTTCCTCCCGGCGGCTGTTCGGGCTCCTGGCGGCGGGTGGCAGCTTGGGAGCCATCGCGGGTTCGGCCTTGGTGGCCGTGGCCTTCGACAGTTGGGGTTCCGGGCCGTTCCTGTTGCTGGCGGCGGGCTTGTTGGAGTTCAGTCTGCATGCTCTGCGCTCGGCCGGTGCGTGCCAGGCCCGGGCGCCCATGCACGGCAGCAGTTTCGAGGGTTTGGGGCTGGTGTGGCGTCATCCGCGCCTGCGTCTGCTCGGTGTGTACATCTTGTTTTTTACCCTGGGGTCCACCTGGCTGTACTTCTTGACCGCGGATCTGCTTAAAGTTCACCTTCCCCTGAAAGTGGATCGGGTGCGTTTCTTCTCGGGCGTTCATCTGGTGACGAATGTTCTCACACTGGGGATCCAGATCGGCCTGGTGGGTCGCTTGATGAGTTCCCGTGGGCTGCTGCCGGGGCTGGTTCTGTTGCCCCTGGTTTCTTTGGTGGGATTCACTTCGCTGGCCTTTGCGCCCCTGCTCTCGGTGCTGTTTGCGTTCAACGTGCTGCGGGCGAGTTCGCGCTATGCATTGGCAAAGCCCGCGCGCGAGGCGCTCTATGTGGGGCTGGAGCCGAGGGATGTGTACAAGGCCAAGAACTTCTTGGATGCGGCTCTCTATCGGGGCGGGGATCTGGTCAGTGGCTGGGCCTTCCAGGGAGCCAGCGCCCTGATTGTTTCCGGGGGTGCGGCCTTGACGCTCTTGGTCTTGCCCTTCATGGCCACCTCGGTGGGGGTGGCCTGGCGGCTGGGGCGAGAGGCGGACCACGCCCTCCCGGATCCCAAGGAGGATCAGGGCTGATAGTGTTGCAGCAGCGCCTCTTCGAGGCGTTCGAGGTCCTGGGTGGTATGTTCACTGGAGACCGCTACTCGCAGGGCACCGGGACCACCGCCGTATTCGGTCCAGGGAATGTAGAGGCCTTGGGCGGCGAGTTTCTGCTCCAGGGCGCGGCCGGCTGTCTGATCGCTGACCGGCAGGGCAAGCACCGGGGAACGGCCTTCCGCATCTTCCTGGATCAGGCGCTTGCCGATGGCGGTCAGGCGCGCTGCATGGGCCCGCAGGCGGCGCACGCGCTCCGGTTCGCGCTCAAGGATCTGTAAGGCCGCGCGCGCTCCCGCCGCTACCGCCGGAGGAATGGGCGTGGTGCCCACGAAGGCGTCAGCACGCCTGCGGATGCGTTCGATGGTGCCGGTACTGCTGGCTATGAAACCGCCCCCGGCACCCAGGGCCTTGGCCATGCTGCCCGTCATCACCGCGCGAGGGTCGCTGATTCCAGCACCGTTCAAGCTTCCTCTTCCACCCTGGCCCAAGAACCCAAGACCGTGGCTGTCATCCACCACCAGGATTCCCTTGCGCGGCAGCAGGCGCAGGAATTCTGCCAGGGGTGCGATGCGCCGTTGCATGGGGAAGAGGCCGTCGGTCAAGAGGGCCAGGTGCTGTTCCCGGTGGCGATCCAGGAGGGCGTGTGTACGGGTCACATCACTGGCGCCACAGTCGATCACCTGAGCGCGGGTCAGGGTGGTGGACATCCACAGGGATGCGTGGGCGTCACCGTCCACCAGCACCGTGTCCAATTCGTCTCCATAGGCCTGCATGACCGCCTCGTTTGCCAGCCAGCCACTGGGCAGGATCAGGGTCGCTTCGAGCCCCAGGAACTCCGCCAGGGCCTCCTCCAGGTTCTCGTGTTCCGCGAAGTTCCCGCTGGTGCTGCGGGAAGCGGCGGCGGAGAGGCCGCAGCGTGCCAGGCACTCCTGTGCTGCGGTCAGTACCTCGGGGTGGTGCGCCAGCCCCAGCAAGTTGGTGCCCGCGAAGGAGAGCAGGTCTTGACCGTTCACCCGCAGGGTGGTGGAGGTGGAGGCATCAATGCGGCGCAACATGGTGTTGGAGGGTACCGTATCCTGCATCGCTGGGGGGTTGACCTTGTAGTGCTGCCCCTGCTTGTGATTCTGGGCTCGGGTGCGCATCTGCAGCTGAAGAAGGACGTTTCTCGGATCTGACAGCTGCGAGCAGGAGGGCTCGGTCAAGCCCCAGCAGCACCAGCGCGGTGGGGCTGGACGCGCAGTCCTCATGCGGTCGTTTCCCGTCGTGCGGGTGCTTGCTTCGGATGGGAGCAGAGGTGCGGAATCTGTTCGCTGGCTTGCTAGAGTGGACGCATCCAAGAGTCCCCATCAGCTGCCTCCACTGACCCTGCTTGTCCCCTGACCGTCGGGGGGCGTGCACGGATACTGCTGCCCGGTTTGTTGGTGGGACTGTGCCTGGGAGCAGTCGCCCTCGCTGCGGCGCGCTGGGGGGCAGGACCTGTGCCGGCCCTGGTATTCGCGGCGCTCTTGGCGCCAATGATTGGTGCCTGCCTGGGCGCGGCCGGTCCGGGAGTTCCCAAGTTGTGGGCCTCATTCCGCATGGGGCTGGCGGCCTTGGTGATTCTTGCTTGCTGGGCCTTGGTGCCTGGGGTGGATCCCGTAGGCGTTGTCCTGGCCTGGAGCGGCTTGATGCTCCTTGGTTCAGGGCTCGCTGCTCTGATGCACGGCCGTTGGTCCATTGATCGGCGCAGTCTTGGAGCAGCCCTGTTCTTCCTGGGGGCGCTGCTCTCCGCCTTGCCCGGGGGCGCCGGACGTTTGCAGGGTGGAGCTTTTGATCCGGCGACCACTGCCTGGTTGTTGGACCTTTCGCCGGCGACTCTGATGGTGGAATCCGCGGGGCTCGATTGGCTGCGCCATCCGGCGGTCTATGGGCCGGCTGGAGGTGACGCCCTGGGCCCTGATCTGCGTGGTCCTTGGGGTGCACTTGCGGGTGGGGTACTCGCTTTGGTGGGATATGCGCTGACCCAACTCGGCTGGCGTTTGCGCCGAGCCCCCGAACACCATGTCCACCCGTAAGTTCTTCTGCACCTTTCCTCAGGACCTGATCAGTGAACCGATCGTCAGTCATGTGCTTGGCGAACGGTTTGGTGTAGTGCCCAATATTCGTGCAGCGAGCATCACCGATACCATGGCGATCGTGGCCGTGGAGATCGAAGGGGAGGGAGAGTGCATCGAGGAATCGGTGGCCTACTTGCGTGAGCGGGGTGTCAAGGTCGAAGAGATCGGCGAGTCTGACTCCCACGATCTGCCTCAGATATGAGGGCGCGAAGTCTCGTCCAGGGCGTATTGATCTCGATGTTGGTCTGCCCTCCTGGTTGCAAGGGCCCGGGGACTCCACCCCCTCCCCAGCACCAACTGCCTCTGCATGGGGCGGTCGTCTCCGGCCAACCCCTGGCGACCCGGGTTGGCTTGGACATTCTGGAAGCCGGAGGCAACGCGGCAGATGCGGCGGTGGCCACGGCTTTGGCCCTGGCAGTAGTCCTGCCCCAGGCGGGTAACTTGGGGGGCGGAGGGTTCGCTCTTTGGGTGCCGCACCAGGGCCAGGGTGAGGTGATCGACTTCCGCGAGGTGACGCCGCAGGGATTTGACCAGGACCTGTATCTAGATGACGAGGGCAAGTTGGTGGGGCGGCGCTCCCTGGAGACGCCCCTGGCGGTGGGCGTGCCGGGCAGTCCCGCAGGGCTCTATTCCCTGTTCGAGCGCCACGGCTCCGGCAAATTCTCCTTCCTGCAGCTTTGCGCACCGGCTATCTCCCTGGCTCGTGAGGGTATTACTGCCAATGCCTGGCTGGTGAGGTCTCTCGGCGCCGATGGGCCCAAGCGGCGTCTGCAGGCGGATCCCGCCGCCCGCGCTCTGTTTTATCCCCATCAGGGAGGCGAGGCCCTGCGTGTGGGGGATGCGTTGATTCAGGAGGATCTGGCCCAGACCCTGGAGCGCTATGGGGCCCAGGGGCCGCGCGGTTTCTACCAGGGCCAGACCGCTGCCTTGTTGCTGGACAGTTTGGCGGAGGCCAATGAGCGCGAGGGAAATCTGGTCGGGGAGCGGGGCATGACCGCGGCCGACTTGACCAGCTATTCCAGTTTGGTGCGCTCGCCCCTGAGGGGTTGGTTTCGGGGTTTTGAGGTGCTCTCGGTGCCGCCCCCCAGCTCCGGAGGCTTTGTGTTGCTGCAGGTGCTGGGGATTCTTGAGGGCTTGCCTTTGGAAGGCCAACGCACGCCGCAGGGCGAGCCTACCGCCCGGGCCCTGCACTGGTGGATCGAGGCCCTGCGCATGGCCTTTGCCGACCGGGCCGAGCATCTGGGGGATCCCAAGGATTATGCGGTGCCACTGGATGCCTTGCTGGGGGCTGACTGGGTCACCATGCGAAGGGTTTCCATTGGGCCCCAGGCGGACTTGGATTGTCGGGCCTGGGTGCCGCCAGGTGGCCCCGAGTCGTCCCAGACCACGCACCTCTCGGTGCTCGATGATCAGGGCAACGCGGTCAGCTTGACGACCACTTTGAATGCCACCTTTGGCAGTGGGATCATGGTCAAGGGCGGGGGTTTTCTGTTGAACAACGAATTGGATGACTTTTCGATTCTGCCCGGGACGCCCAACATGTTCGGGTTGCTGGGCAGTGACGCCAATCAACTGCGGCCCGGGCGTCGGCCCCTGTCCTCCATGACGCCCACTGTGGTGCGAGAGGGGGGAGGGCGCGTGGTGCTGGTGGTGGGAGCCCCAGGCGGTCCGCGGATTATTTCATCCGTGCTTCAGGTGGTGCTGCGGGTGTTGGTTTATCGCCAGGATCTGGAGAGCGCCGTGCGCGCACCGCGTCTGCACCAACAGTGGCGGCCGAAGGAAACCCGGGTGGAGAAGAGCTTTGATCCGGAGCTGGTCAAACTTCTGGAAGCAACCCACGGCCAGCCCTTCGCCAAGGGCAGCGCGGCGGGGTTGATCCAGGCGATCGGCGTGGGTGCCGATGGGCAGCCCAGCGCGGTGAGCGATCCCCGCAGCGGGGGAACTGGGGGGCTCCAGCGCGAGAAGGCTCCGCGCTAGGTGACGTCTGGGGCCTGGAGGGGTCTGGGAAGAGAACCCCCTCTACCCGCTTCGTGATCAAAAGTCGTCGAGCGCGTCGAGTTCGTCGTCCAAGGCATCGTCGCCTTTCTCCTCACTCGGGGCCTCATCGCGCTTCTTCATTTCGTCGATCTTGGCGTAGCGCTCGAAGTAGCCGGGTTCTTTCAGTTCGCGGCTCCAGACCTTTTCATAGAGCAACTCCACGCAGCGCGCGTTCTGGATCGCGGTCTTGTTGGGTTCCTGGCGGTATTCGTGGTACCAGCCCACATTGCGGCCGTTGGCGATGTTCTGCAGGGAACGCTGGCAGACATCACCGGCCATGTTGCCCTCGGGGTCTGCGAAGTCCAGGTTCAGCATGACGTTGATGATCGCGGGGAAGGACATCTTGCCCTTCTTTTCAAGAGCGATGGCGGCGCGGAGACCTTTGGCTCCCGCGTCCGGGTCGATCATCACTCGGGCCAGATCCATGATTTCCAGCCACTCCGATTCGTCCACCCCAGGGGGCACGGAGAAGGGCTCGAAGTCGGCCAGCTTGGGCTCCGCCGGGTCCGTGGGGTCGTAGATTACATCCGGGTACCTGGCACCGCCCTTGGGCTGCCTTGAGACCATCCAGACCTTGAAGCGGCCGGTGACCGGGTTGCGGGGGATCTCGGAGGTTTCCGTAGCCGGAGCAGGAGGCGCCTTGGGGGCGGTTGCTTCGGTTGGCGGGCCCTGCACCTCCAATGGATCCGACGCATCCCCCGACGTCAGCTTTTCAGGGCTACTACTGTTGTCGATGGCATCCGCCTGCAGCTGCTCCAGTTGTTTGCGCGAATCGTCGAATTGCTTTCGCTGCTCCGGTGTCATTTGCTCGACTGGAGCCTTGTCCAACGCTTCAAGGGCTTGCTTAATTATGATCAATTGGGCCGTGTTGTCCAACTTTTCAAGGACTTGTCTAATCAGGGCCACTTGGGGCGTGTCGATTGGGGGCACAAAGGCCGTGCCCTGACTTCCGTCGGTGGTTTCCGTTCCGGACTTGTCGGTGTCACCGGCGACCACCTCGGTGTTCTCTTCGGGCGCGTCGTCCTCACTGTTTATCTTGTACAAGAAGCCAGCGGTTGCCAGCACCAGGGCCAGCAGACTGCCGATTATCAGGGCAGGGGGCATGTTCTGCTTCTTGCGGCCCCCGCGATGTCCGGGGCGGGAGCTACCGCGCTCTTCGTCAGCGTCCCGTTTGGCTGTGCTGGAGCGTGCGCTTTTCTTGGGTCCGGCGGACCTGCGTGTGCTGCCGCCGGCTGAACTCGATTTGCTGCTCGAGGCTGTGCGCCCACTTGCGCTCTTGGGGCGCGTGCTTCCGGCGGCGGGGCGGGCGGCCTGGGCCTTGGCTTCGTCGGTGCCAGTGGCTTCCTGTTCAGCCTTGCGGCGGGCGAGGAGTTTCTCCTTCATGGTTGGGCCCTCGCGCTGCTTGCGGGGCGCCTCCTCAGGAACCTCCAGCACCTTCTTGGGGGGTGTTTGTCTGGGGCTGTTGGTGGGCTTGGGGCTTTTTGTAGGAACCGGCCTGGGCTTGGGCGTGGAACTGGAGCCTTGGGAACTCCCGGTGTGGGACTCCGCCGGGGGCACGGGATCCGTACGGGTTTGCACAGGACCCACGGCTACGATCCCTCCACATTTCTTGCACTTGGCCTTGTCGGCGGCGAAGGTCGGTGAGAGTTTGTACTCGGCGCTGCAATCGCCGCAGATGCCCTTGCGGTAGTCCATTTCGAAGATCGGGGGGTTGGAGTGCTCGGAGAGCGGCTCCCATGGGGATTCTGGAGGATGAAGGGAGACCGTGAATGGTCCCGGGGAGGCAGGATTCTACCCGCCCCGCTTGAGCTTGTTGCGGGCTCGTTCCAATTCCCGGCGTTCGCGGGCGTTGCGGGGCTGGAAGTCTGGGTCGCTGAGCAGGGGGTCCTCCTCCTCCTCAGGGCGGCCCTTGAAGGATCGGTAGCGCCGGTCAAACCAGCCAAACCACTGCTTGAGTCCGGATTCCTGGCGTTCTTTGGTGGTTCCCAGGGCCTCGTGGGCCTGGAAACTGGTCTGGTAGCCGGTGATTCCCTGCAGACTCAGGTGCACCAGATTGAGGGACGTGGCGTTGTCAATGCTGTCCAGGGGGATGGTAGCCAGCTTGGTCATGAGCGGCGCGATGGCGGGCTTCCCGATCTCGCGCAGTTCGTTCTGGATGGCGAAGGTCTTGGTGCCATCGGGGTCCACAAGACGCGCGATCAGATCATCGATGCGCGCGCGCATTTCGGGCGACACATCCAGGTCGTAGGGGATTGGGCGGATCTTGCCTTCGATCACTTTGGAACCATCGGAGAGTACCCGGCGTTCGATCTTGCCCGCGCCCCGGCGGCGCTGGGTGGTGACTTCCTCGGGGGAGATCCAGCGCATCCAGTTCCAGCCCTTGAGCACACCGTTTTCCCTGGCGAGGTGCCACTCCACATGGCGGTCGGGCAGACCCAGAGAGGTGTCCGTATTGGAAAGTTTGAGGCGCACGATCAAGCCGCCGCCGATGCCCTCGTCGTCAGCCTCGATCCAACCGTGGTAGGGCTTCCACTGATCGAAGAGTTCGCGGTCAGTGCCATTGATCATGTCGCGGGCCACATCGCTCAAGAAGATCAGGCGCTCGGTTCCCACCAGGCCGAGCCACGGCGTGCGGGGTTCGGCGGAGCCCCCTTCGGCCTCTGTCTTTGCGGCGAGTTCCTCTCCGAAGCGCTTGTAGGTCTTTGACCCGTGCAGCAATTGGGAGAGCCGGATCGGGTCTTCCGCTGACAGGAGGGTGTGCAGTTTGCGGGCCGCCAGGACCCCTTCGCTCTCCCAACCGAGCATGTCTCCCTCTGACTCCGGGGCCACCTTGGCGGTCTCTTCCGGGGGGGGCGGGGGAGGGCCCTTGCCCTTTCCCTGGGCCAGCAAGCCGATGACCAGGGCACTTACAACCACCACCCCACCAATGATCATGGTCGAGGAGTTGTCCTTGCCCTTGGTTCGGCCCTGTGAGCCCTTGGGCCGTGCCACATAGACCTTGCCGCACTGACTGCAACGGACCTTGGCCCCTTCCTTGCTATCAGGGAGTCTGGCCTGGGCCGCGCAACTGGGGCATTGGATGATCATGGGGTCAGGGTAAGGGTTGAGGGGCGGCAGCACTAGTTCCGTGGTGTGTCGGCGCGGGGGTTTGCGGGGGGAGGTATCGAGTGCGTACCCTCCCACCGCATGGTGGAGCACCTCTTCCGACTGATTACCCCCTTCGAGCCCACCGGGCATCAACCAGGGGCCATTGATGCCCTGGTCCGGGGGGTCGAACAGGGTTTGCACCACCAGACCCTGCTGGGCATCACTGGTTCGGGCAAGACTTTCACCGTCGCCAAGGTGATCGAGCGCATCAATCGACCGGCGTTGGTGCTCTCACCCAACAAGACCCTGGCGGCCCAGTTGTTTGCTGAGTTCAAAGAACTCTTTCCGCACAACGCGGTGGAGTACTTTGTCAGCTACTACGACTACTATCAGCCAGAGGCCTATGTGCCTTCCACTGATACCTTCATCGAGAAGGACGCCAGCCGCAACGAGAACATCGAGCGCCTGCGCAACAGTGCTACCCGGTCCCTGCTCGATCGTCGGGATGTGATCTTGGTGGCTTCGGTGAGTTGCATCTATGGGCTTGGGTCCCCGTCGAATTATTCGAGGATGGCGGTCACGGTGACCCGTGGCCAGGTAATCGAGCGCGATGATCTCTTGCGTCAGTTGACCCAGATGCAGTACGCCCGCAACAACATGGATTTTCGCCGGGGTGCCTTTCGCGTGCGTGGGGATGTGGTCGAGGTCTTTCCCGCCTATGAAGAAGACTGTGTGTTGCGCTTCGAGTTCTTTGGGGATGAGATCGAAGCGATCAACCGGGTCAATCCGTTCCTGGGCGAGGTCTTGAGCCAGGAGGAATCCGTCACGATTTATCCTGCCAACCACTATGTGACCCCGGCCGACCGTTTGAATCGCGCCCTGCCCCTGATCCAGGAGGAACTGCTGGAGCGCCTTGAAGAACTCAAGAGCCAGGGCAAGCTGCTTGAAGCCCAGCGGCTGGAAATGCGAACCAACCAGGACCTGGAACTGCTCAAGACCACCGGGGTTTGTGGCGGGGTCGAGAACTACTCGCGCTACATGGATGGGCGCGATGCCGGTGAACCGCCGTTTACCCTGATGCACTACTTCCCCGAGGATTGGGTGCTGTTTGTGGACGAGAGTCATGTGGCCGTGCCCCAGGTGGGGGCCATGTACAAGGGCGACCGTTCTCGCAAGACGACCCTGGTGGAGCACGGTTTTCGTTTGCCGAGTGCTTTGGACAATCGCCCCCTGCGCTTTGACGAATTCGAGCGACGCGTCCAGCAGACCATTTACATCTCGGCCACACCGGGTGACTACGAACTCAAGCATTCGGGTCAATCCGTGGTCGAGCAGGTGGTGCGTCCCACGGGACTCTTGGATCCACAGATTGAGGTGCGTCCCCAGGCCACACAGGTGGACGACCTGCTGCATGAGATCCGCCTGAACACCAAACGCGGCTGGCGCACCCTGGTGACGACCCTGACCAAGCGCTCGGCCGAGGATCTGACCACCTACTACGGGGAGCTGGGTGTGCGTGTGCGCTGGCTGCATTCTGAGGTGGACGTCATCGAGCGCACGGCGATCCTGCGAGACCTGCGTCTGGGGGAATTCGATGTGCTGGTAGGCATCAACCTCTTGCGGGAGGGTCTGGATCTACCCGAAGTGGCCCTGGTGGCGGTGCTTGACGCGGACAAGGAGGGCTTCTTGCGCGCCCGCACCAGCCTGATTCAGATCTGCGGTAGGGCAGCGCGCAATGTGGAGGGGCGCGTGCTGTTCTATGGGGACAAGATCACCGACTCCATGCGTTTTTGCATCGATGAAGTTCATCGGCGCAGAGCCCTGCAAGAGGCCTGGAACCAAGAACACGGGCTTGTCCCCACCACGATCATCAAACCCGTGCGCGATTCCCTCGAGGCGCTTTATGAAATGGACTACGCCGGGGTGCCGAGTCTGGTCCAGGAGGGCTTGGCGGTGGACGATCCCAGCGGCTGGAGTCTCGATAAGCTCACGAAGACAATCGAGCGTGTGCGCGGCGAGATGTTGCAGGCGGCAGGAGAATTGCGCTTCGAAGATGCGACGGCGTCTCGGGATCGACTGCGAGGCCTTGAGGCCGAGCTGCTGGGACGATGACGCATCTAGATCCGGGGGTATACAGGCAGACTCCGTCAGGGTTGGCCCCAGTCTTAGATCGGTTGGCGCCTATTGGCGTTCAGTTGGAGGTTCGGTGAGGGATGTGAGAGCCGGGGGGGCCGGCTGGTTCCCAGGCCCACTTTGCCATTCCGTTTGTGGCTCGCCACTCGGAGGGCGTGCCGGGGGATCTATCGTGGGCCCGCTTTGCTGTCTTCTGCGGTATTTCTCGATCGTCTCCAATTGGTGAAGCGCCCATCACGTGGATGGCGCTTTGGACTTTTTCCCGATCACCCTATTCACCGCGCCTCGCTCTTCCTACATGGTCGCTTGTGACACATGGCCGCTTCAGGCGCAGTGCAGCCCTCAGATCACCCATCCGAGGGAATCGTGACCTTGCTGAATAGCTCACTGAGGAGTGGCGCGATCTTGGATCCTGTCGATCCGAATTTGCCCATATTGGCACCGCCGCGCATGGCGTTGTACTCAACAGAGCCGAGGTGGGCTCCTCGCGAGTACGTGGCTCCTGAGGTCGCGCCGATAACGACTTCGTTGCTGTAGAGGTCGACTCTGAAAAACGTCAAGTACATCGCCAGGTCCCAACCCCAGTTGGCACTGTACTCAGCCGTGCAATCCGCTTCCTCGGGGGGATCCTGGCTGTAGACGCTCACGCGGTAACCGAGGGAGGTTATCTGGCGTTCCAATTCGGGTAGCAGGCCTTCCATAAGCACGCTGGTGTTTTGTTTGATCGCCACATGGGAGATTTCTGTTCCAGCGGGGATGGGCTCGACCTTCTGGGTAATGGAGCAGGATGAAAGGAGGATAACGGTGCAGGCGAGGGGGAGTTTCATAGGCGGAGTGCGTGGGATGGGGGTGATCTTGTTTGCCTCGGCGATTAAGGAATGCGGGTTCGTCTCCCTTTCGAGGTTACATTGGGTGGGGAAACAGAAAGCAATGGTGCGGGATGGGGGACTCGAACCCCCACAGGCAATGCCCACGAGGACCTAAACCTCGCGCGTCTACCAATTCCGCCAATCCCGCGGTTGTGGCCAAGGTTAGCGCAACGGGGGGAGGAGCGGGGCTTGGGGGAGAGGGTTTATGGGGGATGATTGGTGGTCGCCTGGGAAGCGTGTTGATCGAGGAAGATGAAAGGCGCCTTCTTTGGTCTGGTTCCGGGACCGGCCCTTGTGGCTTGGGGCTTGCGAGAGGATACTGCTTGCCCCGCCGGGTCAGCCCGGAGCCCTCCCATGAGAACTTCCCATCAACCCCGCTTGTCTTACTTGTCTCTTGTGCCCCTTGCCCTCTGGGGATTGCTTGCCTGTGGGTCCGAGGAGCAGGTTCCTGTGCAGGAGGTACCGCAAGCGGACACGGGGGACAGCGAGGTGTCCAATGCGACTGTGGAGATTCCCATGGTCAACTATGTCTATGACCCGCAAGCGGGAGACAAGGCCGTTGCGGCCGAAGACGGCGGGCCTGGATTTACGGGGGATGGCTGGGACACGAACTTGACCTTCCCCGCGGTTGGCAGTCTGGATGCTGTTCCCGGGGGCTCCATGCGCCGCTATATGGTGGACTGGCCCGCGACTCTGCGGCAGCACGGCAAGGACTGGAATACTTCAATCAATTACATGGTCAATGACCTGTGCTACGAGAGCCTCCTGAGCGTGCATTCCACGACCCTGGAATACATCCCGAGGCTGGCCACCCATTGGAAGATCAGCGAGGACAAGAGTACCTACACTTACCGCATCAACCCCGCCGCGCGTTTCAGTGATGGCTCTGAGGTGACCGCCGCCGATGTGGTGGCCAGTTGGAAGCTGCGCGTGGATCCTAAAACCCTGGACCCCTCCGCCAACGCGACCTATTCCAAGCTCAACGAGCCCACTGCGAAATCCAAGTACATCGTGGAGGTTGTCTGCAACCAGCCCAACTGGCGCAACTTCCTGTACTTTTCTGGCATGGCGGTTTTTCCCGCGGCGGAGGTCTCTATCCCTGGGGACGAGTATCTGGACAAGTACCAGAACTCCTACACCGCCAACAGCGGGCCCTACATAGTGCCTGCGGCGGACATCAAGACGGGGGCATCCTTGGAGATCCATCGTCGGGATGACTGGTGGGACCGGGACAATCCGGCTTGGACGGGGATGTACAACATTGGGGTCTATCACTACGAGGTTGTGCTCGATTCGGCGCTGGCCTTTGAGATGATCAAGAAGGGGGAGCTGGACTACTATCTGGTGCCCCGGGCCCAATGGTGGGCGGAGGACATTCCCAAGGTGGGTGCTGTCAAGCGAGGCCTACTTGTGCCGCGTAAATTTTTCACGGACAAGGCGGTGGGCACAAGCGGGATCGCGATCAATACCCGCAGAGCACCCTTGGATGATCTACGCATGCGCAAGGTCCTGCAGGCCCTCTATGACCGGGAATTGTTCATCGACAAGTTGTACTTCAATGAGTATTTGCCTTTGACCAGCTACTTCCAGGGGGGTACCTATCAGTGCCCGGACAACAAACTCTTGGGATATGACCCCTACCTGGCAGAGGACCTGTTGAACGAGATGGGCTTCATCGAGCGGGATAGAGATGGCTACCGGCTCAAGGCGGACGGCAACCGCCTTTCCTTGGACCTGACCTATTCAAGCAAGTTCTCTGAATCGGCCCTGACGATCTATCAGGAAAACTGCAAAGACGCGGGAATTGAACTGATCCTTTCGTTTCAGACTTCTGCAGCGCGCTGGCAGACCATGCGCTCCAAGAGTTTCGATCTGACCAGCACCGCTTGGGGCGCCTTGACCTTCCCCAATCCCGAGACATCATTCGGCGGGCATCTGGCGGATCAAGAGGACAACAACAATGTGACCTCATTCAAGAACAAACGGGTGGACGAACTCTGCCGGGCCTATGACGAGGAGTACGATGTGGTCAAGCGCATTGCGCTGGTGCAGGAGATCGACGGACTGATTTATGCAGGGCTGCCTTATGTGCTCGCCTGGTACAACCCGGCCCAGCGCATGCTGTTTTGGAACAAGTACTCCATGCCCGCTTGGGGCTGCGAGCGCACCGCTGACTATTCGTCCCTGCACTACGTGTGGTGGGTGGATCCCGCCAAGGAGGCGGAATTGGAAGCTGCTCGGGCCGATGGCAGCCTCAGTATGGACCCTGGCTCCCGGGAAAACCGTTTCTGGCAGCAGGCCCGCTGAGAAAGAACAGCCAACCCTGCCATGGCCGCCTATTTCGCTCGCAGATTCCTGTTGTTGATCCCGACCTTCATCGGGATCACATTTGTGGTCTTCTCGATCACCCAGTTCGTGCCCGGCGGTCCGATCGATCAGATGATCTTGAACATGCAGGCCTCTGCCACGGAGGGGGGGGTAGGGGGGTCCGGCTCGACGGTCGAGATCCCACCGGAATCACTTGCGGCCCTCAAGGAGCACTTCAATCTGGACAAGCCCTTCTTTGTGGCCTACGGATACTGGCTCTGGGATCTTGTGCAATTGGATCTGGGAAAGTCCTACAAGTACAACGTGCCCGTGATCGAGGTGATCACCTCGCGTTTCCCCATCAGCATCTATTTTGGCCTGCTGGGCTTTTTCCTGGCCTATCTGATCTGTGTTCCCCTGGGGGTGCTGAAGGCGATTCGCCACGGATCCCGTTTGGACATCGCCTCCAGCCTGATTGTCTTTGCGGGGTATTCGATCCCTGGCTGGGCTCTAGGGGGCGTCTTGCTGGTGTTGCTGGGTGGCGGGAGCTTCTTGGACTGGATCCCCCTGGGCGGTTTTCGGTCCGAGGGCTGGGAAGACTTTTCGGTCTGGCACAAGATCACCGACCAGCTGCACCACACGATCCTGCCGGTCATGGCCTACATGGTCGGTTCCTTCGCCACCCTGACCATCTTGATGAAGAACTCGCTGATGGAGAACCTCGGTCAGGACTATGTGCGCACAGCTTTCGCCAAGGGTCTATCGGAGCGGTCGGTGATTTTTGGTCACGCACTGCGCAACTCGCTGATTCCGATCTGCACGGGCCTGGGACACGCCATCGGATTGATCATGGCGGGCAGCTACCTGATCGAGAAGGTCTTCAACATCCAGGGCATCGGTTACCTGGGCTACACCTCCATTGTGGACAGGGACTATGCCGTGGTGATGGGCATTCTGGTGATCAATACCCTGCTGGTTCTGATCGGCAACATTCTGTCTGACGTGCTCTATGTGCTGGTGGATCCGCGCATTCGCTTTTCTTGAAGTTATTGCCCATCTCCAGATGACCACTCAACCCTTCAAGGACAAGCCCCAGACGGTCTTCCAGCGTCGCTGGAAGAAGTTCAAGACCATTCGGCGCGGTTGGTACAGCTTCCAGCTCTTGCTGGGCATGTATCTGCTCTCGTTTCTGCTGCCCGTGCTGGTCAATAGCAAGGCTTTGGTTGTCAGCCATGGGGGCGAGCTTTTCTTCCCCGCTATCGAGGAGCTGCTGCCCTTCGTTGGGGGCTATCACGCGGCCAAGGACCTGGGCATCTATGATCCCCGTCGGCCGGAGAGGCTGATGCGTGGGGAGGCCAACTACCGGCTGGCGAAGAGTCAATACGAGGTCGCGGACCAGGGGGACTGGGTGCTCTTGACTCCTTACCCCTACCATCCCATCGAGAACCTGCTCAAGGAGCCAGGCTTCGATGGGCGACCTCCCACTGCTCCGGATTCGGTGCACTGGTTGGGAACCGATAACCGGGGCCGGGATGTACTGGCAAGGCTCGTCTATGGCTTTCGTATCTCGATCACTTTTGCCCTGTCCGTGGTGGGCATTGCCTACCTTGTTGGCATGAGCGTCGGGGCGCTGCTGGGTTTCCTTGGGGGACGGGTGGACATGTTCGGCCAGCGCATAGTGGAGATATGGGCGGCCTTGCCCTTCCTCTACACGGTGATCATCATCAGTTCGATGATCAGCCCCAGCCTCTGGATTCTGGTGGGCATCCTGTCGCTCTTCTACTGGATTGGAATCAGTTTCTACATGCGCGGCGAGTTCTTGCGTGAAAAGGCCAAGGACTATGTGGCTGCTGCGATTTGCATCGGCGAGTCCCGGCGCTCGATCATGTTCAAGCACATTCTGCCCAACGCCCTGACTCCGATCGTGACCTTCGCTCCCTTCGCCATCGTGGGGGGAATTGCCTCCTTGGTTTCCCTGGACTATCTGGGCTTTGGCCTGGCGCCACCCACGCCATCATGGGGCGAACTCATGGGCCAGGGGCTTTCCAATATTTCTGCCTGGCACCTGGTGCTGTTTCCCATGGGGGCCCTCTTCGCAACGCTCCTGATGGTCGTCTTCATCGGGGAAGCGGTCCGCGAGGCTTTTGACCCCAAAGTGTTTTCCAGGTTGCGTTAGTCATGAGTCAGCCCCTGCTTCAGGTCAAGGACCTGCACACCTACTTCAATGTGGAAGGTCAACGGGCCTGGGCCTGCGCTGGTGTCAGCTTCGATGTGATGCCCGGCGAGTTTCTCGGGATCGTGGGGGAGTCAGGGTCGGGCAAGTCGGTCACCGCTCTTTCGATCATGCGCCTGATTCCCGATCCTCCCGGTCGGATCGATTCAGGCGAGGTGGTTTTCGACGGGCGGGACCTTCTGCAGTTGCCCCTGAACGAGATGCGCCGGGTGCGCGGGCGTGACATTGCGATGATCTTCCAAGAACCCATGACCTCCCTCAATCCGGTGCTCAACATTGGCAGGCAGGTGATGGAGGCGGTTGTGTTGCACGAGAAGCTCTCCCGGGAGGAATCCCGTAACCGCGTGATTGAGGTGTTGGAGCAGGTGGGCATCCCTGACGCGGGCAAGCGTCTCAAGGACTATCCCCATCAGTTTTCGGGGGGCATGCGTCAGCGTGTGATGATCGCTATGGCTTTGATCTGCAAGCCGCGTCTGTTGATTGCAGATGAGCCCACGACGGCCTTGGATGTGACCATCCAGGCGCAGATCCTCGAATTGATGGCGGACCTGCAGAATCAACGGGAAGGCAGTGCCACCATTCTGATCACCCATGACCTGGCCGTGGTGGCGGAGTCCTGTGACCGGGTGATCGTCATGTATGGAGGCCGTATCCAGGAAGTGGCCAGCACCAGGGACATCTTTCAGGAGCCCCTGCACCCTTACACCAAGGGCTTGATGGGTTCGATTCCCCAAGAAGATTCCAAGGGCAAGCCCCTCTTTGCGATCCAGGGCAATGTGCCCGCGATCCTTGATTTTCCCCCGGGGTGTCGTTTCTGCAGTCGTTGCGAACTGGTGGAGGATCGCTGTCGTAGCGAAGAGCCGCCGCTGGTGGACCTCGGCGGCGGCCGCGCAGTGCGCTGTCATCTGGTCGAGAAGCTTCCCTCGAACGCGGAAGCCGAGGAGGCTGCCCCATGAGCGAGGGCAAGCCTCTGCTGGAGATTGACAAGCTCTCCGTGCACTTCCCGATCTATGGGGGCATCCTGCGCCACCAGGTCGGTTTGGTGAAGGCGGTGGATGGGGTCTCCATGCAGATCAGGCGTGGCGAAACCGTGGGCCTGGTGGGAGAGTCGGGTTCTGGCAAGACCACCGTGGGTCGGGCGATCTGCAACCTGCACAGCGCCATGTCCCCGGATGTGAAACTCGGAGGCAAGATCTGGTTCGAGTCCCGTAGCGGTCGGGTGGACTTGAATGGGCTGGCGCGCAAGAAAATGCTTCCTCATCGAGCTGAGGTGTCCATGGTCTTCCAGGATCCCTTTTCTTCCCTCAATCCGCGCATGACCGTGCAGCAGATTGTTCAAGGCCCCTTGTGCATTCACGAGCCGGACCTCGACCAGAAGGCTCTCGACGAGCGCGTCTCCCAATTGCTGGACCGGGTTGGCTTGCAGCCCCAATACGCGGCGCGCTATCCCCATGAATTTTCAGGCGGTCAGCGTCAACGAATCGGAATCGCCCGCAGCCTGGCCACCCGTCCGGCTCTGATCGTGGCGGACGAGCCGGTCAGCGCCTTGGATGTTTCTGTCCAGGCCCAGGTGATCAACCTGATGGGAGAATTGCAGCAGGAATTCGGCCTGACCTATCTCTTTGTGGCCCACGACTTGTCCATCGTCTACCACATGGCGGACCGCATTGCGGTGATGTACCTGGGGTCCCTTGTGGAATACGGCAGCGCCGAGCAGGTCTACAAGTCCCCACGCCACCCCTACACCCAGGCTCTCTTGTCGGCCGTGCCACGCCCGGATCCGGACGGCAAACGTGCCAAGCGCACGGTGCTTGAAGGGGACATTCCGAGTCCCCTGGCCAAGCCCACCGGTTGCGGATTCCGTACCCGTTGTCCCTTGGCCAAAAAAGAGTGCGCAGAAATTGTGCCCGAGCTCAAGGACCGGGGCGCTGAGCATCTTGTGGCTTGTCCGGTGGTGGATTAGGGCTCGTTCTCAGGTGTCAGGTGCTTAAAGTTGGCAAAGGAAGAACCCTGCCCGGCAAGTCGTCTTGTCGGTGGGGGCCCGCCAGGACTACCTTTCTTGCATGAGTCCTTTTCTTGAGCACTTGAACATGACCTCCACTGATGTGGCTGCCACCGTCGCCTTCCTGCAGACCGCCATGCCCGAGTTCCGCATTCGGGGCGAGGGCCATGATGGCTCTGCCCGATACTGGGTACATCTGGGCACGGACACGACTTATCTGGCCATTGAGGATCGCGGCGCAACGGAGAAGGGCCCCCATGAACCTTACATCCATCCTGGAATCAACCATATGGGGTTCGTGGTGAGTGGTGTTGCCGCGGTTGCAGAGCGCATGCGGGCCGCGGGGTATCGAGAGGGGATGACTGATCTGGATCATCCCCACCGCCACCGTTACTACTTCTTTGACCAAGACGACAACGAGTACGAATTCGTTGAGTATCTCAGCGACCAGGAACAGGAGCGTAACGACTACGCCCTCTGAATCGACCTTGTGATCGTGTGGCTTGTGAAAGCGCTTCGTCCGGCTTCGGGGGAAGAGGGTCTTGTGTCTTCCCTAGTTGACCCCAAAGGCCACCATCGCGTCGGCCACCTTGATGAAGCCGGCCAGATTCGCCCCATGCACATAGTCCACTGTGCCGTTCGGGCGTTCCCCGTGCTTCACGCACTTTTCGTGGATGTTGCTCATGATTTCCTGTAGACGACGGTCCACCTTTGTGCGATCCCAGAAAATGCGCAGGGCGTTCTGGCTCTGCTCCAGCCCGCTGACCGCCACTCCCCCGGCATTGGCCGCCTTGCCCGGGGCAAAGAGCAGTTCATGGGAGCGGAAATAGTGCACCGCTTCGTTCGAGGAGGGCATGTTTGCCCCCTCGGCCACCAGCTGAATCCCGTTGTCCACCATGGTCTTTGCATCGTCCAGTGAGATCTCGTTCTGGGTGGCGCAGGGGAAGGCGCAATCTGCGGGGATTTCCCAGGGCTTCTTGTTCTCCAGATACTCGCTGCCAGAGCCATCCTCGCTGAATTCGGAGAGACGTCCACGGCGCTGCTCTTTGAGATCCTGGACCCATGCGAACTGTTCAGCGGTCAATCCCTGAGGGAAGTGCAGGGTTCCACCGGAGTCCGAGAGGGAGATCACACGGGCGCCAAACTCCATCAGTTTCTGGGCCGCATAGAGGGCCACATTGCCCGAGCCCGAGACCAGACAGCGCTTGCCTTCCAGGGAGTCCTTGCTTCGAGACAGCATGTCGCGAGCGAAGTAGACGGTTCCAAAGCCCGTGGCCTCTGTGCGGATCAGGCTGCCTCCGTAGGCCAGGCCTTTGCCGGTCAGGACTCCCGTGTGGCGTCCGGTCAGGCGTTTGTAGTGGCCGAACAAGAACCCGATCTCGCGCGCGCCCACACCGATGTCACCGGCGGGCACATCGGTGTTGTGCCCCACATGACGGAACAACTCGGTCATGAAGGCCTGGCAGAAGCGCATCACCTCGCGGTCACTCTTGCCTCGGGGATCAAAGTCGCTGCCGCCCTTGCCAGCGCCCATGGGCAGTCCGGTCAGGCTGTTCTTGAAGATCTGCTCGAAGGCCAGGAACTTGAGCACGCTCAGGTTGACCGTGGGATGAAAGCGCAGACCGCCCTTGTAGGGGCCGATGGTATTATTGAACTGGACCCGATAGCCGCGGTTGATTCGCACCGCTCTCGAATCGTCTTCCCAGACCACGCGGAACATGACCACCCGATCCGGTTCCACCAGTCGCTCAAGAATGCGCGCCTCGGTATAGGCATCGTTCTGCTGGCTGGCGGGCAGCAGGGACTCCATGACTTCTTCCACTGCCTGCAGGAATTCCGGTTCATTACCGCAGCGCTGCTTGAGTCCTTCTAGGAAGGGGGCGCTGGGGGGGGTGGTCGAGGTGGTGTTCTCGGTCAGCATTGGATCTGGGGTTGTGCCTGGGTTGTCCCCCGATGGGGGATCAAGGATGAGGTTCAATCCTACTCTGGAGGCCGCGCCATGGCAGGAGTCCGTGGAACCCTGGTGTGGTAGAAATGTCGGGAATTGGGGTTCAAGCTTCCCTGGCGGGGTTTCGCTCGTGGTCAGGGCCCAGCTTTTGAAGGTTGCCAGAGGTGACTTTCCCAGAAAACCGGTCCCACCTGGGGCAGGCTATGGCTAGACTGCCCGGTTCGCGCCCGGCTTCCAAAGTGTAAGCGGGGTCGAGCGCGTTGGTTTCTGGGCCTTGGTGGTCCTGAGTTTTCTTGTGGCGGCTGCGGCCGTCCTTCACGAGCTACTGGGCCCAACGGCCCTGTGTGGACCCCATGAGTTTTGAATATTCCGCGTCCGACGACGCTTTCGTGCCCTCGCCCGCCCCCGGACAGTCGTTCAGCAAGGCGTTTCATTCTGCCCCCAGTAGCCCCGAATCGCGGGCAGGCTCCCACGAGCAACAGGCCGTCCTGCCCCAGCAAGCCGTCCTGCCCCAGCAGGCCGTTCTGCCCCAGCAGGCCGAGGCCACTGGCGCTCCCGCTGCGGATCTTTTTGGCCTGGACCCTGATGCGGTCACTGCTTCAGTCCAGACGCTTCTCGAGGGGATGGAAGAGGAAGTGGCCCCTCTCCCCGCAAGCACATCTTGGCTCGAGCCAGTTCCAGAGGTCCTGCGCCGGGCACTCACAGAACGCGGTTTTGAATCCCTGACCACCGTGCAGGAGGCGGTCCTGGCCGCCCAGGTCGATGGCCGCGACTTGCAGATCTCTTCCCAGACCGGCTCTGGCAAGACGGTGGCGCTGGGCTTTGTGATCGCGGAGGCACTGGCGCAAGAGCGCACCTCGCCCGGTCCCACTATCCTGATCATCGTGCCCACCCGTGAACTGGGCACTCAGGTCTGTGATGAACTTCGCTGGCTGCTCGCGGACCTGCGAGACGGAAAGGTGGCTTCGGTGACCGGCGGTACCCCTGTGTTCCGGGACCGTCAGATGCTGACCGGCCGGCCGCGGGTCTTGGTGGGCACCCCCGGGCGTCTGCTCGATCATGTCAAGAGTGGTGCCCTGGACCTCAGCGGCATCCGCGAACTGGTGCTGGACGAGGCAGATCAGATGCTTGACATGGGCTTTAGGGAAGAGCTCGAGGGCATCCTGGACACGACCCCTGAATCGCGTCGCACCCACATGGTCTCGGCGACCTTTCCTCCCGGCGCCCTGCGCCTGGCCGAACGCTATCAGAGCAATCCCTTCGCAATCGAAGGAACTGCCCTGGGCGAAGCCAACCAGAACATCGCCCATGAGGGCTATCTTGTACCCCGGGACAGTCGCTATCCGGCTCTGATTCACCTCTTGCTGCGGGCCAATGGGGAGCGCACCCTGATCTTTGTGGAGCGGCGCATGGAGGCCCTTGATCTGGCAGAGCGGTTGGCCAGGGACGGGTTCAGCGCCCTGCCTCTGAGCGGTGAGCTGGCCCAGAGTCAGCGCGATCGAACCCTGGGTGCTTTCCGTTCCGGCGAGGCCAAGGTGCTGGTGGCCACAGATGTGGCAGCCCGTGGCCTGGATGTGCCCGATGTGGCCTTTGTAGTGCACTCGAGCCCGCCGCTCAACGCGCAGATCTATACCCACCGCAGTGGTCGCACCGGTCGCGCGGGGAATCAGGGGGTCAGCGCCTTGCTTGTGCCGCCCAACTCCAAACGCCGGGTGGCGCGGCTCCTGGATACCGCCCGTGTTGAGTTTCAGTGGTGCCGCACTCCCCAACCCCAGGAGGTGCGGGCGGAGTTGGATGATCGGGCACAGGCAGCTCTGGAAGCTGAACTGGATTCCTTCCTGGAGCGCGGTCCTTCTCAGGCCCATCTGGCCCAGGCCTCGGGTCTGCTTGATGGCCGCGATGCGGTGGCTGTTGTGGCTGCTCTCTTGGCACGCAAGGGTGGTAGAAAGTCCAGTCAGCCGGCTCGCGCCAAGAACTTGGCACCGGGGCGCGACCAGTCGAGTCACGGCTCCGTGCGAGGTGCTTTTGGTAACTCCCAACGGGCCGGGAATTCTCGTCCCTCCTACGGCGGCGAATCCGGTCCCAGAAACGGTGGCCACGAGTCGAGCGGCGTGCGCTTCTTCGTCAACTGGGGCGAGAACCAGGGAGCAACCCCGGGACGTATCCTGGCCACGGTTTGCCGTCGCGGAGAAGTCACCGGCGACTTGATTGGTTCGATTGCGATTCACCCCAACGCGGCGACCTTTGACGTGCAGGAGGATGTTGCCCGGCGCTTCGAGTTCCTGGTTGGGCGCCGTGATCCCCGCGATCCCCAGATTGTGATTCGTCCGGACCGCGGACCACAGCGCTGATCCGGCCTGAAATGGAATCCAATCAATCCGACCCCTGCGACCTGGAAGCCCTGGCGCAGGAGTTGGAGGGGTTGAACCAGGATCCCGGCCAGCTGCAGGGCGCGGACCCCGCGCTATTGAAACGGCTCAGGGCGGCAGCGGGGCGTCTGGCCCTGCCTGATCGCCTGGCCCGGAGGGTTTTTGGTAAGCAGCGGCGCAAATTGGAGCGTGAGCAGATCCGGGTCAAGGATGATCAGGCCTTGAACGCCACCAGCAATCGGGCCCTCAAGCGAGCTCTCCGCTTTCCCACAGCACCGCCTGGGTTGCAGGTTTCCGAACATGATCGGGAGTTGCTTGAGCGGCAGGCCTGGACTCCCGGCTGGGGTGCCGCAGCACGAGTGCTCGAAGAGCCAGCCAACTGCTACATCTGCAAGCAGCCCTACCAGGAGCTGCACGAGCACTACGATGCCCTCTGCCCCTCCTGCGCGGTTCTCAACTGGGAGAAGCGACTCCAGACTGCGGACCTTTCGGGTCGCGTGGCCCTGGTCACGGGTTCACGGGTCAAGATCGGATACGAGGCATCGTTGATGCTGCTGCGGGCCGGTGCCGAGTTGATTGCCAGCACGCGTTTTCCCTGTGATTCCGCGCGGCGCTTCGCGGCGGAGGAGGATTTTGATGACTGGTGTGACCGGTTGCATGTTTTTGGCCTCGACCTGCGCCACACGCCCAGCGTGGAGGCTTTTGCCAAGCACATAAACGGATCCTTTGCGCGCCTGGACTTCCTCTTGCACAACGCATGCCAGACCGTTCGGAGGCCACCTGCCTACAGCGCCCATTTGATGGAGGGTGAGTCCATTGAGGATCTGGATCCCTCGACACGCCTTCTCTTGCGCAAGCATGAACGGTTGCTGGCAGACATGGGGGCGCAGCCTGCACACTCCGAGTCGGAGGCAGCTCAGATTGGGGGCGCAGATGCAGGTGCGGATCTGCCCGCGCAGGTCGGAAATGACAAGTCCGCCTTGATGGGACTGACACACGCGGCGGGCATGAGTCAATTGGATCTGCTGAATGAGGACCAGCAGCGCGGTCTTTTCCCCGAGGGCATGTTGGACGGGGATGGCCAGCAGTTGGATCTGCGGACCAAAAACTCCTGGCGCATGGAATTGAGCGAAGTGCCTACGGTGGAGTTGATCGAGGTGCATCTGGTCAACACCATTGCGCCCTTTGTGCTCAATGCCCGGCTCAAGGACCTGATGGCCCGGGCGGGGACCAGGGACCAGCATGTGGTCAATGTTTCTGCCATGGAGGGACAGTTCTATCGAACTTTCAAGACCACTCGTCATCCCCATACCAACATGGCCAAGGCCAGTCTCAACATGATGACTCGCACCTCGGCGGCGGACTTCTACCAGAGCGGCATCCACATGAACAGCGTGGATACGGGCTGGGTTACAGACGAGGATCCCTTCGAAGCGGCGGTCAAGAAGGAACAGGATCAGCGCTTCGCTCCACCCCTGGACTGCATCGATGGGGCGGCGCGCATTGTCGACCCGATCTTCGTGGGCTTCAACACGGGAGTGCATTGCTGGGGGCAGTTCCTGAAGGATTACGGGCCCGCGCGCTGGTAAGGCTGGACCGGGGCAAGGCCGGGGGCCTATGCTGCGCGAGCAGCACGAAAAGTAAGCTGCACCCAATGCTGATCGACCCTCCTCTTGAGACCCGTACTTTCGGGTGGGTTCGTGTTCTTCGATGAACGCAACGCCCGAGGAATCTACGATCCCCCGCTGGAAGCAGCGCTTGCTGGCCCTGCTGGTGAGCTTCGTGCTGATGGTTCTGGGGGGCGAGATTTTCTGTCGTTGGCAGGTACATCAGGCCAATGCCCACAATCTTGAAGCGGTTCTCGCGGGCAGGACCAGACCGGTGGAGGGCACCTTGCAGGAGCTTACTCCGGCCAGTTTCGGGGATGTGATCCGCATGGGGACCGATCCCAAGATCGTCTATGAATTGCACCCGAACATGCTGGGCGTGAATTTCAAGGGACACGAGGTGCGTACCAACCACTTGGGCTTTCGCTCAGCGCCCCAGGTCCCCAAAGAGGCCAACACGATCACGATTATCGGTCTAGGGGACTCGATTCAATTCGGCCATGGGGTGGGTCAGGATGACTGCTATCTGGAGCAGCTCAGGCTTCTGCTTCAGGCGGCCTATCCACGGCATGATTGGCGGGTGATCAACACCGCTGTGCCGGGCTACAACACGGTCATGGAGGTGGCGACCCTGGAAGCCAAGGGCCTGCCTCTGGAGCCCGACCTGATTCTGCTTGGGGTGTGCGGCAACGATGAAGGGCTGCCGGTATATGTCAATCTGGCCCAAGACCCCTACGACCTGGGGCATTCGTTTCTTTGGCGAAAGCTGCGTGGGCACCAACCTGAATCGGAACCCGGTCTGGTGCACAAGAACACCCGGCGGGACGAAGAGGTGGGGTCGACCTTTGATCTGCCGGGTCGTTACGACCAACTCCAGGGTTGGAAGCCACTGGTCGGTGCCCTGGAGCGCTTGAAGGAGATCAGCGCTGAGAACCAGATCCCGGTCTTTGCCATGGCCAGCATCACCTACAGCGATCATGGGCACGAGGCGAATCATTCCTCGCAGATCCTCGCCGCTTGCGAGGATCTGGGTTTCAGTGTGCTTGATATGCAGCCCTACCTGGATCTGGCGCTCCTGGCTGAAACAGGCAAACCATTTCGCGAGGGAGTCTACAAGCACTCGAGCCTGGTGGTCTCACGCTTCAACCTACACCCCTCCGTCAGTCAGCACAGGTTGATTGCCCAGAAGTGCTTTGAGCACCTGGAAGAGAATGGCACCTTGAATCGCTTGATGGGGCCATAGGATGAATCGGTTTCTTTCCCTGGCCCATCGATTCCGGCTGGTTGCTTTCGTGGTCTTGCTCGCCGGTCCGGGAGTGACTCAGGTGCGAGTTGCCTGTCTGGGGGACTCGATCACCCAAGGTGCCCTCTTGAATGATCTGGAGCATGACGCCTATCCGGTGCAGTTGGGCTGGCGACTGGGTGCTGGGTACCGCGTACAGAATTTTGGTGTTGGTGGGCGCACCCTGTTGCGTGGGGCCGACCTGCCCTACATGGACAGCTCCGCCTGGAAGAAGCTGCTTGAGTGGCAGCCGGATCTGGTGGTGGTCATTTTGGGCAGCAATGACACCTGCGAGGGAAAGCGAGGCAACTGGGCCCACCAAACCGAATTGGAGGTTGACGCCCAGGCCTTGATCGAAGGTCTGAGGGGGGTCAATCCAAAAGTGCGCGTCCTGCTTTGCAGTCCACCACCCATGCTGGTGGCGGCTGCAGGTCTGAGCTCGGAGCGTAAACAGGATCTCACCCAGCGCGGGGGGCGGCTGGGGCGCATCGCCCAAGCACTCATGTCCGTGGCCGGGCAACATGCGTCCGCTCGCTTTGTCGACCTCTCGCGAGTGCTCAAACTCCAGCAAGTGGTCGATGGGGTGCATCCCAATCCCTTTGGGGCGGAGGCCATTGCGAATCGGATCGCAGAGGTGATCTTGATGCCCGAGGCACAGCCCCTGGACTTATTGGAGGCCTTGGGTGCGCGCGGCATCGAGCCGACCACGACCCGCTATCATGGTTTTCTGCGCTTTGATTTCAAGCTCGCTGAGGACGGTCCCGCTTGCACTCTGGTGCAGCCCCACAGGGCCAGCCGCGGACGGCCCTGGCTCTGGCGCCTGCGCTTCTTTGGGCATCAACCGGCCTTGGAGTTGGAACTGCTTGAGCGAGGTTTTCATCTGGCCTATGTGGACCTGGCCCAGCTCTTTGGTTCTCCGCGCGCCTTGGCGCGCATGGAGGCCCTGCACGGATTGTTGCTGGAGCTTGGTTTCTCTTCCAGGCCGGTGCTCTTGGGAATGAGCCGAGGCGGATTGCCCTTGCTCGCCTGGGGCAACGCCCACCCCGCTGAGACCGCAGCCTTGGTAGGGGACAACCTGGTCTGCGATCTGCGTACCTGGCCCGGCGGGCAGGGGGGCAAGCGCTCGGATGGAGATTGGCAGCGCGTGTTGGCTGAGTACAAGTGGACAGAGGCCGAGGCCGCCGCAAGGGGGGATTTCTTATTGGGCGGCGTTGAAGCACCGGCCAAGGCAGGGGTTCCGCTCTTGCTGGTGCAGGGTCTCGCTGATCAGGTCGTGCCCCCGCTGGCCAACGGTTTGCGCCTTGCAAAACTCTGGCGCGCGGCCGGCGGGTCCGTGACCCTCTGGCCCAAGGCTGGTCAAGACCACCATCCCCATGGCTTGCATCCCCCTTCACCCTTGACCCGTGAAATCCATTTCGCTTGTGGTCTCGGACGCAATCCCGCCACCTGGGCGGTTCCCTCGGCGGAGTACCGGGGTCACCCGGCGGGTTGGGGTGGCGAAACCTGGTGGCGGCAACTGGAGCGCTTGCGGAACCTCGGCCGGGAGCAGCCCCAGGCCGAGATCGTCTTCCTTGGGGATTCGTTGACCCAAGGCTTGACCGGTGCTGTTGATCGGATTGCCCGAGTAGACGGCTCACGTCCCATCGACCGCATCCTGGGCCAGACCAAGGCCCTCTCCCTGGGGCTTTCGGGTGACCGCACGGAGCACCTCTTGTTTCGAATCAAGCAAGGTGCATTGGCCGCTTGTGATCCCAAGGTCATTGTGCTGCAGATCGGGGTCAACAATATCAACACGGCCGGGCACACCGGTCGCGAGGTGGCAGAGGGCATTCGGGCGGTGGTGGACCTGCTCGCCCAGGAAGAGCCCCAGGCCCATGTGCTGCTCTGCGGTCCTTTTCCTGTGGGGATTCAGCCCACGGACCCGCGCAGGGTAGCTCTGGAGGAGGTGCATGCCTCGATTGCGGATCTGGGAGACCGTTCTGGAGTGACCTACTTCGACCTGCGGCCTTTGTTCCTCGACGAACAAGGCAAGGCCACCAACGCCATGCGCCAGGATGGCATTCACCTGAGCGGAAAGGGAGAAGAGGTTTGGCTTGGCGCCCTGCATCCCCTGATCGAGTCCCTCATAGGGGGATAATCCCCCCTGTTGGGTATGGTGAGTCCCAGCCCAATTCCGCATGAGTTCTCCCCGCTGGTCCCTACGCGATGTACCCACTCGGCCGGGGGTCTATCTCTTCCGAGACGCAAGCGGGCAGGTGCTCTATGTGGGCAAGGCTCGCGACCTGCGTGCGCGCCTGGCAACCTACCAGCGACCAGGCGCTGATGGTCGGCCGAACATTGCGTCCCTGGGAGTGGATGCAGCGGGGGTTGAGACGATTGTGACGCGCACCGAGGGCGAGGCCCTCTTGCTGGAAGACACTCTGATCAAGCAGCACCAACCCGCCCACAACTTGCGCCTCAAAGACGACAAGTCTTTTCTGATGTTGCGCCTGGATCTGGCGGAGCGCTTCCCGCGTCTCAAGTTTGTGCGCGCCCACAAGCCAGATGAGCAAAAGGGCGTGGGGCGTAGCCGCTTCTTCGGCCCCTTTGCCTCTTCCCGGGCTGTACGGCGAACCCTGGCAGACCTGCATCGTTTGGTGCCTCTGCGGGATTGCCCTGACCATGAACTCAACGGTCGCTCACGACCCTGCATCAAGTACCAATTGGAACTCTGCAGCGCACCATGCGTGGACAAGATCGACGAGCAAGATTACGGGGAGCTGGTGAACAAGGCGCTGGGAATCCTGTCCGGAGACACGGGCGAGTTGGAGCAGGATCTGGAGCAGCGCATGCAGCGTGCATCAAAGCAGCGGGAGTACGAGCGAGCCGCCCACTGGCGCGACCGTCTGGCTGCTTTGCGACGCACCATCGAGGGTCAGGGGGTGCGGCCTAGAGATCGGGTTTCCCGGGACTTCATTGGCTTCGCACGATCCGCGGGGCAGACAGCCGTGCATCGCTTGTCTTTCCGGGAAGGTCGCCTTGCGGAGAGCCGCAGTCATTTGTTCCGCTCGGTCTTGCCGGATGCCGAAATGTTGCACCAGGTCCTGACCGCCCTGTATGGCAACAAGCGTCGTCAAGTGCCCAAGGAAATCGTGCTGGCCGTCAAGCCCGAGGAAGCGGATCTATTGAGCGACATCTTTGGCAGCCCCGTGCGCCTGTTGGTTCCTCGGGTCGGGGACAAGCGGCGTACCCTGGACATGGCCGGAGAAAACGCCCGCAGCAGTCTGGAGCGTCACGATGCAACCGCCCGAAGGGAGCAGGAAGCGCTTGATGATCTGGTCCAATTGCTCGACTTGGAGCAAGGCGCCGAAGTGATCGACTGCTTTGATATTTCGAATCTGCAAGGCACCCACGTGGTGGCCAGTCGCGTGCGCTTTCGACGCGGACACCCGGATCGGGCAGGCTACCGGCGCTTCAAGATCCGCGGTGTGCAGGGTCAGGATGACTTTGCTTCCATGCGCGAGGCGGTGCTGCGGTCCTTGAAGCGCGGCATGCAAGCGGGCGATCTGCCCGATCTGATAGTGATCGATGGGGGGCCTGGTCAGTTGGAGAAGGCTCTCGAAGCCAGGGCCGAGGTCGGTGCCTTTGATGTGGGCGTGGTTTCGCTTGCCAAGGCGCGTGGCGAGCGGCGGGTCAAGGGGCGTACCAAAGAATCCAGCGATGAACGCCTTTTCCTGCCCGGAGCAAACACGCCCCTGGAACTCGCCAAGGGTTCTCCGGCCCGGTACTTGTTGGAGCGCGTGCGGGATGAGGCCCACCGCTTCGCCATCACCTACCATCGCAAGGAGCGCGGTCGCATCAAGAGTGGCTTGGATTCGATTCCCGGGGTTGGAGAGGCTCGCCGCAAACTTCTGTTGCGTACCTTTGGTTCCTTGCGGGGGGTGCGAGGAGCCAGTGTGGAGCAATTGGCTGCTCTAGATGGCATCTCTGCCCGGCTGGCCCGGGGAATTGTCGATCACCTGGCCGGGAGGGGTTGAACTGGGCCAGGTTTGATTCTTGCCTGGCACGGCAGGCGCGGGAGAATCGTTACTCTGCTCACGTCCTGGGCTCCCCTGACCGATCAATCTGTGGAACGCCCCAACCCTGGACCTCCCCGAGCGTACCCCGCCGACATGCTGCATTTGCCCCTTCTGCGTCTCTTTCTCCTGGCGCTTCTAGTGAACACTGCTGCGCCCTCTCCCGGGGTTGTTCAGGATGAAGACCCTGTCCTTGGTTATCACCTCTACAAGGTTCCGGGTCTGACAGTCATCACCCAATGGCACTCCGAACGCAACCGTGAGACTCTGGCACAGCAGGCCAGCGTCTTGGCCAGCGCAGCCTGGTTGAGAGCACAGGAGACCTTGGGCCTGACACCCACTGTTTGCAGTCCTTCCATCACCTTGGAATTGCACAATGGTCGCCGTGCGTTTGTACAGGCGCTGCGTGGCCTGACTGGCGAGACCCCGCTCAAGCAGATTGCTTCCTTCGGCGACCCCTCCACTGGTTTTGCTTTGATCACAGTGGCTCCGGTTCTACCTGACCGGGTGCACGAGGTCTTTGGTCTGCCCCCCGCGAGTTTGCGCATGGCTTGCGAGGAGATGCTGCGCCTGGGCTTGCGGCAGCGTCTGCCAGATCTGCTGGAGAAGGCGCCCTGGCTGAACGAAGGTTTCGTCCGTTGGTGCGTCCAGGAGACCATGGTTGCTGCCGGGGTTGCGATGGTGGGTACCCAGGAGCCAAGTCTTTGTCGGCAGCGCGTCGCCCTGCATGGGCTCTCGCCCGATCAACTGCCGAGCCTGCCCATGGGGGGCGCGGCGGTTACGGCGCAAGAGGGCGTTCTGTGTCATCTGGCACTTGAGTGGCTGGCTCAGCAGGAGCACGGGGAGCAACTCTTGAGCAAGCTGGGCCGCGGTGACCTCTTGAGCGAGACCGCCATCGTATCCCTGTTGGAAATGCTTGGGGAGCAGCCCTCCGCGACCCTGGCCGAGTACCTCGGTCAACTGGAGTTTCCCTGGGACGAGCGTGCACCGGCTCTGACGGGGAGCGCCCTCGGCCTCTTCCAGGTGCCCAGTCAGGGAAAGAGCGCGGTTTGCTTTCGCTCCCAACCGGTGGGCTTCACGAATTATCGCATCGAAGGAGATGTGATGCTCTTTCCGGGAGCCCGCAGCAAGAGCCAGATGAACATCTTCTTGGGGCTTGACGGTGAGAGCTACCTTTCGGTGGCGATCACCCAGAGTGCCGGCGTTACGGTCTTTGCCTATGATCCTGCTAAAGACAGCTTCAACATGCTGGCTCGCAATCTGCAGATTCCCGTGCGGCTCTACGACCCGACCAGTTTCGTGATTGAGGTCAAGAACGAGCGATTGTTTGTGGTGGTCAACGGGGTTTCGGTGGAGTCGGTTGAATTGCTGGGGCGGGCCATGGACGGACCCATGGGGCTTGGCGCCCAGCGCCATGGTGCTGGGCTCTGGCTGCGCCACCAGGTCAAGTCCCTCGACTGAATCAGCCCAAGACAGGGGCCTTGGGCCAGGCGTTCTGTATCGGGGCCTGGCTTTCGTGGAGCCTCTTTCTTGCGCTTTCCGGTCTGTGCGTGAGTTCGCTGGTCAGGCTCGCGGGTGATACAAGCGATGCAAGGCGCGCACCCCATCCGCATCCACGTGGGTATAGACTTCGGTGGTTCGGATTGAGGCGTGCCCCAGCAGTTCCTGCACCACTCGCAGATCCGCGCCTCCGGCCAGCATGTGGGTGGCGAACGAGTGGCGTAGCGCGTGGGGATAGACAGACGCGCTGATTCCCGCGCGCAGGGCTGCCTGGCGCACTCGGCGCCAGGCGGCGGCGCGGGTCAGGGGGCGACCGGTGCGCGAGAGAAAGACCTCTGGCGCCCTGTCCGCTCGGGCCAGCCGGGGGCGTCCTTGGCTGAGGTAGATTCGCAGAGCTTGTTGGGCACGGCCACCCAGTGGCACCAGTCGTGTCTTGCCTCCCTTGCCCAGGAGGCGAACTACCTGGAATTCGCGCTCAATGCCCTCACTGGAAAGGCCCACCGCCTCGCTGATGCGCGCCCCGGTGGCGTAGAGCAATTCCAACAGGGCGCGGTCTCTCTGCAGCAGGGGATCCTCTCCCTGGCAGGATGCAAGCAGAGCGTCCACTTCGTCCGTATCGAGGACTCCGGGCAGGTGGCGCCGTAGCTTGGGGCTGGGTATACGCGCGCTGGGATCGCTCTTGATTTCTCCTTCTGCCACCAGGAACCGATAGAAGAGACGCAGGGAAACCAGGGCTCGGGCGACGGTTGCGGGGGCGGCCCCCAGGGCGCGCAGGTGCCCCAGGTAGTCGATCAGATCGTCGGGGTTGGCTGCGCCGGGCTGTGCCAGATCGCGGTCCGCCGCCCAGCGCGCGAAGGCCTCCAGATCCCGGCGATAGGCGCTGAGGGTGTTGCGCGCAAGACCTGCCTCCACCCGCAGGCTGTCGAGCAGATCTTCAATCGCCGCCTTCTGGCAAGCGGGCAGGGTGGGTTTGTCCCGGATCGGTTGAGCAGCAGAGGGGGTTGGCAAGGGGTCCAGCCTAGCTTCTTGGGCGCCTCCAAACCGACTGTGCAAGCGCACAAATGGAATCTCATGGGCGGATCAGTTGTAGCCACATCTTGGAACCGAAGGCCGGCCTGCCTATACTCCGCCCCCCGAGAGTCTCCACAGACCCCCTCAAGCATGCCCAAGAAACCCCTCAGCGCCATTGAACTTCGTCAGTTCGAGCAGGGGCTCAAGCAGATGCTGCGGGTGGTCCAGGGAGACTTGGAAGTGTTGGCCCAGGAGACCCGCCAGTTACCTGGCGACGATGTGAGTGCTGAGGACTCTGGCAGCGAGATTGTGGCCCTCGAAATCTCCTTCGAACTCCTCGGTCAGGATGAGCGTACCGCCCAGCAGATTCTCGATGCCCTCAGTCGAATCAAGGGGGGCACCTTTGGCCGTTGTACTGCCTGCAATGATCTGGTTGGCAAGTTGCGCCTCAGGGCCATGCCCCACGCGGCCCATTGCATCACCTGTCAACGCAAGCACGAGGCGGGTGAGATTGAATGAGCGGACCGCTACCTGATCAACCAGTGCCGGGTGCGCTTCGGGTTTCGCGCCAGACCCTGTTCTTGCGCTTCTTCTGGTTGTTTGTCCTGGTGGGCGCGGATCTTGGATCGAAGGCCGCGGTGATGCCCTGGCTGGAAGCTCGCATGCCAAACTTCGAAAGCGTCTACGAGCCCGAGGCCAGACCAGCTCTCGTGCGTTGTCCCCACGGGCACCTGCGCCATTCCGTGCTAGGGGAAAGCGTGACCCTGATGCACAACCTGAACTATGGAGCGGCTTTCGGCTTTCTGCAATCCATTCCCTGGGTGCTGGTGCTTGGGCGCGCTCTTGCGGCAGGGGTGCTGGTCGTCCTGTTGATTCGCGCGGGCCCTGGCCGAGCCTGGCACGTGCTGGCCCTGATCCTGGTGCTGGCGGGTTGTCTCGGCAATTTGTGGGACAACTTGACCTATGAGCCCCTGGCTGGACGCGAAGGCATGCCCTTTGGCCCCGTGCGTGATTTCATCGATGTGTACTTTTCTTACTGGGACTGGCATTTTCCCACCTTCAATGTTGCTGATTCGGCGATCTCGGTAGGGGCGCTGGTGCTGATCTTCGGGCCGCATGACTCTGAGTCCGGCGGCCAGGAGGACGACTCTGGTCTGGAGCGGGGCTCCGGGGGCCGCTCCAGGGATGAAGGTACCGATGAGCCCATTGGCGGGTCCGCTCCAGATGCAGGTGCTGCGGGCGGAAGCCTGCCGGAGCAACCCAGCGACTGAGAAGGGCCGGGCTGACCTGGATTCCGGGGCGGTTCGTGCCCCCTGGTCTGTGGCCGGGAATCTTCCCAGGTGTTTTTGGGCATTTCCCGCAAAACACGGCGCTTGGCTCGGGCTAGAGTGGTTTGGGTAGAAGCGAAACATGTCGGATCTCTCCACACGCTTGGCTGGCCTCGCGCTGCGCAACCCGATCTTGTCGGCGTCAGGAACCTTTGGCCATGGTCTTGAAATGGCCCAGTTGGTCCCTGCTCGTGCTCTTGGGGCCTGGGTCAGCAAGACTGTGACTTTGACTCCGCGACCGGGCAACCCCATGCCGCGCATCCAAGAAACCGAGGCGGGCTTTCTGAACTCCATCGGGCTCGAAAACCGTGGGCTGGATGCGTACATCAACGAGACCCTGGCCAGTGTGTGCGATCCCGATGCGGTGCTGATCGCCAACATAGGCGGCCACACGGAGGAGGAGTTCGCCATCGCTGCCGCTCGTCTGGACGATTGCCCAAAGGTGCAGGCCCTGGAGGTCAACCTCTCCTGTCCCAACGTGGACGGGGGGCGCCTGCCCTACAGCACCGAGCCCGCCACCGCCGAGCGCGTGATGGCCGGGGTGCGCGCAGCGACGACCAAGCCGGTCTTTGCCAAGCTCTCCGGCAATGTGACTCGCATCGAGGACATAGCGTTGGCCGCCGAGGCGGGAGGCGCAGACGGCTTGACGGTGATCAACACCTTGCTGGGCATGGGGGTCGATTGGCGCCGTGGGGAGCCCCAACTGGCCACAGTAGTGGGGGGGTATTCGGGCGTGGCAATCAAACCCATTGCCATGCGCTGCGCCTGGCAGGTATGCCAGGCCGTGAAGATTCCAGTGATCGGCTGCGGAGGAATTCGTAACGCCGAGGATGTGCTGGAATTCCTGGCTGTGGGCTGCACCGCCGTGCAGGTGGGTACCGCGAGTTTTTCGGATCCAGCCTGTCTTGCCACCTTGGCCCAGGAACTCTCCGCCTGTCTCGACGAGGAAGGAATCGCAACTTCCGCCGAGGTCAGCGGACGACTAGCCCGCAATCTGCAATGTGAGGCCGGGAACCTCTGATCCCAGGAGCAAGAGCCAGACATGCGGATCGAGAGACTGACCCCTTCCCACGTGCGCCGTGCGGTTGAGCTCTACATGGAGAAAGCTTGGCCTTCGGGTCTGCCCGGAAAACCTCCCGTCAACCTGGAGCTGATCGATCAAGCCCAGACCATGCAGGACTTGAACGCTGCCTTTGAGCGGCCTAAGGCCGAAGAAAAAGTACCCTGCGAGCGCTACACCCTGCGCCTTGGCAATTGGCGCTACCCCTTCATGAAGCTCGTGATCCAGGAGTATCTGGTGCACGATGAGTTCTTCTTTTCGGTGGACACCCATGACGATCTGCGGGTGGATCCGAGCATGCCCGACTATGGTGCCTGGTGCGAGCTGCGCGAAGCAAATCGGGCCCTCAAGGAACGTATCGAGCGCACTTGGGCCGACGCGGGTCTGCCGACTCACGATGATCTGTGCAGGTTGACCGAAGAAATCGCGCGCATTGAACGGGCCCCCGGCGCCGGGGCCAGCATCCTGCTGGTGGATGATGAAGAGGCAGTGGCCCGCGGTCTGGGGTCCCTGCTATCGGCCCGGGGCTTCAAAGTCAGCCTGGCTCACGATGGGCGGCGGGTGCTGGAGATGCTGGAGCAGGACCCCCTGCCGGATCTGGTGATCCTGGACTACGCCATGCCCGAGCTTGACGGCTGGCAGGTGCTGGAGCAGCTGCGGGGTAATGCGCGCACTGCGGACCTCAAGGTCTTGCTGGCAACGGCGACGAATATTGAGCTGCAGATGCTTCAGCGCTGCAACGCGCTGCTGAAGAAACCCTATCCCCGAGAGATGTTGTTTGACCTGATCGATCAGTTGCTGGGACCGGATGGGGGCAGTCCAGAGGAGGGCCAGGGGGGGGCGAGCCCCATTTCAAGACCCTGATCGGGCTGATTGGGCAAACTCTCCAGGGGCAACCCTTGGCAGGGGGCCTCTTGATGGGTTCAATGGTCGCCCGTTGTATCCTGGGCACTGCCCCACCGGTATCCCTGCGCAGGGCAAGGGGCGAGAAAACACCATGGAATGGGATAATATCACCGATCGCTTTGGCGCTGTGGGAGACAAGGTCGGTCGCGGTCTCAAGCGCATGTTTGGGTCGGAGAACGAGCGCTTTCTGCGCACGCTGGAGCCGATCGTCGGTCAGGTCGCTGACTTGGAGGAGTGGGCCCAGGGCCTCGATCGGGATGCCATGCAGGCCGAGATGCGGCAGCGCCGCGAGTCAGTGGGGGGAGGCGAGACCGAACTGGATGATCACCTGCCCCATGTCTTTGCCATGGTGCGCGAGGCTTCCATGCGAACCCTGGGCATGCGCCATTTCGATGTGCAGATCGTGGGTGGCTTTGTGCTGCACGAGGGCAAGATTGCTGAGATGAGCACGGGCGAGGGCAAGACGATTGTGGCCACCCTGCCCATGGCCCTCAACGCCTTGATAGGGCGCACCTGTTTCCTGGTGACGGTCAACGATTATCTCGCCGGCCGTGATGCGAATTGGATGCGTCCGATCTATGAGTATCTTGGTCTGAGTGTGGGTTCGATTCAGTCAGACATGGATCCCACCGAGCGCCGGGCTATGTATGACTGTGACATCGTCTATGGCACGAACAACGAGTTCGGCTTCGATTACCTGCGCGACAACATGAAGACCCAGGTGGACCAGCAGGTCCAGCGGGATCTCTACTTCGCAATCGTGGACGAGGTGGACTCCATTCTGATCGATGAGGCCAGAACCCCCTTGATCATTTCCGGCCCAGCAGAGGAGCACATTGGCCGTTATGTGGAAGCGGACAAGATTGCGGTGCAGCTGGAGCGGGACACACATTATGAGGTCAAGGAGAAGGAGCGCTCGGCGTCCATGACGGAGGCGGGCATTGTGTGTGCGCAGGAACTTCTGGGGGTTTCTTCCTTCTATGAGCCGGGCTTTGAAGACTGGCCTCACTACCTGGAGAATGCGATTCGTGCCCACACCCTCTATAACCTGGACAAGGAATATGTGGTGGAAGAGGCCGAAGACCCGCGCACGGGACAGGTCGCTCCGGAAGTGATCATCGTGGATGAATTTACCGGCCGCAAGATGCAGGGCAGGCGTTGGTCCGATGGCTTGCACCAGGCTGTGGAAGTCAAGGAGGGCCTGATTCCCAAGCAGGAGACCCAGACCCTGGCCACAATTACCTTCCAGAACTACTTCCGCATGTATGACAAGCTGTCAGGCATGACCGGAACCGCGCTCACCGAGGCGGGGGAGTTCCACAAGATCTATGGCCTCGATGTGGTTTCGATCCCCACCCATCTGCCCATAGCCAGAGACGACGACGAGGACGTGGTCTATCGCACGGAGCGTGAAAAGTGGAATGCGATCTGCGATGAGATCGAGGAGGTGAATGCCTTGGGCCAACCGATCCTGGTGGGCACCGCGTCGGTGGATAACTCAGAGACCCTCTCCGCGATGCTGCGCAAGCGAAAACTCAAGCATGAAGTCCTGAACGCCAAGAACCACGAGCGTGAGGCCCAGATCATTGCCTTGGCTGGGGACAAGAGCGCGGTCACCGTAGCCACCAACATGGCCGGCCGGGGTACGGACATCAAGCTGGGGGGAAACCTGGAGTATCGGCTGGCCCGTGCTTTGGAGGCCAAAGAGCTGGTCCTTGGAGACCTGGATCACTTGGAGGAGATCGACGCGATCCGCGAGCAAGTGCGCGAGCGCTGTGATGCGGATGAGCAAGTAGTCCTGGCGCTTGGGGGTCTGTATGTGTTGGGCACGGAACGTCATGAGTCCCGACGCATTGACAACCAGTTGCGCGGCCGCTCGGGCCGTCAGGGCAACGCCGGTCGCAGTCGCTTCTTCCTTTCCCTGGAAGACCCCTTGATGCGAATCTTCTACCGTGACTGGGTGGTCAACGCCATGGAGCGTCTGGGGATGACCGAGGGTCAGCCCATTGAGTCCGGCATGGTGACTCGGGCCATCGCCAAGGCCCAGCGCAAGGTGGAGGATCGCAACTTCGAGATCCGCAAGTCTCTGCTCGAGTACGACGAGGTGATGGACCAGCAGCGCAAGACGATTTATGGCGTGCGTCAGGATGTGATGGAGAACATCGAGTTGACCGAGAAGGCCCTGACTATGTTGGGGGGGTCCTTGAACCGTGGCGCCACGGTGCACCTCGGGGATCCAAGTGGATTCAAGGAGTGGTGCCTCAAGACCTTTGGCTTGGAGTTGGATCAGGCGCTGGCGATAAAAGCCACTGAGCCGGATGAGGCTGATCCCGGCCCCGTGCTGGAAGTCCTGGAGGCCCGCCACCAGACCCGGGAAAAGGAATTGGGTGAAGAACTCACCCGCCGTGTCGAGCAGTACCTGATCTTGAACGCCATCGATGGTCGTTGGAAGGATCACCTCAAGGCAGTCGATGCCCTCAAGGCGGGCATTGGCCTGCGTGGCTATGGGCAGGAAGACCCCAAGACCGCTTACAAGCGTGAGGGCACGACCATGTTTCAGGAACAACTGTTGCCTGCCATTGAGGACGAGGTGGCCAGTTTGCTGCTGCGCATTGAGGTGCGACGGCCGGATGAGTCCGACCAGGGGAGTGCACCCGGGACGGCTCAAGGAGATGCTCTGCAGCCTAGGGGCATGGTGCAGGGTGGGCAGGTTGGATCCGGGGCACAAAAGCTCAGTCCTCAGCAGCTTCAGGAGCTGCAGCGCAGGGCTCGAGCCCAGGTGGCTCAACAGAGCATGCGCGGCCGGGTTCCCGCTTCAGGGGCCTTCGACATGATGCGGCGACAAAAGGCTGCCAAGGAGCAGCAGCAAGTTGCGGGGGATCCTGGCTCCCCGGGGAACCAGCCGCCCCAGCCCGGACAGAAACCTCTCGCCGCCCCCGCCGAGGCATTCCCCGGTACAGGGCGCAACGATCCCTGCCCCTGCGGCAGCGGCAAGAAATTCAAGAAGTGCCACGGTAGCTGACTTGCTTCGGCAATTGAGCTTGGATCGTGCCTGAATTGGCACAGCACTGAACTCCAAATCTCACGCGCCACCCAAAGACCCCATGGTTGATCACGCCACACATCGGAGATCCAGGGTCCGATGGGCGCTGCCCCTGCTGCGCGTGGTCTATGGCCTGGCCTGGTTTCTCCTGTTCGTGTTGGGCTCTCCCTGGTGGATCGCCCGCTCAGTTCTTTCCAAGGAGTTTCGTGTCATGGTGGTGGGGCGTCTGGCCCTGGATGTGCCCAGTCTTGAGCCTGCTCCTGCACGTGGCCGTATTCTCGTGCACGGGGTCTCTGTCGGTGAAGTCAAGGCCAGTCAGTCCCTGGTGGCTGCCCTGTTGCAAGAACATGAGGTGGTGGTCAGTTCCTCCACGGATTCAGGCCTGAAGGTTGCGCGGGACCTCTACCCCGACTTGACCGTGGTGCGTTTTCCCCTGGATTTCCTGCCCTTGGTATCGCGCTTCTTGGGGTGCATTCAGCCTACCGCCCTCTTGTTGATGGAGCTTGAGGTCTGGCCGACTTTCATTCATTGCAGCGATCGTCGCGGAATTCCCACGGCGATCGTCTCCGGGCGCATCACACCCGCAAGCCTGGCCAACTATCAGCGTTTTGGCCCGACCTTGACTCACTTCGACCGCATCTCCCTGTTCGCCGCCCAGTCAGAAGTCTACGCCAAGCGCTTTCGTGCCCTGGGGGCTGACCCGGACAGGATTTTGGTTACGGGGAATGTCAAGGTGGATGGTATACGCATGGAACTTGAGCAGGCCCCGGACGGGGAGCAGCAGTCCCACCAGGATCTACGGCGTCTGCTCGCCCTGGATCCAAAGGTGCCCGTGCTGTTGGCTGGCAGCACTCACGACACGGAGGACCTGACAGTGACCCGGGCATTCGCAGCCGCGGCTCCAGAGGCCCGTGTGATCCTTGTGCCGCGTCACCCTCCCAGGGTTCCCTCGGTGGTGGATGCCCTGGGGCGGGCTGGTTTTCAGGTCCAGCTCCTGACGGACTTGAGAACTGGGCGAGAGCAGCCCGATGTCAGCCGGCCCCTGGTGGTGGACACCATTGGTGAGTTGGAGGTGTTCTATGGAATCTGCACCCTGGCCTTCGTGGGGGGTACCTTGGTGGAGCACGGGGGTCAGAATGTGCTCGAACCAGCAGCCCAGGGAAAGCCCGTTCTGCATGGACCCAGCGTTTCAAACTTCCAACAGGAGGCTGCACTGCTGGCGCGTGCGGGGGCCAGTCGGCTGGTTCACAACGGGGTGGAACTGAGCAAAGCCGTGGGCGAGTTGTTGGCCGACCCAAATGGAGCCCATGCCATGGGGCAAGCAGGCCGCGAGGCGGTCAGAAGCCAGCAGGGGGCAACTGAGCGCACCCTGGAGGCCCTGGTCGCATTCGAGATTCTGCCCCCTGGCCGCTGGTCCAAGGCCTGAGATCCGGTTGACGGGGCTTCCTCGCTTGGCGCTTTTTGCTCATCCGAGTATCCTGTTTGGCCGATGAAGGCTGGGGCGGAACACACCCCAGAGGTTGTTCCCTCCGCTTTCCCTTCCCAGGCCCCTTTCCCAGAACCCTTTCAAGAGCCCCATGGCCCGTACTCTCTTCACTTCCGAATCCGTCTCCATGGGCCACCCCGACAAGGTTGCCGATCAGGTTTCTGACGCCATTCTCGATGCCCTGCTCGAGCAAGACCCCGCCAGCCGTGTGGCTTGCGAAACCCTGGTGACCACGGGCCTTTGCGTGGTGGCTGGAGAGATCACAACCAAGGCGGTGATCAACTACCAGGACATCGCCCGGGACACCCTGCGACGCATCGGCTACACCAGCGATGCCTATGGCATCAACGCGGATACCTGCGCGGTGATGGTTACCCTTGACAAGCAGTCCCCCGACATCAGTCAGGGCGTCAGTGAAGGGGAAGGCCTGCACACGGAACAGGGCGCGGGGGATCAAGGCCTGATGTTTGGCTACGCCTGCGATGAGACTGATGTCTTGATGCCCTTCCCAGTGCACTATTCCCACCGCTTGGTGGAGAAAATGGCCCAATTGCGGGAGGACGGCAGTCTGCCCTGGTTGCGTCCTGACTCCAAGAGCCAGCTTACGGTTGAGTACGAGGGCGAGAAGCCCGTTCGCGTGCATACGGTGGTGATCAGCACCCAACACGATCCTGAGATCAATGGCAAGAGCGAAGAGGTCGAGGTGCTGGCAGAGATCAAGAGAGAGATCATCGAGAAGGTGATCAAGACCACGATCCCTGCAGAGATGCTTGACGATGAAACGATCTACCATGTCAACCCAACGGGCAAGTTTGTGCTCGGCGGTCCCCATGGTGATTGCGGTTTGACCGGGCGCAAGATCATCGTTGACACTTACGGAGGCATGGGCCGTCACGGTGGTGGCGCCTTCAGTGGCAAGGACCCTTCCAAGGTGGACCGCTCTGCAGCCTACGCTGCCCGCTGGGCGGCCAAGAATGTCGTGGCCGCGGGCCTCGCCCGACGCTGCGAAGTGCAGTTGTCCTATGCCATCGGTGTGCCCCATCCCTTGTCCGTGCGGGTCGAGACCTTTGGGACCGGCAGTATCGATGAAGAGACCCTCTCGGAGATTGTCAGCGAGACCTTCGACCTGAGTCCCGCCGGGATCATCAGTGCCCTGGGTCTCAGGGCGCCGATCTATGCCAAGACCGCCTACCATGGGCACTTTGGCCGCAACGATGTCTCTTGGGAGGAGACCAATCGGGTGGAAGAACTCAAGGCGGCGGCCGCCCAGGCTGCCGGC
>DUBE01000004.1:0-7674 GCA_012960475.1 Planctomycetota bacterium
TTTTCTTCATCGCTTAACACTGGCCTAACCAACTTGGGTGGCATGGGCATGCAGGCAACGCCCTTCGGCCTACAGAACCTTAGAGGGACACTAGGGAGTTTCTGCTCGTCGGGGAGTGGAGACCTGTATTCCGGTTGGATTGCATCCAACCGGCCCTTCATAAATACAGGTTCCCCAATTGATATAGGCCAGTATTCTCCTACTAATTCGAATACGAGTGGAGTAGCGGCTGTCGTATGTCCAGCAGGGTTCTTCGGCATCTCAAGCCAAACACTGACCGATAGTTATGCGCTGCCTTTACTGCTCGATGTTCCGCTCTCTGCGCTCGAGTCAGCTGACAATGTGGAGGTTCGTTTGAGCGAGGAGAGAGCTTGGAAGACGAAAACGATCTCTTTAGAGGCAAAATGGCGGGATCCTTCGACAAAAAAAAAGGTCGACTGGAAGGTGCCCGAGAAAGGGTCTAAGTAGGCGAAGAGCGTCTCTTAACTCAGCGCCTCTAGAGTTGGTTCTTCGAACACCAAACACCACTAGATCTTTGCTCGCCTTGCTCTCTCTCCTCAGCGACGGGTTCGTCAAAGGCGTGGCGCGTTCGCGCTGGAGGGCGAGCTCGCAGAGGTCTGCGCCCAAACGGTTGGCGCGTTTGGGCGTGGACGGCGAGCTCGCAGACCCTAAAGGGTCACTCTCTCCTGCTGACATCCACTTGCAGGCTCGTGACCTTCTCAAGGGTGTCATAGGGTATCTGGAAGCGAAAGGTGACCGGCGGGGACAGCTTCGCGACGATTTGAGTTCCCCGCTCTCCAGAAGCAGGGAATGGGCAGATAAGAGTCCCGTACCCCTCCCCCGGCCCAAAGGGTGTGATGAAGGCGTATGCGGCATTCTCGAGGCCCAAGGGCACGAACTCCTCGAATAAGACGGTCCCTTGAGAGCCCAGTCCAATCAGTCGTGCGCGGACTTCCCCTTTCTGCGTCCAAGCTTTACGGAGCCCCTCGGCAGACTCCACATCGATCCGGTAGGGCTTTAGGTAGATGCCATTGTTCACCCAATTAGGACCGGGAGAGACAAGCACGAGATGGCCATTGTTGATGTTCATCAGGCTCTCATAGTCATCCCGTACATCACCTAGCGCCTCATCCCCGATACGGCGTCGCATGAACACGAGAAGATCGTCACCGAGGATCAGTTCAAGAGGGGCGAGCATGGCCTTTATGAGTGAACTGTCCGGTAAATCTTCGGACAAGTGGTTCACTTCTCGGCCGATATCCTCGGCGAGCTTGGCAAATGCTGGGAGGAAATCCTTTTCAAATCGGTCCTTGTCATAGTCGAGCTGGTACCGCACTTCGACTAACGCTGTAGTGGATGAGCTCGAGTCTATGATGGACAGCTCGCCGGAGGGCTCAAGTGAGAGGAACTCCTCTGGGAAGCCCTTCAGCACTTCTCCGAGTGCGGCTCGGGCTCCTTTAATGAATTGCTCTCGAGATCGCTTGCGGGCGAGAGTAGTCTTGACGAGGGTCGCGGAATCGACAGTCCCTTCAGTCACCGCAGCCGTGGCCATAAATTTCGATGTGATCGGCATCGTGTTGACGTCGGCCAGTACCTTGATGGACCAGCGGCCATCGGGCAGTTGCTCGGAAGTTAGTTCGACGTAGTGCTCGATGATCCCTGCGCGGAAGTTCACGATCTGCTCATGGATCTCTTCGTCGCTCAGCGTCGTTTCCGCGAAGAGGTACGACCCCACGGCGTCCTCGGTCGCACGTAGCAAGGCGTCTTCGCGGGCTTCGGGAGGAGTCCACCCGGTGCCTACGGCAATGATCGGTACGATCTCGGATCCCGCTCGCCTGCCCGTCGAGGCGCAGGCCACGAACAGGGAGAGCACAGAGATGCTTGCCAAGTGGACTAGGCCGGAATGATTCATTTCTGTTTATGATGGGGAGGCTCCGACCGCGGGCGCTCTCCGGGCACCAAGCCCCTGATCTTATTACTCACCTTTCTCTCTTTCCAGCAACTGGCGCGCACGGTGGATGCTGGACCTCGCCCTCTCGAGGTCGTTGAAGTCCATGAAGAGCTCCGCGAGGTCCAGGAGAGCCAGCGGTGGCGTCGGCACCTCAAGCCACTGCTGGAGCAGGGACGCCGCCCCAACCGTGGCGCGCTCGCGCTCTCCCGAGGCAGCCTGGAGTTGGAGTTGGAGCACCATCGCCCGCTGCGTGAGAGGGCGGCGCGTCAGGTGCTCCTCCAGGCGCAGCTGGACCGACTCCCAGTCCTTCTTTGTTGCGGCGATTCGTGCAGATGATTCGAGGCGTTCGTGGTAGGTCACCAAGGCCTCTTCGAGGGCATCTTCGTCGACGATCACCTCGCTGAGAGGCCCGATCGACAGGTGACAGACGAACGGTCCCACCTCCCATTGGTGGTCCTCGACTTCGTGGACGCGCCCTCGCTGGACGAACCCCTCCAAGAGCTCGGGAAAGGCGATGGCGCCCATGGCGCGCCACCAGGCCGCATCCAGGATCTGTGTGTGCGCACGGAGCTGGGCCTTTTCAGCAGCCGCCTCCCGACGTCTTCCGAATCGGGAAGACCCGTAAGAGAAGACTACCTCGACCGGCTCGGCATCGGGGGAGGGCGGCAGGCCCTCGACAACATGCACGGCAACGCCTAGTCGGGCGCGATCGGGGGCTGCGGCGATGGCAGCCTGGAGCGCATCAACAAGAGACCCTGGCGCTCCCGCCTCTCGGAGCTTGTCGACCTGCTCGTCCTGGCAGCTGGGGTTCGCCGGAGAATGGGGCGCGGCACCCGAAAGCGCTGCTCCCAACATGAGGGCCAATGTGTATGTGGCTGGGCCGAAGGGCCTAACCATCGCGAGGGTCCTTTCCCTGCCCGGTGGGCCCTTTCTTCGTTGGATCGAAACTCTTGCGCTTGGGGGCACTACTGTCGCCCCCCTGGTACTTGGCATCGCCCCTGAGGCCAGCCACAAGTGAATCTGCGCCGACGGACCAAATGTAGACTGCGGTCACCCATCCGTTTTCATCATCGATGATTGCGAGGTCGGTGGTTCCCGGGGGGAGTGCCCCTTTTGTCACGAGGCTCGTAGCCTCAGTAAACACTTCAACTGAACTGAGTGCTTCCTTGACGCCCGCGAGGAGGGCTGCGTCCTCCTCTCCTTCAGGGAGCTGCTTGGCGTAGTTCTTGTAGTCACCCCCGCTTGTGGCTTCCTGCCCAGACAGGGCTTCTGCGTAATTCACCTGTGTACCACTAATCGTGGCGACTAAACCGGCCTTTGCGCGGAGCTGTGCCTTTTTGGTGGCGGTGTACTCACCGCGTCGCGTCTCCGTAATAATCGCCGAGCCGAAGCCAACGTAGGTTACATAACCAGCTTCCGGACAGATGACGACTTTGCCACCGATGGGCGGCAGAAACCCATTGACCAACTCGTCCATGATGCTGTCAACCGTTGCTTCGTATTCGGCTGCGCTCGCGACCTTGGTACCGCCATTGATGTGACGGTTACCCGTTGCGGTGTCCTCATTAGTGAAGACCCAGATGCGGACCTTATCTCCTTCGTTTTCGCACTTCCAGACCTGGGCGCCACGGACAAGGCCGGAGACTGCGTTGCCTATGTTCTCCTCTGTGAAGGAATCCTCGAGCTCGACGGTTGATGTTCCCTGTATTGTGGTCGTCAGCATAGTTGCGATGGCCAGTTTACGCTCAAGGTCGCCACCATAGATTTTCTCGGTCAGCAGGCGCATGGCATCCGCATGGGCACGGACATAGGCGCCGCGGCGCGCCGTCCGGACGGCATCGGGGTTGGGGAAATCCGTCGGGTAGTAAGCAACCCCAGTAACCATCAGGCCCTTGTTACCATTCTTGTCCTCGTAGAGACACGCGCCTTTGATTATCCGAAACTTGGACTTGCCTGTTACTGGCTGAGGATCTGCTGCCTGCTCTGCAGCCCCCGCAGCGGCGTCCGAGAGCGTCTCTGCCTTTACCACCGCGATTCCAGTGGCTTCGTCAAGGACAGGCTCTTCGACGGCCTCTGGATTTGCGGGCTGGTCCGTTCCACCACGAACAGGTAGTGAGATCCCATAGGCGGATTGAGCGCTGGCCGTTCCAGCGAAGCCCAAGGACAGGATAAGTGCGAGTGAGGTAGATAGCTTCATGGCTTTATGTTTGGGGACGTGCAAGAGGATGAGCTTCCGCAGATGTCGGGTTTAGACCGCTCAGGATACTATCACCTCCGCAAGTAGTTCTGGCGAACAAGTCCGATCGGGGCACGGATACCCATTTTGGGTGTGGTGGAGGCCACCCGTTCCTTGTCAGTCGCCATGGGTTCCTCTTGACAGAGTTGTCAGGAGGGAAATTACGAATACAGCCCAGATCCCTCTGAGTCCCATCTCACCTCAGTCGATGAGTGGACCGCCGGGCATGGGAACCTCGAAGTCCTCCTCCAGACTCTTCGAGGGTTCCTCCACGCTCAATTCCTGCAGCTGCGGGTCTATTTCGGACTGCATATAGTCCCCTTCATAGCGGAGCTTGTTCCCGGGCCACCATGACCTCCAGATCCCACTGGGCGTGCCCTCCATGAACTCTCCGGACATCTGAACGTCACCCTCTTGGGAGAGATACTCGAAGGGTCCATCCGCCTTGCCTGAGGCGAAGTGGATTGTGCATTGGGTCCTGCCATCGGGATAGAAGAACTTGAACTCCCCGTTACGGTTGCCTGCGGTGTAGCGGCCGCTTGCGCTGACGCTTTCCTCGGCGTCGTACCGGGTCCAACTTCCACTTCGCTTCCCCGCCTTGAACGTGCCTTCCAGCACCCTCGTTCCAACCGGGTCGTAGTACAACCAGGATCCTGACTTCTCACCTCGCTCGTAGCTTCCCTGGGCCTGGTCATCACCGGACAGATGCCAGTATTGCCATGGGCCAGTCGGAAGACCGGACGCGAAGGAACCCGAAGCCTGCACCTGCTCGTTTGGATACCAGGTGCTGGCGGAGCCGTTCAGCAGGCCTCTCTCATAGTGGAGCTCCGATGCCTTTGACTCGTTCGGGTACCAGCTGATCCAGGTCCCCGTCTCGCGGCCTTTTTCAAAGGAACCCGAAGCGCTGCGCTCTCCGTTGTCGTGGAAGAAGTCCCACTTTCCCTCCTCCCTGCCCAGTCTCATTCGGCCTACGGCACGGGGGTTACCCCCGGGGACCCAGTTGACGTGGACACTTCCCGTGAATGTCAGGGTCTTCAGGGAGTCCAACTTGCTGATCACATCGCCGTCCCAATAGGTCGAGATGAGCACGTCGGCATCCACCGTCTGCCACTGGCGCCAGGTGCCGTGGATCGCAGAATCTCTGGCCTGACCCTCGAAACGGGCATTACCTTCCGGGTGCCAGGCCATTCGCTGCACGGGTTGAGCCAGCAGCTTCCCCCGATGATAGTAGCCCGATTGGGCGCTGTCCGGTGAGCCCCCGGCAAGCCTGAAGGACCATGGCCCCTGCCGCTCTCCATGCCAGAAGTCGCCAGCTGAGGCCTCGATTCCATCCTCATATCCGGACACCCATTCCTCGTGGGGCTTTCCACCGAGAAATGCTCCCTGGGATGCCAGCGCTCCGCTGCGATGCCACTCAGACCAGCTGCCGTTCTTCACGCCATTCACGTATTCACCCAGCGCCGATTTCTGACCGTCAGCAAAGAAGGACTCCCAACGGCCGACCATCTGATCGGTTTCGTATCGGCCCTGGCTCGCCACCTTTCCATTGGGATGCCAGGTGCTCGCCGGCCCGTGCTTCTCGCCCGCTACATACACGGTTTGCGAACTTGGCTTGCCGTCTGGGTGGAACTCTTCCAGCATGCCGTTCAGCAATCCCTGATCGTATTGAACTTGCGACTCCACCTGGCCTGACGGGTACCAGGTAATCGCAGGGCCATGCTTGACGCCCGCAAGATAGGTCTCCGTGGAGGATCGGTTGCCGTCACGGTCCCAATGCTCGAGCGAACCTTCGAGGAGCCCGGCGGCGTAGTGCCGCAGGCTTGAATTCTCGCCGCTGGCGTGGAGAGTCCTGAATTGTCCAGTCGGGAGGCCCTCCACGAACTCTCCTGTTGCGGCCTTCTCGCCGCTCTCATGCCAGAGGAGGAACTCGCCTGCATAGTCCCGGTTGATCAGAGCGTCGAGGGTCGCTATCTCGTCGCCGGCATAGGTCCCCGACCTTAGCGGAAGGAACTCCCCTTCCTCATCGAACACTCTCCAGACGCCAAGGCGCAGGCCACGAAGGAAGGGGCCTTTCCCCGCGAGTTCTCCGTTCTCATGCCACTCTCGCCAAGTGCCTTGCTTCCTCTCAAGCTCCAGGGGCCCGGCCTGCTTTTTCTCGCCGCTCTCCCACCAGGTGGTCGCCCATGTCGCGAGCCCGTGGTCGTACTCCAACTCCGTAAAGATCGATCCTCCTGGATACCAGGTGGACCAGTCCCCTTCCTTGAAGCCGTCTTCATATCTTCCCCATCCGGCCAACTGGCCATCTTCATGAAATGACCGCCAGGAACCCTCCCGCTCGCCGCCAGGCCGGGCTGAAACCACGCGCGCAGGGATGTCGTTTGCGTGATACTCCCACTCCTCCTCAAGCTCTTCAGGTGCGAGGCTGATGCCCAACAACGTTCCGGCGAGCAAGATGCCAGCACCCACCGCGATCATGCGGCTACGTGGCCACACTGGAGGGGCCAGCGATGTCGGGGCAGTTCCGGGGCCAGGCATGCCCCCCGCCGAGTCGTCCCCCAGCACCGCGCTCACTTGAGCGCGCAGGGCCTGCTCGCTACTTGTAGCTTCTTCGAGACTCTGGGCCGTGTGATCCAGATCGGATTGCAGGTGATCCAGATTGGATTGCAGGTGATCCAGATCGGATTGCAGGCGCGCGTTTTCCCCGTGTGCCGTCTCCAGGTTGCTTTCTACTTCTAGAGCTTGTGCCTTCGCGGTCTCCAGTTCACCTTGCAGGGAAGAGGCTTCCTCCTTGTTCGCTTGTTTCCCCGCCGCTTCCAACTCTGCGATCTGCCTCTCCCTTTCTTCCAATTGGGCCTGCAGGTTGTTCTTAGCCTCGTTCGCTTGAGTGATACTGGCTAGCAGGACCTCCTGGTCATTGTCCTTGGACGATTCCACCTCGGAGGAATCCGCCTCTGCTTGATGAAGCGCGCCTCGCAGTCTCTTGACTTCCTTGATCAGAAGTTTCTGCTTGCGTTCAAGTTCCTCCACCTCCTCCTGATTGGGACTCGCCAGATCAGGATCGGGGTTAGCCAGTGGATCGGGCTCCTTACCTGACGAATCACCTGAGAGCGCTGCTCCGGAGGCGCTTCCATCCATGCAGCACTTCCTGCAGTACCATTCTCCCCTGGAGAAGATCGCGCCTCCGCGGAGTTGGTGCGTGGGCGGAATGGCTACTTCACAAGTCTTGCAAAGTGCGTTCATCGTTTGGCATTCATCGTTCGTGTGGAAAGCACCAATGACCATGGGCACGAGCAGTTTCGGGCGCCTTGGTCATGGGAAGAATCGAAAGGACCACCCAGTAAGGAAGCGCGGACGGCGAACTTGTCAAGGCAAAACCTCGGCGCCGTTGGATCGCGACGATCACAGCGCCCGACGTCATTCGCCGGATTCAGAGAGAGGATAAGCCCTCCAAGGGGCCTACGTCAACCTCGATCCCCATCCGCCGAAC
>DUBE01000004.1:7728-8245 GCA_012960475.1 Planctomycetota bacterium
GCTAGCCCCCCGCCCTGCTCGCTTGCTCCTTCGCGGACACACCCCCTCGACTCAATCAGCGCGGAACGCGCCCTGAGGAGACGCGAAGCGGCAGTCTGTCTGCAACGGCTGGTTAGATACCTGCATTAACCTCCACTAGGCACCACTAATTCGGCAAGGACACTCGACTTTTTCAGTACAACTACACCAGCGAAAAACGAAATCGCCAACTGAAGTAAGCCCCACGCCATCATTGCGCCTAGCTGGCCCTCGAAGTCCCAGAATCCAAAATCAAACATGGCGGTTCCCTGAAAATAGCCTGCTGTCGCCCTTACAAGGCCAATAACTGAACTGACAATCAAGTAGAGGCCAAAGAGGCGAATAAATCCTTCTGCTGTTGAGTTGGTCATTATGAGGAACAGTGTATCTAACGGGTTTGCCGTTCAGCAGCCGGGGCAAGCGAAGCTTGTTGCCCCGGTCTGTCTGCAACGCCTGGTTCTGCAGTCTACCGACGTTGAAGAACCGTCGACAGCAAGTT
>DUBE01000005.1:0-41600 GCA_012960475.1 Planctomycetota bacterium
ACCGCAGGTGGCAAAGCTGTGATCCAGCGCTGCGCCAGCGGTGTAGGTGAAGAAGGTGTCGTTATGAATTGCCGCTGTGTTGCAACTCGGCTCGGAAAGACCGCTGGTTGTGTTGGCAGTCGTATCGAACGGGTTGGCACCAAGTACGGCGGCGGCGGCAGTTCCGCAGTCATCGCCGGGGGCAGGTCCACCGAGGTTGGTGATCGTGAGATCGCCGATAACCACGCCAGTAGCGCTCCAGGCGCCAGCCTGGACCAGAACCGTCTGGCCGTTGACCATTGGAATAGTCACGCTGCTCAGAAGGCCACAGGAGTCGTCATTGGAGCCCAAGCACACCAGGGAGCCGCAAGCACCATCAAAGACAGCAATCTTGCTGTCGCCTGAGGCGGCGCAAGTGTCGAAGCTGTGATTTGCGTCGCTTGTAGCGGTGAAGGCGTACCAGAGGTCTTTGTTGACCGAGGTGCAGGTAGCTTCGCCACTGGTGGTGGCTTCGGTGTTGTCCATGGCGTTGGCACCTGCGGAAGCAGAAATTGCACCAGCGCAATCGTCGTTCGACGGGGTGCAGTCGTTGTCCGCACCGGCCGTGTTGCCGGCCAAGTCGCTAAAGCCGCCGATCATCCAGGATCCTGAGTCGCAGAGCCATCCAGTGGCAGGTACGAAGCTGCCGTCGGGGCCGATGGACTGAGAGCCGTAGACGATGTCGCCGCTACCAATTGATTCGATGATGGACAGGGAGTCGATGATCGTGCCGGTCAGGCCGTCGAGGATGCCATCGTCGGTGGTATCGAGGTCGTCACCGACCGCGCCAGTAAAGCCGCTGATCAGCATGTAGGTGACGTTGTCGCTGTTTTCGAAACTCATTCCGTCGTCGGTCAAGTCCGCAACACCAAGGGTGAAGGTACTCTTGGCCAGGACGAAGAAGCCGTTGGCGTTGATTACATGGCCTGTCATGTCCACGGCGGTTTCTACCTGGCCGCCAAAGTTGGTTGACCCGCTATCCCCGAGGATGACAAAGGAAATACCGTCGAGGGATGCCCCAACTGCACCGGCAAGTTCCACGAATTCTTCCGTGTCAGTACCGGGCATGTCGAGTCGGAACTCGCTCAGGGTTTGGGCCGAAGCCTGCGTAAATCCGGCCAGCACAAAGATGCTGCCGAAGAGAAGGGAGAGTGATTTCATTGGAAGAGAATCTGGAAGGGAAGAAGAAGGGGGAATCCTCCGCCTGATTCAGCGGGGGAAATACAGAGTCCCGAGATTAGCGAGAGGGGGGCGTTTAGGGGGCTGGAGCGAGAAATTGTCGGGAAAACTATACGAAGCCGTAATTTGGACCGGGGTGCCTGGGCGCGTCAGGGGCACCAGAGTTAGGAGGTTGCATTTCGCTTGAGTCACTCGCGGGTGGTCCCTGGACGGCCCCTCGGCAAAAGGGCTCGGGCATTGCGATCCGAGTCTCTTGCCGCCCCGCTTCCCCGGAGTATTTCAATGTGTATTTTCCAAGTATGTGCGGTTTCAGAACAGGTTCAGTGGGGTATCCTCAAGAATGAGCGGATTCGCACGAGTTCAGGGTCCAGAATGGCCTATTGGGGTGGTAATCAGGACATGAGCATGCATTGGAAGGTCATCGAGGGCAATACCCAGCGCACCCTGGACATGGGTTCCGAGCCCTTGACCATCGGGCGCGCCCAGGGGAACAGCCTGCAGGTGCAGGACACCCTGGTTTCGCGTGAGCACAGCCGCATCGAGTGGCGCGGGGAGGTCCTCTGGGTGGTGGATCTGGGTTCTTCCAATGGCACCCGGGTCAATGGCTCGCGTGTGGATCGCCAGCAACTCAAGCCCGGAGACGAGGTGGCGGTGGGGTCCGTGCGGCTGATTCTGGAGGGCCAGTCCGCCAGTGACACGGCGGCAGGCCTGGGCACGGTCATTGAGGACACCCACTCCCAGGATGGCGACCTGGCGGTCTTTGCCCGGCTGACCAGGGAACTGGCCCGCGAGACCGACTTGGGTCCCCTGCTGCGGCAAATCGTTGACTCGGCAATTGCCTTGGTGGGGAGTGAGCGGGGCTTCTTGATGTTGGCGGACAAGGATCAGGCGGTCGCGCAGGGGGATGTGGCAGGAAGCTCCGATCCCACCAAGTGGCAGGTGCATGTGGCCCGCAATTTCAATCAGGAGGACATCCCGGTGCCGCGCACCCGGGTTTCCATGGGGATCATGGGCAAGGTGATCGAGGAGGGCCGCGCACTCTTGACAGTAGATGCGGGTCAGGACGAACGGTTGATCAACATGGCTTCGGTGGAGGATCTGCGTCTGCGCTCGGTTCTTTGCGTACCGATTCCAGGGGAAGCCCGCATGCGCGGCCTGATCTACTTGGACAACCGCATGCAGATGGGAGCATTTGAAGCCCGCGACCTGGAACTGGCTGGGCTCTTTGCAGCACAGGCCTCTGTCGCTATTCGTACGGCCCGCCTGATAACCCGCTTGCGCGAGCAAAACCAACGTCTGGAAGTTTCGCGCAAGGCCATTGAGAGCTTGAATGAGCAGTTGGGACGCAAGGTCCGTGATCGGGAGGGGGAGTTGGCTGTGGCGCGCAAAGAGCTGGGTCGCGAGCGCGGTCGCCACGATCACTCGGCCATCATCGGTTCCTCCGATGCCATGAAGAAGGTGTTTGATCAACTGGAACGGATCATGGATTCGGAGCTACCAGTCTTGATCGTCGGCGAGTCGGGTACGGGCAAGGAACTCATCGCTCGTGCGATCTGCCGCAACAGCCCGCGCAAGAAGGGCTCCTTCGTCAGCGAGAACTGCGCAGCCCTGCCGGACTCCTTGCTCGAATCAGAGCTCTTCGGTCATGTGCGCGGAGCATTCACCGGAGCCTACAAGAACAAACGCGGCCTGCTGGAGCAGGCTCACGGGGGAACTCTCTTTTTGGACGAGGTGGGCGACATGAGCCCGGAGATGCAGAAGAAGATCCTGAGGGTGCTGCAGGAAGGGGAGGTGCGACTGGTGGGCTCCGACAAGGTCCTCAAGGTGGATGTGCGTATTCTTGCTGCTTCCAACCGTGATCTGGAGGCGATGGTCAGCGAGGGCTCATTTCGGGAGGACCTCTACTATCGATTGGCGGTGCTGCGGGTAGGCCTGCCCCCCCTGCGCGAGCGTGGGGATGACATACCCCTCTTGGCGGAAAGCCTCTTGGGGCGTGCTTCTCGGGAAGCAGGCCTGCCTGCGCCCGGGCTTCCTCATGAAGTGCTGGCAGCCCTGGCGCGGCACAACTGGCCCGGCAATGTGCGTGAGCTTGAGAATGAGATGCGGCGCCTGGTGGTCCTGGCCCAGGGGGTAGCCTGCTTGGATGATCTGTCCTCTGGAATCCTCAGGAGCTCGGGCACGCCCTACTTGACAGGTTCTTCAGGGAGCACACAGGATGCTGGAGACATCAAGCTTGCGGTGGCTGATCTGGAACGGCGCTCCATCGAGTCTGCCCTGACCCAGGCCAAGGGCAACAAGAGTCAAGCCGCGCGTGCTTTGGGCATCAGTCGTTTCGCTCTGCAGCGCAAGTTGGAGAAGTACGGTATCCCCACACAGAAGTAGGCCCGCGCGAGTGGTTGAGACTCACTTGGGTGTCAGCTCTACTGGAAGTCGATGCGGGTTGGCAGGGAGAAATTCGTGGTGGATCCCCCCAGGTCGTCCCGGTACCAGGCTTGGAAGTGCCAAGTCTCTCCAGGTTGCACCGACGTACTTGTGGGTCGTGTGGGCATGGCGGTCAGGTCCACATCATGCATCACCCTGCCGGTGTTGTCGGCGAAGGACACCGAATCGCGGAAGACCGCCAGGTTGCCGATCACGCACTGATAGCCCATGGTTCCGGGTACCGGGGGTAGAAAGCTCCAGGCCTGGGAGGCGATCAGGAGAGCGGGTTGGCCCGGGGGCAGGCCCTCCGTGGCCAGCAATATCCGGCCAGATGAGACCAAGCCAAACCCGTAGGCCAGGGTCTCCGCCTGCTGGCCGCTGGAGTTGGGGCTGGCAACGCAGTAGGCGGTGCCCGTGTCACGCGGTGCATGGGCCGCAAGACCATTGAAGGGGCCTTCGTCGAGCCAGATCTTGTGGGTTGCCAGCCCACTGATGGGATCCAACTCAAGCAGTTCGGAGGCCGGGCCGGAGACTCCCCAGTAGATCCCGCTGGCGGGATCGCAATGGATGTCTTCCAGGCCGGGTGCGTTGTGTGCTCCGATCCAAGCGCAGGCACCGCTGGTCTTGTCGATAGCCCACAGGCTGATGCTGTCTGTGCCTACCAGGCGGTCCCGGGCCACGTCATAGTCCAGACCTCGAAGTTCGCCCAGGGTCACCCAGGGGTTTGTGCTGTAGAGCGCTCCGATCGTGACCGTGTGCCCGGTGATGGGATCGACTCGGATGAGGCTGCTGCTGCTCGTAGCCCAAAGTTCTCTGCGAGCTTCATCAAAAGCCAACTCGCGCACGCCACCCGCCATGGATCCCAGGGCCTGGAAGCTCCAGTTGTCCAGGTTGACCAGCAGTAGCAGGTCCAGGAGGGGAGTGCGGGCGTAGACCAGATTCTCGGCGCCAGCGTCGGTGGCTCCTTCGATGCCCATCATGTTCAGCACATGATTGGTGCTCCCGGTCGAAACATCGATTTCGTAGGCACCATCAACGCCCACTCCAACAAGAACCTGCCCTTCGCTCGGTGCAGCAAGGGAAAGACAAATAAGGGCAAGGCCAGGGGGGAAACAGGCTTTCATGGGGTGTCACTGGTTGTTTCGGTGTGGAAGGGTCTCACCCTTGCTATCGGCAGGTTCCTGGTCGGGCCGAAGAGAGGCGGCTCCTGGGGGCTTGGGGGCATCCCGACCTTGGGAATGGCGTCATTCTCTGGGCCGGGCGTAGGAAGCTGCAAAATGAAGAAGTGATCGGTCTGTAACCTCGCCAGACCTTTCCGGGGCCTTGTCACGAGCATCGAGCAGTGCGTGTGCGAGTTGTTCTTGGGCCTTGAGCGGGTGCAATCTGCGTGCGGGGTTCCGGCACGGCCTCCGAGACTTCCGTCACTCAGGAGGGGGACAGGAGCCCGCAAGGGGTTAGCATCTGCGCCCGCTCCCTAGGGGCGGCCCTCTTCCCTTGAAGATCCAGCCCATCATCATCGGTACCGCAGGTCACATCGATCACGGCAAGTCATCCTTGGTGAGAGTGCTCACGGGCATCGATCCGGACCGTTGGGCCGAGGAAAAGGAGCGCGGCATGACCATTGACCTGGGTTTTGCGCGCATGACCCTGCCCGACGGGCGTCAGGTCGGTCTGGTGGATGTGCCCGGGCACGAGCGCTTCCTGCGCAACATGGTGGCCGGGGCCACGGGCATTGATCTGGTGCTGCTGGTCGTGGCGGCTGATGACGGGGTCATGCCCCAGACCCGAGAGCACCTGGAGATCATGGATCTTCTGGGCGTGCGCGACGGCCTGCTGGTGCTCAACAAGATCGATCTGGTAGAGCCGGGAATGGCTGATCTGGCCGTGGAGGAGTTGCGTGAGGTCACCCGCGGGACTTTTCTGGAGGACGCCCCCGTGCTGCGGGTCTCTGCCACAACTGGCGAGGGCATCGAGCAATTCAAAGACCAATTAGAGCAGCGGGCCAGTGCCCTCACTCCGCGTCAGGCTGACGGTGTCTTTCGCATGCCGGTCCAACGTGTCTTCAGCGCCAAGGGCTTTGGCACGATTCTGACCGGCATTCCAGTCTCCGGCAGCGTCAGGACCGGGGACCTGCTTGAGGTCCTGCCACGGGGTGGCAAGGGCAAGGTGCGAGGATTGCAGGCCTACCACGAAGGCACCGATCAGGCCCGGGCGGGCCATTCCACAGCGGTCAATCTCAGCGATGTGGATCACAAACAGGTGACCCGGGGCGCGGTCCTGGCAACCCCTGGGTACTTCAAGGCCCAGACAATGCTCGGCGCTTCACTGCGCATCCTGCACAGCACCCTTGCTGGCCTGGGAAACCGCACGCCGATTCGGCTGCACCTCGGTACTGCGGAGGTCCTGGGGGAGGTGATCTTGCTGGAGCAGGATCAGTTGGAACCCGGCGAAGAGGGGTTGGTTCAATTGCGCCTGGAGGATCCCGTCATCTGTGCCCCAGGAGATCACTTTGTTCTGCGTCGCGCCTCGCCGGTGGAGACTTTGGGTGGCGGAGTGATCCTGGAAGAGAGCCGCTACCGTTTGAAACGCTTCAAGGGCTTTGTGATCGACGAACTCGCCCGTCAAGTCCAGAGCCTGGGCTCCTCCGAGGCTCTGCTGGAATCCCACCTGTTGCGCGCATCGGAACACTGGTTGAGCGTCGAGGATCTGACCGTGATCATCAAGCTGCCCAAGGACGAGGTTCGCGGCCTGCTGAGCGCCCTGGCCTGCAAAGGTCTCACGGTGGAACTGGCTTCAGGACGTTGGATCCACACCCAAGTCCTTGAGGTTGTGCAGGATCAATTGCGTGCGGCCGTCAACTCCTGGTTTGAAGCCAATCCGACCCGCTCGCGCATGGATGTGCGTGATCTGCGCTCACGGATCAACCTGGATGTGGCTTTGACCGATCAGCTCTTGGAGCGCTTGGTGCAGGCAGAGGAGTTCCAGCGGGTTGGGGCGGGCATGTTGGCCCCTGCGGATCGCACGGTTGAGTTGGATGAGGTCACCCGCGAGCGTCGTGAGAAGATCCTGAGCTTGCTACGGGAGGGCAACTATCAGCCGCCCACTTCCTCCGAAATGGCAGCGGCCCTGGGGCTCGGGAGCAATGACATGCAGACGGTTCTGCAGTTGCTGGTGGATGAGGGGGAGGCAGTGCACATTTCTGGTGAGATGTTCTTTTGGGCCGAGGCGGATCAGAAGATGCGCGAAGCAGTGATCAGCAACTGTGAGCGCAACGGAGAACTCAAGATCCCAGAACTGCGGACAGCATTGGGAACAACGCGCAAGTTCCTGATTCCTGTGCTGGAGAGCTTCGATTCCAGGGGCCTGACTCAGCGCCGGGGCGCAGGTCGGGTGTTGCGTTCCCGCTGATTCAAAGCGGTGCTTGAGAGCCGCAGGCCTGTCTTGCCTCGGTCGCTGCCATGCGCGCCAGCAGTCTTCCTGTCTCTGGAGGTCTCCTCCTGGTGGGGCCCCTCAATCGTCAACGCGAATTGGGGTCTAGGTCTAGTCGTTGAATTTCCAAGCTGCGCTCTCTTCTCGGCTGAGGGTGGTAGTCCCAAGCGCAGCCCTGACAAGCTCGATTGGAATCGAGGACTGCTTGAGGACTGCATCGTGGAATTCCCGTTCATTCCAGTCACCGTCTTGGACCAGTTCCTTGTGGAGAGCGACAAGTTGCAGACCGCCTAGCATGTACGCGGCTTGATAGAGGGGTCCGTAGCCGCCCTGGATCGAGCGTCGAACCTCGGCAGTCGCGTTGTTTCGCTCGTGTCCAACCCTGGCGACGAGGAACTCAACGCACTCCTGGGGAGACCAGTTTCCGAGGTGGTAGTTGAGGGAGAAGAGGATTCTTGCGCAGCGATGAGAGCGCCAGAAGAGCATCCCGATCTCGTCCTCTGGGCCGCGGGCGAAGTCCATGTCCCACAATCGCATCTCCCAATAGAGCGCCCACCCTTCGATGTAGAAGGGTGTCGAGAACCCGCCGCGGTGGTGGTTCCAGCGCGAGGCGTAGAAATGTTGCAGGTGATGGCCCGGGATCAACTCGTGATGCACAGTTGCGCGTGAGAAGTGGATGTTGTTTCCGCGCATCGACTGCATCTTTGCGTCATGGTCCATGCCATCGGTTGGGTAGGAGATCGAGATGACTTCTCCACCCGTGAAGTAGGGCGAGTACTTCTGACGCGAGGGCGACATCATTCCCATACGCCAGCTCTCCTTCGCCAGCGCTGGGATCGTGATCAGGTCGCGCTCTTCGAGGAAAGTGACGGCTTCGTCCGCCAACGCACGTATCAGCTCCGGCTGACCACCTGGTTCCACGTGCAGGCTGCGTACATGTTGTTGCGCGGCGAAGAAGTCATCGCCGAAGCCGAGCTCCCCGGCTGCCTCCCTGCGCCGAGCGTCACACCACTTGAATTCGCGCTCGGCGATGGCGATGAGTTCCTCGGGCGTGTACGGAACACGCTCGAAGGAGAGTTCGGAAAGGAGTGCCTCGCGGCCGATCGGGTCACCCACCAGGGCGTCATCGTCCTCTGGGTCCAGGCCGCCGACGTCTCGCTCGAGATGCTCACCGTATTCCCTGAGTGCTGTCTCGAGTTCTTCCCAGGGCGCCTTGCACCACCATGAGAAGAGAGGGTCATAGCCCGCACCGAAGCGGTACCAGGCGGCGAGCGCGGCGCGCACCGTCGAGAGTTGGCTGGCGGCACGGCGAGCGATGGTCCCCTTCACCTTGAGTTCTTCATTCGCGTCGTTCGCCTCCCGCGCAGTCTCGATGTCTTTCCTGGCCTGATAGAGCACCTCTGAGGCTGCGCGTGGATCGGGGAGCTTGCGCAGAGCTCGGGCCTCCAAGAGCTCCATCAGGGGAGCGATGAAGGGGACAAGAGGAGCTGTCTGCGCCTCCTTCGACCGATCGAAGGCAACCCTCGCGAGGTCACGCCTGACCTGATTGTCGAGCAGCAGCCAGTCAATCTGGTCGGATCGTGAGGGCAGCAGATCGAATTCGATGGCATCCAAGCGGGCGAGCCATTCTCTGGTCAACGCCTCACGCGCATCAAGGCGTGGCTTGGAGAAGGCATAGTTGCGCAGGCGGCCAAGAGCTCCTCGATCTGCTTGATAAGTGCTGCATAGCTCCGGGAGGCGCGCTGCCCGATCACGCTCACCTGTGGCGGGAGACTGCTGAAGAGTGGGCGCAGAGGTGGCCGTGCAAGCGAAGAGGAGGATGACAATAGGGGATAGGGGGGTTGCCTTCATGGGGGTCATTCTGAGAAGAGAATGCTCCCGCGCAAGAGAGGAAAACCCCGACCCTGTAAGAGTCGCAGTGTCCCCCTCTGGTGCAGTTCTGGGACGGGGATGGGGGCAAGGGCTCTTTGCGAGCCCCTGTCAACGTCTGGCGGGGGCTGCAGGGGGGGGGCGACCGCTTTCCAGGCAGCTGCCCTACGGTCTCTGCGCGTGCTCTGCCGATTGGAAGAGGGGCGGCTGCCGGTGTGTTCTTGGCGCCAGGCAGTTCCTCCCAATGCGTTCCGCAAGTTCCGGCAACCCAGATCCAACCCAGCAGAAGCCCAATGGCCCAGCCTGAATCCCCGTTCGAACCCTGGTTTCCGGACGACCCAGCCGATTCTGAAGTGAATCCCGAGCCGTCCACGGCTGGGGACGCGCGGAGTGAACTCGCGGACGTGGTGCCCCCGGTTTCACCGCCTGGGGGCTCCTGGTTGCTCAGTGATCCCGAGGAGGGTGAGGCTCCCGGTTCTGATCTGGGCGAGTCCTCTGTCGAGTGTCAATCGCAGGCAGAACCCGAGAGCTGGCTGTTCCAGAACAACCTGGTCTCCGGTTCGGCTGCAGCTTCGGAAGAGAGCTCGTGTGGCGGCGAGGGTCCTCTCGAGGAGCAAGTTGACGAGCAGGTTCCCCTTCAGGAATCGGTCCCGGTGTCAGAATCTCCCCCTGAGGAAACTCCCGTGCAAGCGGGCCACCCGCAGGAATGCTCCGCCGAGGAGGCGCCCTTCCATCCTGTTCTGGGTGAGGACTCCTGGTTGCACACCTTCGATGAAGAAAATCCTGCTCCTGCTGCGTCAGCTCCGAACACAGCCGTCTCTGTCATGGCGGGCAGTTGGAGTTGTTCCGAACCGAGCGTAGCGAGCATGCCACCGGGTCTCATCAAGCAGGCCTCTGCCGCGCTGCTCGTCGGCCTCCTTGGCATGGCTGCAATCCGGATGTTTAGCGGTTCCGGCGAGACACAGAGCAATGTCGGGACTGATCCTCTCGCCCCCAGCCACTCCATCGAGAGCGGTGTGCGCCTGCAGGGGCCGGACCTGCCGATGAATACCGGGGACCCGGGTTCGCGCGTGCTGTCCCCGATCCGCAGGGAGCGGGGGGTGGCGCTCGCACCAAGTTTCAGGATCTCCCAACCCAACAGTCAGGTGCCCCAACGAAAGCCCAGCCAGGTCCAGGCCTCGTTGGGCGGGAAGAGCGCGCCCGCCAAGGGCCCCACTGAAGGGGGATCCCCTGAGCTGGAACCATCGGGCCCCACGAGAGTCCCGGTCAGTCCCTCTGTTTCCCAGGCCAGGTCCAGGGACAAGCAACTCTCTGCACAGAAGCCGGTGGCTCCGCGGCAGGCGGCTCCCAAGCAGCCCCTTCCGACTCCGAGCTTTCCCATCGTCTCGGCCGACAGGGCCGTCGCCATTGCCATCCTTGACCAACTCGAGCGGGTCCTTGGCCGGCCCACGCCTGTTTCCAGTCCGCCTGTTGCAAAAGCCCCTGGCGCGCTGATCATCCAGCTGGAAGAGTCCCCGATCCAATCCGCCCCCTTGAGCCTCTCGGCCGAAGACGCGGTTCTGGCCTGGTTCGTCCTGCTCGGGCAGGACCCCACGGGAGCCGGCGTGCTCTGGTCTCCTACACCGCGCGTGCTCTGTCCGGACGAGAGTCCGCGCCAGCGCCTGCAACGCTTCGGTCGCTGGGATCCGAAGAGCGAACCCAAAGGACTGATGACTTTGGCAGAAGCCACTGAACCAGCGCCCGAACCCAAGTTCACCCCTGAGCCCATCCGGGCGTCCCTGCCCAGCGATCCCGGACCCATGACCCACAGCATGGAATTCCTGACGGTGATCCCTTCGGGTCCCGAGGGCGTGGGCGCGGTCTGGGCCCGCGGGGCGACTCTGGCGGACAAGTACTCGTCGATTCCTCGGGCCAGCACTCCCTTTGCCTGGGCCATGCTGGTTCCCGAGCAGGAGACTCCGGCGACCGATCCCGGACAGAACGGCGACCCCTTGGCGCAGACACCCATGGGCACCCTGCGCAGGGCTGACAAGCAGGGCAGTTGGACAGGTAGCGAACCCTCACTGGCCATGCTCGACAATCCCAAACGGGTGACCACTCCCCGGGTGGGGGCCGTACGCATCTTGATGGTGGGGGGCGAACTCTTCGAGGGCCGTCTGGTGGCCCTGGGACAGAATCGGGCCTGGATCGAGACCGGGCTCGGCACCATGAGCCTCGACGGCGAGCGCATCGACAAGATCGAAAAACTCGATCCCATCCAGGTGGATTCCCGAGGTCAAAAGACCCGCAAGCATGAGTACGCCGGGCGTCCCAGAGTGCGTGTGCATGCCCCTGGGGGCCTGTTTGTGGGCCATCTGATCAGCCAGGAGGGGGATTCAGTGACCCTCTGGACCGATGAGGGCTTCAAGATCACCCTGCACGGGGCGCGGCTCGCGGATTCCATTGAGGACTCGCGAACCACCCTCCGGCGCATGAACGGGGACTGAGCTCTTGCCTCTGGTCCCCGGCCTGTGGAGGGGACTTCCAATTCATATCCGCAGATCACGCGGATTCCACCTGGGAGGTGTCTTCCCCCCCCTCAGGGACTAGCTTGGTGGCGATGAGCATCTTATTTCCTAAGAATCGTCGGCGCGCTCTCGCTAGCGGGGCCCCTTGGGCTTTGGTCCTGCCGCTGGGGTTGTTGCTCTTGGCCTTTGGATCCGGCCTTGCGCGTGGTGAAGAGGCTCTCAAGCGATCCACAGTCCGTTCCCTGGAGTCGGTCAGTTCCCGGGATGATCTCCTGCGGGAGTTCAAAAAGTACTTCCGCAAGTACAAGGACTCCGCTTCCCGGGTGGAAGCGGTGCTGGCCTTGGAAGCCCAGACCGATCCCCAGGTGGTGCGTGTGCTGGAACCCATCTTGGGGGACAAGGATCCCGAGGTCGTGACAGCTGGGGTGCGGGTTCTGGCGGGCTTGACAAATCCCGCTTGCCAGACCGCGATCATCGAACTCCTGGCCAGCAGCAAGAAAGAGCCCGTGCGTCTGGGGATCTTGCGCGTGCTGGCCTTCGGTGCCCTGAGCCACGATGGAGTTGCGGTGCGCGAGTGCCTCGCAGACCGTTCCTGGCAGGTGCGTCGGCGCGCCCTGATGGCCCTGGTGGCCTTGAATCAGCCGGAGTTCATTGCCGATCTGGTTCCTCTCTGCAAGGACAAGGAAGTAGCGGTGCGTTGCGCCGCGCTTGACGGGTTGGCACAGATGAATGCGGATGAGGTGCGCGCCCCCGCAGGGGAGTTGCTGGTGGATGATGCCTGGCAGGTGCGCGCCAGCGCCATTGCAGCCCTGGGCAAGGTGCGCCACCGGGACAGTATTCCCTTGTTGATCGAGGTCATGAAGGTGGAAGAGGGGCGGCTCGTGGACGACGCGATCGGGGCCCTGGAGTACCTGACCGCCCGAGCCTTTGGCCCGCGGGTCGAACTCTGGGAGCGTTTCTGGAATCAATACAAGGACCGCTACCAGATCCCCAGCAAGGAAGAGCTGGCCAAGCTCGCCAAGCGCCGTGCGGAGCTGAAGGCGATCTATAAGCCGGGGCCCGGCGAGGCAACTACCTACCACGGCATTCAATCCAAGAGCCGCAAGGTGCTCTTCGTGATCGATGTGTCCGGTTCCATGGAGAGTGAGGTCGTGGAGAAGGACCGTTTCAAGGACGGTGGTTATCCTTCCTACTCGCGCATGGACATTGTCAAGACTGAGCTGGCACGCACCGTCAAAACGCTGGGCAAGCGCACCATGTTCAACATTCTCTCCTTTGCTACCGAGGTGAAGCCTTGGAAGAAGAAACTCGTCAAAGCCAACGTGTTGGCCAAGTCCAGCGCTTTTGATTGGATTACGAAGCTTGAGCCCCTCGGGGGCGCGAGTAACAACGAGCTGGCCGCAGTGGGTCTGGTGGGCACAGCGAATCTATCTGCTGGCCGCACCAACACCTGGGGCGCTCTGCGCTGGGCCCTGGCCATGGACACGGAGGCCAAGCGCGATCCCTACCTCCTGGATGTGGACACGATCTTCTTCCTTTCGGACGGCCGACCGACTCACGGCAAGATCGTGGACATCGAGGACATCCTGAAGGGAGTGGCCGAAGCCAACGAGTTGCGCAAGGTGGTCCTGCACACCATCGCCATCGGCGAGTTCCAGAAGACTTTCATGCAGCGCCTGGCTCAGGGCAACGGGGGCGTTTTTGTGGATCTGGGGCGTTAGAGGGGAACCGGACGCAGGGCATTTGCCATGGGGACCGCCGTCTCGGGTTGACGGGAGGCCCCGGGCGGTCTACTCTTCCCCGGCTTTTCGGCCTTCGGGGTGTGGCTCAGCTTGGTAGAGCGCTGCGTTCGGGACGCAGAGGTCGGAGGTTCAAATCCTCTCACCCCGACCATCCTGTCCGGCACCCAGCTCCTGGGTCCTTGGGGAACTGTTCCCTGGATGGGGGCTGAAGCGCCTCGGGTGGACCCCAGAAGGTCTGCTTGAGACCTTTGGAGCGCACGGCAGCGTATTCAGAGACTTGATATAACCCCTTGCCATGCAGGGGATTAGGGTGGTCTGGGGGTGGTTTTTCGAGCTCCCATGCCCGCAGTACAGAGAATTGAACGACAATAGGGCCGATGCAGAGGGTGGAGCCTGAGGGCGCCTCTCCGCTGGATCTGCCCGGACCGCGTGCTCTGGACCTTCGGGTCCGGACTCTTCGTTCCCCGAATTGGTGCCTTGTTTCCAGGGCCCAGAGGGGGGTCCGAGTGGGATTGTTGAGATGGGTTGGTCGAAATCAGACCTTGGATTTCGCATGCTCAGTCCAGCGCACAGTTCTGTTGTTCGCCCGCTCCCCTGATGGAGCCGCCTGTTGATTACCGGACCTTCTGGCCGGTGAGTCAGGCACCCCCCCTGGGGCCTTTCCAAGGTCCTTTGAACCCGCCGCGCAACCTGCGCCGAGCTTTGCCCGGTGGCATGAGCGCCTGAGACGCCTTCTAGGCGCCTCTGAATTACCCCGCTGAGAACCCCAGAGCTTGACCTCAAAGGCCATGACTTCCAACGCACCCGATTCCCTTCCCTTTGGAGCCGAGATCTCCGACTCATCTTCGGGCAAGGCCGCCAAGGGTCCCGCCAGCAAGAAGTCTGCTTCGAAGAAGAAGGCCACGAAGAAGCCCGCAGCCAAGAAAGCTGCCACGAAGAAAGCTGCCTCGAAGAAGGCTGCCTCGAAGAAGGCTGCCTCGAAGAAGGCTGCCCCGAAGAAGGCTGCGGTCAAGAAACCCGCGGCCCCGAAGGCAGCGGACAGTGAAGCTCCCCCGCAGGAATCTGCGGCTGGAGCCGCTTCCCCTCCGGCGCCTTCCCGGGCCGAGGAGTCCATGACTGATGGGGCCTCCAAGCCCGAGGGGGATGTGTCCTCCGATCAGCCGGAGGAGCGCAAGCACCGCCGTCGCCGTCGTAGCCGTGGCCGCCGTCGGAACCGTGGCAGGCAGTTCGCAGAGGGAGAAGAGGCCGAGGCTCTGGTCAATTCGGAGGCCTCCGATCTTGAAGCCGATGAGCAGGTGTTGGGCTTTGGCGAGCGCGCGATCGAAGTCGATGACGGGGCACAGGATTCCGAATCCACCTCCAAGGGCGAATCAGAGAACCGCCGCCGCAGACGGGAGGAGCGCAAACAGGCCACCGAGGGCGTGGGCCTGCTCTTGCAGGACCGTGGGGGCGTCAGTGCCTTGCGCCCCCTTGATGACTTCGGCCATCCCAGCAAGCAGGACATTTTTGTTCCCAAGCACCTGGTCCAGAAGGAGAAGCTGCGCGAGGGCATGATCGTACGCGCCAAGCTTTCCCGTGGTCAAAAGCACAAGTACCAGGTGTCCGAGGTGATTGAGGTGGACGGAGCTCCCCCCAAGTCGTGGATGAAAGACACCACCTTCCGCAGCCTGACTTCAATCGATCCCGACTTCCACTACGCCATGGGGGACGGCCTCGACGACACCTCCATGCGTATCGTGGATCTGCTCAGTCCCGTTGGCCGAGGTCAGCGTGGACTCTTGGTAGCCCCGCCGCGCAGCGGCAAGACCACTATCTTGCGCACTTTTGCCCGTGGTATTGAGGACATCTACAGCGATGTGCACCTGTTTGTGCTGCTGGTGGACGAGCGGCCTGAGGAAGCCACCGAATGGCGGCGCGCGGTCAAGCACGGCCAGGTCTTTGCCTCTACCGCCGACGAAACCCCCAAGAACCACATTCAACTGGCCGAAGCGGTGTGGAAACGCTGCTGTCGGTTGGTCGAGATGGGTGAGGACGTGGTGCTTCTGATCGACTCCCTGACGCGACTCTCGCGAGCCTACAACAACCAACTGGGCGCGGGCCGCACCATGTCAGGCGGCTTGGACGCCCGCGCAATGGAGTATCCACGCAAGCTCTTTGGATCCGCGCGCAACACCGAGACCGCTGGCAGCTTGACCATCCTGGGCACGATCCTGATTGACACGGGCTCCAAAATGGACCAGTTGGTCTTCGAGGAGTTCAAGGGCACGGGCAATATGGAACTGGTGCTCAACCGTCGCCTTGCGGATCGGCGCATTTTTCCGGCTATCGACATCGAGAAGTCCGGCACCCGCAAGGAAGAGAAGCTGCTGGGGCAGCGACGCCTCAAGCAGGTCCATATCCTGCGTCGGGTCATGTCTCGTCTTCACTTTGCTGAGGCCATGGAAATGCTGATTACGCGTCTCGACGAGGTCGAGAAGACCGATGAGTTCTTGAGCCGGTTTACCACCGACCCTGAGGCCTGAGGCCCCTGCAGGGGCGGTTTGCCCTCTGGGACCGGGTTTTTCCCGGGGACTCCCCCAAATGAAACCCTTGTGGGCCGATGGGCTACAGTAGGAGTCAATGACACCCGAGCCTTCGCCTGCCGAGAACTCTCCACGCCCTGATTCCGGTGGTCTGGGAGAACGCCCCCGTCCCGGCAGCCGGGGTGCTGGCATGCGTCGCGAGTCGCCCATGGATCTGCCCAAGGTGGAGGGCTTTCTGATCGAGGGAGTGTTGGGCAGCGGAGCCACAGGCACAGTCTTCAGCGGTGTGCAACTTGCAGTTGATCGGCCCGTTGCGATCAAGTTCTTGCACCCTGATCTGTGCAGTGACAAGCGAGCTATCGTTCGTCTGCAGCGCGAAGCCCGGGCTGCCGCGCGCCTGGGTCATCCGGGAATTATTTCCGCGGTAGATATGGGGGTCTCTGAGGGACGCTGGTGGTACGCCATGGAGTTGGTCGAAGGCATCTCCCTGGCCGAGCGCATCGAAGAGAAGGGGACCTTGACCGAGCGTGAAGCGATTCGTCTCTTCGCGCCTATTGTCGACGCCCTGGAGCACGCCCATGGAATGGGGGTCATCCACCGGGATGTAAAGCCCGCCAATATCTTGATAGATGGACGTGGTCGCGCGCGCCTGGTGGACCTTGGTCTGGCCTGGGCCGAGACCGACCCGCGGGTGACTTCAGGAGGGACCCTCGGCACCCCCCACTACATCAGTCCTGAGCAGGCGCGTAGTCCTTCGGATGTGGATGGTCGTTCCGACATCTGGTCGCTGGGGGCAACTCTCTTTCACGCCTTGACTGGCCGTCCGCCCTTTGTAGGCGATAGCGTAGCCGAGGTGCTGTCCGGAGTGCTTCACCAGCCCCTCCCCGACCCGCGAACTCTAATGCCGGGCCTCTCCAAGGGTATGAGTCTGGTCTTGCGCAAGTGTCTTTCCCAGGATCCAAATCTGCGCTACCGCACTCCATTCGATCTGCTCAAGGACCTCGAGCGTATGCGCGAACGGCGTTCGCCGAAGGTGCGTGCGGATGAACTGGAACCTCTGACTGATGATCCCGGACGGGTCCTGCGATTGGCTGGGGTTGTGGCCCTGGTGCTGGTGGCAGTTGGTGGCTGGGTCGCCTGGTGGCAACCCTGGTCCGGTCCTAAGGACCAAGGCGCGCGCAGCATGGATGTGAGCGAATGGCCAGCTCTGGACGAGGTCCGCAAGGGATTGGAGTCAAGCACGATCAGTCTGCGCCGCAGCGAAGAGAGCCTCGCCCTGCTGGCCTCTCCCACCCTGGGTGGGGGCCCTCCCTCAGGGTTGCTGGGTGATCTGGCGCTGCTGCGACTGGACTGGGACCGCCGACTGGATGCGGCCTTGGATGCGCTCCTGACTGAAGGGAGCGTGCACATGTCCCGGGTGCTCTCCGGTGGAGGCCTGGCGGAGGCTGCCATCTATCTGGAGCAGGAACTTCCACGCCGAATGATCAAGGCCACCGGCTATTCCGCCATTGATGAGTGCCCCCAGAGCTTTTCGGGCAAACAGCACGCGCTGCTCATGTGGCAGGGTCTCGTGGATCAGGTGACCACAGCCCGGGCTGCAGGGATTGCGCGCGTGGTCAAGGACCTGGAACGGTATCGCCTGGAGGTATTGCACCCAAGAGTGCAGGGCCTGGTGGCGGCGGCTCGCTATAGGGATGCCCTCGATGTCCTGGGAGACCCATCCATGGATTGGTTGAGCAAGACGCGGGCCGCGGCCATGCGTTTGGATGGGGGCGATCTGGAGCGCGCTTTCCAGTCCGATGCGCTGCATTCAGCGCTCTACAGGGATCGAGATGATGTTCGCAACAGGTGGCTCTTGGTGGACGGAGAGTTGGTTGCTTTTCTGATCAAGGAGGCGCGCAAGCACGAGGGCCAGATGTATGGGGGAGAGGCCTTTGGGCTGGCTTGGAGTCAGGAGCTTGAGCGTCGTGGAGTACTCGCCGAACAGCTGCCCCACGACACCGAGTGGCGGTCCGCGAAGACCTATGAGAGCATGCATCGGGGACTGGTGGAGCGGGAGACCAACTTGCAGCGCGAACAGACCCAGGACTTATTTCGCAGGGAATCAAGCCGGTCGTTGGTACTCGCATCCCAGCGGGAATTCGGGGCAGCACGGGATACTTGGGCAGGGGTTCTTGAGCAACCCGGGTCCTTGTCTGACATGGAAGTCGCACACCTGCGTCTGCGCGAAATGGACCTCCTGGCAAGTTCCATGGAACTCGTGGCTCGGGTCGTGCGTGGTCAGCGGGAAATGACTTTGGAGGTCAAAGGGATTCCTCGCAGTGGAATCTGTACGGAAACTGAGGATCCCCTCATGAGGCCGTTCCGCCTGCTCGATCGGGTCACAGGGGTGATGCACCTTTTTGCCTTGACGGGGTCCGTCAAGGCTCAGGTCCTGCCGTCCTCTCAGCGGGTCGTGCTGGTCAGTGGCGGCGACCTGGAGCGGCTGCTGCTTGATGGCCTCTCCCTGCCCCCCGATGATGGGATCAAGCGGGCTCTGGATGCCTCCGAAGCACCCCTGGCTCTAGCCTTGCTGCGCTTTCATGTGGGGGATCCCGCCCTGGCACCACTTCCCTCCCCGGGGCAGACCAAGGGTGGGCCCGATGCTGAACTTTGGGCCGACCTGGAGCGCCGTGTGGGAGCCATTCGTTCCAGCCGAGAACGTCTGGCGGCGGAGTACCAAGGGCGCATGGACCAGGCGCTCATGCGCTTGCGAGATCAGTTCGCTGGGGGCACAGCCTCCCTGACGGCCCTGCAGGTGGCTTACGGAGATTTCTTGCAACGATACGAGGATCTCATCAGCCCGGAACTGCGCCAAGAGTTGGAAGAGCTCTTCAGCAGCCTGACCCGCGCCCCGGCGCGGGTGATCCCCGAGGATCTCTTTCCCGGGGCCCAGATCGTGCGCGATCGAAGGGGTGCCCTGCAGCGTGTGCGCTTCGACTTTGTCGAAGGGAGTTCGCAGGGCTGGCTGGCTGGTCTTTGGTCCACCGATGGAGACGGGCTCGTGTTACGCGCCGGGACCCCGGGTGATCAGGCTTTTCTGCGGGAGAACAACGCCGCGCGACTGGACCTGGCTCCTGCCTTCAACGTAGATGAGCGCATTGTCGTGCGTTTCCATCTGGAATCACTCGGTGTCGGGGAGCCCGACAATGAGCTCTGCCTGACGGTCGCGGGCATGCATGTGTTCTTTGTGGATAGGAAGAGTGACCCATTCATGGCCTATGTCGCCGGGACTCTGGAGAAGGGTTTGACCAATTTAAGACGCGGCAAGCTGCGCTCTCTGGCGAAGTTCGAGGGCTTTCCCAGTACCCAACCCACAACCGTCGAGATTTCCTTGCAGCCGCGCACCATGGTGCTCGAAGAGGTCAGGGTGGGTGGACGCCGGTTGTCTCTCGGTGGTGTGCGGCGCAGTTCCGGTCGCGAGGGACGTGGGCTGCTGGCCGTTCGTTCGCGCATACCCATTCGCGTGCTGTGGATCGAGGTCGAGGCACGCGAGCGGGGTGAGTGACCGAGGTCCCGGTCGGGCCTAGGCCCCTGCGTACTTTCTGGCGGTCTCCATGAGAGCGCCGGCCTCTTCTTCCGGTAGACCTTCCACCCCGAGTTTCGCCGCCGCCAGGATCTCCTCTGGCAGAGCTCCCAGCCGCAGGGCACCCCGGGCATGGGAGGCCAGTTGTCGCCGTTGATTGCCCGCTGCCAAAGCGCCCACCGCCAGCAGTTCCCGGGTGGCCCCGGCCAGTCCCGGACGGGAGAGGACGCGTTTGTAGGCGTGGTCCAATGTGATGGCGAGGATTTCCGGATGGGCCCTTGCGAGGGCTTCGGTCACCGCTGGGCCCGTGTCACCATAGATTTCATCAAACAGCCGCTGGCCGCGTTCGGGATCGATGGGTTGGGCTTCGATTTCCTCAGGCCCACAGATGTCCAGGCCACCCTCTGCCAGCAAGACCGCGCAGGCTTCCACCATGCGCGGAATGCCCGCGAATAGGTGGCTCTGCAACAAGGCCTCTCGCCAGCCCCTATCAGGTTCTCCTGGGGGTGCTTCCCGGCGCAAGATTCGCAGGCTGTGCCAGTCGCCCTGGCAGATTGCGATCGTCAAGCGCACCAGGCGTTCGGTTTCCAAAGTCAATCCGGATGCTGCGCTCATGGCAGCCACCTCGCGATCTTGCGGCCCATCCGTACCACCGAATCCGGTGTCAGGGACGCATCTGGTTCCACCATGCCTGCTGGCGCAATCACAATCACAGTGGAGCCCAGCTCAAAGCGTCCGAGTTCTGCGCCGCGCTCGCGCATCAAGGCTGGCTCAATCAGGCCTGACCAGTTGGGTTGTACATCGTTGACGATCAGGCGGGCTACATTGAGTGCCGCAACCAGGACCAGCAACAAGGGTCCTTGGTCTGTATCGAGGCGCAGCACACAGCGCTCATTGATGGGCAGCACCATCTTGCGGGTCAAAACGCTGGGGGCTACCGAGTGCATTCTGCCGCGCACCCAGCGGGCTTCGCTGATCTTGCTCGCGGCTGGTGTGTGGATGCGGTGATAATCGCTGGGGGAGAGGTAGAGGGTCATGCAGACGCCCCCTTCCAGGTTGAGTTCTTCTCCTACTCCCGCCAACAATTCGCGCACGGGATACTCAAGGCCTTTGGCCTGCACAATCATTCCATCTCGGATGACTTCGACCCCCTGTACCCGCCCGTCCACCGGGCTGATGAGGGCCTTGGGGTCTGGGTCTATGGGCCGGCAGCCCGTACGTAGAGCGCGCGCAAAGAACTCTCCCAGTGAGCCGTACTGGTTCAGGGGCAGGCCCGCTTCCTCCAATTGGGCACCGCTCATGCTGGCGAAGACTCGCAAGAAGGCCGGACGCAGGAGGCGCGGCAGGGGCAGGTCCGCGAGAACTCCCACGCTGCGGGAAAGGGATCTTCGAAGGGGATCGATCACCGGGGGAGATTACCCATCCCGGTACCTCCTGGGCCGTGGACTTGGTCATAATGTGACCATGGAATCCCCCGCCCAGACCCTGCCCGAGGCCCTGGCCCGCATGACCTGCTCCCCTGAACCCGAGCCCATGGGGCTGGTGGGCTGGCCAGGTGAGGATCTGGGCGCGGACGAGTTCCAGGCCCTCTTCGCCCAGGAGGGTCCCCTGCAGGTCGTCCGCGAGGGTGGCGAAGTCACGGTCTTGGCCCCTTGGCAGCAGGCCCAGGCCCTCTTGCAGGCCCGTCCCTCTGCCCAGATCGCGGGCCCCCTGACCTGGATCCGCTTCGAAACCCCCATGGCCTGGGAATTGGTTGGTTTCTTGGCCCACATCACCGGGGCATTGGCGGCGGCTGGGATTTCCATCGGGGCAGTCTGTGGCTTCTCCCGGGATCATTTGTTTGTGCCCCAGGAACTGAGTTCCGAGGCCCTGCGTATCTTGGCCGACATGGGAATCCGCGCAGTCCCGCTCAACGCTTCTCATGGTGATGGATCTGCTTGTTGTGACTAGCGGCCAAGGGCAGCCCTCGCTATGCTGCTGGCCCGTTTTCGCCGTTGGATTCCTGTTCAAGTCGAGAACTCCCTAGAGCCTCCTTCGAGAGTCAGCACGTGTCTTCCCTCACCGTCCTCGTCCTGGCAGCAGGCCAGAGCAAGCGCATGCACAGTGCGCTGCCCAAGGTTCTGCACAGCCTGCTGGGTCGACCCCTTCTTGGATGGGTCCTTGAGACAGCTCTGGAACTTGATCCCGAGCGCATCGTGTTGGTTACCGGCCCCGAAGGGGACGCCATCGAAGAGGCCGCGCGCGAAATGGTAGGGGAGCGCTGTGAACTCTTGCGAGCAGTGCAGGATCCCCCCCGGGGAACTGGCGACGCCGTGCGTGCGGGTCTCGATGCCGTGTCGGTGGAAGAAGGCGCAGAGCAGGGCGTGGTGTTGGTGCTGTACGGGGATATGCCCCTGGTGCGTGCTTCGAGTCTGAGCGGCTTGCTGCAGATCCAGGCAGGTGCCGGTGCGGGTTCCATGGCATTGCTGACCGCCGAACTCGCGGACCCTAGGGGCTATGGGCGCATCCAGCGTGATGAAGAAGGTGTCGTAATCGGCATCGTGGAAGAGCGCGACTGTAGCGAAGAACAACGCCTGTGCTATGAGACCAATCCAGGCCTCTATGTATTTGACACCAAGGCCCTACTTGAGGTCCTGCCGCAACTCTCCAGTGACAATTCTCAGGGCGAATACTACTTGACCGATGTGGTTGAGCTATTCGTCAAGGCGAACCGCAGGGTGGTGGACCTGATGCTTGATGATGCGGAAGAAGCCACTGGAGTGAACTCCTTGGAGCAAATGGCGGAGGCGCGCTGGGCCCTGCAGGCGCGCATTCTGGAACAGCATCTGGCCAACGGTGTGCGCATCGAAGATCCCAGCACAACCATGATCGACTGTCAGGTGGAAATCGGCCAGGACACGGTGATCCAGCCCTTCTGTGTCCTGCGGCGGGGGGTGAGGATTGGTGCTGGTTGCGAGGTGGGGCCTTTTGCCCACATGCGTACCGGGGCTGTGCTCAAAGACGGGGCGGTGTTCGGCAACTTCTGCGAGATCAAGAACTCCACTATTGGACCGGGGTCGAAGGTCAAGCACCTATCCTATCTGGGAGATGTGACCATCGGCACCAAGGCCAACGTAGGCGCGGGTACTATCTTCGCCAACTACGATGGCCAGGCCAAGCACCCATCCAAAGTGGGGGACGGGGCATTTGTGGGCAGCGGCACCTTGATCGTTGCCCCAAATGAAGTGCCTGCTGGCGCCACCACCGCTGCGGGGGCGGTTTTGACCAAGAGCGCAAGCATGGCCCCCGGAGAGGTTTGGGCCGGTGTGCCCGCCAGGCGCCTTGGCGCCTCCAAGAAATCCAAGGAGGACACATCCTCCGTTTCCCAGACACCCCAGAAAGAGGAAGGCCAGCTTTGAGTTTCTACGGCGACATCACCTTGATCTCGGGCACTGCTCATCCGGAGCTTGCTGCGTCCATTGCAGCGGAACTTGACATCTCCCTGGCGGACGCGCATGTGGGCCGCTTCCCTGACGGGGAGATCGACATCAAGCTCAGCGAGGACATCCGCGGGCGGGATGTGTTTGTGTTGCAGCCAACGTGTCCCCCGGTCAATGACAACTGGGCCGAGTTGTTGCTGCTGCTCGACACTCTGCGTCGGGCGAGCGCCGGGCGCATCACAGCAGTGGTGCCCTACTACGGCTATGCTCGCAAGGACCGCAAGGACGAGGGTCGTGTTCCGATCAGCGCCAAGGTTGTGGCCAACACCTTGGTGGCTTCTGGAGCGCAACGCATAGTGACTTTGGACATGCACGCGGCCCAGATTCAGGGTTTCTTTGACATTCCGGTGGATCACCTTTATGCCCGGCCGGTGCTGTTGGACGCGGTCGTGCGTCTGGGAATCGAGAACCCGGTGGTGGTGACTCCGGATGTGGGGGGCACAAAGATGGCGAGGGCCTACGCCAAGCGCCTCTCCGCCGATCTGGCTATCGTGGACAAGCGCCGCGTTTCGGGCTCTGAAACCGTGATAGAGAATGTGATCGGTGACGTGGAGGGACGCAATTGTGTGATTGTGGACGACATGATTTCAACCGGTGGATCGATCACCCAGGCTGCCGAGACCCTCAAGCGCAACGGTGCCGCGCGGGTTGTGATTGCGGTTTCCCACGCCGTGCTGTGCGGTCCTGCGGTGGAGCGCATAGAGAATGCTCCGGTGGAAACGGTGCTGGTCACCGACACGATTCCTCTCAAGAACAAGCCCTCCAATCTGAAAGTTGTCAGCACGGCCCCCCTGATCGCCCATGCGATCCGTAACATTCACGAGAACAATTCCATCAGCGGATTGTTCATGTAGAGGGATTCAGCCCACATCATTCACCAGCCGAACTGTTTGGCTGGCTTCAACAAGACCCTGTGCGCCCCTTGGGCGACGAACCATCCAGGAAACACAACATGGCCAGTACCCATCACGAAGCAAAGCTCGACATCGAGTTGCGCGAGAAACTCGGCTCACGCCCCGCCCGCGCCCTGCGCAATCGAGGCCGCTTGCCCGCCAGCTTGCAGTTCTTCGGTGACTCCGAGGAACCCCTGCGTCACTTCAGTGTGGAGGCAGCCGCTTTCCGCGCGGCGCACCGCCATGAGGCCCACCTGTTTGACTTTGAGTTTTCTGAAGGGTTGCGTTCTGGCGTGATCCGTGAGATCCAGTGGGACCTGATGGGTTCCGACATTCAGCACATCGAATTCAAGGGTGTGGTACGCGGTCAACGTTCCGATGTGCGTGTGCCCCTGTCCTTGGTCGGTGGGGCCGTTGGTACAGTCAACCAGGTACGTGACATGATCGTGGTCAATTGCCTGCCCAAGAACATCCCGGACATGATCGAGGTCAATCTTGAGACTCTGGCCCTCGGTGCCCAGTTACGCCCTTCAGCGTTGGACCTGCCCGAGGGCATCACCTTGAGCGAGGACGAGGCCAAGAAGGACGACATCCTGTTGGTGATCGTCGAAGAGAAGGCGATGATTGAGGAAGTGGTGGAGGACGACGACACCCTCGACCTGAGTGAAGGGGTCCCCGACGACAAGGCCGGCAGCGATGGCGGCGGAGAAGGCGGCAGCGCTGGCGAAAGCGGCAAGGAGACCTGATCTGTGGCGCCCCCAGCCCGGAGCCCTCTTGGGGGTTTCCGGGTCAGGGCTTGCCCTCCACGGAACTGTCGCTAGACTGTTCCGCCCTTCGGCCATCCGAAGGCGTCCGGAGTTCACCCCATGACCCGCCTGATCGTTGGCCTGGGCAACCCCGGGTCCGAGTACCACTGGACTCGACACAACATGGGCTTCCATGTGGTCGAGGAACTGGCAAAGGAACTCGGACTGCTCTTTCAATCTGCATCCTGTCTCAGTCCCACGAGCGGACTGCTTCCCGCAGGGGACCCCGGGCGATCCGCCCGAGGTTTTGAGTGGGCCCACAGCGTGAAACACAATGCGCTGCTGCTCAAGCCCACGACCTTCATGAACCGCTCCGGGAGGGCTTTGGCGTCAGCGCTTCATTTCTTGGGAGACGTGGCGCCCGATTTCGATGAGATCTTCGTTGTTTACGATGATCTGGACTTGGAACTGGGCCAACTGCGAATCCGCCCCCACGGGGGTCACGGAGGCCAGAACGGGATGCGATCTATTTTAGAACACCTGGACACCGACAGTGTTCCCCGCCTGAGAGTGGGGATCGGCCGTTCGGGAACCGACGCGGCGCGTCATGTGCTCTCTCCATTTCTTGACAAAGAAATGGAGGATGCGAAGATCAGCGTGCGTGAGGCAGCCGAGGCTCTTCTCGATTGGCTCACGACCGGGGATCTGAGTGGGTGCATGACGCGGTTTCACAGCCGCTGGAACTGCTGACTCATGGGCATCCGTTCATGGGCCGCTCAATTTATCGAAAAGCAAAGGAGACCCACTTGGGACAGATTTACGAAGGCATGATCATTCTGGACAACGACCTTGTCCGGGCTGATTGGCGCAAGGCGAAAGCCATTCTTACCGACACCCTCGTCAAGTACGGGGCCGTCATACATACTGCTCGCCGATGGGATGAGCGTGCGTTGGCCTACCCGATCAAGGGCAACCAACGAGCAACCTATTTCCTGATGTACTTTGAGCTGCCAGACGGGCGATCCAGTGAACTGCGCCGCAGCCTGGATCTGAACGTCAAGGTGCTGCGCTATCTGTTCTTGGCGGTGGACGAAATTCCTGCTGAGGAAGCAGAGTTGGCCAGCGCCGAGGAGGCGAACGACTTCGAATTGGAGCCTCCCCCGGTGGATGGTCCCCGGCCGAGCGTCTTTGATGAACTCGACGCGGCCCGAGAGAATGAGCGTGAGCGCGTCCGTTCCGACGAGGATGGGTCTCCCAAGCGAGAGGAGACCGCCAGCAAACCTGCCGAGTCCAAGGAGGAGAAAGCCCCAGAAGGCGACACTCCTTCAGAAGAATCCCCCAAGGCCGAAGAGGCCGCCACCGCTACAACCTCAACGGATAGCCCCCAGGAGTCCTGATCATGGCACTCAAGCCCACAGCTGGAATCGGATCCAAGAATTGCGACGATCCAAAACTTGACTACAAGGACCTCGAGTATCTCGGGAAGTTTCTTACCCCACAGGGGCAAATCGTCTCCCGCCGTCGTTCCGGTTTCTGTGCCCAGTGCCAGAAGGAACTCAAGCAGGCGATCAAACGCGCCCGTCACTTGTCCCTGCTGCCGTTCATTGTCTAGGAGGACCCTACCATGGCAAAACAGATTGAACTGCTCCTGCGCGAGCATGTAGAGAACCTTGGCCGCTGCGGAGAGATCGTCTCTGTTCGCGCTGGCTATGCGAGCAACTTCCTCTTGCCCAAGAAACTCGGCGTCTTTGCAACGACCGAGAACAGGCGGGTCATTGCACGTCGCGCCGCTCGAATTGATGCCGAGGAAGAGGTCCAGCGCGAGGCACTCGCGGGTACCGCAGAGGCGATCAACAACCTGACCGTGACCACGCTTCAGAAGGCGGACTATGGAGGACACCTCTATGGTTCTGTCAATGCGGCCCAGGTTGTTGAGCTCTGTTCCGCCGCGGGAGTGGGCGTGGAAGAAGGCAAGGTGCGTTTGCCCCAGCCGATCAAGGAGGTGGGGACCCACGAGGTTCCGATCCACCTTTTCGCTGGTCTGGTAGCTACGGTGACGGTCGTGGTGGAGTCTGAGAACCCGCCTCCGCCCCCTCCCGAGCCCAAGCCTGAGGTGGCCGCCGACTCCGAAGATGGGACCAAGGCATCGCCTGAGGGGTCGCAAGAGTCAGCCCGGGATGCTGACGGCGACGCCCGAGCGGAAGGCTGAGCCCAGCGGGGTGCAGCTTCCCGCCCAGGCTATCTGGCGATACTCCTAAGAGTGTTCTGCCCCGAGTGAGCCCTGCCGCCTCTGGTGGCTGGGGGCCTTGTGTACAAGTGTGCACAAGTGGTTTGCTCGGCTTTGCTTTTGCGCCTCGCGTGCCATGCCGTATCCTGCTTGGTCTCCCATGCAATCCTCCGACCAGACCATGAACGAGCAGGCCACGCCCCATGACGAGCAGGCCGAGAAGCAGGTCCTCAGCGCCCTCTTGCAGCGACCCGACCGCTTGCACGATCTGGCCGTTGTGCTCAAGCCCGAGGATTTCTTTGTGCCCCGTAATGGGTTGATCTACCGCACCCTGATGGACCTGTCGGACAAGAACATGGCCCTTGACCTGGTCACTTTGCAGACCACCCTGCGGGCCATGGGCAAGCTCGGGGATGTGGGAGGCGCGGCCTACCTGACCGGCTTGCTGCCCGTGGCTTTCAGTTGGGAGAATGTCACCAGGCACGGAGAACTTGTGGCCAACCTCGCCACCCTGCGTCGGCTGATTGAGGTTCAGGGTGCGGGCATTGAAGCCGCCCGACGAACACCTCCGGACGGGGAGAGCGTGCGTGCTGTTTGCGATGATTGTGAGAGCAACGTCTTTGGGGTTTCGGAAGACCGCGATCCATCGGGCGCCAAGTTTCTTTCGGACTTCATGAAGCCGGTCTTTCAGCGCATCGAGCAACAGTCTGGTCGTGGCGACCTGACCGGGCTGCCCAGCGGCTTCTATGATCTCGACGACATGCTCGGTGGATTCAATGCTGGCGAGTTGACTGTGATCGCTGCGCGGCCTTCCATGGGCAAGACGGCTTTCGCGCTGAATCTGATGGAGCACGCCACACTCAATCCGCCCGAGCACCTTGGGCGCCAGCCGGTGGTCCTGTTTTTCAGTCTTGAAATGGGCAGTCTGTCCATTGTCCAGCGCATGCTCTGTTCCAGGGCACGGGTGGACTCTCACCGTCTGCGCTCAGGCAGACTCGACACTTCCGCCTATCAGGATCTGACCCAAGCTGCCGGAGAGCTGGAGGCTTCGAAGCTTTTGATCGATGACACTCCCGGCCTTTCGATCATGGCCCTGCGAAGTCGTGCCAGGCGGGTCAAGCACAAGCAGGGTCTTGACATGATCGTCGTTGATTACCTGCAGTTGATGGGTGCCAGAGCGGAGAACCGTCAGCAGGAGATCAGTTTGATCTCGCGTTCTCTCAAGGAGCTTGCTCGGGAACTTGAAGTTCCCGTGCTGGCCCTCTCGCAGCTTTCGCGCGGGGTCGAATCCCGTGAGGAAAAGCGCCCGTTGCTTTCCGACCTGCGTGAGTCGGGCTCGATTGAACAGGATGCGGATGTGGTCATGATGCTCTATCGAGCGGAGTACTATCATGACACTCCGGAGAATAAGGGCAAGGCCGAGGTGATCGTTGCCAAGCAGAGAAACGGGCCAACCGGGAATGTGCAGTTGCAGTTTAAGGGCACGATCCTGCGCTTTGAGAACCTGGCACCGTCCACGGTCGAGGCCCTTCAGATTTGACCATCTGCTCACAACGACTTTGCCCTATGGGACTCACCTCAAAGGGCCGAATTTGGCTGGCCCCCTTTTCGCGCGCCTTGTTGCTTGCAGCGCTTTGCTTGTTTGGCCTGCCGCCTGCAGAGGGGGCTGTTTCTACTCAGCAGGGCGTAGTTGCGCCGAGCCTCGACGATGGACCGATTCTGCAGGCGGTGGAGTTTGAGGGGCTCAGCACCTTTCCCGAGGATGTGGTGCTTGAGGCTTTGGGTCTGGAGATCGGCAAGCCTTTGCAGTTCATGCAACGGGAGCAAAGGGTGGCCTCCCTGTTCCGGGACTATGGTCTCTTCGTCCAACGGATCGTGCCTACGGAGGTGCCGGGCGGCGTGAGCCTGATCATTGCCATCCTTGAATTCGAGGTGGACCTTGAACCGGGCTTTATAGGTAATGACAGCTTCGATGAGGAAAAGCTGCGCGAGTGGGCTGGTCTTCTAGATCGCAGTGAGCTTTATCTGCACGAGGCCGACGGCGTAGTTCAGCGTTTGGTGGAAGGCTATCGTCGCGCGGGTTATCACTTTGTCGAAGTCGTCTGGGTCGCCTCGGATCCCTTGCCGGGCCAGCGTGTACGCGACCTGGTCTTTGTGGTGCGTGAAGGACCAAAGGTGCGCTGTATCAATGTGCAGGTCACGGGCAATGACAGCTTGCCTGATTCGGGTTTTCTCTTTTGGAGGGGAGGGCTGCGCGAAATGGCCTCCCCGAAGATTGCAGGTCGCGGGATTTTCTCCTGGTTTGGTTCGGTCTTTATTGAAGAAGAACTACGCGCGGATCTGGTTGCCATGCGGCAGGTCTATCGCGATGGGGGCTGGCTCGACGCCGAGGTCCAACTGGAACCTCTTGAGTTCAATGATCGGCGCGACAAGGTCAGTATTGTGGTTCATGTGGACGAGGGTCGTAAGTACACGGTTGCCAGCGTAGATCTCGTTGCGCTTGAGATAGAAGTTGATGCTGATGGACAACTGGTCGAGCGTGAGGTGCCCTTTGTGTTTCCCAAGGACGATCTGCTGGCAGAAATCGAGCTCAAGTCCGGCGGACCCTATGATGCCGCCCGCCGCAATCATGACCGCTTGATCCTTCAGAGCTACTACGGTGAGCGAGGCCATCTAGCGGCGGCCCGGTTTCTCAATCCCAGCCAGGCCAACGGCTTTCGCGTCCTTGAACCGGATGTCTTGCTGGACCCTGTCAGAGCAGAGGTGCATGTCTTGCTCAAGATCGTGCAGGGGCAGGCTCGGCGGGTGCGCGCCATAGAGATTTCTGGCAATACACACACCCACGATGATGTGTTGCGCAGGGAAATCAGCATCCTGCCAGGGGAACCCGCTGATCTTAAGGAAATCAAGCGTTCCCTGCAGCGCATCATGGGTCTGGGTTACTTTCTCGATCAACAGGACCCCAATCACCGACCGCCCACCTTTCGCTTTCGCGAGGTCCCGAACGAGCCCGAAGTAATCGACATCGAATATCTGGTTGAGGAGGGGCGTGTTGTGGACTTTCAGTTGCAAGGGGGGGTGGCCTCTGACAGCGGCCTGGTTGGTCTGATCTCCTTGAGCCACAGCAACTTCGACTACACTGAGGTGCCCAGTAGCCTGTTTGCCACGCCTGGCGAGATCTACCGTCGCGAGGCATTTCATGGCAACGGCGAGTCTTTGGCGATTGATCTTTCGCCCGGCTCCAGGGTCAGCTTCTGGCGCTTTTCCTATCGCCACCCGGACCTCTTCGCGGATCACTTCGATCGTTGGGGGGCTGCGGTGGAAGCCCTCAACCGGGACCGCATCTACCGCACCAACGACGAAGATCGCACGCACCTGAAACTTGACACCATACGGCGCTATGGGCAGGGCGACCTCAGCCTGCGCTTTGGCCCCATTTGGCAGCGCATCAAACTTGAGGACCTTGAGTCAGGTACCCTGCCAGACACCCTGCTGAACAGCTCGCTTGATACGACTTTCGTGGGCCTTGGTTCACGTCTTTCCTGGAGCCAACTGGACAATCGCAGAGTCCCCAGGGAGGGAACCTACGGTTACGGCGAACTCTCCTACTTCGGTGGCCCCTTGGGGGGCGACGAGGATCTGGTCAAGTTCGAGGGGCACTTCGAGCAGTACTTCAAGCTGGCTGGGCTCGCGGGTGAAGTTGATCCGGTGCTGCTCCTGGAAGCGGGAGCAGGCGTCGCCGTACCTTTCGGAGACTCGGATCAAACCCACTACTCCGAGCGCTGGTTCCTGGGTGGATCTCGCCGCCTGCGGGGTTTCGAGTTCAGGGGCGTGGGCCCCAACGAGGGAGACCACCCCATTGGAGGTGAGACCATGGTCTACGGTTCCTTGGAACTGCGCTGGCCGCTCTTCTCGACCCCCATCCCTGGTACCACCCAGAGGGCAGAGATGTTCCGCGGAGGCCCCTTCCTGGATTTTGGAGTCTTGGACCGCAATGCCTGGGATCTGGATATGGACGAACTCAGGGTCTCCTATGGCCTGAACTTTGCCCTCGTGCGCCCGATTCCGATTTCCTTCAACCTGGGGTGGCCCCTGCGTGAGGGGGAGGGGGATGACCTGAGGGTGTTCTCCTTCAGCTTGTCCCTGCGTTGAGAAGAGGTCCGTTGACAAGAGGGTCGTGCTATGGCTACACCATGGCGGTTCTAATCCCCGTTGCCGCACCGTAGGCAGCGCTGGGTCCCCATTCTTGTTTTCCGGGCCCACCATGACTTCAAAGACTCTTGCCGAGCTCGCCTCCCTTGTGGGGGCCACCCTGATCGGAGATCCCCGGCGTTCCGTGACTGGGGCCGAGGCCTTGCTCGACGCTGATTGCGACGACATCAGTTTCCTGGCCGATCCCAGGTACAGGTCCCAGTTGGACCAAACGCGAGCTGCGGCTGTCTTGGTCGGGGACGATCAGCCGCTGCCAGAGACCAGCTCTGGCCCCGCGTTCCTGCTGGTTGCTGATCCTTCTGCCGCGATGACCGTGGTGGCCAAGAGTCTGGCCCCGGAGGTCCGCACACCGCAGTCCGGAGTGCATTCTAGCGCGGTGGTCGATCCCAGTGCCCAACTCGCCGCAGACGTGAGCGTGGGACCCCTCTGTGTGCTGGGACCGGATGTGGTTGTGGGCGCTGGAGTGATCCTGCACGCAGCAGTCGTCCTGGGAGAAGGTGTGCAGGTGGGGGCTGGCAGCGAGTTGCATCCCCGTGTCGTGCTCTATCCCTTTGTCAGGATTGGTGTTGACTGTGTCCTGGAGGCGGGAGTGGTCCTGGGCAGCAGGGGATTTGGTTACGAGCACACCCCTGAGGGTTGGCAGCCCGTGCCCCAAAGCGGCCGGGTGGAACTGGGGGATCGTGTCGACCTGGGAGCCAACTGCGCGGTGGATTGTGCCCGTCTGGGAGCCACTCGCCTGCGCGATGGGGTCAAACTCGACAACCTGGTTCATGTGGCGCACAATGTCCAGATCGGCGAACACAGCATGGTCCTCGGTCAGGTCGGCCTGGCCGGTTCGGCCCATCTGGGCAAGTGGGTGATCATCGCGGGGCAGGTGGGTATCAACGGCCATCGCACGCTTGGAGACGGGGTCAAGGTGGGTGGGGGCTCGCTGGTTTTCGATGATATTCCCCCTGGCGCCGAGGTCCTCGGGGTGCCAGCCCATGACAAGAAGACCGCCATCCGCAATCTGCGGGTGGCTCCGCGGCTGCACGAGATGCGACAGCAGATTCGAGACTTGCAGGCCCGCTTGCAGGCTCTGGAGGAGTACTCCAGATGAGCCGTAGCCAGCAGACCCTGAAGACTCCCGTGGAAATCAGCGGCATCGGGTTGCATTCCGGCAACGAGGTCCATGTGCGCGTGTTGCCCGCTCCGGTGGACCACGGCATAGAGTTCGTGCGCACGGATCTGGAAGACGCGCCCATGATTCCGGCCCACATCCGCTATCACTCCCTGCGCGAGCGTCGCACGAGGTTGATGCGTGAGGGAGTCGGGGTGGAGACCATCGAACACTTTCTGGCGGCCTGCAGCGGACTCGAAGTTGACAACCTTGTGGTGGAGATGGACGGGCCCGAGTTTCCCGGCGCCGACGGCAGTGCACAGCCCTTTGTGGAGTTGCTGCAAAAGGGCGTGGCCATCGAGCAGAAGCAGCAGGTAAAAGTGCTGATCCTGGAGCAGCCGGTTTTTGTGCGCGAAGGGGACGCGACCCTGGTGGCCCTGCCCAGCGATGGGGCAAACCTGTCCCTTCAGTACGTGGCCAGCTTCGATGATCCCGAGGTACAGGGCGGTGTGTTCAGCATGCAGCTCACGCCGGAGTCCTTCGTGGAGCAACTGGCTTCTGCGCGCACCTTCTGCCTGGCGTCTGAGGTTGAGGCACTGCAGGCGGCGGGTCTTGGCAAGGGCGCTACTCGCGAGAACACCGTGGTGCTCGGGGATCCTGAGACGGTGCAGCGTCTTCCCAATGAGGCTGTGCGTCACAAGCTGCTCGACCTGGTGGGGGACTTGTCCCTGCTGGGAGCTGAGCTCAAGGCCCAGATCATTGCCACAAAATCGGGGCATAGCACCAATGCTCTGCTAGTGGAACGCCTCTTGGACTTGCTGCAAGAACAGGAAACCGGCGGCTTGGTGGAGCGCGAGTCCGGAATGGACATTCGTGAAATCATCAAGATGCTGCCCCATCGCTATCCCTTCCTATTGATCGATCGGGTGATCGAAGTGGAGGGCTACAAGCGCGCGGTGGCGATCAAGAACGTGACGATCAACGAGCCCTACTTCCAGGGGCACTTTCCGGAGAGACCGCTGATGCCTGGGGTCCTGCAACTGGAGGCCATGGCCCAACTGGCGGGCATGTTGCTTCTGCGTAGGCTGGAGTACTCAGGCAAACTGGCGGTTCTTTGGTCACTGGACAAGGTCAAGTTGCGCGGAGGCGTGACTCCCGGCGATCAACTGCGCCTTGAAGTGGAAACGACCCGTATCAAGGGCGAAACAGTGCAATGCCGCGCCCGCGGTTTGGTGGCCAACAAGGTCGTCTGCGAGGCGATGCTGATGTTCACCATGATCGAAGCCTAGGCCCATATTCAATGAGCAATTTATGACTGTAAAAATTCATCCCACAGCTGTGATAGAACCGGGCGCTGAGTTGGGCGTCGACGTTTGCGTCGGTCCCTACACGGTGATTGGTCCCTGCGTGCGCGTGGGGGACGGCACTCGTATCGGTGCTCAGGTCGTCTTGGACGGAGTCACCACCATTGGCTCCGAGAACAAAATCGTGGGCCAGGCCAGTATCGGTGGCCCGCCTCAGGACCTGACCTACCGGGGCGAGGCCACGGAAGTCATCCTGGGAGACGGCAATACCGTGCGCGAGTTCGTGACCATCAATCGTGGCACCCTCAAGGGCGGTGGCGTGACCCGTATCGCCGACGGCAGCCTTCTGATGGCTTGCTGCCACATCGCTCACGACTGTGACCTGGGCAGCAACTTGATCATTTCCGGCGGCGTGCAACTCGCTGGCCACACGCGCATCGAAGATCACGCCAACCTCTCCGGTATGTCAGGCGCTGTGGCTTTTTCCACAATCGGCGCACACGCTTATGTGGGAGCCAAGACGCGCATCTCACGTGATGTGCCTCCCTTCATGATCGTCGAAGGCCATGATGCGCGTGTGCGCGGAGTCAATGTCATCGGTTTGCAACGGGCTGGCGTTCCCGAGCAGGACATCCTTGCCTTGCGCGATGCCTACCGACGCCTCTGGCGCTCGTCCCGGCCCCTTGCCGTGGCCCTGGGAGAAATCGCTCGGGATCCCTGTGAGAGCCCTTTCGTGGCCCAATTGGTCAAGTCTCTCCAACGCACCGAGCAGGGGCTCAAGGGCCGTTTCCGCGAAACCATGCGCGCCGACTTCGCCGCCGAGGGCGTTCGTCGGGTAGCCGAAGGGCGTGAGCAGACCGTTTGAGTGAGGTGATCTCATGCGCATGAAACCCGTCGCACCCACTGTTTCATTCAGTGACCAAGAGAGGCAGCGTCTAGATCGTTGGGACCGGGATCAGACCTTTGAGCAATCGGTGCAGAAGCAGTCGGATCGGCCGCCCTACTCTTTCTATGACGGTCCTCCCTTTGCCACGGGCTTGCCGCACCATGGGCACCTGGTTGCCAGTGTGCTCAAGGATGTGGTGCCGCGTTTTTGGTCCATGAAGGGCTTTTCCGTGGAGCGTCGCTGGGGGTGGGATTGTCACGGTCTGCCTGTGGAGAACGAGGCCCAGAAGGAACTGGGTTTGAACGACGCCCGCGAGATCGAAGAGATCGGCATCGTGGCCTTCAATCAGGCCTGCCGTGACATTGTCTTGCGATACTCCGGCGAGTGGCGCAGTACGGTTCGGCGCTTTGGCCGTTGGGTCGATCATGACCGGGGTTATCGCACCATGGACGCTTCGTACATGGAGTCGGTCTGGTGGGTCTTCAAGCGTCTGTGGGATGATGAGCGTGTTTACGAGGGCTATCGTGTGCAACCGGTTTCTCCCACTCTGGGCACGCCCCTATCGAACTTTGAAGTGGCACAGGGGCCCCAGGAGCGTGATCCCAAGACCAAGAAGGACGGCCACAAGCGGCGCCAGGATCCGAGCCTGACTGTGCGCCTCAAACTGAACGACGAGGATGCGTCCCTTTGGGTCTGGACCACGACCCCTTGGACTCTGCCCAGCAACCTGGCCGTGGCCGTGCACTCGGACATTGAATACGTCAAGGTGCAGGTGATCGAGACCGGGGAGGTGGCCTACTTGGAGCCCGGGCGCTTGGCTGATTACCAGGAGCGCGGTCGTTTGGGGGAGACCAAGGAACTCGGCCGTCTGAAGGGTAAAGAACTCGTGGGCCGCACCTATCAGCCCCTGTTCCCGTACTTCGCGGACCTGGCGAATGGTTCTGACGAATACAGCCCCGCCTTCCGCATCGTGGCAGCGGACTATGTGGGTACTGATGCGGGCACTGGCCTGGTGCACCAGGCCCCGGCCTTCGGCGAGGAGGACTTCCAGACCGGCAAACGCGAGCGCCTGCCCCTGGTCAACCCTCTCGACGTGAACGGCATTTTTGACGACAGCGTGTCGGACTTTGCGGGCCAGTTCGCCAAGGACGCCGACGCTGGGATCATCAAGCGCCTCAAGCAAGAGGGCCGCGTGGTGGATCAGGACGTGGTCGTGCACGCCTATCCCCACTGCTACCGTACAGATCAGCCGCTCTTGTACATGGCTGTCTCCAATTGGTTCGTGCGCGTGGAGGACATGCGCGAACGACTGGTGAAACACAACCAGGCCATTCGCTGGGTGCCCGAATTCGTGGGCAGTGGCCGTTTTGGCAACTGGTTGGCTGGAGCCCGGGATTGGAATGTGTCCCGTCGCCGTTTTTGGGGCACACCCCTGCCGATCTGGCGCTGCGAGACGGATCCCACGGATATGGTCTGCATCGGTTCCGTGCAGGAGCTGGAAGAACTTGCGGGGTTCAAGCCCGGCACGGTGACGGACCTGCATCGGGATCATGTGGACCAAATCACTTTTCCCTCGAAGAAAAACCCTGGTGCTGTCATGAGGCGGGTGTCCGAGGTCTTCGACTGCTGGTTCGAATCGGGCTCGATGCCCTACGCTCAAAACCATTATCCCTTCGAGAACGAGGAGTTCGTTGAAAGCTCCCTGCCCGCGGACTTCATCGCCGAGGGCCTCGATCAAACCCGTGGCTGGTTCTATACCCTGATGGTGCTTTCCACCGCGCTCTTCGATCGCCCTGCCTTCAAGAACGTGGTTGTCAATGGCATCGTCCTGGCCGCGGACGGGGAAAAAATGTCCAAGAGCAAGCGCAACTTCCCCGATCCCAATCTGGTGCTGGAAGATCAGGGCGCGGACGCCCTGCGCATGTACCTCTTGGACTCACCCGCAATGCAGGCTGGAAACCTGCGCTTTGACGAGGCGGGGGTGAAAGAGAAGGTGCGTTCAGTCCTCTTGCCCCTCTGGAACGCCACTTCATTCCTGACCCGTTACGCGGATCTGGACGGCTGGGAACCCGACTTCAAAGATCCAGATCCGAGCCTGAACGAGTTGGACGGTTGGGTTCTCTCACGTCTGCAAGGCTTGATCGGAACTGTGGATGAGCGCATGCAGAACTACGAATTGTTCCGTGTAGCACCTGCACTCCTGGAGTTCATCGACGACTTGACCAACTGGTACATCCGCCGCAGCCGCCGTCGTTTCTGGCGCGGGGCCAGTGGCGCCGACGCTGATAAGCAGAACGCCTACCGCACCCTGCACAGGGTGCTGCTGGACTTCTCTCGGGTGCTGGCGCCCTTCTTGCCTTTCATCTCCGAAGAGATCCACGAGACCCTCTCAGTCGGTCGTGGCACGGGCAGCGTGCACCTTGAGAGCTTCCCCACGGTTGATCCCAAGTTCGTCAACACTCCCCTGGAACAGAGCATGGGCCTCGCGCGCGTGGCCGTGACCCTGGGCCGCTCCCTGCGCGAGCAGCACCGTCTGCGCGTGCGCCAGCCCCTGGCGAGTCTGACCCTGGTCTGCGCCGATGCGACTGGATTGGAGTGCCTTGAGAGCATGAAGCTTTTGATTGCCGAGGAACTGAATGTCAAGCAGGTGCTCGTTTCCGAGGACGAGAGTGCCCTGGTCACCCTCTCTGCCAGACCAAATCTCAAGCTGCTTGGGCCGCGTTTTGGTTCCAAGCTCGGGGTTGTGCGGGACGAGGTTGCGGCTCTCGACGCCAAGGCCCTGGCCACGATCGTGGCCGGTGGTCAATGCCCGAGTGCCGAGCTGCCGGATCTGGTCTATGACCAGGAGACGCTGCTGGTGGACCGCACCAGCCGCGAGGGCCTGGCAGTGGCAACGGAGGGCGGCCTGACCGTTGCGCTTGATCTGGAGGTCAGCGACGTCTTGCGTCGGGAGGGCTTGGCGCGAGAGGTGATCAACCGGGTTCAGGGCCTGCGCAAGGACTCGGGCCTGGAACTGGACGATCGCATTCGGTTGCATCTGGCCGCGGAAGGGGAATTGGAGCAGGCGATTAGCGAGCACTGGGATCTCCTGGCGGCCGAGGTCCTGGCCACGGAGCGGGCGCCCGACCCCCTGGCCGATGGGGGAGATCTGGCCGACTTCGAAGTGGAGGGGCATCCTCTGCGGGTTGCTCTGGCGCGGGTCTAGAGCCAGCTGGTTCACCTGAACGATCCAAAGGGAACAGGTACCGGGGGAGCGCCTTGAAGGCGATCGGGCGGGATCTCCGAGGCGATCCAATTCCAGGGCGAGTGTACTGCCAGCAGGGAATTCAGCTGGAATACGGTTCCCCCGCAGGCCAGCCCATAGGATTGGGGCAGGTTCCCCCAACGCCCAAGACTCCCCATGCCCATGTCCAGACCAACCAGTGCCCTGCTAGCGTTTGTCGCTGCCCTGTTGTGCGCCTGCCACACCACACACATCACAGTCCGGTCCGTGGAGACGGTGGTCCTTGAGGACGGGCTCACATACGGCATCGTCGCCTCAGTTCCGTCCAGTGTGAAAGTCAAGAACGTAGGAGACGCTACGGTCGTGGTCTCCGTTCGCGAGCAGCCCAGGGGCTTCGATGTGGAGACCCTGAGGCTGGAGCCAGGCACCTCGGGCACGACGCATATCACCCTGGCCAGCTACTACGTCGTCCTCACCGCTAGCCCGCAGCCCTCTTTCGTCCACCTGTCTGTGAGGGTAGTCCACCAGGAGGGGCAGCCTTCCCCGGTCCCGCCCACGCTTGCGTTCTACAACTTGCCTGTGCCGGGCGGATTGGAAGGAGAGACAAAAGGCGAATCCGACGGGTGAAGGCCACTGGCAGCCTCGCATCCTGCGTGGCTGTTTCATACGTCCGGAAAGTCGTATTCGGCCATTCGATGTCCAAGTGCTGGATCCACCGCATCCTCAAGGACTTCATCCTGACGAGGCACAGGGGCTTCTTTCTCCTCGTCCCTTTGTGCTCGTGCCAAGCGAGGGTGCCCGAGTCTGAAGCGATGGCTTCTGGCTGGTTCGGCTGCTGGCGCCTTCCGTCCTGCCCCTGGAGCATGGGCAGGGAGATGATGGCGATCGCAAAGGGGGCCGGCCCGGGGCCTGATCGCCCCTCTGGACAGCGAGAGGGGACTCCCTGGTCATCAGGAGGGGGAATCCGGGTCCTGCGGGGGGGGCCCTGGGCCTTCACCACCAGCAGGGGCCGGCCCCCTTATTGGGACCCTTCCCTTTTTCCTGGCCCTCCTTTCAGGAAGTCCGCTACCCTTGGGTCAACCCTCTGACCCCGCAGGTGAACCATCCTATGTTCCCCGGAGCCGAATGATCACATAGTGGGCAATTGAGTCAGCCTCGACAGCATCGAGGCGCTTGCAGCCCCCCTGGAACTTAGAGGTTCCGGGACCAGGATGACACGGCGGGGTCGGGGGGGCTCTCTTCGCTCCTTTGCCAGTCAAGGAGGCCCCGCTCCCCCGGGCCTAGCGCTGGAAACTCTGCGAGGTTCTCCCAGCGCACCTTTTCATTCCGTAGCTCTCGCTTGCTAGCATCGCCTGCATGGCGCACTGGGATGGTCCCTGCGCGACCGTCACAAGGAAATACGATGATGAGGGGAATGCTCCTTTTGCTGGCTGGTGCCGCAATGATCTACCTGGGCTTCAGTGGTTCAGATGTCGAAGAATCCACCCCCGTAAGCGGCGAGCCGCCCACGGAGATCTGGCAGGATGCGAGTCTGCAGGACTTGCCTAGTGAGCCTGAGGAGGTTGGGATGCAGGCCATGCCCGGCGAGGCCGCCACTTCTGTGGATCCTGCGCAAACCCCTTCCAATCCCGCCCCAGAGCCCGATTCGTCGGATGAGCCCGAGTCTCCCGAAGAGCCGCTACCCACCCGGGATCCAAGCACCGTCCCGCGCTTCGAGCTGGTCGGAGCCAGCGCCGATCCAGTGCAACTCGCCTCGATCCTTCTGGATGCTTGGATCATGCGTGACACCACCGCCCTCGGTGCCTTCGTCAACGGTGAAGAGGGCGGCGCTCTGACCCCTGCCCGCCGGGAAATGGTGGCCGCTTTCTGGCAGGCCATGGTGGGCAAGCGCGAATCAGCCGCAGGAACCCTGACGGCTTTGAAGGGGAAGCAGGGCGTGACCTCCAGCGAATTGTCCCTATTGGCCCAGGCGGCAGAGGTTCCCGGTGCCAGGAGCCTGGTCGTTACCCGTGCCCGGCGCGGAGCCCTGGAACGGGCGATGCAGATGATGCTGCTGGAGGAGGATTCTTCGAGAGCCCTCGCAGAAGGGCGCTTGCCCCATGCTGCGGTGGGTTATTCCGATCTGATCCACGCCGAACTTGAGGCGCCCTGGCCCGCTCATGTGGAGGCCTTGGCAGCCTGGTCCAGCAATCTGCGCAAGGCCCAGGGGTCTCATCGCCTGTCCAAGAGCGGGGACTGGCCCTGCATCGAGCTGGTGGTGCGTGGGGGTGAAACCCTGACACACATTCGCAAGCGGGCCCTGGTGGAACAGGAGGGATTGCTTGTCTGCACGGGCCTGATCGAGCGCGTCAATCAGGTCAAGCGTTACATCCATCCAAACGACCGCCTGCGGGTGCCCACCACCCGTCCCAATGTGCTGGTGGACCTGAGCGCCCGTCTGGTGGTCTATCGCCACGGGGAAGAGGCCGTGCTCTGTTTTCCCTGCGGCATCGGCCGTGAGGGCAAGGACACCCCCCTGGGCGTCTTCCAGGTGGGCGGCAAGGTGGAGGAGCCGATCTGGTATCAGTCGGATGGGCCGCCGATTCCCTATGGCTCCCCTGAGAACGCCCTGGGAGAGCGCTGGATCGAGTGGCGCCAGGACGGCGCCAAGACCAGCTATGGCTTCCACGGCACCAACGACCCCAATGGGGTCGGCAGCCGGGTCAGTCGCGGTTGCATTCGTCTGCGAAACGAGGACGTGAAGGAGCTCTTCGAGCTGCTTCCCATGGGGGCGGAGGTCGTGGTCCAGCCCTGAAGAGAGGGCCTTGGGGACTGTTCGAGCCTCGACCGGGCTCCCAGGGCTCAGGGTCGCCCATTGAATTGCAGGTCCGGCTTTGTCTGATGCTCGTGGGGCGGTCACCCGGTGCAATTCGCACTTGACCTAAGCTCTTGCCAGGACGCTGGTTGTGTCTGGCCCATGAGAATACTCCGCGTTTTTTCAAGGCGGCTGTTGACCCGGGCTGCGCGATCCCTATCATTCCCCCTCCCAACGCGGCTCAGAACACTGTGATCGCGGTCAATCGAGCGCCCTAGGCGCCTTTGCGGGGTGCTGAATGTCCTTCGGGATTGAGCGCTCTGGGGAAAAGGTGGGCCTGCCCATCGTTCTTTGAAAATAAGGGTGATCTCTGAAAGCCCTTGGGATGGGGCAGTGGCCAGTGGGTCACCTGGTGAGCCTGTTGCGGTGTCTAGCCGCGGCGAATTCACCTTGTGACTGATGCCGGTGACTGCCTGTACTCCAAGAAAAATAGAAAGAAAGCTAGACAAACTCAATTGAAGGGTTTGATCCTGGCTCAGAACGAACGCTAGCAGCGTGGATTAGGCATGCAAGTCGTGCGCGAAAGTCTTCGGACGAGTAAAGCGGCGAAAGGGTGAGTAACACGTAACTAACGTACCCCTCAGATTGGGATAACCACTGGAAACGGTGGATAATACTGAATGGTCCTAGGAAGGACATCCTTCCGAAGGTAAACGGCGGCTTCGGCTGCTGTTGAGGGAGCGGGTTGCGACCTATCAGCTTGTTGGTGAGGTAACGGCTCACCAAGGCTATGACGGGTAGCGGGTCTGAGAGGATGATCCGCCACACTGGGACTGAGACACTGCCCAGACTCCTACGGGAGGCTGCAGTCGAGAATCTTCCACAATGGGCGAAAGCCTGATGGAGCGACGCTGCGTGTAGGATGAAGGCCTTAGGGTTGTAAACTACTGTCACGCTATAGGAACCCGTGTAGGTTAATAGCCTGCGCGCTGACCAAAGCGAGAGGAAGTGCCGGCTAACTCCGTGCCAGCAGCCGCGGTAAGACGGAGGGCGCAAGCGTTGTTCGGAATCACTGGGCATAAAGGGCGCGTAGGCGGCCAGTTCAGTCGGATGTGAAATCCCCCGGCCCAACCGGGGAACTGCATTCGATACTGACTGGCTAGAGGATGGTAGGAGCCAATGGAACTCCAGGTGGAACGGTGAAATGTGTAGATATCTGGAGGAACACCGGTGGCGAAAGCGATTGGCTGGGCCATTTCTGACGCTGAGGCGCGAAAGCTAGGGGAGCGAACGGGATTAGATACCCCGGTAGTCCTAGCCGTAAACGATGGGTACTGGGCAATGGACTTACCTATGTAGTTCATTGCTGTAGCTAATGTGTTAAGTACCCCGCCTGGGGAGTACGCTCGCAAGGGTAAAACTCAAAGGAATTGACGGGGGATCACACAAGCGGTGGAGCATGTGGTTTAATTCGAAGCAACGCGA
>DUBE01000005.1:41748-44814 GCA_012960475.1 Planctomycetota bacterium
CGGGGACTCTAGCGAGACTGCCGTTGTTAAAACGGAGGAAGGTGGGGACGACGTCAAGTCATCATGGCCCTTATGGCTAGGGCTACACACGTGCTACAATGGTTCATACAAAGGGTTGCTAAGTCGCGAGACCATGCTAATCCCATAAAGTGGACCTCAGTTCGGATTGGAGGCTGAAATTCGCCTCCATGAAGCTGGAATCGCTAGTAATCGCGTATCAGCAATGACGCGGTGAATATGTTCCTGATCCTTGTACACACCGCCCGTCAAGCCATGGAAGCGGGGAGCGCTCGAAGTCGCTCTGTCCAACCTTCGGGAGGACGGCGCCGAAAGCGAGCTCCGTGACTAGGACTAAGTCGTAACAAGGTAGCCGTAGGGGAACCTGCGGCTGGATCACCTCCTTACTACCGGATGTAGGTAGACCATTCAGCCATTTGTTTGGCGAGCAGCGCTATTCTGTGCTGCGAGTGGTTAACCATAGGCATTCCAGGGCAGACGGAGATCACCCTTTCCCTACACCTCGTGTGTCGGTCTTGGGCTCAAAACCATTTTGGTTTGGGTACAGGACCGATCTGCGGGGGACCAACGTGGGCCCTGCTGCCAGGCAGACTGCTCCCCCCGGAGCACACCTGGCTCCAGCCTGTGAACCACGCACCCCAATGGGCCTGTAGCTCAGCTGGTTAGAGCGTTCGCCTGATAAGCGAGAGGTCACAGGTTCGACTCCTGTCAGGCCCACCATTGGCCCCTCGAGTCTTGCCTGGCCCTGGTGGTCCGCGCAGCACACACCCATGGGGGCGTAGCTCAGCTGGTAGAGCACCTGGTTTGCAACCAGGGGGTCGTCGGTTCGAGTCCGGTCGCCTCCACCACCCAATAGCCGTACTTCGGCTCGGCTCCACAGCGTGGGTCTGGGTGGAGCCGGCCACCTTTGAGCTTGGAGAGGTCACCCAGGGAATCAGTAAAGGCATCACACGAGGCTCTTGAGCCCAGGGTGATGTCGTTCTTTGAAAACAAGATGGTTCGAGGAAAGCATCAGCCACGAGTAAAACAAGAAAGAGCGTGGTTAAGCTAAGAAGGGTGCATGGTGGATGCCTAGGTGTCCAGAGCCGATGAAGGTCGTGGCATAGCTGCGATAAGCCCCGGGTAGCCGTCAAGCAGGCTTTGATCCGGGGATTACCGAGATCGGGAAACCGGGCGGGATTTATCTCCCGCCAGTCAATGTACTGGGAACGCAGGGAACTGAAACATCTAAGTACCTGCAGGAAAGGAAAGAAACCTCGACTCCCCTAGTAGCGGCGAGCGAACGGGGAAGAGCCTAAACCGGAGTGGTGCCAAGGGTACGACTATTGCCTCTCCGGGGTTGTAGGACTCACAGCCTGATCGTAATAAGGCAAGAGAGTTACAAAGTTCATTGTTAGAAGAACGGCGTGGGAAAGCCGACCGAAGAGGGTGACAGTCCCGTATTCGAAAGCAATGAGCCTCTCGTGATGTTCCTGAGTAGCGCCAGACACGAGAAACCTGGTGTGAATCTGCGGGGACCACCCCGTAAGGCTAAGTACTACTGGACGACCGATAGCGTAATAGTAGCGCGAGCGAAAGGTGAAAAGTACCCCGTTTAGGGGAGTGAAATAGTACCTGAAACCATGTACCTACAAGCTGTCGAAGGCCTATGGCCCTTAGGGGCAACGGCTGACGGCGTGCCTTTTGCATAATGATCCGGCGAGTTACGCTGTGTGGCAAGGTTAAGGGCTTCAGGCCCGCAGCCGAAGGGAAACCGAGTGTGAATAGCGCGAATTGAGTCATGCGGCGTAGACCCGAAAGCGAGTGATCTATCCATGGGCAGAGTGAAGCGGCTGTAACAGGCCGTGGAGGCTCGAACGGGTATAGGTTGAAAACTGTTCCGATGACCTGTGGATAGGAGTGAAAGGCTAATCAAACTCGCAAATAGCTGGTTCTCCCCGAAATAGCTTTTGGGCTAGCCTCAAGTGATAGTGCACGGGGGTAGAGATACTGATTGGGATTGGGGTCCTTTGGGATACCCAACTCAGCCAAACTCCGAATACCGTGTACCGTATCTTGGGAGTCAGTCTATGGGCGATAAGGTCCGTGGACGAGAGGGAAACAACCCAGACCGCCAGCTAAGGTCCCAAATGTGTACTAAGTGTAGTGAAGGAAGTGAATTTTCAAAGACAGCCAGGATGTTGGCTTAGAAGCAGCCATCATTTAAAGAGTGCGTAACAGCTCACTGGTCGAGAGAATTTGCGCCGAGAATGAACGGGACTCAAGTACACAACCGAAGCTGCGGCTTGCATAGATTCGTTGAATCTTTGCAGGGGTAGGGGAGCGTTCCAAGCGAGTGAAGGGTGACGGTAACGACACCTGGACGCTCTGGAAGCGATTATGCCGGAATGAGTAGCGATAAAGCAGGTGAGAATCCTGCTCGCCGAAAACCCAAGGTTTCCTGGGCACGGTAAATCCGCCCAGGGTTAGTCGGTACCTAAGGCGAGGCCGAAAGGCGTAGTCGATGGACAACAGGTTAATATTCCTGTACTTCTAATTTGATGTTTGATCCAGGGGTGACGCGGAAGGAAAGGTGAGCGCACTGACCCATTGTGCGTTTAAGCCCGAGGGTGGCACGGAGAGATACGTGCGGAATCCTGGAGGTGAATACGAGGCCATCTGGCCGAAGTCATTGGACTGACCGCCGAGAAATAGCCCCTAAGGGTAGTTGAATTTGAATCCGTACCTAAACTGACACAGGAGGGTGAGGTTAGTAACCTAAGGCGCTCGAGAGAACTGTTGTTAAGGAACTCGGCAAAATGACCCCGTAACTTCGGGATAAGGGGAGCCCCTCAGTGTGTAGGCCTTTACGGTTGAAGCACCAGGGGGCCGCAGAGAATCGATGCAAACGACTGTTTACTAAAAACACAGGTCTGTGCTAACTCTTAAAGAGGATGTATACAGACTGACGCCTGCCCAATGCCGGAAGGTCAAAGGGAGTGGTTAGCGTAAGCGAAGCTACGAACTGAAGCCCCGGTGAATGGCGGCCGTAACTATGACGGTCCTAAG
>DUBE01000006.1 GCA_012960475.1 Planctomycetota bacterium
GCTTGGACCAAGAGCTGTCCAAGCGTATGGACTGAGGAGGGCTGGCTCTGGGGCCCATGGCAGGCCCTAACGCGACGTCAGGGCCTTCAGGAACGCCACCAGATTGCTGGCGTCCGCATCGGTCAACTCCAAGGGCTCGATCAGAGGCGAAAGGGCAGCGCTCGGGTTTCCGCCGCGGCGATAGAATTTCACCACCTCTTCAAGGGTGCCGAAGGACCCGTCGTGCATGAATGGCCCCGAGTGAGCCAGACCCCGCAGGGTGGGGGTCTTGAAACGGCCCAGGTCCCGGCTCTTGCCGCTGATGGCAAAGGCTCCGGGTTCGGGCTGGCGGTCCCTGGTTCCCACTCCGGTGGTGTGCAACTCATCGTCTGAGTAGTTCGCTCCCCGGTGGCAACGCCAGCACCTGCCGCGGCTGTCAAAGACCCACATGCCAGCTTCTTCGGCGGGGCTGAGGGCAGCCACATCTCCCGCCAGAAACTGATCCACCGGGCTGTTGCCCTGGACCAGGGCGCGTACGAATGCGGCCATGGCTCGGGCGATGGTGTCAGGGGAGGGGCCTGCGCCAAAAGTTTCTTGGAAACGCTCTGTCCAAGCGGGGAGGCCCGCCAATCGTTCCGCAGCCAAGGGTGCGGGCAGGTTCATTTCGATTGGGCTGGCAAGTGGCAGGAGCACCTGCTCTTCCAGGGTCTTGGCCCGGCCATCCCACATGTGGCGTTTGCCCAGGATGCGGTTGATCAGGGCCGGTGCGTTGCGCGTGGTTTGTCCTTGCACACCCTTTGAGAAGGGAGCGTTGTCGGCCAGGGAGTACTCCGGTTTGTGGCAGGATGCACAGGACACCGTTCTGTTCCTGGACAGGATCGGATCGAAGAAGAGCGCCCGGCCCAAGGCGACCTCGCTGGGATTGAGGGGCAGGGTTCCACTCACTGCCGGAGTGAACTCGGCAAAGGCGACCTTCAAGCCCTCGGGAATCTCAAGCGGCAGGGGCCGAGGCAGGGTGTCCGCCGCGGGGTGTTCTTGAGGTGCGCCCTGGTCCTTCTGGGCCCCGCTTCCCAGGGGCAGGAGGGCCAGCAGGCACAGCAGGCCAAGGCCTCGGGGGCGATGAGCGAAATAGTGGGCGTGCATGGCGGGCTTGAGTCTAGTGCTGATTCCCGTCCATGGTATGTGGTGTCCGTAGCTTTGACCCCAGCCATACGCCAGGAGAGCCCAATCGTCCGCGCCGACCCCAGTTGCGGTTCCTCACGGGGCCCGGACCTAAAAACCCCCCGTTCACGGGTCCCAGGCTGGTCCCTGCCCGTGCGGGGCCCTATCCTAGCCCGTTCATGAACTCAGCCCGAGTCAAGATCACAGTGGTGGGTGCCGGGTTTGTCGGCTCCACCTGCGCCCACCTTGCCGCGCTCAAGAATCTGGCCAGCGAGATCGTGTTGATCGATGTACTGGCGGAACGGGCCCAGGGTCTGGCCTTGGATCTGAACCAGAGCGCCGCCATCGAAGGGTTCTCCTCGCGGGTGGTTGGCACCGGAGACGCGGAAGACACCTACGATTCGGACCTCTTCATCGTTACCGCAGGCCTGCCCCGCAAGCCCGGCATGAGCCGTTCGGATCTGCTGGAGGTCAACGGGGGCATCATGTGCGAGGTGGCCGAGACCATTCGCCGAGGCAGCCCTGATGCGATCGTGATCGTGGTCACCAACCCATTGGATTCCATGGTGGGGCTGATGCGTGCCAAGTTGGGTTTCCCTGCGCGGCGGGTGATCGGCATGGCGGGGGTCTTGGACAGCGCACGTTTCGGTTGGTTCCTGGCGGAAGAAACCGGCACCGCCGTGGCGGACATCGACGCCATGGTGCTCGGTGCGCACGGGGACTCCATGGTACCTCTGCCGCGCTATTGCACGATCAACGGGGTGTCGGCTCCGGACCTGGTTCCTGCGGACCGCATGGATGCCCTGGCAGAGCGTACCCGTAAGGGCGGCGCGGAAATCGTCTCTTTGCTCAAGACGGGCAGTGCCTTTTACGCACCGGCTTCCGCGGCGCTGGCCATGGCCCAGTCGATCCTGCAGGACGGCAAGCGCATGCTGCCCTGCGCCTGTCTCCTGAACGGAGAGTACGGCTTCGAGGGACTCTATATGGGCGTGCCCGCGATCCTGGGAGATGGGGGCGTAAACCAGATCGTCGAGGTGCCCTTGAGCGCAGAGTCCCGGGCCCAGATGCAGAAGACCGCCGGCGAAGTGAACAACGACATGCAGGCCATGCGTGATTTGGGCCTGCTTTAGGCCCTCTCCTTGAAGATTCCTACCCTGACCACCAAAACCCATGACTCCCGTGGCTGAAACCCGCAGCACCCGCACCGAGAAGGACTCCTTTGGTCCACTGGAAGTGCCCAACGACCGTCTTTGGGGTGCCCAGACCCAGCGCAGCCTGGGCAACTTCAAGATCGGAAGCCAGCGCTTCACGCGCCCCATGATCCATGCCCTGGGGGTGGTCAAGAAGTGCGCGGCCCAGGCCAATCATGAGTTGGGCGAGTTGGAGATGCTCAGCGATGAGCAATTCGATGCTCTCGTGCAGGCGGCGGATGAGGTCCTCAAGGGCGAACACGACGATCACTTCCCATTGGTTGTCTGGCAGACCGGATCGGGCACCCAGTCGAACATGAATGCCAATGAGGTCATCTCGAACCGGGCGATTCAGATCCTGGGGGGCGAACTGGGCTCCAAGACGCCGATCCACCCCAATGATCACTGCAATCGAGCTCAGTCCTCCAACGATGTGTTCCCCACGGCCATGCATGTGGCGGTGGGAGAGCAACTGGAGCGGGCGTTCTTGCCGGCCCTGGAAAATCTGCGCGCGGCTCTGTTGGCCAAGGCAGAAAAGTGGCAGGGCATCGTCAAGATCGGACGCACCCACCTGCAGGATGCTACGCCGCTGTTGGTTTCCCAGGAGGTTGGTGGTTGGGCCCAGCAACTGAATGACGGGGCGCGCGCCGTGCGTTGGTGCCAGCCTGCGATCTATGAGTTGGCTCTGGGTGGAACAGCTGTGGGCACCGGGCTCAACACCTCGCCCCGTTATGCGGCTTTGGCGGCGGAGAAGATCGCCACAGAAACCGGCCTGCCCTTCGTCACCGCACCGAACAAGTTCTCGGCCCTGGCAGGGCATGACGCTCTCGTGCTGGCCCACGGTAGCTTGAAGACCTGCGCCGTGGCCTTGCTGAAGATCGCCAATGATGTGCGCTGGCTCGGGTCCGGTCCTCGCTGTGGCCTGGGGGAATTGCGTCTGCCGGAGAACGAGCCGGGCAGTTCGATCATGCCTGGCAAGGTCAACCCCACCCAGTGCGAGGCCCTGGCCATGGTCTGTACTCAGGTGCTGGGCAACGATGTGACCATCTCACTGGCGGGCAGCCAGGGGAACTTTGAACTCAATGTCTACAAGCCGGTGATAATCCACAACTGTCTGGAGTCGATCCGGCTGCTGACCGATGCCTGCGACTCCTTCCGGGAGAATTGCATTTCCGGGCTCGAACTGGACGAGCAGCGCGTGGACAACCTGATGCGCCAGTCCCTGATGCTGGTGACGGCCCTCAATCGACACATCGGTTATGACAATGCCGCGCAGGTGGCCAAGAAGGCCTATCAGGAGGGAATCACCCTGCGGGAGGCTTGCGAGGCCCTGGGGCACCTTTCTGGAGAGGAGTTCGATGCGGCGGTTGTCCCTGGCAAGATGGTGGGGCCCCGGGAGGAGTAGGGCTCAGGGGGCTTGAGAAGCGCCGATTGGGGGCCCCGGTCCTTGCCCCTGCCTGGGGCAGAATCTTCCCCTTGGGAGGATTCGGGGCTGGCCAGGGGGTCCAGGCCCCGCTATCCTGTTCGCCTCCATCCCTTGGTCCTGGACCAGGAACTGGTACCGATGAAAGTCAAAATCCGTAACAGCAACAAGAAGTACGCCAAGAAGACTGGCTTCCGTACCCGTCAGAAGACGGCTGGCGGACGCAAGATTAACAAGCGCCAGCGGGCTCGGCACGGTAGCTTCTGAGCGTCCCCAGCAGGTTCTTGGCATCGCTTGCTGAGGACTTGGACCTAGCCTCGCAAGGAGACTTGACGGGCAAGTATTCTGCGGTCCTCGCTCGGGGGGCTCCAGGGAGCCTCTCTAAGGGCCAGTGAGCCCTGGGATCATGCCCTGAGGGGTCTTTCGGCCCGAAGCGGGGATCGGCCTATGGGTGCTTCAGATGCGTTCGATCGCCTATCGAGCGTTCTCAGATTGATAAGGAAGTTGGCCATATCCGGGCGGTGGGGGATGATTGGGGGGGAACCCCGTGGACCACGGATCCGTCCCTGTGACCTAGACTATGGTCTCTGGGGTGCGGTTTCTGTCTGTACCCCCTGGGGTCACAGTGTCCCTTCCCACTCATCTTCAACCAGACTTCTTCTTCGATGAACCGATCAATCACCATGGCGCTTGCCGCTAGTCTTTTGAGCGCTGTTGTCAGTGCCCAGACCGACGACTGCAGCAACCCGACCAACATCTCAGGCACAGGCGGCTACGCTTTCAATACCACCGGAGCCAGTGATAGTGCTTTCAGTCCCTGCGCAGGCCTTGGCAGGGATGTCTTCTGGAACTGGACAGCAACAACCACGGAAAACGTGACCATCTCCACCTGCGGCGCCAGCTTCGATACGACTCTGGCCGCCTACAATGGAGCCGACTGCCCCAGTGGCAATGCGATCAGCTGCAACGATGACTCCTGTGGGTTGCAGTCTTCAATCTCGATTTCTGCAGTGGCGGGCACGGTCTACCTGATTCAGGTTGGTTCCTGGAACGGTAGCTCCAGTGGCAGCGGCACCCTGGACATCTCTTCTGGTGGCGGCGGAGGCGGAGGTTGCACCAACCCTGCCAGTGGCCCCGATGTGATCGTAGGTGACCTCAACGGCATCACCAAGTACAGCGCCCAATCAGGCGTTAGCGCTTATGCAATCGGCACGACTTCCTGCAACGTGGGCGACGCGGAACTCAACTGGATCTCCAACCAGAACCAGCACCCGGTGATCGGTCAGAACATCTATCGTTACGAGGATGGCCGCTTTGAGCAGTTGGGCATGTCCTGGCTCAAGCACGGCTTCACCGCATTGCAGCAAGGCCTTTGCTGTACCTGTCAGAGTTCCGGTACAGGCTCGCGTCTTGGCGTGGGTTGCTCGGACCCCTATGGCTCCAGCTTGAATGGCAGTCAGGGCGGCCTCGGTCCGCGCTTTGAGGTCAACGCGGCTACGGGGGGGTACAGCTACCCCTACACCGGTCAGGGCTCCAGCGGTAACTCGATCTACAAGCGTTGCCAGGTGGCGAACAGTGAAGTGAATCCCTCCACCCATCCGGGTGCTGTGTTCTACGGTGAAGGTCACTATGTGACTCCCGATGACGCGGCTGCTGGCAACCAAGCCAATAACGCTTCCTACCGCCGCCTGGTCACAGGTTCGGGCAACAGCAGCAGTGGTTGGAGCCTGAACTTCTCGGGCGGTACCATTCGCGAAGAGCCGGCAATTCGTGCCTGGCCCGGCCACGATGCCACAGTGATCTTGACTGACACAATGGTGCCCGGTGATGGCATGTTCATCGTGGGTTCCAACGCCACGGACAATGGCAACGGTACCTGGCACTATGAGTATGCTGTGCACAATCTCTTCAGCGATCGCTCTTGCGGCAGTTTCAGCGTTCCGGTCCCTTCCGGTGCCTCGGTGACAAACATCGAGTTCCATGATGTGGCCTATCACTCCGGTGAGCCTTATCCGGGTACTGACTGGAACAGTTCTGTCAGCGGCGGCTCGGTCACCTGGAGCACCCAGACCTTTGCTCAGAACACCAACGCCAATGCGATCCGCTGGGGCACGCTCTACAACTTCCGCTTTGACTGCAACGTGGCTCCCATCAACAACGGTGATGTGGATCTGGGGCTGTTCAAGCCCGGCGGGACCAACTCGATCCTGGCCGAGGCCTGGGTCCCGGACAGTGGCGGCACGATTGGCACCAACTATTGCTCGGCCGTGGCCAACTCCACCGGTGTTCCGGCGGTCATATCGGCTTTGGGATCTGCGGCGGTGATCGACCAGAATTTCACTCTGGTCGCTTCCGACATGCCTAACAACCAGTTCGGTTACTTCATCGTTTCCGCGACTCAGGGCCTGTTGACCAACCCCGGTGGTTCCCAGGGCAATCTCTGCCTTGGTGGCCAGATGGGGCGCTTTGTTGCGGGCGTGGCAAATTCGGGTTCTGCTGGGCAGATCAGTTACATGATCAATTTGAATGCTCTTCCGGCGCCGATCAATGTGGCTGTTCTCCCTGGGGATACATGGAACTTTGTTGGCTGGTATCGGGATCAAAACCCCGGCACCACAAGCAACTTCACGGACGGTCTTTCAGTGACTTTCCAGTGATTCCATGACAGGGTCTCGGACTGTCTCGAATTGATACAGACCCGTTTTTCCTTCGATATCAAATTGGCGGGGGTAGCCCTTTGGGGGCTGCCCCCGCCTCCATTGGGGCAGCTTCGCTGCTTCCAGTGGGTATTTCCCCAGGTTTCAGGAGAGTGGGGTAGCCTTGGATGGTCGGTTAGCTCGTGGGAACGGGTTGTTCCGTCCATTCTCTAGTCTCTTCCCAGCGGGCGCCTTGCCTGCGCCCAATTTTCTTTTTATCCAATCCTTCTTTCCTATGAGACCTTCATTTGTTTTTTCCACCGCAGCTCTTGCGGTCTTTGCCTTTAGCGGCACGGCTATCGCCCAGGACACCTGTGCGACAGCTGCCGGTGCCGTACTTGGTGCCAACCCGTTCGATACCACTGCTAACACAACCAGCGGTCTCTCCGAGCCGAGTTGCAGCACATCGACAATTCACAACGACATCTTCTTCACCTACACCGCTGGCGCAGCGCTGGATCACAGCTTTGCCACCTGCGGTGCCGACATCGACACAAAGATCCGGGTCTATGACGTGGACTGTGCTGGTGCCTGCTTGGGTTACAACGACGACGCCTGTGCCATGTCCAGCGGACAGAACTGGGCCTCCGAATTGATCGTGCCCCTGGCCATGGGCCAGACCGTGATCGTGCAAGTTGGCGGCTGGGGTGCTGGCGATGCCGGTCTCGGTGCGCTGACGATTTCCGAGATCATCCCGGGTAACGACTGCGCGGACGCCCTTGCGGCGGGCCTCGGAGCCACTCCCTTTGACACCTCGATCAACACCACCAGTGGTTTGGACGGGGTTTGCAGCACGGACACCATCCACGGCGATATCTTCTTCAGCTTTACCGCTCTTACCGCTGGTGATCACAGTGTCGAGACCTGTGGCTCTGACATCGACACCAAGATCCGGGTCTATGACACGGACTGTGCTGGTGCTTGCCTGGCTTACAACGACGACGCCTGTGCCATGTCCAGCGGACAGAACTGGGCTTCTCAAACTACCGTGACCTTGGCCGTTGGCCAGACCGTGATCGTCCAAGTGGGCGGCTGGGGTGCTGGCGATCTTGGTACCGGCAGCTTGACCATTACCGAACTCGGTGGGCCTCCGCCCAACGACGGCTGTGGCGGAGCAATCGCTCTTGCGGTGGGCGCCAACGCGTTTGATAACGCTCCGGCCACCACCAGTGGCGAAGCGGGTTGCACCTCGGTCAACAAGGACCTCTGGTACTCCTACACCGCCGGTCGTGATGGAGATCACACTTTTGATACTTGCGCCGCCGCAGGCGACAGCAAGATGGCAGTCTTCGATGGTGCTTGTGGCTCCCTGGTGTGCTTGGGCTTCAATGATGACTCCTGTGGCCTTCTGAGCAGCGTGACCGTGCCAATGGTCATCGGCCAGACGGTTCTGGTCCAGGCTGGCGCCTGGAGCGCC
>DUBE01000007.1 GCA_012960475.1 Planctomycetota bacterium
CGCCCTCAGCCGTGGTCCTCAAGCCTCGCAAAGCCAAGGCCAAGGCCAAGGCCAAACCCAAGACCAAGGCCAAGGCCAAACCCAAGACCAAGGCCAAGGCCAAGGCCGAGGCCAAGGCCGATTCTCCCCCTCCCCCCCAGAGCCTTTCCTCCGAGGAGTTGCTTGCAGTCTCCGGCCAGCTCTTTCTGGATGAGGGCCGTGTGGCTGTATCCCTTATCCAGCGTCGTTTTGACCTGGATTTTCAGGCAGCCTGCGAGGTTCTTGACGGACTTCAGGAGGCAGGGCTAATCGGACCATACAAGGGTGGGCAGCAGCGTGATATTCTGCTGACCCAAGAGGAGTGGCAGTCCAAGGTGGCTGCTTCCTAAAGCGCCCCGGAGCGGGGCATTGGCTTTGATCCCAAGTACCCCTTGTCCACCAGCACCAATCGAGCTGAGATCGTCTCCCTCGTACACCTTGGATGTGCGAGGAACCTGATTGACTCAGAATTGATCCTCGCTCGTTTGGCAGAGCAGGATCTGCTGGTCTCTGGGGATTCCGATCTGGCGGGGACTGTGGTGCTCAACACCTGCTCCTTCATCGGGCCCGCACGGGATGAATCCTATGCGGCCCTGGGTACCTTGCTTGAGCGAAAGCAGGCGGGCGATCTGGACCATGTGGTCGTGGCTGGCTGCCTAGTGCAGCGTTACAAGCGGCGCTTGAGTGAGGAATTCCCGGACGTGGATCTTTGGTCTGAGATCTCTGACTACCGCGCCATGGCCAAGGCCGTGCGTTCAATGGTCGACGGTAACAAGCACGCAAGTTATCTCGACAGTCCGGGCCTGAGGCCCGCTGATCGCGAGGACGCGCGCATGTTGGCAACTCCTGGCTCCTATGCCTACCTGCGTATCAGCCATGGTTGTGACCACAGTTGCGGGTTCTGTGCGATCCCTGGGATTCGTGGGCCTCATCGCAGCAAGAGGCCAGTCGATCTTGTGGCAGAAGCCCAGGACCTGATTGGCGTGGGAGTCAAGGAGCTTGTGCTAGTAGCCGAGGATTCCACCGCCTGGGGCCGGGACATTGGCTTGGAGCTTCCGCATCTGATCGAATCGCTCGCTGAACTGGAGGGTGAGCACCGACTGCGCGTGATGTACGCCTATCCCAATCGTTTTCCCTGGGAGCTGACGCGCCTCCTGAAGGACCATCCTCGGGTTGAACCCTATCTGGACATTCCTGTGCAACACGCCGCGACCAATGTGCTACGTGCCATGGGCCGTGCTGGTGGTGGCGATCAGGTGCGCCGTATCTTGGATCGGCTGATGGAGGAGGTTCCGGGTATCACCTTGCGTACTACTGTTCTGCTGGGCTATCCCGGTGAGACTGATGCCGATGTAGAAGAATTGCTCCAGATGGTCGAGCACTATCAGTTCACTCGACTGGGCGCCTTCACCTACTCTGACGAGGAGGATACGCCGGCCTTTGGGAGCGATGGGGAGGTGCCTGAGGACGAAGCTGACGCTCGTCTGGCGGCGGTCTTGGAGGTCCGGGATCGGAATCTCGCCAATTTGCAGGGCGAACTAGTGGGTCAGACCCTTGAGGTCCTCATCGATGAGGGCCCTGACGAAGGCGGCGCGGCCCTTGGCCGCACTTGCATGGATGCACCAGAGGTCGACCCCCGGGTGATTGTGCAAGGCGATGTGACCGTCGGCCAGCGGGTACAGGTTGCCATCGATGGGGTCCTTGAGAACTTTGATCTGACCGGGAGAGCAATTTGAAAGGAGTCTTCCGCTATTGGCCCAACCGTATCACTGCCATGCGCTTTGCCGGGTCGATTGTCCTCTTCGGGATCCTGCATACCCTGGCAGATGTACCCAAGGACTTGATCCACGAACATCGCGCCGTGGTACAGGCGGCCTTCTGGTTGTTTCTGATCACCGCTGCCAGCGACTACCTGGACGGCTATCTGGCACGGCGTGACCATCATGTGACTGCTTTTGGGCGCATTGCAGATCCCTTCACCGACAAGGTCTTGATCCTGGGAGCCATGATCTTTGCTGCAGTCAGTCCCTGGATGCGCGAATTGATCCCTGCCTGGATCGTGGTGATTATTCTCGCGCGTGAATTCTTGGTGACCGGGATACGGGGTTATGTAGAGAGCGTGGGCGAGGAATTCCCGGCGGATGGTTTGGGCAAGATCAAGATGATCGCACAGTGTGTTGCCGTGGGCGGAGTGCTTTGGATTCATGCCTTTTCCTGGCCCCCTGTGTGGCGCGAGGGTTGGGTGATCGTGGTCCAGATTCTGGTCTGGATTACTCTTCTGACAACCGTGGGGTCTGGTGCGAGCTATGTGCTCAAGGCCCGCAAGATCCTGGGCGGTGTCAGCTGATGGATCGTCTTCGACTGGGTCTGATCAGCGCTGGATTTCTGGGCTGCGCTCCGGTGGCGCCTGGGACTTTTGGCACCTTGGCGGGGGTTCTGGCCGTCTGGATCCTGCGCTCTACTCAGCCCTACCTGGCCGCTCTGCTGGGCTTGTGCGTGGTGCTGTATCTGATCGGCCGTGCTCTGGCCCCATGGGCAGAGGAAGCCCATGGGGAAGATCCGGGGTGTTTTGTCCTGGACGAGGTCATTGGGTACATGATCACCGTGGCCTGGATCGCCCCCCCGAGTCTTTTTGCCATGGGGGTGGCCTTTGTTCTCTTTCGCTTCTTTGACATTCTCAAACCATGGCCTGTGCGCTGGTTTGAGCGTCTGGGAGGCGGGGATGGAATCTTGCTTGATGATGTGGCTGCGGGTCTCTACGGGTTGGGAGTGATGGCTCTCTTGCGTTACTTCCTTTCAGGTGGCGACCTTTGGGTCCACAATGGGGCGCTATGAGCAGGACCCGATCCCAAAGCTCGGCCCCGGGCATGGGCATGGCAGCACGCTTTGCGCTTGTGATGACAGGGTTCTTGGTGGTGGCCATGATTCTGGCTGGTTTGGTCTTGTTGCCCAAGACCCAAGAAGTAGTGGATCGTTGCGTTGACGGTGCCCTTAGGGTCGCAGTGCGGGCCCAGACTGAGGTGAATCAGACCGGAGCAGACCTCCAGCCCACGCCCGGCTCAAAAATGAGCAGGGCAAAGGGCGTGCTGCGCTTTGATACCAAGATGCCCAAGGGGTCTTTCTCTGGGCGTGAGGCCGCGGTCTATGCGTATGAGGGAGAAGACGGGGTCAGTATTGTGGCTCCCGCAATTGAGGAGAGCCCCCGGAAGGATCTGACAGGCCTGATTGTCATCGTCGGAGCCTTGGTGGTGCTCATGGCTGGCTTGATCGCCATTGGCGTAGCCACCCAGACTTCAAAGCCTTTGGCCATGTTGGTGGACGATGTGCACGCCCTGGGGAGGCGCGGCTTGCGTCATTCTGTGCGCGAGAGTGGTCCCAAGGAGGTTTTTCTATTGGCGCGGGCGATCAAGAACATGGCGTCTGAACTGGATCTTGCGCAGGACGCACAACTTGAGCTGAGTGTGCGTGAACGCGAGCAAGAGGTTGGCCGTGAGGTCAGTGCTGCCCTGCGCCCTGCCAGTACGCCCACTGCCGAGGGTTGGTCATTTACCGAGGAGTGCATCGAAGGTACCGAGATCGCCGGGTCCTTTCACACCTACATCGAGGAGCAGGATCGCATCCTGACCGTGCTATGTGACACGGGGGATGGGGTTCCAGGTGCCCTGGTGGGAGCCACGGCGCGGGCCTTCATACGCTCCGCTCTCCAGGAAAAAGATGGATTGACCGACGCTCTGGCCAGCGCCAACGTCGAATTGCACCGGGATATTCGCAGAGGTCTCTCGGTGACAGCAGTTGTTGTGGACCTGCAGCCCAGTACCGGGTGTTTCAAGATCATCTGTGCGGGCCATCGGATCGCGCCTCTGTATTGGAACGCAGAAACCTCCAAGCTCTCGCGGCTGCAACCGGAGGGAATCGCTTTGGGATTTGACGCAGGGCCGGTGTTCGAGCAGCGCCTGGAAGTGCGTGAAGGGGTCTTGGCCACGGGGAGCGCTCTGATCCTGGCCAGCAGCGGCCTGGTCGAACAGCCTGATGAAGACGGAGAGGAGTGGGGTGAAGAGGCTTTTCAGAAGACGGTGAACGCCCATGTGCGCCGTGGGCCCCAAAATGCAGCTCAGGGGGTCATTGAGACCTGCCTCAATCGCGCGGGCGATCCCGAATCTGAAGTATCCGGAGACCCCATCCCCAGCGCTACGCTGTTGGTCATCGCCAAGGAGAAGTGAACCCCGTGCATCTCACCGAATTTCAACGTCTGATCGAAGAGATCTACTTCAAGAAGGACTCAGCCCGTGGGCTTGAGGGCACACACATGTGGTTTTGCGAAGAGGTCGGCGAATTGACCCGCGCCTTGCGTCGGGGCCAGACCGAAGATCTGGAAGGGGAATTCGCCGATGTGCTTGCGTGGTTAGCCAGCATGGCCTCGATGGTTGGCATTGAACTGGAAGCCGCCGCGTGCAAGAAGTACGCCGAGGGCTGCCCTCGTTGTAGCTCCACACCCTGTTCCTGCGGGTGAAGCAGGAGGAAATGCTAGGAGGAGCCAGTCATGGTGTCCTTGCAAGTGTGGCTCTGAAGCGGCCGATGCGTTCGGAGTATACCTACGCGGTGCCTGCTGGCATGGCAGATGATCTTGTAGTGGGCATGCGCGTGGCCGTGCATTTCGGGGGGCGTCGAGAGGTGGGCATAGTGGTCGACCTGCCCTCCAGCACAGATGTGCCCGCCTCTAGGCTGAAGAATGTCTCGTCGGTCCTCGACAACGAGCCCGTGCTCGACGAGGACCTGTTGCAGGTGACCCGCTGGATGGGGAACTACTACGGTTGCTCCTGGGGTGAGGCGTTGGCCGCCGTGCTGCCCGCAGTTCTCAAGCGTGAAGGGGGACGCCGTCAGATCACTAGCTTGAGCCCGGCCGAGGGTATCGGTGCACTTGATCTCGCCACTCTTGAAGATAGATACGAGGCGCAACATCGCGTTCTGCGGACCCTGCTCGACGCCGGTGGCCCTCTTGATCGCAATGACCTGGTGCGCAAGCTGAACATCTCTCTTTCGCCGATTCAGACCTTGATCAAGAAGGGTTGGGTGATCGCCGAGCAGGCGGACGCTGTGACTGATGCTCTCAGTGGCGCGCCTGCGGAGCATCGGACCGAGCCCAAAGAACTCATGGCTCAGCAGGTAGCGGCCATTGAGGCGATCTCCAAGCCCTTGAGAGTCCGAGAATTCGAGACCTTCTTGTTGCGAGGCGTTACAGGCAGTGGCAAGACCGAGGTCTACCTATCGGTGATCAAGGAGTGCCTGGAACTGGGTCGGGGCGCGATCGTACTGGTTCCAGAAATCGCCCTGACTCCCCAGACAGTCAGTTGGTTCCGCAGCCGCTTCGGTCAGGTGGCCGTGCTGCACAGCCGCATGACCGACGCCCAACGCCATGACGCTTGGAAATCCGTGCGCCAGCGCGAGGTGCGCGTGGTGGTGGGTGCCCGGTCTGCTCTTTTTGCCCCCATGCCGGACCTGGGCGTGGTGGTTGTGGACGAAGAACACGAACCCTCTTTCAAGCAGGGTTCCACACCCCGCTATCACGGGCGCGATCTGGCTGTGGTGCGGGCCAGGCAAGCGGGGGCGGTCTGTATCTTGGGATCTGCGACCCCGTCCCTTGAGTCCTGGGAAAACGCCGGGAACGGACGCTACACCCTGCTCGAAATGCCTGAACGCGTTCAGGGGGGCAAACTCCCCGAGGTTGAGGTGATCGACCTGAACAGCGTCAAGATGAGCGGACCGTTCTCCGCACCCTTGGCCTTTGCTATCAAGGAAGCGGTCCAGAGAGGAGAGCAGGTGATCCTCTTCCAGAATCGGCGCGGCTTTGCTCCGGTGCTCTGGTGCAACTCTTGCAGGTCTGTGGTCAAGTGCGAACAGTGCGACGCCTCCATGGTCTTTCACCGCAAGCTGAAGCGCATCGTCTGCCACGGCTGCTGCGCAGAGCAGAGACCGCCGAAGCAATGCCCCACCTGCAGCGCTCCAGGTCTGCGCTTCTTGGGGGAGGGATCGGAACAGGTTGAGTCTGCAGTGCGGCTTCTTTGCCCTGATGCTCGCGTGGCACGCATGGACTCGGACAGCATGCACCGCCAGGAGGACTATGAACGAGTGCTAGGCAAGTTTGGCGCCCGTGAAATCGACATCCTGGTGGGTACCCAGATGATCGCCAAGGGGCTCGACTTTCCCGGCGTGACGCTGGTGGGCATCGTCAGTGCCGACTCCGCCTTGCACCTGCCGGATTTCCGGGCCGCTGAGCGGACTTTTCAGTTGTTGTGCCAGGTTTCAGGTCGAGCGGGCCGTGGCGATCTGTCGGGCCGTATTCTGGTTCAAACCCACTTTCCCAATCATCCCGCCATCCTGTGTGCCGCGGGCCACGACTTTCCGGCTTTTGCCAACCATGAACTCCCCCTGCGTGAGGAACTCCACTATCCCCCCTACGGACGGGTGATCCTGGTCCTACTGGATGATGAAGATCAGGCCCTGGTGGATCGGATCGCGACCCACCTGGCCGATGTCCTGAATCATCACCTGAGCGACGAATTGGTTGAGATCCTTGGCCCGGCTCCAGCTCCGATTACGCTCCTCAGAAGCCGTCATCGCCGGTTCATCTTGCTCAAGACAGGTCCCAGGGGCGAAGGTCTCGATCGGGCGCGGGACTTGCTGCTGGACTTCGCCAACAAACACAACCGACCGCGGATCACAGTTGACGTGGATCCGGTCTCCATGCTCTAGACCCCTGAGCGTTGCGCCAGTACGAGATCGCGAAAGCGCACGAAGAGGTGGGTCGAGTCCAAGGGCCCGGGTGCAGCTTCAGGGTGGTATTGCACGCTGAAGACCGGCAGCTGACGATGGCGCATACCAGCCACCGTGTTGTCGTTCAGATTGACATGGGTCAGCTCCAACTCGTCGGGAATCGACTCACGATCCACCGCATAGGAGTGATTTTGCGAACTGATTTCCACCTTCCCGGTGGTCTCATCCCGAACCGGATGATTGGCTCCGTGGTGGCCGAAGGGCATCTTGAAGGTCTTGGCACCAAAGACGATGGAGAGGATCTGATGGCCCAGACAAATACCGAAGACCGGTTTCTTGCTTACCAGTACGGTGGCGGATTCGATCACGCTTCTGGCCGCGGACGGGTCGCCTGGGCCGTTTGATAGAAACACGCAATCAGGATCGAGTGCCAGGACTTCGTCTGCGCTGGAGTTTGAGGGCACCACGGTCACATCGAAACCCACATGCACCAGGCTGCGCAAGATGTTGCGCTTGACGCCCGTATCGATGACCACGACCTTGAGGCGTTCGCCGTGGACCAGGGGCAACTCCGTCGGATAGCTTTCGTCATAGCCCTCGCTCCACGAATAGGGCTTGTCACAGGACACAAGGGCAGTCAGATCCCGGCCTGCCGTACCCTGTACTTGCCGGGCCTTGTCCACCAGGGACTTGGAGTTGTCATCTTCGGTGGAGACCAGGCAGCGTAGAGCGCCCTGCTTGCGCACGATACGGGTCAGACTGCGGGTGTCGATGCCATCAAGGGCGACGATGCCCTGCTCGGTGAGCCACTCTGGGAGGGTCATCTGGGAGCGATGGTTGGAGGGGGTTCTGCAGACCTCGCGCACCACAAAAGCCGCGGGCCAGGCCTGCCGGGACTCGGAGTCTTCATCACAGGTGCCGTAATTCCCGATCATCGGGTAGGTCATGCTTACCACCTGCCCCGCGTAGGAGGGGTCGGTCAGGATTTCCTGGTAGCCGGTCATGGCGGTGTTGAACACCAACTCGCCGCCCTTCTCACCCGCTGCTCCGATGCTGCGCCCTTCGTAGACTTCACCGCTTTCAAGGGCCAGCCAGGCTCGTTTGGAGGGGTTCATTGGGGGCTCTCTGCTCTGGTTCGGTTGATTGTCGCCGCGGCGTAGCCCGCGCCGAAGCCATTGTCGATATTGACCACCGTGACTCCGGCCGCGCAGGAGTTCAGCATACCGAGTAGGGCGGCGACTCCCCCGAACGCAGCGCCATATCCCACGGAAGTGGGGACGGCGATCACCGGTTGGTCCACCAGGCCGCCCACCACGCTGGGCAGGGCGCCTTCCATACCCGCCACGACCACCAGGGCACGGGCTTCCCGCAGGCGCTTCGTGTGGCGCATCAGGCGGTGCAATCCGGCAACCCCCACATCCGCCAAGTGCTCTGCCCTGGCACCCATCAAGCGGGCGGTGTGCAGGGCCTCCAGGGCCACGCTGCGGTCGCTGGTTCCGGCGCTCAAGACCAACACCAGACCCTCGCCTTCGCGGGGCTTCCGGTCCACCCAAACCAAGTGAGCGTCTTCTTCATGTTGTGCGTCTGGTATCGCTTCCAGGACTGCCTGGGCGCCCTCGCTGCTTGCGCGTGTGACCAAGACCCGAGGGTGGTGGGTCAGCATGGTCTGAGTGAGTTCGACCAATTGTGATGGGGATTTGCCAGGGCCGAAGATCACCTCCGGTTGGCCACAGCGCGCCCCTCTCTGCAGATCCAGCTGGCTGTGTCCCAGATCCTGTGCGGGCCAGTGGGTCAGGGAATGCATGGCATCCGTGACAGAGGTTCCTCCGTCACGCACCATCTTGAGCAAAGCCTCGAGGTCCGTTTTTTCCACTGGCGGGGATTGTACGTTGAAGCTCGTGGGAGGGGGCAAGCCTGTGGGGTCAACTCAGCGAGGCGAAGCATCCAGATCCAGGTCCGCAGCCCGGCCCGCTTCAAACAAATGCCAGCCCAAGCCCGCGATCATCACCGCATTGTCCGTACAGCGATTCGGTGGCGGAAAGTGGGTCTCGATGCCGTCGGGCTCGCTGGCTGCGGCAAAGACCTCCCGCAGGCGCTGATTGCAGCCCACGCCACCAGCTACCAGCACCTGATCCAGGTGGTTGTCCTGGGCTGCGCGCAGGGTCATCTTGACCAACGCGTCCACAACCGCTTCCTGAAACGATGCTGCCACGTTGGCGGCGTCGACGATGTCCTCGGGTGCCGGGGTGGCAGCCAAGGCGTCCCCACCTCGCAGGTGATAGAGCACGGCAGTCTTGAGCCCGCTGAAGGAGAATCCGATGCTTCCGTCCTTGGGCCGATAGCGCGGGAAGGGGATTGCGCGCGGGTCGCCCTTGGGGGCCAGCTTTGCTATCGATGGGCCCCCCGGATAGGACAGGCCCAACATGTGCGCGACCTTGTCAAAGGCCTCGCCGGCGGCGTCGTCCAAGGTGCTCGCCAATGGCTTCATGGACAGGGGTCCTTCGGCTAGATAGAGAGCTGTATGTCCACCTGAAACCACCAGCGCGATGGCGGGATAGGGAGGTGCGGGCAAGTCCATGGCCGCGGCATATACGTGAGCTTCGATGTGGTCGACCCCCACCAGTGGCAGGTCAGTTGCCAGAGCCAGACCCTTCGCCGCGCCTACTCCCACCAACAAGGATCCGATCAGGCCAGGTTTGGTGGTCACCGCGATCCCCGCAAGATCTGTGAGTTCCAGCTGTGCTTCTTCCAAGCAACGATCGAGCACCGGCAGAATCTGATCGAGGTGGCTACGGCTGGCGATCTCAGGGACTACCCCGCCCCAGGGCGCGTGCTCACTGATCTGGCTGTGGATTACGCTGGCGATCTCCTTGCGGCCTGCCTCCACTACCGCAACCGCGGTTTCGTCGCAAGAGGACTCAATACCCAGGATGAGTTTCGACATGGAATCAATTCCCCACGGCCAGCTCGTTGCCCAGCAAAATGTCCAAAGCTGTTTCAAGAGCGCTATCAACCGGGGCGGTGGGCAAAAGCTCAATACCCAAATCCGCCTCCCAGGCCCTGATTAGGGCCTCTTCTTGGGGATCTGGGTGGTGCGAGCCCAGGTAATTGCTGATCCCTCGGCGCTCGTCTGCAGGGACCACAATAGCCACATCCGGCTGGATTCCGATGGTGCGACCCTCCCCTATGGTGCGTTCGAAGTTGCGACCGCTGGGGCTGTAATAGTATGCGCTGGTGACCTTGGCCCGCGCACCCCAGGGTTCAAAACGCCTGATGGTCTGCACCACTCCTTTGCCGTAGGTGCCTTCGCCCACCAGAACTGCCCGGCGATGATCTTGCAAGGCAGAGGCCAGTACCTCGGAGGCGCTGGCGGAGGAGCGGTTGACCAGTACCACCAGGGGCAGGTCGGGGTGGCTGACCTGATCGGCGAGCGCATGTTCTATTCGCTTGGTTCCGTTGCCGCGGGTCTCCACAATTACGCCTTCGCTGATGAACATGCGCGCCATGTCGATAGCAGCCTTGAGAACACCTCCGCGATTGTCCCGTAGGTCCAGAATGAGCCCGGCCAGGGGAGTCTCCTTTTCGAGATGGGTCAGGGCGACGATCAACTCGCCGTGAGTTTCCCGAGAGAAGGAGTGCACTGAAATCCAAGCGATGGGTGGAGTATCTGAGACCATGCGAATGTGCCGTAGACTGGGGTCAATCAGACCCGCAGCATCCACTTGCAACTCGCGTTCCATTCCGTCTGGATCGATCAGTTGGAGGGTTACCGGCTCTCCAGATTGAGGGGCCAGGGCCTCTCGAAAGCGATCATCTTCCCAGCCTGATGGGTCCTCCCCGTCGATGGTCAGGACTCCATCGCCCACAGTCAACCCAGCCAGGCGGGCGGGGGAGTTGGGCAGGGTGAAAAGTACATGCCGACGGGTCCCAAGGGTACGAAACAAGGCGCCAATCCCCTCGTAACGCCCGCCGGTCTCGCGCTCCAACTGCATCGCTTCCACTGGTGGGTAGAAACGTGAATAGGGATCCAGGCTCTCAAGCATGCCCGTCAAAGCCGCGTCGAGTAGTTCTTCATCGTTCACCTGACGCACAAAGGTATCCCTGGCGTAGGAACTCACCAGTTGATAGCGGGTCGTATCCTGTCGATCTCCGCGCTGTAAGACCGCTTGTAGCAGGGTCAACAGCAATACGCCGGTAGCTACGCCGAGCAGCCAACCGCCCAGAAGAGCCGGGCGCTGGTTCAAGAGACCGCGGCGCCGAGTTCTTCGAGGGCCTGGGCCAGTTGCTCGTCGTTTGGTGCCACCCCATGCCAGGCCGAGGTGTCTTCCATGTAGGAGACGCCCTTGCCGATAGTTGTGATGGCTATGATTGCAGAGGGCTGATCGGTCGTTTCTTTGGCGGCACAGAGAGCCTGATCAACAGCTATTACATCGTGTCCGTCTACCGTGACCGCATGCCAGCCGAAGGCGTTGTACTTTGCTTCCAAGTCCCGCACGTCCATGATTTCGCGCATGGGGCCATCGATCTGGATGTTGTTGAAGTCCACCAGCACTGTCAGATTGCCCAAGCCCCAGTGAGCCGCGCTGGTAGCGGCCTCCCAGATCTGGCCTTCTTGGCTTTCGCCGTCGCTGGATGTGCAGTAGACGCGCGAGTCCCATGAGTTCAGGCGTGCGCCCAGGGCCATGCCAGCAGCGACCGAGAGGCCAGTACCCAAGCTGCCCGTGGAGAAGTCGATGCCCAGTTCCAGGTTGCGGTGCGGGTGCCCCTGCAACTGGCTGCCCAGCTTGCGGAAGCGCAAGAGTTCCTCTCGCTGGATCAGGCCCTTCTGCGCCAAGAGGGCATAGTACCCGGCGCAGGTGTGGCCGTTGCCCAGCACAAAACGATCACGGTCTTCGCTCAGTCGATTATCCCTTGAAAGGTTGAGATGCTGCAGGAACAGGGTGCTCATGAAATCTGCCATTCCCAGGGGACCACCGGGGTGGCCGCAGCCTGCCGCATGGACCATGCGTACGATGTCCTGGCGCACTTCCAGGGCCACTTTGCGAATCTGGGTTGCTTCTTCTCGTGTCAGTGCCATTTCTAGCTCTCCTTGCGTTGCATGAGGGTTTCGGCGCGGTCTGCCAGGGAGGGACCGTCAAGGCCGTAATGGCGAATCAGGTCAGACGCGGGGCCGCTTTGGCCAAAGGAGTCGTCCATACCAACCAGGTCCATGGGCACCGGATGGTGGCGTACCACAACCTGGGCCACCGCATCGCCGAAGCCTCCTCGGATCTGGTGTTCCTCGGCCGTCAAGATTGCTCCGCAGTGCTCGGCCGAGTTCACGATCAGGTCCACGTCTATCGGATCGATGCAGGCCAGGTTGATCACCCTTGCTTCGATGTTGCGGTTGGCCAGGATATCTGCTGCGATCAGGGCCTCTGCCAGTTCTACACCGCAAGCGGCAATGCAAAGGTCGGAACCATCTCGCAGGATCGCACCACGGCCCAATTCCAGTTTGTATTCGTCACCAAAGATGACCGGCGTGGACGCGCGCGAAAGGCGCACATAAACCGGGCCGGGTGTCTCGTAGGCCAGGCGCACAGCCTCAGCAGTTTCTACAGAGTCTGCAGGAACAATGACTTTCATGTGGGGCAACACCCGCATGAGAGTGATGTCTTCCAGCATCTGGTGAGACTTGCCGTCTTCGCCAACGGTCAGGCCGGCGTGGCTCGCGCAAATCTTCACATCCATCTGCGGGATACAGATGCTCTGGCGCACGGGCTCCCAAGCTTTGCCAGTGGCGAACATGGCGAAGGAACTGGCGAACACCTTACGCCCCGTGCAGGCCAGGCCTGCGGCGGTGCCCATCATGTTCGACTCGGCAACTCCACAGTTGAAGAAGCGGTCAGGGTGCGCCTTGCGAAAAACCGCCGTCTTGGTGGACCCGGAGAGGTCTGCATCCAGCACGACTACATCCTGATGCTGATTTCCGAGTTCGAGAAGAGCCTGCCCATAGGCGGCTCGCGTGGCAATATTCTGGTTGGCGCCGTTGCTGAGAGGCGCGAGCTGGTGCATGGTCAACACGGGTGCTCTGGAATTCATGGGGGGGAGGTCGGCGGTTGTTGGGGGGAAAGTCGCCGGCCGGGGCGGATCTGGTCCCCGCAGGGGCCAGGATGAAAACAGTTTGTACAGAGGATGTGCTCCCGGGACAACGGTTGACCCGAGGTCAAGGGCGACAACTCCTGGGTAATCCCTCTCAGGACCTCTCCGGCTTGCTTTGGTTCTATCTGTCCCACCCAGAGGACGGTTGCGCCCACTCCAGACCCTGCACGATCCAGATTGCCCCCTCCCTGCGTCCCTGAGGTTAGGATCTGGGTGTTCCAGGGGGGGATGGCACGTCATTCGCCCAGAGCAATCAGTCAGCGATACCGGCCCGTGCAGTTCGCGCGGATCCTCGCCCCATGGAGGGCTCCACATGCAGAAATCCACTCATTTGATCATTCTCGGTTTGTTCCTGGTTGGCGGCGCTAGTGCTCAAAGTACGGGGGTCACCCTTGGGAAGGTTCGCGCAACCTTCAGCAAGGCCGATACCAACGGGGACGCCCTCTTGAGTCGGGCCGAAGCAGCGGCTGCGGGAATTCCTTCCAGGGACATGCAGCGCATGGACGCGGACAAGAGCGGCAGTCTTTCCGGTGAAGAGTTCATCGTCTACTACAGCCAACTGTTGAGCCGCGCAGGGCGAACCTCTGCCAAGGATCTTGAAGCTGAAGTCAAGCGCATCAATGCTGCACGGCGCGCTGCGCAGCAGAAGAAGGATCAAGAGCGTAAGGACAAGGCTCGCGCGGACAAGAAGGCCAAGGACCAGGCGCGCATCGATCAGGCCCGAGCGGACAAGAAGGCAAGCGACCAGGCGCGTATAGATCAGGCCCGTGCGGACGAGAAGGCCAACGACCAGGCGCGCATCGATCAGGCCCGTGCGGACGAGAAGGCCAACGACCAGGCGCGTATAGATCAGGCCCGTGCGGACAAGAAGGCAAGCGACCAGGCGCGTCTAGATCAGGCCCGTGCGGACGAGAAGGCCAACGACCAGGCGCGCATCGATCAGGCCCGTGCGGACAAGAAGGCAAGCGACCAGGCGCGTATTGACGCGGCTCGGGCCAAGAAGAAGGTCAAGGATGAAACCAGCAAAGACGAGGGGAAGGGCACTCCTGAGCCCGTTCAGGCACCCGAGGCTGATTCAGATCGGGCCGCCAAACTCTTGCGTGCGGCGGTCGCGAGCGGCCGTGTGACCAAAGATGGCGCCAAGGATGTCTTTGATCTCTTGACGAACACGACCCTGCCCACGAAGGTTGAGGAACTACGTCGCCTGCATCAGGTGGCCACTGCCCGGGTTAGCGCTCTGGCCAAGTCGGGTAGCTTGAGCCCTACTGAGGCGCGCGAACTGTACAAGGCTCTGACCCGACGCATGCAGCAGGCAGGGGTCAAGCCAACTCCACCGGTGCAGACCCCTTCTGCCAAGCCGCCTGTTCGCAGGGAGCCCGGCGGAAATGGCCCGGCACCTCAGGTCAAGCCTGGCGATGTGCAGCGGGCCAGGCGCAAGCCCAACACTCCGGCGAGCAAGCCGCCGGTTGGCGATGGACGCAAGCCTGCTGACGGCAGTTCTCGCAAGAAGGCTCCAGCTAAGAAGCCCGCCGTTCGGCCCTCCGAGAAAGGCGGCCGTACCGGCGGCGGCAGCTAGGCAACCCTAGCAGTCATCTGATGCTGGTCCGCGGTACTCGGCGGAGTCGGCCTCGGTTTCGAAGACGCGCACCAGATCGAGGGCTGCGCCCAGTTCGTCCTGGCGCCTCGCGAGCTTCTTCCAAATTGCAATTGCCAGGGTCTCAGCGGAGATCACAGAGTCCTTTAGCCAGGGAATCTCGTCGAGCAGTTGGTGATCCAGTTGCTCAAAGATCTCTTCCCGCATGACGCGCATCAGGTCCACCAGATTCGCCACCATGCCGGTTTCCGGGTCAAGCGGGCCCCTCAGGCTTGCTTCTACCCCGTAGTTGTGCCCATGGATCCGGTTGCAGGGCCCGAAGATCTCCAGGTTGCGTTCGGGACTCAGTTTGGAATTGTGCATGCGGTGGGCTGCAGAGAAATGCACACGGTGGGTGATGGTCAGGATGGGGTGGTCCATGGGGAGAGGGTACTCAGAGGGCCACCCTCGGGGCTTTCTGCTTTCTAGTTGGATAAGTGTATATCTGGGAAAATTCCCCCTTCGGTTGGGCTCCGTGAAACCGCTACTAAGGTAGCCCCAAGGAGGAGGGTAGATATGAGACAGACCTACAATGAAGCTACCGCAACACGCTTGATTCCGTTGCTTTCCGGCATTGCCACTGAGTACATCGATCGGGCCAGATCTATCCGCCGCCTTGAGCGTCGACTGGAGTCACAGCAGGCTTCGGACGAAGAGCAGGCTGGCATTCTTGAAACCACTGCTCAGCTTTCCCTTGAGCGGCGCGGTCAGCGCTACTGTTGCGAAGAGGTCGAGCATCTTGGCTGCGAGTTCGAAGCTGGGCGCACTGTTTCGGTTCTCATTCCGGCAACTGGCGGCAAGCAAACTCTGCCCTGGCGCTGGCGTGTTGGAGACCGTTCTCTGCGCCAGACCCAACACGTAGTGCCTGCAGCCTGAGTCCATCACTCGATCGCCACACTTTTCCTGTAATGGGAAAGGAAGCCGGGCCGCCCCCTGAAACAGGGGGCGGCCCGGTGTATTTTGCTCACATTGTCCAGCTAGTCATGGGCGCACTTTGATGTCCCTCGGGCACTCGTCCTCTTGGGCAGCTTGCCAGACAACCTCTGCCACTGTCTCTGGTGAGTCCATTGTGCTGCGATCCAGGTCAAGGTCGACTCCATCAAAGAGAGTCGTGTCTGTTGCGTCGGGGTACACGGTTGTGACACGAATGCCCTCATCGCACAATTCTTCGCGCAGGGCATCCGAGAATCCTCGCAAGGCGTACTTCGTGGCGCAATAGACCGCGCTGCCGGGGTAGCCCTGAAGTCCCGCGGTTGAGCTGATATTGATCACGTGTGCGCCGTCTGCTTCTCGCAGGGCTCCCAAGGCTTCCTGGGTTGTGTACATGGCCCCCAGGACGTTGACATCGAAGAATTTTTGAATCATGCCAGGGTTGCACTCGTCAAACGGCTTGACATCAAAGACCCCCGCGTTGTTGACCAGCAGGTCCATTTGGCCCTCAAAGAAATCAACAGCGCGGTAGACGGCGGCTTCGATTGAGCCGTGATCCCGCAAGTTGAATTGGGCGGCAATCGCTTCTCCTCCTGCGGCTTCAATTTCCTCTACGACCTTGTCGAGTTCGTCCGAGGTTCGGGATGCAATGCAGATCTTGACGCCGCTGGTGGCAAAACGCAGGGCGATCGCGCGGCCGATGCCGCGGCCGCCTCCAGTAATCAGGATTCGTGTTGGGGCCATGAAGTTCTCGGGTTCAATTTGGAGGGACGTATCCTATGGTCTTCGACCGTTGAGCATAGTCTGCTGAGCGGTGTTTTGAGCTGTGTGCCTCGGATGGATCTCCCAGTCGCTATCATCCTTGGCCTATGGCCTGGGGCCCTCTTGCTACTCAATTCTGCCTGGAACTCGCCTTTGGGGTGCTGCTGTTCTTGTCTCTCATGCCAAGAGCGCCCTTGGGGCAGTTCTTCTTCCGCATGATGGGCACCACAGCCCTGATCCCGTTGCTCGCTGCTGGTCTGTTACCGGTCGCATTCGGAGGGATCGCCTGGGATGCTCCCACCAGTCTGGCCAGTTTGGCCGGAGCACTTGCATTTCCTCTCTTCTCGGGCCCTGTGAGCAGTGGCAGGCGGCTGGGCGCTGTCATTTGGGCGCTCTTGGCCACCATTGTTGCCTTGTTCGCATTGCTGCAGGACAGCGCATCTGGGCTGCAGGGAGTCTTTCAGGTGACCATCGGTACTGCTTCTGCGTTGGCTACGGGAGCCGTGGCCGGAGGGGTGGGAACTGCCATGGTAGTGGGACATTGGTATTTGACCGTGCCCCAGTTACCACTTGATCTGCTCAAGCGGCTCAATCAGGTAACGCTGGTCAGCATGGGTGTCTCGCTGGGGTTGGTGGGGATCTTGATTGTTCAGCATCAGAGTGCCTTGAGTGGCGCAGATACGCCGTTGCTTTCGCCTTTTGGGCTGTTTCATTTGGGCTCGCGAGTGGTGATTGGTCTGGTCTTGCCACTGATTTTTGGTTGGATGGCCCGTGGATCTTTGGCCTACGGAAACACACGCTCGGCGACCGGCATCCTGTACGCTTCCACGGTGCTGGTTCTGATTGGCGCCGCAGCATCCCTCTCTCTACAAGATTCCTACCACATCCCCCTGTGAGCTTCGATCCGAAACCCCTGCGCTGGATTGAGTTGGACCTGCCTCATCCTGATGGTGGTGGCCGCCTGGTGACCTTGCGCACCGATGGTCCATTTGCTCTGCGCTCTTGGTACTTCGCGCCTGAGTCTGATGTGAAGATGGAGTTGCACTTGGATCGGCGCACTCCTGAGGGTGGATTGACAGGTTGCTTGCACTGTGGGCATGCGGAGCTATACACCCGCAAGAAATTCAACAAGACTCTCGGCTTCGCGATCGTGGGCGTGGCGGCCTTGCTTGTGCTGGTCTTCGAGAACTACTGGAGTCTCGTTGTGGCGGGGATCCTCGACTTTGCGCTCTTCTCCATCGCTCGTGATGAAGTTGTCTGCTACTTCTGTTCGGCAGTTCACAGGGGCTTCGGGGTGTCTCCACGCCATCCTTCATTCGACCGCACAATCGAAGAGCGTTTGAAGTTTGGCGCGAGGGCTGTCATGGGCGAGCCCATGCGCGAGGGGGGAACCGCCAATGCTCCTGATCCGGAGCACTGATCGCGCAAGCAAACACGCGGGGCGTGGTGATCTTCACCACGCCCCGCGCTTGACTGGATCTTTCGATTGCCTAGAAGTACCAGCGTGCACCGACGCTGATAGTGTCACCTTCGTCTGGCTTGTTGTAGATCACGCCCAGGCCCAGGCTTTCGGTCAGACGATAGAGAGCTGACGCTTCATAGACCAGGTCAGCGTTAGGAGCTTCGGCTCTCGAGACGCTTGCGCCCAGTTCCCAGGCCTCCCAGGCAAAGTAGCGTACGCCCCCACTGTACACCGTGTCGTGACTGGCGATGTTGATGGCGGGGTTGTCGGCCTGAAGGGCGAAACCTGCCACTGAGACGCGCAAGAATCCGTTCAGTTCCGGCGTGATGTACTGGTGTATGCCAATACCAGCGAACCAGTTGTCTATCTTGCCTCCCTGGACACTCACATTTTGCACTGTTGCGCTGGAGGAGCGACCGCCGCCGGCGAAGATGTGTATATAGGGGGTCAATTCCAGGGATGCGACCCCTCCCTGCATCTCCACCTCTACATCGTTGCCTTGGTAGTATCCGTCCAGGGTCGTGTTCGAGTAGCCCAGCTCCACGTAGGTGTAGGGGATGCGCGAGTCCGAGCCCTGGCTATTGGTCAGGGTCTCTTGGACCAGGTTCACGGCCGGGGCTTTCGGCCGGGCGGGGATGGGAGGCTCGTGTCCAGGGACCAGGGCGGCAACGGAAATGGTGATGAGAGAAATGAGCATGATTGATCATGGGTGCGCGGGATGGCCCCGAGGTGCTGAAGCGGGCGGGCGAGTCCCGTGCAGGGAGTATCGGTTCCTGGAGAGGTATTTTTGACTGCCAATCCAGGGAGTCCGGATCTTGCTTCAGCTGGAGGCACAGGCAGCTCTGTCCAGGGCATTTTGGGTCTCGAGAGCCATCCAGCACCGCTTCCGAATAGATATTCCTGGGGGCAAGTCGTTGACGGGGCGCCTCCGTAGGGCGAGAATCCGCCCCCCCGCAGGATTCTGCGGCGACCTCGGCCAGGTAGCTCAGTTGGTAGAGCACTTGATTGAAAATCAAGGGGTCACCAGTTCAAGTCTGGTCCTGGCCACCATCGCTCTGCCCACGGGTATTCCCCTTGGGACCGAGCCTTGTCAGATCCGCACTCATCAGAGTCCGGCACTCCCAAGTGAGCACAGCACCCAAGCGTATCGGGCGCCGGGATCCTTCCCGGCTTGAACTCGAGTGGCAGGATGGTCACAGAACCGTCTACAGCACCGCAGAGTTGCGGCGTCTGTGCCCTTGCGCCCGCTGTATCCATGAACTGACCGGCCAGGCCCTGCTGGACCCCGCTTCGGTTCCCGAGGAACTTACTCACAATGGAGTCCAATTGGTTGGTACATACGCTCTATCTGTTGCCTTTTCAGACGGTCACAGCACAGGCATCTTTACCTGGCCCATGCTGCGGGAGAACGATCCCGCCAGTTCCACTGGCTGAGGGACTTCGATGGAGCCCCTTCCCGTTGGTGCGCGCCTGATCCTGCCCCCGGAGGAGATCGAGCTGCGAACCATGCGCGCATCCGGGCCAGGTGGGCAACGAGTCAACAAGGTGGAGACCGCCGTTGAGCTTCGTTTTGACATTGACGCCTCCCAGAGCCTGGGCAGGGCCCGACAGGACCTCTTGCACAAGCATCTGTCCTCTCGCCTAGTGGGGGGCAGTGTGCTCGTTGTGCGTGCCCAGGCCAGTCGCGAACGTCAGCGGAACCTGGAAGAGGCCCGGGAGCGCATGGCAGCCTTGATTGCGGGGGCTCTCAAGCCCCGCAAGGCTCGCAGGGCCACCAAGCCCACCACCGGATCCAAGGAAAGGCGCTTGTCGGCCAAGCGCCGGGCGGGGAAGCGCAAGCAGGACCGTCGCAAGCCCTCGCAGGAGGACTGACATCCAGGGCCTGCCTCAAGGCCCTCGCCATGGGCGCCCCTACCCCCCCCTCAAAACCGCCTTCTGGGTCTCTCAAGGGTGGTTTTTCCCGAGGTGGTGGAGGGGGGGCCTGTTTCATGTGTCCAAACACCAAGATTTGTCGGACCCGTGCCATGGGAGCGCCGCCCAATAATAGGGTCACACCCATCAACCTGAATTCAGCAGCCGTTGGTTTGATCAGAGGTCCTTTCCTGGCCCACAGACCCCTGTTGGACAGCACTGGGGCGGGATGATGGCCCCTGGGAGTCAGGATTCGGCATCAGGCCAGGATAAGGGACTTTCTAACACAGATTACACACAGGTACTTTCTTGTCATCAATACCGTAGCTGGAGGGCTTCTTCGCAGATTCTCGCCGAGCAGGAGTCGAGACCTAAGTCTATTCCAATCAACAACTTAGGTCACCTGGCCGGATTCAATCGTCAGTTTGAGGGACACGCCATCCGACACCCCGCCGAAGGTACCCCCGGAAACAAAAATGCGTCGATTTGCCCATCTGGGTACTTGGATTGAGGAGGCCCACTCGGCATTCTCTGCGCGCAACAGACCCCCATCCCTGAACTCTCTGTCTGTCTCTCACGAGCACTCTGAACATACGAACTATCATGAAGACCATCATCTTCTGCGCAACTGCGCTCACCATGACCGGAGCCACCATGGCCGCCGGCAGTGACTGGACCGCGCTTGACCGCGAAGTCGAGGCACTTTCCTCAAGTCTTGCTCCCCAAGGGGGCGGTGTCGCCATCGGCGGCTACATTGACCTTCTATACACCAACACGTCCGACACGGACACCTCCCAATTCGGTGGCAACAACGCACGCGTCGGGTTCTCTGCTGAGAACTCGGGCTACGGTGTGACCATTGGAACCCAGTGGGCTGGTGGCGGGGGCGCGATCACCGATGCCTATGTCACGACTGAACTAGGCGGCATGAACACGACCGCCGGCTTCTTCAAGGCGCCCGCGGGTGCCAGTGGTGGCCGTGCCGAGCGTGACGGGTTCTTCCAGGACCGCAGCGCGATTGGCAGTAACTTTGCCGGCCGTGATTCCGGCATCATGTTGGGCGGCGGCTCTGGCAACCTGAACTGGGCTGTGGCGATCCAAAACGGGGACGACCTAGGGGCTAGTGATGACTACCAGACGACCGTGCACGTTGACTTTGCGGTCATGGGCGGAGGTTCCTCCGTGGAAGGCTGCTACGGTGCTGCCGACGGCATGGGCTTTGTGATTGGCGCTTCTATGGTTGATGACGATGGTTCTGCCGACTCTTCGACGGTTATCGACGCCAGCCTCACCTCGGGCACCTTCTCCTTCAGCGCTGAATTCGCCGATATGGGCGGCAGCACCACTGGTGCTGGCGCATCAGCCGGCGCTACTCAGACTGCAACTGGCGATTCGCCCATGGCGGTTACCGGTACCTACGCAATTGGAGATGACTGGGAAATCGGCATCCGCTTTCAGGACTTGGACACCGCTGGTGGTGACGAGGATCTCGATATCGTTGCCAACCACTACATCAGTGGCCACGATGTGAAGTACACCATCGGGTTCTCCATGCCGGACAACGACGCCGGCACCGGCTCCGACACCATCACGATCGGCCTCCAGGTCGGCTTCTGATCCCAACTCAACCCGCATCCTGCGCGCGTCGTAGGGTCTGGGTTCGAATCAACGGAAGGTCCTTCGCGCGCGTCGCGAGGGACCTTCCGTCTTTTTGTGCCCCTGGTGGCTGGAGGGATGGCCTCAGGCCAGCAATGCCCTGGCCGCTTCGCAGTCCAAGGCAATCTGGCGGGTCAGGGCCTCAAGCCCCTCAAAGCGCTGCTCTTCCCGCAGGCGTCCTGCGAACTCGAACTCCAGGTGCTGGCCGTAGAGATCCCGGCCACCCTCCAAGAGGTGCACCTCAAAAAGGGGCTTCTCTGGACGCTGGCCATCCAGGGTTGGCCGGAAACCGATGTTGACCACCGCTGGCAGGGCCTCGATTCTGGTTGTGCCCTGGACAAGGGGGTCCACCCGGGCCCAGCCCGCATAGACCCCGGTGGGGGGCAGGAGTTCGTGGTGTGGATTCAGGTTTGCCGTGGGGAAGCCCAGCTTGTGTCCAAGGCCTTCTCCGTGGACAACCTCGCCGTAGACGCTCACCGGGCGCCCTAGCATGCGCGCTGCGCCCAACAGGTCGCCCAGCTCGACCGCTTCTCGGATGGCGGTGGAGGAAACGGCTCGCTGGCCTACTTCGACCTTGTCGATGATCTGGACCTCGTGCCCCAGGTCGCGCAGGAACATGGCGTCTCCTTCCCGGCTCGCGCCAAACTTGCTGTCAAAGCCAAGTACGAAGGCCTGGGCACCGAGGTCAGCCAGGAGGATCTGGTCCACGAAGTCCCGGGCGGTTGTCTCTCGCAGCGCCTGATTGAACTCCAGCACCAGGGTGTGCTCGATCCCGAGGCGCTCAAAGTGCCGCAGACGGTGTTCCAGGGTGGTCAGGGTGCGCGGCGCATGGCCCAGGAGCAGTGCCTTGGGATGCTGGTCGAAGGTGACCACGGTGGCCAGGGCGCCCGCTTCTGCTGCGCGTTCGCGATTTGCCTGCAGGATCGCCTGGTGTCCCAGGTGCAGTCCGTCGAATACCCCGATGCTGACCACCGCTGGTGGGTTGTCTGCCAGGGGCAGCTGGCCGAGATCTTTGGTGACGCGCACGGGAGAGGCTCAGAGGCCCTGTTTGTAGGTGTCTACCAGTTCCTGCAAAGCCGCGCGGTTGCGCAGTTTGTCCCCCGCGCTCATGCGGTCCACCAGCAAGATGCCCTCGAGGTGGTCGAGTTCATGCTGCACGATGCGGCTCAGGAAACCGGTCAGTTCCAGGTTGAGGGCCGCGCCCGTCACATCCTGGGCCTTGACCGTGCAGGCGTCGGGCCGAGAGACCTCGGCGTAGATGTCGGGAAAGGACAGGCAGCCCTCCTCGTGCAGGGTGTTCTCCCCCTTGCGGCTTGTGATGGTCGGATTGACCAGGACCAGCTCTCCTTCGGTTTTTTCACGGTCTCCCGTCTCGTTGATCACCAGGAGGCGTAGGTCAAGCCCCACCTGCGGTGCGGCCAGGCCCACCCCGCCGTTCTTGTACATCACCTCCAGCATGTTGGTGACCGTGTTCTTGAGGCCCTCATCAAAGGTCTTGACCACGGGGGCCACCCTTCGCAGGAAGGGCGAGGGGTAGAGGGTCAGGTTGAGTTCGAGGTCTGCGGGCATGAGCTTGGTTCGGGGCTGCTGGTGGCCGGGTGTGCATCTCGAGAGAGCCGCACCACATTCCAGTGGGAAAACAGGATACCCGCGCGTTGACGGTCTCAAAGCCCCCCTATAGGATTCTCACCGCAACTTGGTACCCGAACCTCCTCGCGTGGTTCAACATACTCAGACAGGGCAGACCCTGCGAATCACAGCAAACCCCGTGGACTACAGCAAACACATCCAGAAGGCGGAAGAGGCGGCCAGGAGACGTAACTACGATTTTGCCATTCAGCTCTATCAGCAGTTGCTGGAGATCAACCCCGATGTAGGTGACGCTCGAGCTGGGCTGCGAAGGGTCTTCAAGGCCCGTCATGAGGCCAAGGGCGGGCGCGGGCTGTTCGGCAAGCTCAGGGGTGCGGCGCCTCTGGCTGCCGCCAAGGGCATGGCTCGTGCAGGGCGTTGGGACGCAGCGATCAAGGGCTACGAGGGCTATCTGGCTACGAATCCCATGAATGAGGAGGGGAACCTGCTCTTGGGGCATGCGCTTGAGGCTGGCGGGTACTACGCCTCGGCCCTGGCGGTGTTCGAGTTCCTTGCTGAGATCGCTCCTCGGAATTCCGAAGGGCTCAAGAGCGCCGGGGCCATGATGGCCAAGCAAGGGGATCCTTCTGAGGCCTTGGCTTACTACGAGCGTGCCCTTGAAGCTGATCCTCGCGATCGGGACGCGATGAAAGCTCGCAAGGATCTGGCGGCGGAGGCTGCCTTGAAGGAGGGCCGCTTTGACTCGGTGGACCACAGTCGCGAGCAGATTGTGGATCGCGAGGAGACCCAGTCTCTGGAGCGCGCCAACCGTCTGCAGATGTCGCCTGAGGAACTGGACGCTGAAGTTGAACGCCTGGAGGGTCGTCTGGCGGAGGATTCGAGCGATGTGGAGGTCATGCTGGAGCTGGCTCGCGTGCAGGAAAAGCGCCGCGATCCCGGTGCGGCGTTGGATCTGGTGGAACGTGCCCTGACTTTTCGCCAGGGCGACAGTGAACTGGCGGACCGGGCGGGGGCCCTGCGTGTAGCCTCGATCAAGCGCCAGATTTCGCAGGCGGACAAGCTCGGGGACACCGAAGCGGCAGACCGTCTGGAGGCGGAACTGGGCAACTTGGAAGGCACTCGCCTGCGCCAGATAGTGGAGCGAAGGCCTGGGGATGCCTCCAGTCGTCTTGCACTGGGGCGCTACCTGCTCGCGGCTGGAGATCTGGACGGGGCTGCCGCGGAGCTCCAGAAAGCGCTTGCGGACCCTCGGCTGGCCGCTGAGGGCCATTTCCTGCTGGGTATGTGCTTTCGCCGGCTTGGTTTCTTGGACCTGGCCCGCAAGCAGTTCAATGAGGCCCTCGAGGATAAGTCGACCCTGGACGACCGGGGGAGGGAGATCCTGTATAATCTCGGCGGAATTGCGGAAGCTGAGGGCAAGAGCACCGAGGCGCGCGCCTTCTACTCAAGGATATTCGAGACCGATATCGGGTACCGGGATGTGGCCGCAAAGATGGAACAATTGAGCAAAGACTGATCATCAGCTGGTTTGAGCCCCGCCCCAAGGGTGTTGCCGGCTCGCAGTCCGCCTGGCGACTTTCACTTCGCCGCACTGAGACAGCAGTACCGAACAAACAGCATTCACCAAACAAACATGCCCACATCCAAGCAAGCAAAGAAGCGTATGCGCACTGACGCAGTCCGCCGAGTCGCCAACAAGGCTGTCTCCAGTGCCATGAAGACTGCCATGAAGAGAGTCCTCGACGCTGAGAACACTGAAACCGCCCAGGCCGCCTTGCCCAACGCCATGAAGATGGTGGACAAGGCCGCCAAGAAGAACATCATTCATGCAAACGCTGCCGCTCGCAACAGGTCTCGCTTGACGCGCGCTGCTAGCGCGAGCTGAGCAATTACGAAGGGCCTCGATCAATTTGGGCCCCGCAATGTCGGGATTCTCTCTGGATCTCAATCAATCTGATGGGCATGTTCGAAACCAGCGACACGAACTCAGCGCGATGGCATAAGCCTGTGCAGGTTCCGCGTGAGAAGGGCGACATCTTTTCGGCAGCATGCGAAATGGCTGCGGACATGCCGGGCTGGACTGTGACAGAGACCGATGAAGCCGGCCTGCGGATTGTGGCCACCAAGCAGAATGGTTTTCTTGGTGGCGCCTCCACCATCACCGTCGCCGTAGATGGCCCAGCCGACATTCCCAACTCATCGACTCATTGCCGTAGTGAATCGAGCGGCGCCCTTCTCTCGCGGGACAAGGGCAATGTTGCCGAGTTCATCCAGAAGTTCTGGATGCGCGTCAGCTAGCTGCTGACTTCAGCCAGCAATTTCTTCCAGGATCAGCAGCATCAGGGCAGTGGAGTAGATCCGGCCGCCGCTCCAGCCCCAGGCTCCCAGGGGATCCCAGGAGCCCTGGTAGTCGTTCTTCTCCTCGCACTGGGTTTCGAGGGCTACCTTCTCCATGGGCTTCTTCCAACTGCGCCAGCTTTTGCTGTCCATGTGGGACATGGCCTGGGTTGCGTGGTACCAGTAGTACATGTCAATGGTCTCGGGATTCCAGGTTGGCTGTGCCTTGAGGATCAACTCTGCGTGTCGCTTGATAATGGGCACGTTCCGTCGTGCCTGGCCCAGGAGGAAACGGCAATGCAGTCCTATTGCGGTCAGTGTTTCACCCTGATCGGTCGGAAAGTCGTCATTGACCTTCGTCACGCGAGCACTGCAGGACCCTCGCGTGCTGTAGCCAATGCGGGCTGTATCCGGATCGGTCATTTGCTCGATCCAATCCAGCGTACCCTTGTGGGCGGCATCCATATTGGATTGCGTGTGCCGTCCAGCAGCGTTCAGGGCGGCCAACATCCACCCTGTGACGGAGGTGTCGTTGTCGCCGCTCGGAGGGTTATCGTAACGCCAGACACCGTTTGGATTGCGAGCCTTGCGGATGTACTCTTCAGCCTTGGTCAGGGCTGACAATATTCTTGTGTCAGGTAGATCCTCGAAGTGTTTCTTGCCCGCGCAGAGGGTCAGGGTATCGGCCAGGGCCAGAGTTGTGATGGCATGGTCGTAATGAAAAGTATGGTCCAAGATCTCTCCAAAGCGGCCGCTCTCAGGGTCCTGTGTCTTCAGGAGCCACTCGACAGCGGACAGGATTCCAGCCGCGTATTCTCCTTGCTTGAGTGAACGCTCATCGCCCACGAGGGCTAACAGCGCCAGCCCCGTGCAACCGACATGCTGCACATGGGCCCCCGCACCTTGGACGCATTGTGTTCCGCCAGCCATGTTGTCCTTCCAAAACTCCTTGTGATTCCAGTACCCGCTCGGACTTTGATGTCGTGCTAGCCAGGTGAGCCCCATCTTGATGGCCTTTCTGGGCGTAGCGATGGCTGACTCTCCCGGGTCGGGCTGGGTCAGTTCTAGTGTTGCGGGGACTTCGAGTGTCGGTGCGCTTGCCAGTAAGGCACAGTGGATGAGTGAGAGCATCTCTTCAGTCTATCCAGGGACGGTTCTTGAGGGCAAGTGCATGGTCGTACGGCATGGAAGGGCCCTGTCAGGCAAGAGATCTCTGGATACGCAAGCGACCCCCTGAACCCGGCGGGCTCAGGGGGTCGCTTGCGAATGAAGGTGGTTCTGGATCCGATAGCGTACTCAGCGTGCTCCCAGCACCCGGGCGTAGCGGAAGTAGACTTCGAGGCAAAGGACCAGCAGAGACGTGGAGTAGACCCGGCCGCCGCTGTAGCCCCAGGGACCAACAGGGTCCCAGGAACCTTTGTAGTCCCCATCCTTGCGTTGGCTGTTTAGGACGGCTTTCTCCATGGCCTTCTTCCAAGACTTCCAGTGCTTGCCTCCCATCTGAAACATGGCGTAGCTGCCGTAGTACCAGTAGTACATATCTGTCCCTTTGCCTTCGGGATCCCACTCGGGGAGACGCTTGAGCAGCAGGTCTGCGTGCTTCTCCATGATCGGGTTCTCCTTGGGATCCTGGCCCATGAAGAAGCGGCACAGAAGGCCCACCGCAGTCATCGCTTCACCCTTATCTGCAGGGAAGTCGTCATTGATCCCATCTACCCGCGAACTCAAGGAACCTATGCTGTCGTAGCCCATACGTCCTGTTCCCGGGTCTGTGACTTCGTCGAACCAGGTCAGGGCTCCCGCATAGGTCTCTTTTGAGATCTTGAAACCACCTTCTTCCGCTGACTTGAGAGCGAAGACCATCCAGCCCGTGACCGATGTATCGTTCTCGCCAATGGGCGGGACCTGATAGCGCCAGGCGCCATAGGGGTTGCGGGAATTGACAATGTACTTGGTTGCATTGCGCACCGTGCTGCTCAGTATCGGTGTCTTGTTGGAGAGCACATAGGCCTCAGCCATGGCCAAGCTGGCGATGGCGTGATCGTAGAGAAAAGCTTCGCCGATGTCCTGGCCCAGAAGCCCGGTTTCGGGGTCTTGTTCCTTGCGCATCCACTTGATGCCTTTGGTGACCACGTCCTTGTACAGACCATCGCGCATGGTATGACCGTCTCCGAGGAAGGCAAGTAGTGCCAGACCGGTGATGCCTGTGTCCTGGATGTGGGAGCCAGCGCCCTCGGAGCAATCGGTGCCGCCGCTGACATTGTTGATCCAGTACTCGTCCACATCCCAGGAACCATCTGGAGCCTGGTGGTTCTTGAGCCATTCCAGGCCGTCCGCCAGGGCTTGGGCTGTGCCGCCGCCGCCAGCGCGCAGGTTGCGATTGCCGCCGAAGCGTCCGCCATACTTGCCGCCTGCGCCGCCACCAACACCGATCACGTTGTTGAAGTTCTTCTGGTCGAAGGGAGAGTTGGACATCATGTCCGGGTCGCCATCGGTCAATTCGAAGTCCTGGTCCACATCGACTTCGTTGTGGTCGGAAACCTCGTAGTCCTGGATGATCGGCTCCTCTTCGGTTTCGACCTCTTCAATTTCCTCCTCCTCTTCCTCGGGGGGATCTTCGACTGCTTCTTCGGGAGCCTGGGCCGTAGAGGCATCGATGATGACCTCGTCCGGCGGAAAGAACAGGTTCCACGGAATGGCCGCCAGCAGCATGATCGCAGCAAAGTGGGCCACGGCGGAAATTGCCAGCCAGGGCGCTCTCTCCATCCATTCATAGAGGACGTCGTTGAAGGAATCTTCGTGCTCCCAGGGCTTGGGAAGGGTCGATTCGATCTGAATGTCTTGATAGCGCGCTTCGCTCATGGTCTTGATTGATTCCTGGGTGCTCTGGAGGGCTCATGAGGGCCTGTGGGGACCCAGCAGGGGGCATTGAGGACCTCGTCCAGTATCCAACGGCGGGGAACAGGGGGGGTTCACCATTCTATCCCCGCAATGGGGTCAGTCACCGTCCTGGGGCTCGGAGAGGCCGAGAATATCTCCAGGCTCAGGCCTAGCGGCCCTGAATCTCATGCCTCATCAAGACCGGGCGCAGGTCCGTGGGGTGCAGATGGCTTTTTTGGACCAGATGCAGTCGTGCGCGGGTCATGCGGCGCCGGTCCAACTCGCTGAGCAGGTGCGTCCGCAGGGAATGTTGGACCTTGAGGTCGGAGAAGGGCTTGGGGGGTGTAGCAGAAAGGTGCTCGCTAAGGGCATACAGCACAATGGCCTGTCGTCCATCGCTGGCTACGAAGGACAGGGGCGCGGAGACGTGTCCGATCTGTGCTGTTGTGGCGAACTCATGCAGAAGGTCTGAATTGTGAAATGTCCGGGACATGCCCCGGATCTCGTCCAGAGTGCGTTGGAGCGGTTCGCTTTGACCTCGATTTGCGTCCCAGGCGTTGGCTTGGGCTTCGAAGGTCGCTTCACCTTCAAGGACCTGGGCCCGCAGTTGCTCGGCGAGAAGACTGACCTTTTTCAGTCCGGCATCTGGTTCGAGTTCTGGGGCGTGTTCGTCCACGGGCAGGATGATGCGCTGAAGAATAATCTCCTCGGCAGAGCCACCAACGATCATGAGTTTCTCGGGATCAACGGACTCGGCGAAGGCTTTGTAGGTGCTATAGAGATAGCCAGGGCGGATGTAGCGATCTACGCTGACCCTGCCCGTGGGTCCGGGCTGCTTGCCAAGAGAGGAGTCGCGCCACCAAGAGCGATAGAGGTCCGAAGTCACTCCCATGCGGAATCTACTGGGGGTCATGCGCCAGTCATTTAGGAGCTTGGTGAAGTTGGTCGCGCCTCCGTAGCGCTCGACCTGGCGTTCGAAGTGGTTGTCGACCAGGGACTCCACAAGCTTGGGATCGAAGCCTCGTACGCGTCCTGCGTCGATCTCGAGCTGGGTCATGGCAAGATCTTGCAGAATCGAGATCTGAATCGGGCCGCGTTGAGCGCCTAGTTGCAGCTGACGACCCCAGTCCTGGGAAGGATCGCTCTCTGCCCTGAAGATGTCGCTGGTGGTGATCACCTTCTCACCGGAGATCCCCACCCCCCAATCCAGGTAGGCGCTTACCGGCAGATCAGGTTGCAGGCTGGGGGCGGGGAGTTCTTGGGCAGTTACCGGCAGGGCCAGACCGATGATTGCAGCGCAACAGGTCAATGGACGGGACTGCTGCTGGGTTGAAGAGAGGGCTCGCATTCATGTTATTGTCGGACCCGACTGCGTCCGGGGCAAGGTTCGGTGTCTGCAACTTCTCGCTCGCGCTTGGAAGCTGAGTGGTTCGCTTCCCTCCGCCGCCGGCGTGCGTGGGGCGCATAGGGAGTACGATTGTCAGGGTCTGAGGCTTCCGGACCTCCGCTGCTAGTGAGACCACTCCCCAGATTTGTGCCGCAAGGCCTGTGCCTGCTGCTGTTTTCCTGCGCCAATGATCCGGGTGGCAGTGATCTCCCGGGCCAATTTTTCCCGGTGTGTACGGTTTTTTCCACGAGTGATCCAGAGGTGCAGCTCACTACCTCTCAGCGCGAGGCGCTCATCTTGACAGGCATGACCCGCTGCGCTCAGCCGTTTGGAGTTCTGCTGGCAGCTGACGGCCGTATGCCAAAGGAGTATCTGGATCTTGCCGTTCGCGTGCTTGCCGAATTGCTGGATCAGGACATGGACGGGGTGCCCGATGACTCCGCGGTTTGGGCAGCCGTATGTCGGCCCGATGTGGCCTGGCTGGCTATGCCCGTGGATGAGGACGACTGGGAGTCAAGGCAGTCCCCTGTTCTGGCCCGAGCCCTTGGCTACGAGATCATCATCCCCAGTTGGTGGATGATCGGCGATGAGGAACCCGATCAAGACCGCATCAAGGCGGTTGTGGTGGAAGAGATCGTGCACTTCCTGACTCAGTTCGGGTACAGCGACGTCTATCCCTCTGAGTTTGGAGTTGAAGACTGGACTTCGGTGCTTGCTTGCGAAACCCAGCGGGCCCAATGCGTCTTCTGGCAGCATCCGGAAAACGACTGTCCCGACAGTCCCGCCGAGATCCCTGGTGATTGCTCGGAGCCAAATTGTGACATCACCGAGTTCTATCAGCAGGTCCTGGTGCTTTGCGCAGGAATGGAACCGGGCTGGCGCGGAATCGGCTTTCCAGAAACCCGCGAAGAGTTGGAGGCGCTGCTCTCTCCGGAATTTCTGCGCGTGATGCGCGACCCGGCTTTCCATCAACTTCAGGATCCCCTGCGGTTCAGTTATCCGGTCAGGTGATTTCTCTTCTTGTCTTGGTGGAGTCGGCTCGGGGTTGCGGGTCGGGTGGCTTGGGCAAGAATCACCAGATCGAGTCATGGGCGTTGCAACAATCCGTGCTCCTGTGCGTGTCCATGGGCCTCTTGGTCACTTGAGGAGTTGGGACATCGTTTCCTGGAGCCATGAGTCCATGTCACCAGGCAGTCCCAGGGACAAGGCGAAGAAGCAAGCGGTGATCGTTGCACTGAGCAGGATCGGAACCAGTAGTCTTCCAGTCTTTCTGTAGAGCCAACAACTGGCGAGGCCCTGGGCGAACAACATCAGAGCCGCCGATGGTAGGGCTGCCAGAAAGAGGGCCGGCAAGCAGCTTGAAATCAGCGCTCCCTTGACCCCGCTTCCGGCGGCACTCATGCGCGCGTAAAGGTGGTGGCGCAGGAACACCTCTTGACCGATGGGAACAATCGTGATCGTCAAGAACACAACAATCATCGTGAAGACGGGATGCATGAAACTAGCCCAGAAATAGAGGGCTGGATAAGGACCCCGGTCTCCGGTCCAAATACAGATTGCGTAGCCCAGAATAGAGAACCCCAAACCTGCGGGGATTCCCAGCAAGAGGCACCTGCCTGTGGAGACAGGTGAACTAAGGACTCCTGCGGTCTCCTGGCTGCGCAGCACCCACGAGCGTCTGGCACAAACGATAAAGGCAACTGACGCCAGTAAGAAGCAGCGAATCACCCAACCGAGAGCGGTAGTATTCACCTTGAAAGGAGACTGCGATCTCTTTCCAGTGCCTGTGGGTTGCTCGTACCCAAAGTTGGGCAATTCGGCTTTCATCCTCTCTTGGAAATCTCCCAGCGAAGCAGAAGAACTCCCGTCAGAACTTGCGGTGAGAGGCCAATGGGCAATGAACTTGACCTCCACGTAAGTCCGACTGTCACTCACATAACGGCGAGATCGCACCCCTTCGATGCCGTCCCAACTGGTCACCCAGCTTGTTAGCTCCAAGTCGTCGGCGGGCAGGACGTGTTCTTGTGCCCCGACCCTCCAGGAATAATCGATTGTGTTCTTGTGGGCACTTTCTCCCACGAATGAACCGGCAATCAGAATAGGCACCAGGAGCAGGCCTCCAATTCCCATGCTGATCGCCAGGTCCTTGAACCAAATCTGCAGGACGAGAGAACTGGACGGTCTTGAAGGAGCTCTCTGCATGTGGATTGTCTAGGAGAGGTGGAAGTGGACCTCTAGATGGTAGGGCTCTGGCAGTCCGCTCCCCGTTACTCCTTGAAAGAGGGCAGTGCGAGTAGGGGTATACGGCCCCGGCGGATCTTCAGCGTACCTGCGATGGGCTTGCATTGGAGTGACCCGGGTTCGTTCTTGGAGCCTTGATACCTGTGAGGTGTTCGAGCCATGCAAGCGCCTGCAGGGGTTCCTGGCGGTCCATTGGTAGAACCACATGCACCAGGCCCGCACGGATGCGGCGCACCTCGGCTTGGGAGCGGGCGAAGAGTCCTTCGAAGGCCACCGGGTCGCCGTATTCCACCAGATAGACCTCGTCGCGCAAGGCGATTCGGCGCACATCATAGGCTTCCAGTTCCGTGCGTAGTCCCGCAAGGCGGAGGAGCATCAGGGCTTCGGTGGGGGGCCTACCGAAGCGGTCGCGCAGGTCCTGCTCGGCGGCGAGCGCTTCTTCCTGGGAAGAGATCTCGGTGAAGCTGCGAAGGAGGTCCAAGCGCAAGACGGGGTCGGGGATCCACTCGGGTGGCAGCAAGGCAGCAACGCCCAACTCGAGTTCCACTCCCGCTTCGGTGTCTTCCACCTGGGGAACAGCATCAGCGTCCTCTCCCGCTTGCATGCGCTCCACCGACATTTTCATCAAACGGCAGTACATGTCGTACCCCACCGCCGCGATATGACCGGATTGTTGAGCACCGAGGACATTGCCTGCGCCACGCAGTTCCAGGTCCTTGATGCTGATACCGAAACCGGCGCCAAGATGGGTCATTTCTTCCAGCGCCTTCAGGCGTTGCCGCGCGATGTCGCGTAGAGGCTTGTGGCGCTCCACCAGAAGATAACAGCGAGCCTGTTGGTCTCCGCGGCCCACCCGTCCACGCAACTGGTGCAGTTCCGATAGTCCGAATCGGTCTGCATCCTCGATCAGGATTGTGCCCGCGGCGGCGATGTCTACGCCGTTTTCGATGATGGTGGTGGCCACCAGCACGTCCGCCTCGCCTTGGGTGAATGATTCCATCACGGCGCGCAACTCGGCAGAGCTCATTTGTCCGTGGCCCACCGCGAAGGTCGCACCGGGGACAAGTCCCTGCAGTCGACGCATGACCCCGTTGATAGACGAGACCCGGTTGTGCAGGTAGAACACCTGGCCACCCCGGCCGATCTCCCGCTGGATGGATTCGCGGACAAGATCCTCGTCATCGATGTATCCCAGGGTTGTCTTGATCGCCTGGCGGCCGGGTGGTGGGGTGGCGAGAGCCGAGATATCGCGCAGGCCGGAGAGGGACATGTGCAGGGTGCGTGGGATCGGTGTGGCGGTCAGGGTCAAGAGATCGATTTCAGCCCGCATGCGCTTGAAGTGTTCCTTGTGCTGCACTCCAAAGCGCTGTTCTTCGTCCACCACCACCATTCCAAGTCGATGGAAGCGTACATCTTTGGACAAGATGCGATGGGTGCCCACCACGATGTCCACTTCCCCGGCGGCCAGTCCCGCCAGGATTGCCTGCGCATCCTTGGGAGTCGTGTAGCGGCTGAGAGATTCTACGCGCACGGGAAAGTCTGCGAGGCGTGCGGTGAAGGTGGTGTTGTGTTGGTGCGCAAGAATGGTGGTGGGCACGAGCACCGCAACCTGCCCTCCCCCAGCTACCACATGGAATGCGGCACGCACGGCGATCTCGGTCTTTCCAAAGCCAACATCACCGCAGAGCATTCGGTCCATAGGCTTCTCGCTGGCCAGGTCCTTGCTGATTTCCGCATACGCGGTGACCTGATCCTCGGTGTCGGTGAATGGGAAAGACCCCACCATGTCTGCCACCATTCCTTCGTCTCCGTCCCAGGGTTCGCGTTTGCGGAGGGCTCGCTTGGCCTGCACTTCGATCAATTCAGCGGCGAGATCAAAGAGTCCCCGCTGCACTCGCTCCTTGCGTTTCTTGAAGGCCCCGCTGCCGATCTTGTCCAAGTTGGCGGTGGCGCCTCCGCCGATATAACGCTGAACCAGATCGATGCGCGTGCTGGGCACATAGAGGCTGACCTCATCAGCAAACATCAGGTGCAGATGCTCCTCTTCTCCCGCTCCGCGCTTCATGCGCACCAGCCCATGGAAGCGGGCTAGACCATGCACCGCGTGCACCACGAAGTCACCGGGGCGCAATTCAAAGAACGATTGGATTGCCTTGACTTTGTGGCGCGCACCCTTGGAGACCTTGCGCTTTGTTCCCAGTACCCCCTTGAGTTCGTGATGGTTGACTATCAGTAGCTTCCAGGAGGGCATGCAAAAGCCCCTGGAGATAGTTCCTAGACCCAGTTCAGCCTCTGGGACGCCACCTTGTGATGTGAGGGCCTCTTTCAATGCATGTCGATCCGCTTCCCCGAGACAGGCGACGATTACCTGGGACGAATCGACCACCTCGCGTAGGGCTTCAGCCGCGCGGCTGATCCCTACCTCGAGGGCCTGAATCGAGCGGGTCTCGAAGCACAAGTCATCTCCTGGCAGGGTCTGGAGGCAGAGTTCGCGTAGCTGCTCGCGGCGCCTGGCCATTGCACTCAGGGCGCGTTCGTGAGCCGCTGACCGCACGCGCAAGGCTTCGGCACGCTCTGTGTTGCGCAGGGGCTCGATGGTCACCATCAATGTATCCGTGCTGAAGAGATCCGTGGCGTGGGTTGCCGAGACATCGCCCACCTCGGCGGAATCTGCGGCGAGACACAGGTGCAGGTCTTCGAAGCTCTTGGTGGAGCGCTGGTCGCTGGGATCAAAAGTACGCAGGGACTCGATTTCGTTCTCAAAGAACTCAATGCGTATGGGTTGGTCCGCGGCGAAAGGGAAGATGTCCAAGATGTCCCCTCGCAGGCTGATTTCGCCGGGAGTTTCAGCCAGTGGCTGGCGCTCGTAACCCAGCTTAACCAGGTGCTTGAGCAACCCTTCTGCGTCGATGGTGTCACCGCAGCGAAACGTGATCAGTTCCTTCTCCAAATCCTTGAGGGCCGGCAGGGGTTGCAACAGGGCAACTACGCTGGTGACAACAAGTCGCGGTTGCTCCTTTGGAGGGCCGGTCATACGCCGGGCGAGATCGATGCGTGCCATTGCTGCTCCGCCTTCGGCTCCCTCGCGCGAGGGAAAGGCGGTTGCTTCGACGCCAAAAATCTCCAGGTCCTGCAGGAAGCCCATCGCCTCCCCGTCTGTGGCCAGCACCACCAGGCAGGGCGCATCACCCAGGGCGTCATGGCTGGCGAGATATGCCAGGACCAGTGCCTGGGATGAGCCCCAGAGCCCGCCCACGGACACCTTTTGTTGGTCGCTTTGCAGCAGGCTGATCAGTTCGCCGATTTCAGAGGAGGCTTCAAGGTCCTGGGCCCGTAGCAGATGGGGTTGGTCGCTGGCGCTCACGGCGCTTCCCCATCGGTGAAGACTCCTTCACCAAACTCCTGCGTTGCATCGTCCTGTGGAGCCGGGTTGAGTTCTGACAGAGCCGCTTCCGCGGCCAATCCCTCAGCCTCTTTGAGGGTAGATCCCCAGGCTTGCGGAAAGCAGCGTTCTCTAATCCGAGCCCGCACCAGAAAACGTGGAGCATGGGGCTCACCCGCTTCCTCAAGCACCTCATAGGTCGGTGGCTCGCCCCCGTTTCTTTGCGCGAACTCCTGCAGGCTCTGCTTAGGCACGCGCACACCTTCGTCCGATCGTGCGCGCGAGAGAGGTTCCGCCAGGGTACGCTTGATGAATTCCGCTGCGGCTTCCAGGCCGCCGTCCAAGAAAATCGCGCCCAATACCGATTCATAGAGTCCCGCTTTGACCGCTGCTGAGAGTTCATCACGGTTGAGTCCGCGCCCAACTTTCGTGCGCCCGGGCAAGCCGAGTTCGTTTGCGGCTACCGCCAGGCTGGGCCGCGAAACTACATGGCTCTTGCGTACGGTGAGTTCCCCCTCTGTGAGATCTCCACGCGTGCGGTACAGGTCCTCAACGACCACCAGATCGAGCACCGCGTCCCCCAAGAACTCCAAGCGTTCATTGTGGCGCAGGCCCACCGATGCGTGGGTCAAGGCTTGAGTCAGGAGGCTCTCATCCCTGAAGGCGTATTCAATCGGATCGGGGGTGACCATGGGGGCAGGATCAGATGGGGGCACGCTCAGGTGCCCTGAGAAGAGACAAGGGTACGCATGGGGTGCGGGAGGGCAAGGGATCGGAGATAATGAAGCGCGGACCCAGGGTCCCCGAGGCGACTCCTATGCGCAAGAACGACCATCTGATCGAGCCCTTCCTGGCGGGCCTGCCCAAGCCAAAGCCCAAGGCGCGTGCGCGTCTGGTGCCGCTTCTGTTGGGCATCCTGGTCGTGATCGCGCTGGCGGTGACCTGGTATACCCTGGTCCTCATGCTGTCCTAGGGCCTCGTGGAGGCACTCAGGGGCGTGAATCCACCGGGTAGCGGTCCCACCAGGCGCTCGTGTTCCCGCAGGGCGAAGCGATCCGTCATGCCTGCCATGTAGTCGCACACCGCGCGTTCGAGACCCTCCGATTGCGCCCAATTTTGGTACCACTTGGGTAATTCATCGGGTGCCGAGCGCAGGGCTGTCCAGAGCCCCTCGAGCACCTTGCGTGCGAAGGTCAAGAAGCGCTCAAGGTGTTCATGGCAGTAGAAGTGCTGATAGAGGAACTTATGTAGTTCCGCGACTTCACGAGCGATCTCGGTTCCGTGACAGATGAGCATGGAACCGTGTTGCTGCGCTGCCTCCGCGTCAGTTGGTTGAGCCTCGTCGAGGGCGAGCTGGGAGTTCTTAATCAGATCAGAGATGCAGATCCCCAGGACTTCGTTGGTGACCCGCGATACGCGCAGTTTGTTGTCCCCATCGGCTGTCAAGAATCCGGGATGGCGTTCGTTTACCTGTGCTTCTGCCCTCCGCCAAAGGGAGCTTTCTGCTCGCAGGTCTTCTTCTCGGAACATTCCTGCCAGCAAGCCATCTTCCAGGTCGTGCTTGTTGTAGGCGGAAGAGTCCGCCAGATCGACCACTTGGGCTTCGAGACAGGGCCTTGGATGTCTGGGCAAGAGGTCTTCGGGCCAGTCCCGGTCGGCCTCGTGCTTGAGCAGTCCAGCGCGCACTTCACAGGTCAAGTTGAGGCCCTTGTAGTCGGGGGAGCGTCGTTCCAGCTGGTCTGCCACTCGCAGGACCTGGGCGTTGTGCCGGAAGCCTCCGTGGTCTGCCATCAGATCATCGAGAGCCCGCTCACCCCGGTGTCCAAAGGGCGGATGCCCAAGGTCGTGGGCCAGGCCCAGGGTCTCGCACAGGGCCTCATTCAGTCGCAGGGCTCCCCCTATGCTGCGCGCCACCTGGCAGACTTCCAGGCTGTGGGAGAGGCGTGTGCGGTTGTGATCTCCCTCTTCATTGAGGAACACCTGGGTCTTGTACATCAGCCGGCGAAAGGCCGTGGAGTGGGTGATACGGTCGCGGTCGCGCTCGTAGACCGTGCGCATGGGGTCAATTGCCTCTGGTTCTCGACGGCCTGCGCTCTCCTCAGAGAACCTGGCCCATGGGGCGAGGTCCCGGCGTTCGCGTTCCTCCTTGGCGAGGCGGTCGAGGAAGGCAGCTTGCTTCACGTGTAAAGAGGTCGGTGGCGGGTGGATCGGATCACACGATCATTCATCGGCTCATATTCTATGCTGCCTGAGAGCCCAGCATGAGATGCGTGGCTGTCCGGTGGTGGGGAAGCCTGCAGCGTGCCCGGCAGGCATGTCAGAATGCTGTCAACCCATGAGTTCCAAGCCCTCCTTCCCCGCCTGGTTCGAGACCGCATTTCGAGCGGAGTATTTGGAGGTCTATGCCCACCGGGATCAGGCCTCTGCAAGGGCAGAGGTCGGATTCCTGTTGGATCAGGGACTTTGCGGGAAGGTGCTGGATCTCTGCTGTGGCCAGGGTCGACACCTGATCGCCATGCGCGACGAAGGGCTAGAGGCCTTTGGCATGGATCTTTCGCAGGAGTTGTTGATGCGTGCGGGAGCCCTTGAGGGGGGTCAGAAGACGGTGGGTTCTCTTGCCCGTGCCGATCAGCGGATGCTGCCCCTTCGCGACGAGTGCCTCGATGGGGCGACCTTGCTCTTCAGTTCCTTTGGCTATCACGATGATTGCGGAGACGCGGCAGTGATCGAGGACCTCAGGAGAGTGCTCAAGCCCCAGGGTTTGTTGGTGCTGGACCTGATGAATCCCGACTCGATTCGAGCTGGTCTTGTGCCCCACTCCGTGCGCGAAGAACAGGGCCTGCGGCTCGAAGAGACCCGCAGTCTCTCGGAAGATCGTAGACGCGTACGCAAGCGAGTGCGTTTCATTCGCCCGGGGTCCGAACCTCTGGTCTGGGAGGAAGATGTGCGGCTCTACGACCCGGCGGATCTCGATGCCCTGCTGGAGGACCATGGATTCGTTGCTGAGAGCCGTTGGGGGGGCTTTGGTGCAAAGGTCTTCAATGCGCAAGCCCCGCGCCAACTTGTCTTTGCGCGCAGGGCCGCTGGGGGCACCTCCTGCCCGGTATAATCAGGGCGTCTGAGTCCTGTGTGGTTCCAGGGCAATAGATGAGAAAGTACCCATGCAGCAGTCCAACATCGTATTCAGCGAGAAAGCTCTCGAACTCAAGGCCATAGCCCGCGAAATAGCTGACAAGCACGTCCGCCCTCTCGCCTCAAAGTATGACAAGGCTCAGGAGTACAATCACGATGCCGCGCGAGCGGTTGCCGAGGCTGGTCTCTTCCGCACCTTTATCCCAACTGAGTACGGCGGACATGGTGCCGGTGTGCTTGCATTGGCCCTGGTAGCTGAGGAACTAGCCAAGGCGGATTCGGGTTTTGGAGTGGCCTTCGCGGTCAATGCCCTGGGTTCCTTTCCCATTATTCTCGGGGGCACAGAGGAGCAGAAGCAGAGGTGGCTGCCCAAGATTGCCGCCGGGGACAAAATGGTCGCCTTCTGTCTCTCTGAGAAGTTTGCTGGATCCGATGCACAGGGGCTCTCCGTACGCGCCTTCGAGGATGGGGACGACTACATTATCTGTGGCGAGAAGAAATGGACCACCAATGGCGGGGTGGCGGACATCTATTCGGTCTTCGCGGTTACCGAGCCGGACTCCAAGTCCCGTCGAATCAGCGCCTTTGTGGTGGAAAAGGGCACTCCCGGTTTCGAGATCAAGAAAGTCGAGGACAAGATGGGTATTCGCTGCGTTCCGGTGGTGGAGACCCATTTCGATCATGTGCGCGTGCCCAAGGCCAACTTGATTGGCGGTCGCGCGGGCATGGGCTTCCGGCACGCCATGTCGACCCTTGACTACGCCCGTCCAGGTGTGGCTGCGCAGGCCATGGGGGCTTCACAGGGGGCTCTTGACCTGGCAATTGTCTATGCGAATCGCCGCAAGCAGTTTGGCGTAACGATCGCCAACCACCAGATGGTCCAGCAGATGCTGGCTGATATGGCCATGAAGACCGAGGCCTCGCGTCAGCTGGTCTATGCGGCTGCGGCGGGTATTGATGACACGGGCCCTTCCCCCATGAACAGCAAGATGGCCGCCATGGCCAAGTGCTTCGCCACGGATGTTGCCATGGAAGTGGCCACGGACGCTGTGCAGGTCTTTGGGGGCTATGGATTCATGGAGGACTATCCCATTGCCAAGTTCTTCCGAGACGCCAAGATCCTGCAGATCTACGAGGGCACCAATCAGGTCCAGCGCCTGGTGATTGCGCGCCATCTGATCCGGGAAGCCGCGGAACTGGAGCACCTGAGCGAGTTCATCCCCACCGAGGTGCAGGAAAGCTACTCGGAAGAACTCGTCGGCTCGCGGAACATCTAGCGGGCTGGAAGGCAGGGATTGGCTCCTGGCTTCTCTGTCATAGTGATTCACCAGAACGGCCCGGGGGGGGTTCTAGTGGGTCAGGGCCATCCGGAGCTACTGTTCAGGGCTCGGGACGCCCAGGGCAGGAATAGGGGTTTATGCTTATCTAGATAAGTATTTTTCTGTGCGTTCGGTATCTCGCTGGCTCTGGCTCAGTATGGTGCACAGCGGAGCCATGCCACCCCCCACATGGATCTTGAAGCGAAATGCCTAGCCTGCCAATTATCCCCCCTGGACCCCCCCGTAGAGGGTCTGCCAGCCAGATGGACTCGAACCCGTCTGGCATTGCCGTATGTGGGGTCCAGGGCAGCGTGACGGGCGAATGACCAGGGAATATTCGGGGGGTTCTTGGAACCAGAAGCCAGTTGGCCCCACTAACCAACCTCAGAGAGAGGGAATTTGGAAATGAACAGCAAGAACACAATCAGCCTTGAGGACCTGGATATCAAGCTCGACGCTTGGGCAGATGAGCCTCAGAAATTCGAAGGTCGCGTTCGGCGCCTGGCCAGCAAGTGGAACCGAGAGGGCACCTCCTTCGAAATCAAGGATCCCATCAGTTGGAGGGCCCCTCGCCGGCCAGTCAACGGTGTGGCCACCATTGAGGATCAACTGCGAGCCGAGATAGACTCGATCATCATCATGGGGCGGGACGAGGAAGCCAGACACGCCCGCCGGATTGAGTTCGCTCGGACCTGTCTGGAGCTGAGTCTCAAAGAGCATGGGCTCCAAATGAGTGATCTGGAGGGCCGCGTCCATTATCACCCACAGACCTTCCGGGACCTTGAGCCCACAGAATGTGAGTTGCCTCGGGATGTATTCAACCGCTGGAAGGAACTCCACGGCCTGCGCACAGAACTGGTGGAACGCAATCTGTATCTGGCCCTGATCAACGTTGAGCGGTATGCGCACTTTGGTGTGCCTCGCCTGGACCTGGTCCAGGACGGTTCCGCGGCCCTCTTCCGGGCAGTGGATGGTTTCGACTGGCGCCGTGGTCTGCTCTTTCGCACCTACGCCGTGCACTGGCTGAATCAAGCCTTCCGCAGTCACCTCTATAACCACGGCCAGACCGTGCGTATCCCCGTCTACTTGCAAAAAGCCATGCGACATGTGAAGGCAGCAATGGGCAAGCTGGGGAACACCAGCTCCTCGGCCGCAGCAATCGCGGACTTGACGGGTATGCGTTTGGGCCTCGTGGAGAGCGCCTTGACCGCAAGCCGTTCGACTTTGTCCATCGATGCCTCGTCCGGTGACGAAGGGGATGGACCGGGGCTTGCAGATAGCTTGAGCGACGAGCAGTCCGGGGGCCTCTATCAATCATCAATGGAAGATGTGACCCTTCGCGAGGGGCTAGGTGAGGCTCTTGATCTGCTTTCCGAGCGCGAGCGCCTGGTGCTGGAGCGCCGGTATGGCCTCGGTGCCTTCGATGAGCACACCCTGTCAGAGTTGGCCGGGGAATTGGGCGTCAGCCTTGAACGAGTGCGTCAGATCCAGATGCGAGCCCTCGGCAAGTTGCGCACTCCCTCCCTGCGCAAGACGGTCGATCCGTTCATCTGATCATCGATGCTGACCTCGTTCCAGGCACAGGACGGGGGGTTTCTGGGGTGAGCACCTGGAATTGGGATACCGTCATGATATTGGGGGGTATCGTGTGAGTCATGGAGAACTCCAGGGTGCACGCCGAGCCATTTCATATAGCAGTGAGTGGGGCTCAGCAGTCTTCATCCCAAGATTCCAGGTCAGCTCAAGATCCAAGCACGAAGGCCAAGCCGGCCCGGGCCTTGGCTCACGGATCTCTGCGTACGACCTTCATGGATCTGGTCGGGCGGCCGCCCTATGAGAGCGAATACGAGCGGTGGCTTGGCTTGGGCAGGGACAAGCTGTTGGATGCCCTGTTGGGGAGCGAGGAGTTCTGGGGGCACTGGTGGAGCGAGCAGCTCTACTACTTCCTGCTGGTGGACAACTTTCAGCCCATAGCACGTGCCACGAAAGAAATTCCTGACAAGCTGGCGGGGGGTCGCATGGACTACCGAACCGCTTTGCATCGCATTGCTCTGACATCGAGCTTTGATCAGCGCAACCCTGGCTCAGATACCTTTGTCACCGTGGTCATGGAGCAGTTCTGTGGCCTGGTGGTTCAGAAGAATCGGCGGGATCTGGAGAGTGGCAAGCGCGCCTATGATGGTGGCAAGGGCAACTTTCTCGGCACCATCGTCAACAATCAAGCCGAAGTGATCGAGGTATGCGTCAATCACTCCAAGGCTTCCAAGCACTTCTTGGTGCGCGAGTACCAGCGCCTGATGCACGCCCCGGGGGACAAGAAGGCTCTCGCCAATCAAGCCCGTCGCCTGCATCGGGACCCTTGGAAGTACCTGGCCACGGCCAGGGACTGGTTGCTTTCGGAGGAATACAGTCAGCGCCTCGAAAGGCTTGAGCCCAAGTCCAACTCCCTGTTCCTGAATGGCCTTTTCGTGGATCTGCTTGACCGCCTGCCCAAGGAGGAGGAGCTTGACCCCATGCGCACAGCCCTTGATGCTCTGGCTGACCCGCGTCCCCTGCGCTCGGTCGTGGTGCGCTTGCTGCTGGATTCCGGGCGCGTAAGAATTCCTGAGAAGGACACAATTACAGACCCCACACGTTGGATCGGAGAAAAGTTCCAGCGTCTTCTCGGTCGTGAGGCCACAGGGGAGGAGCTGCGGGTTTTTGTGGGCATCTTTCATCAACCGGACTGCCGTACAGCGACAATCCTGTACGCTCTACTGTCCCATCCCGAATATCAGAACTACTAGGCCCTGAATTTATCAGCAGCCCAGCGGAGGCACATTCACAATGGAACAATTCAACTTTGATCGCCGTTCCTTGATACGAGGTGCCGCATTGGGTGCCGCGGGAGCTCTCTCACCAGGGCTGGCCAGCAGTTTCTCCCTGCCCCTGCAGAAGGGCCGCAAGACGAAGCGTGTGGTGCTGGTTGCCTTTGCAGGAGGCGTCCGTACCCGCGAGACCTTTGGCACACCGGACAACATTCCGAACATGCGTCAACTGGCGGATGAGGGCGTGCTCTACACCAATGTGGCCACGGCTAACCTTGGCCACTTTGGCGCGACCATGTCGATATTCACCGGCGTCAGCGAGCCACGGGGCATTCGTGAGAACGCCCGAGGTCAGGAGCCGACCCTTTTCGAGTACCTGCGCAAGGGACTCGCCATGCCCAAGGAGGACATTTGGGTCACGACCACCGGCGGCGCACAGCAGGTGAATTATTCCTATTCGCTGCACCCTGAATACGGTGCCAAGTACGGGGCGAATATTTTGGATGGCGAGGGGATTTTCAATACTGAGTTCAAGCAATTGCTCGACACCTGGGGTATGCCGGAATCCATGGGCGACAAGGAAAAGGCCTTGCTCGATCAACTTCGCAAGGGCGTGGGCGGTGGATCTGATGCAGTGCGCGAGGCGGAGCGCCTGGCGCGGGTGGAGGAGTACATCCTGAAGGAACTGACTCAGGGCACTTCCGATATCACGGGCACGGCTGCTGGGGATCGCAAGGCCTTGCGCTTGGCGCGCAACCTGTTGTCCCTCTTCCGCCCCAAGGTAGTGGGCGTAGTGTTGCAAAACGCTGATGTGGCCCACGGGTCCTACAACGCTTACTCAGAGGTGGTGCGTCAGAACGACGCGGCCATCGGCGAGCTGGTCATGGCGATTCGCGAGGACGAGGACCTGGCCGAGTCCACTGCAGTGATTGTGATGCCGGAGTTCGGACGTGATCGGGACCTGAATTCACGACGTGGTTTGGATCATGGTGATGGATCGCCGGATCTGCGCCGGGTGACTTGCCTGGCTTGGGGTCCTGACTTCAAGCGTGGTGTGGAGATTGATTCTGAGCAGCGCACCACTGATGTGGTGGGCACGGTTTGCGAGTTGTTTGGAACCACCGCCCCCCTCGCCCGTGGTGGCCGACTGACCGGTCTCTATTCCTGATCGCGTGGCCTCTGACCAGCCTCTCAAGCCCTTCCCCGCACGGCCGCGCTGGGGATGGTGGCCCATGTTGCTCATGGTGCTTGTCCTGCCATTCTTGGTGGAGGGAGTTCCCGCAGGTTCGGCTTTCCAGGATTCAGACGGGAGCATTCAGATGGAGATCGAACCCCACCCGGTGCCCACCCAGCCGGCAGCGGGAGGCGAGGGTTCTGATGGTTGCTTGCATTGTCATCAAGGCGTGGAGGACATGCACCCTTGGCTTGCTCTCTCCTGCGTGGAGTGTCACGGGGGAGATCCCAGTACGCACAACAAGCTCAAGGCCCATGTACCCAACATCTCCAACAGGGACACGGATGAGCGCGTGGCCCCCCTCGCCAAGGACTTGACCTGGCGGCGCTTCAAGAACCCCGCTGACTTGCGGGTGATTGATGTGACCTGTGGCACCTGCCATGCGGAGGCCTGTAAGGATCTGTTTCTTTCATTGCACGGCACTACTGCCGGGCACCTGTCAGATGGCTTCTACGAGATTGGCCAGATTCCGAAGAAGGGTTCGCTCTTCGGCGTCTTTCCCGTGCCCGGGCACTTGACCGATGAAGGCGATGTGGACCGTCTGATTCAGCCGCCCGCCTTTTCTACCGCGGACGACGAGACGCGCCTGTCCAGCCACTTCCCCGATCTGATTCGCAAGGAGTGCATGCAGTGCCATTTGTGGTCGCCGGGCCGGGGCCTGCGGGGCCGAACGGGTTTCGATGGGGATTATCGTGGTGAAGGTTGCGCCGCCTGTCATGTGCCCTACGCCTCCACCGGTTTGTCCGACACGGCGGACCGCTCGATTTCCAAGACCGAACCGGGTCATCCTCGTCGGCATGTAATGACCTCCGCGCCCAGCACCCAGACATGTGTCAGTTGTCACTATGGGGATGCGTCCATCGGGCTGCACTTTCGGGGTTTGTCCCAATTGCCTCCCAACAGCGCGGGCGGCCCGGATATCGAAGGCACCACGAATGTGCGACTGAATCGCACCTTCTATGTGAACGACAATCTCCTGACGCCGCCGGATGTGCACCACGAGTTTGGCATGCACTGCGTGGATTGTCATGGGCGCGGGGATGTGATGGGGGACGGTGCCCTGCACGGGAGCATGGAGCATGCGGTGGCGATCTCTTGCGAATCCTGTCACGGCACGTTCGATGCTCGCGCCAGCATGACCACAGCCCGCGGCGAGGCGCTTGACAACATTTGGCGGGATGGGAGTCAGCTGTTGCTTAAGAGCAAAGTCACCGGCAAGACCCACCGAATCAAAGAGGTCATGGATGTACTCGATCCGAACCATCCCGATCACATTCCCGCAGCATTGGCCGCTATGAACAGCAATCACAAGGGCCTTGAGTGCTACGCTTGTCATGCGGGATGGAATGTGAACTTTCTGGGCTTTCATTTCTATCGCAACGAGAGCCTGACCCAAATGGACCTGATTACCGGGCGCCGCACCAAGGGCCGCGTGACCACCCAGGAAAAGGTATTCACGAGTTGGAAATCTTTCTACGCAGGACTGAACGAGAAGGGCCGCATCGCCCCCTTCATGACCGGCTTCGCCACCATGGGCACGGTGGATGGGGAGGATGGGTCTCGTATTCTGGACCAGGTCATGCCTGAGACCGCTGCGGGCTTGTCGGGCATGACCATGATCCATCATCAGGTGCACACCACCCGGCCCACGGCCCGCGAGTGCGTGGAGTGTCACCGTTCGGGCGGGACCTGGGGTCTGGGTACCTCAAACTTCCGCTTGGGCCGTCAGATCGCTTTTGTGGCGGACCGACGGGGAATCGAAGCGGTGGCGCTCAATCGGCAGAACTTGGCTGGTTCGATTCCCCTGGGCAAGTTTGTCCTGCCGGATGTTGTGGACCTGGAGTTGGATTGCGACCCGTTGCAGGGCTACGGCAAGATCCTCTATGCCAGCGAAGGTGGACGGGGAATTCATGTGTTTGATGTGGCGGATCCGCGCGCCTTCAATCGGCTGGCGTTTATCGAGACGATTTCACCCCGGGGCCTGGCCAAGGCCGGGGACTATCTGTTCATTGCAGATGGCATCGGGGGCTTGCGCGTGGTGGATGTGAGTGTTCCCGCCAAGCCCAAGGTTGTGGGACAGTTGCCGCTCTTTGATGCACAAGAGGTTGAGGTCCGTTGGCCTTACGCTTATCTGGCAGATGGGATTGGCGGTCTGGCAATTGTCGATATCCGCGATCCGATTCGACCGCGTTTGATCAGTGGCCTTGGTTGGACTGTGGGCGCGAACCAAACCATGGCGGCCATCGACCTGGACCTGGTTTTTCAATACAGTCGTCCCGCGGTCTTGCACGGGGATGTGCCGGCCCCCTATCGCACTGATGCGCGCAATCTATGCGCCGTGGTGGATGAGAATGCGGGCTTGATCTTGATCGATGTAACCGAGCCCAGCCATCCAGAAGTGGTCTATCCCAATCCCAGTCGTTCCACGCGCGCGAGTCGGCGGCCTGGGACGCTCTATCGGGGCCTTGCCCTGCGCACCAAGGTCGATCCAGCGCCGCCCTTGGGTGGCAAGCGAACAACGGAGACTGATTATGTCTACCTGCTGGAGGAACGCACCCAGGGCAATGGGGATCAGGTCTCTGCCGTGCGTGCGATTGACGTCGCCAATCCCAAGCGCCCGCGCGTGATTGATTCTCTTCGCGTTGAAGGCTCCTCCGAGTCACTGGTGCACCTTTCGATCTACAACCAGCCTTTCCTGCAGTCTCTGGCCCTGGTGGCCGGTGATGAGGGTGTCAGTCTGGTGGACCTGACCAATTCGGAGGGTCTGGAGTCCGGTGGCGTGTTGATGAGCATCCGTAACGCCTACGCAATCGCCGTGGAGGAGTTCCCGCTGGACGCCATGATCGATCCTTCCGGCCGCCGTCTCAAGGATGTTAGTCACGAGGGTTCCCGCTGGCTGTTGCCGAGGGAAGTAGCGAACATTCTCGATGTGCCGGGTGTGTTGCTGGGAACGATCAAGAGCGACGAACCTCCCCCGTCGATTCCCGGCCACAGCGCGCGCCTGTTCTTCGTTCGGTACGACGAAAGTCGCGATGGCCTTCTAACCGGAGCCGAGCTGGCCAAGGCTGGGAGTGTTCTCGATCGTAATGGGGATGGTCGCGTAACCCTGGCAGAAGCCGCGCTTGTTGGTCAGCTGTTTGAGAAGCCAAGGACTGCGGTGGCCGAGCCAGAGCAGGTTGTCTTTGGCGAGGAGCGTACGGATTCCGACGGCGATCTTGCGCGCTTGCTTGACGGTCATGATGGCCGTGTTCATGATCGGAACCGGGACGGCCGTCTTGATCGCAGGGAGATGTCACGGGCACTCTTTGCGGCTTTGGACTTGAACGGCGATGATCGCCTGAACCGTGGCGAGCTCTCGCGGCATCCGGGTCGCGCCCGGCAGATTCGTTACGGGGACGAAGGGGCCCTTGAGGACTTCAGCAAGCGCGACCTGAACAAGGGCGGCACCATTGCAATCCGGGAGTTCAAGATTCTCGACCCTGAATGGACGGCACTCGATCGGGACTCCGATGGGGGAGTGCAGTTGCCAACCCTGCGCAAGGACCGGGGACGTGGAAATGAAGTCCTGCCTCTGCCATCCGAGTGGCCTGTGCGCAGGAATCTGGCAGTTCCCCTGCCCCCCTTTCTGGAAGATGGTGCCTTGGCGGCTTTCGACAAGAATGGGGACACGGATCTTTCGCAGCGTGAGTTGCGTGACCGGGAGGATCTGCTGGAGCTTGCCGATCAGGACTACTCGGGCCTGCTTGAGAGCAACGAGTGGATGCGCCTGGAAGCAATCGCCAGGGGCGGCAATCTCGACTCCCTGGCGGACAGTTTCTTGGAGCGCTGGGACTTGGATGGCAGTGGTGAGGTTGAGGAGCACGAGCTGCCAGCCTTTGCCCGCCCTGTTCTGCGTCAGCGACGCCCTCATCGCTAGGCTCGCCATTGGTCGCAATTGAGCCTCATTTGTGAGGCATTTTCACTATCTGGCCCAGAGAATTGTCACCCCTTTTGGGGCCTGGGATCGAGCCTGTGATAACCTCCGCCGCTGCCCCATGGACCTCAAGATCCTTCCTATTGATCCGACCGCCCTGGGCGGCCGCAAACCCAGTTGGCTCAAGGTGCCTCTGCCGGGGGGTGAGGGCTACACGCGCCTGCGGCGGCTGACCCGTGAACTCAAGCTGAATACGGTTTGCGAGGAGGCCCATTGCCCCAACATCGGTGAGTGCTGGAAGGGCGAGCGGGCAACCATGACACTGATGGTCTTGGGGGCCGAGTGCACTCGGAGGTGCCGATTTTGCGCGGTCAAGACAGTTGAACGCGCTGCGGCTCCGGACCCAGCTGAGCCCGAGCATGTGGGGCGCGCTGTGGCAGCCCTTGATCTTGACTATGTGGTCATCACCAGCGTGGATCGGGACGACCTGGAGGATGGTGGGGCAGGGCACTACGCCAAGTGCGTTGGTTCGATCCGTAGCCACTCGGTACACACGATTGTAGAGACCCTGATTCCCGACTACACCGGTTCCATGCTCAAGACCTTGATGCAATCGGAGCCCGACGTGCTGGCTCACAATGTGGAGGTGGTGCCGCGCTTGCAGCGCCGCATCCGGGATCCTCGTTGTTCCTTTGAGAGGTCCTTGGATACCCTGCGCGAGGCTCGCGTGCTCTCATCGCGTGTATTTACCAAGTCTTCATTGATGCTTGGATTGGGCGAGACCGAGGCTGAGGTGGAGGAGGCCATGGGGCTCCTCCGGGCCGCGGAGGTGGACTTTCTGACCCTGGGCCAGTATCTGCGCCCTTCACCTCAACATGCTCCGGTGCGTGAGTATGTCACACCCGAGCGCTTTGACGCCTACGACCGCCTGGGACGGGCAATGGGATTCCGTCAAGTTGCTTCTGGGCCCTTGGTGCGCTCCAGTTACAAGGCGGGCGAACTCCAAGCTGCTCACCTTGTGCGCGAGCGGCGCAAGCAGGAACACTCAACATGACCGAAATGCTGACCATGTTCAAAGCGGATGGATCCGCTCCAGACTTCAATGGCGCCCTGGATGACAAGGCGTTGGTCCATTGCTACCGCACCATGCTGATGGTGCGGGCCTTTGATGACATCTGCATGAAACTGCAGCGCTCGGGCAGGATTGGTTTTTCGATCCCCAACAAGGGTGTCGAAGCCACCCAGGTAGGGGCTGCAAGTGCCCTGCGCGCGACGGACTTTTTCTTTCCCAGCTACCGGGACTTTGGCATGGCATTGCACCATGGCGCAAAGCCTGTCGACATGATGCACAACATGTTCGGCAACGCTTCTGACTCGGCCCGCGGCCGACAGATGTCAGTTCACTTTTCGTTTACCGATCCTGTGCGTTTCTTCTCGATCAGCTCTCCGATAGGCACGCACCTGCCCCATGCTGTGGGCGCGGCCTATGCTGCCCAGGCTTTGGGTAAAGACGATGTGAGCTTGGCTAGCTTCGGTGACGGAGGCACATCGAGCGCGGGATTCCACAGTGCCTTGAATCTGGCAGGTGTTTGGAAGGCGCCGGTGATCTTCCTGTGTCAGAACAATGGGTGGGCGATTTCGTTGCCCTCCAGCGGTCAAACTGCCTCCGACGGCTATGCAATCAAGGCAAAGGCTTATGGCATGCCCGGCGTCACGGTGGATGGCAATGATCTTCTGGCAGTCAATCAGGCGGTGGGCGATGCTGCCAAGCGTGCGCGTGGAGGCGAGGGCCCTACCTTGATCGAGGCTTATACCTACCGCATGGGTGGACACTCCACTTCGGATGATCCCACCAAGTATGTGCCCGCCGAGGAACTCGAAAAGTGGGCAAAGAAGGATCCGGTGTTGCGCATGCAGCGTTTCTTGGACAAGAGCGGTCTGTGGGACGAAAAACTGGAGGAGAAGCTGCTGACAGAGTGTGCTGATGAAGTTGCCCAGGCTGCCAAGGTTGCCGAGGCGACTCCTGGTCCGACTCTTGAGACGATCTTCAGCGATGTATACGAGACCCTCCCCTTGCACCTGCGCCGTCAGGGTGAGCAGGCCTTCGATTTGGCCGAGAGAAAAGGCGGCGCCGACGCTGGAGGCGGCGCTTTTCCACTTTGATTTCGCAACGCCCCCCGATTCACCAAGCAAGCACAGACACCATGAGAACACTTACTTTGCTCCAGGCGGTAAACGACGCGCTGCACACAAAAATGCGCGAGGACGAGCGCGTGACGGTCTTTGGCGAGGATGTGGGTCCCAAGGGCGGCGTCTTTCTAGCCACCGAAGGCCTGACCCAGGAGTTCGGAAAGCAACGCTGCTTTGACACGCCCCTTTCCGAAGATGGCATCGTTGGGGCAGCGGTGGGCATGGCGGTCAACGGCCTCCTGCCTGTGTGTGAAATACAGTTCCAGGACTTCATCTTTCCCGCCTTTGACCAGATTGTCAGCGAAGCGGCCAAGTTGCGTTACCGCTCCGGTGGTCAGTACACCGCTCCCATGGTGATCCGGACGCCCTACGGCGGCGGCATCCGCGGCGGCCTGTATCACAGCCAATCTGGCGAGGCCTACTTTGCGCATACTCCCGGTTTGAAGGTTGTGATCCCTTCCACGCCACACGATGCCAAGGGGCTCTTGATAGCCGCCATTGAAGACCCCGATCCCGTGCTCTTCCTGGAGCCCAAAGCTCTCTATCGCTCAGTCAAGGGCGAGGTGCCCGAGGGCAGGTACAGTATTGACCTGTCAACAGTGCGTACTGTGCGCGAGGGTTCAGATGTGACGGTTTTCTGCTACGGAGCCATGGTTCCTGTTTGCGAGAAGGCCGCCGCCAAGGCTGCTGAAGGTGGCATAGAGACACATGTGATGGACCTGCGTACATTGCTTCCTCTCGACGAGGAAGCCGTCCTGGATGCAGCCAGGCGTACAGGGCGCGTAGTGGTGGTACATGAGGCTCCCCGTTTTTGCGGTTATGGCGCTGAAATCAGCGCCTTGATCGCTGAAAATGCAATCGAGTACATGGAAGCCCCTGTCAGGCGTGTCACGGGATTCGACACTCCCTTTCCGAACACTCTTGAACACCATTACATGCCGGACGAGCGTCGGGTCCTCGATGCGATTGAAGGTGTGGCCTCTTTTTGACCCCAGCAAGTTATCCAACCATGATTGAATTCAAATTACCGGATATTGGCGAAGGCACTGCGGAGGGCGAGATCGTCAAGTGGCTCGTTTCTGTGGGTGAAGTGGTCAAAGAGCACCAGGCAGTAGTCGAGGTGATGACTGACAAGGCCACGGTCGAGGTGCCCGCCCCTGCAGATGGGATAATCACCGAGTTGCTTGCGGGGGAAGGGGACGTTGTGCCCGTGGGCGATGTAATTTTTCATTTGGACAATGCTGGTGGCGGAGCGCCTGTTGTGGATTCGAAACCGCCTGCTTCCAGCACACCTGAGCCTGCACCCGCAGCCGCTCCAGTTCTGGTTGCAACAGCCGCCACTGGTAAGGTCCTGGCGGTTCCCAGCGCCCGCCGCGTGGCCAGGGAACTTGGCGTTGACCTTGCGACTGTCGCCGGTAGCGGTCGCAACGGAGTCATCCGTCGCGCCGATGTGGAGGCCAGTGCCGCGGGTCCACGTGTCGTATCAGCAGCGCCCAGGCCCTCGGCTGTCTCCGAACAGCGGATTCCATTCCGCGGGGTGCGTCGCAAGGTTGCCGAAGCCATGACGCGTTCCGTCCAGACCGCAGTGCATTTCACCATCGTGGAAGAAGTGGATGTGACTGAGTTGGTGCGGGTACGACAAAAGGCCAAGGCGCTTGGTGCTCAACAGAACATCAAGGTTACGTTCATGCCCTTCATCATGAAGGCTGTGGCTAGCGGCCTGATGAAATTTCCCATGCTCAACGGCCACCTTGATGAGGACGCCGGCGAGATCGTGCTGCCCGGCACAGTGAACCTGGGCATTGCCACAGACACTCCCAATGGCCTGATCGTGCCGGTGATCTCTGGCGTGGAGTCCAAGGGTTTGTTGCAGTTGGCGGCCGAACTGGAAGATCTAGCTGATCGCACGCGCAAGGGGCAGGCGCGCCCGGATGAACTACGCGGCAGCACGTTCTCGATCACTAACGCGGGCAACATCGGTGGAACTCTTGCGACACCGATCATTAACTTCCCAGATATCGCGATCCTAGGTGTACATCGCATTGTCAGGCGTCCAGGCGTGGTGGATACGCCCAATGGCGAACTCATTGAAGTGCGCCAGTACATGAACTTCTCCTGCAGCGTGGATCATCGACTAGCCGATGGGGCCGACGCGGCCCGATTCGTGGCACACCTGCGCCAAACCTTGGAAGAGCCAGGCCTGCTGACCCTGTTGCTTGCCCTCAAAATCGATTCGATGGAATCTCTTGCTTAGTTGCGTGGCTGAGCTTCAACAGATCTTGGATGAGACCGGAGCCCTTGTGGGAGAGGTCCCTGACTTGTCTGATGAGCGTCTCACGGAGTTGTTCCAGCACATGCTCATGATTCGCTCCTTGGACGGGCGTATGTTGAAGCTGCAGCGTGCTGGCCGAGTGGGCTTTGTGGGCACCGCTACAGGTTTGGAAGCATCGCTGGTTGGTGCGGCTGCACCTCTCTTGCCCCAGGACTGGATGTGGTCCGGTTTGCGTGAAGGTGGTGCCGCCATCACCCGCGGACTGCCCATGTCAGAGTATGTGGCCCAGATGTACTGCAATTCAAATGACACAGCCAAGGGCCGGCAGATGTGCAATCACTTCCAGCACAAGGAGTCGAACTACCCTAGCTGGTCTTCGGTGATAGGTACCCAGATCACTCATGGAGTCGGGGCCGCCTACGCCAGCGCCCGGCGCGGGGATGACGCGGTGCACTCGATCCACTTTGGCGATGGTGCCAGCAGCTCCAACGGATTTCATTCGGGTATGAATCTCGCTGGTGTCTGGCAGGCGCCTTGTGTTTTTGTCTGTATCGACAACGGTTGGGCGATTTCGGTCAAGTCCTCTGAGCAAACCGCCGCCGAATCCTACTCGGACAAGGCCGAAGCCTATGGCATGCCCGGGGTGACTGTGGACGGTAACGATGTGCTTGCGGTGTATGTCGCAATGAAGACTGCGGTCGAGCGCGCTCGTGCAGAGGGTGGACCCAGCTTGGTTGTGCTCAAGACCTATCGTATGTTGGGGCACTCAAGTTCCGATGATCCGAGCAAGTACCGAGAAGACGCGGAGGTCGAGGCCTGGGCCCAGCGTGATCCCCTGGATCGCTACGAGTCCTTCCTGATAGCCCGGGGCCTGATCGATGCCAACGAGCGCTCGGTCCAAGAGGAGGCGATCGTGGCAGAGATAGATGAGGTGATCCACGAACAAGAAGCCGCCCCTCCTTTCCCTCTGCGTTCCTTGGTGGAGGATGTCTACAGCGAGGTGCCCCGTCACCTGCGCCTGCAGTTCAATCAATTCCTAGAAGTCGCTGAACGCCGCGGGGATGCGACCCCCGGCGATGGTGCCTTTCCCCTCTGAGAGAGAATTCCCCCTTCCCCATGAGTCAGAGCCGCAAGGTCGTTGTAATCGGTGCCGGACCCGCAGGCTATGTCTGCGCGATCCGCCTCGCCCAATTGGGCCAGCAGGTAGTCGTTGTGGAGAAGGAAGCCCTGGGCGGGACCTGTCTGAATGTGGGTTGCATTCCCTCCAAGGCCTTGATCGCCGCGGGTTCGTTGATGGAAAAGGTCAGCCAGGCCCACAGCATGGGCATCACCATCGAAGGCATGCAACTCGATCCCGCCAAGCTGGTGGATTGGAAGAATGCGATAGTTGGGCGTTTGACCGGAGGGGTTGGGGCCTTGCTCAAGAAACACGGTTGCCAGGTGATCATGGGCACGGCGCGCCTACTCGACAAGAACACGGTGGAGGTCACTACCAAGCAGGGCACCCAAAAAGTGTCCTGTGACGACATTGTGATCGCTACCGGTTCGGTGCCCATTGAGATCTCGGGCTTTGCTTTTGACGAGGACGCGGTCTGGTCTTCGACCGGTGCCCTTTCTCCGACAACGGTTCCCAATCATCTGGTGGTGATCGGTGGGGGCTATATCGGGCTTGAGATGGGCATGATGTACCATCATCTGGGTTCCAAGGTAACCGTGCTGGAGGCTACCGACGGTGCGTTGCCGGGCCAGGACCGGGACTGTGTCAAAGTCATCGAGCGCTCCCTCAAGAAGAAGAAGATCAAGTTGCTTGTCAATACCTTTGCCAGGCAGTGGAGCAGGTCCGGCGATGGTTTGGTGGTCACGATAGAGAAGAAAGGCAAGACCGAAGAGATCTTGTGTGATCAGATTCTTTCCACCGTGGGTCGGCGGCCCTACAGCGAGGGGCTGGGTCTAGAAAACGTGGGCCTCGCCACCACCGAGAGTGGGTTCATCCAGATCGACAAGCAAATGCGGACCAGCGTGTCCAATATCTACTGCGTGGGCGACACCGCCGGTCAGCCCATGCTGGCCCACAAGGGCAGCAAGGAGGGATTGGTGGCGGCAGGTGTGATCGCTGGAAAGCCCGAGGAGTACGACGTGCGCTGCGTGCCTGCCGTAATCTTCACTGCTCCGGAAATGGCATCCGTGGGATTGACCGAGGACCAGGCCCGCGAGGCGGGCTACGAGCCCGTTACAGGCTCCTTCCCCTTCAAAGCCTCCGGCCGGGCCATGACCCTGCAGGAGACCGAGGGCATGGTCAAAGTCGTCTCCGACGCCAAGTCTGACCTTGTCCTGGGTGTGCACATGGTTGGCCCGGAGGTCACGGAACTCATTGCTGAGGCAGCTTTGGCCATCGAGATGGGAGCCACCAGCGAAGACCTGGCGCGTACGATTCACGCCCACCCGACCTTGCCGGAAGCATTGATGGAAGCCGCTGAAGCGGTGCATAACATGGCCGTGCACATCTACCAGCCCTGAGCCAGTGGACTCTCCCGTTTCTGATCTACCCCTGCTCGAGGTCTTGCGCCTGGGGATCAGGTCCCACCAGGAAACTTGGGAGTTGCAGCAGGAGTTGCTCGCAAAACGCGCGGCGGAGGAGATCAGTGATACGTTGATCCTGGTAGAGCACGAGTCCTTGATTACTGTGGGTCGCGGCGGCGACCTGCAAGCCGTGCGATCCGCTGGTCTGCCTGTGGTCGAGGTGGAGCGAGGGGGTGAAGCCACTTATCATGGACCCGGGCAAGTCGTTGCTTATCCCATTTTGGCCTTGCCCGAGGGCCAGCGCGACCTGCATAGGCACCTGGGGATGCTTGAGGAGGTCATCATCCGGGTGCTGGGCGAGTTCGACATCACCGGCGAACGCAAGCAGGGTCTGACCGGCGTTTGGATTGGCGAGCAAAAGGTCGCCTCCGTCGGGGTCGCGGTGCGGCAGTGGGTGACCTGGTATGGATTTGCCCTCAATGTGCACACGGACCTGGAGAAATTCGCGGGGTTTCAGCCCTGTGGTCTCGATCCCAAGGTGATGACTCGAGTTGCGGATCACGTCCAACTACCTCCGGCCACGATTCTCTTCGAGGTCTTGATCGTCAAACACATGCTTGAGGTGTTTGGGCGTCGCCTGCCGGATCCGCCCCCCTTGGATCCAGGATCGGAGTCTGGGGGTACCTGCAGTCCAGGCCCGTCAGGGTTTCCGAGCCTGCCGATTATTCCCTGATGCTCCCCTATTCGCCCACTGGTGGGAGCCAGCGCGGTTGGAGTGTCTCGATCTGAGATCAGTACTCGACTCTTCGGGTACTTTTCTCCGATTAGTGAGACAGGTCTCCCCTGTCAACCCCTTCTCTCAATGCACTCTTGTTCCCAGAAGTTCAAACGCTCGCGCTGCATCTCGCGAGTCGTAATCAAACTTGTCTTGAATCCGGGTTCTGGAGGGTCGGCATGACGCTCGATCGCGTCTGTGAGAATCTAATGCCATCGGGGAGCTTGCTCTTGCCCGGCGGCGTGGAAGTGCGGACCCATGAACTCTCGAGTCTTGTCGAATTGACGAGGGTCGTCGGTGCCTCCTTCCGTACTGCCAAGAAGTTAGGACACAATCAGTGTGTGACTTCGTTTCAAGGTTCAGAAACCAAGAGGACCTGATTTTTCCATGGAGCGCCGTTTCGATGAAATGCGCCTGGCGCGGGACTTGCCTACGCCCTCGGCAGTCGGGCTCAAGATCCTGGAGCTGACTGCTCGCTCTGACTACAATCAAGATGAGCTCGTGAGTCTGATAGGCGCTGACCCGGCCTTGAGCGGACGAGTCTTGCGTCTGGCAAACAACATGGGACGCAGCACAGGAGAGTCTGTCTCCTCTGTACAGCAGGCCGCTGCGTGTATTGGCTCCGATGCTGTGCGCAAGGTGGCTCTTGGTTTCAGTCTACTGGAGACCCGCATGCCTGAAGCGAGTCGCTTTTGTGTGGACTCTTTCTGGAGTCAGTCCTTGGCTTGTGCGGTGTCTGCAGAGATGCTCGCAAAGGCTACGGGTAAGGATCCGGCCAGTTTCTTTACCCTGGGGTTGTTGAGTGGCATCGGGCGTTTGGCCTTGGCCTGCGTACATCCAGAACGGTATGGAAGAATTTGTTCCGATCCAAGAGCCGCTGACGAAGCGTCAATGTTGCAGTTGGAGTGGCGCACCTTTGAAATCGACCATTTGGATGTCGGTGCATGCTTGCTCGAGGATTCGGGCTTGCCCGAGCCCTTCAGTCAGGCCATAGAGCAGACCTCGCCACGGAAGGCGGCCGGTGGAGAATCCCAGGGCGAGTGGGCCTTGCTCTTGATCGTTGCGCGTTTGATTGGCCGGGTTCTTTCGCCCCATGCGAGCGATCCCCTTGGTGATCGGGCGCGAGCTCTGACCTCGCTGCCTTCTGCGGTGGAGAAGATAGGTTTGCCCCCTGATAGCTTCACGGGCTTGATTCTAGGGGCCTCGAATAGATGGCATGAATGGGCGAACTTCACGGGCATTCGCAGGATGGGCCCAGATCTTGGGGACCTCTCCTTGGCATTGGTAGAGGCAGCCAAATCAGAGCCACTGCCCGAGACCTTTGTAGGCCGCAGGCAAGAGACTGATCGCGACCTCTTCATGGAAGAGCAGGCCATTCATGATGAGGAGGGCCCCGAACAGCCGCGTCCCACTCGGGTGCTCCTGGTGGATGACGATCCTGCCATGTTGAAGCTATTGGCCTTCAACTTGGAGAATGAGGGCTTCGAGGTCTTTATGGCTACCGAGGGCAGTGTGGCCCTTGAGTTGGCTATGCATATGCAGCCGGAGGTGGTGATCATTGACTGGTTCATGCCCTTGATGAGCGGCGACGAGCTTCTGCGGGTATTGCGTAAATCGGAGATTGGTCGTCGCGTTTACGCGATCGGAATCAGCGCTGATGGGGGCGACGCGCGTGCTCTCGAGGCTCTTGACTGTGGAGCGGACGATTTCATGTCCAAACCGATCAACCCCAAATTGTTTGCTGCGCGCGTGCGCGTTGGTTCTCGGGTCGTGGCCGAGCGTCAGGCTGTTGAGCGTTCCGAGCGAACCAACCACAGTCGCGCTGCAGAGATGGGTTTGATGGGGCGCCGTCTGCGCTCTGCGGCTCTGACCGACGCCTTGACTGGCCTTCCCAACCGTCGTCATGGGATGCGCTTGCTTGAGACGGAATGGGATCGCTCTGATCGCAGCGATCACCCTTTCTCGGTGATTGCCATCGATATTGATCACTTCAAGAAGTTCAACGATCTTGCGGGCCATGACATCGGAGATGCTGTCCTGCGAGAAGTATCCAGCACATTGGCAGAGAATTGTCGCACCGGAGACGCGGTCTCTCGAATGGGTGGAGAGGAGTTCCTTTGCGTCGTGGGAGGCGCTCGCATGGATGTTGCTCACATTGCTGCGGAACGCCTGCGCCATTCGGTGGACCAATTACCCCCTGTCCAACTCGATGAGCCCATGAGAATCACGATCAGTCTAGGGGTTGCACAGCGAGAGCCCTGGATGCGCTGCATGGATGACCTCTTGAGAGAAGCTGACAAGGCGCTCTATGTGGCCAAGGCTGAGGGTCGCAACAGAGTGTCTTTGGCCGTGGATCCGAAAGGGGGCGCGGCAAGCGCCTAGGTCGGGTCAGTTCGCTACAAACCAGGGGCTGGTCCAGGCCCAGGCCCCGTCCACCTGTTCCACCCTCAAGTAGGCGTAGCTACCAACCGTCCAAGGCCCACCTGGGAGTTCGTAGGATCCGGTGAAGAATGGTAATGCCAAGGGTTCGCGAATCAGGTCCGTGAGTTGGCTGTCCCGCACCAGAGTGACGCGCTTGATAGGGGCGGTGCCGGTGATAGTCAGGTCTATCCGTGGGTTTGCGTTCGGGGCAACAGCTTCCCCAGGTGGCTGTCCCAGGAGAGATGCAGTCAGGTGAATCCTCGGACCGCTTGTGGCGTAGGTTCTGCGTGCGCGCAGGGCTTCCAGAACCGCCATCTTTGTTCGCTTCTCGCTTACGATTGCGGCCAACCCGCCGTTGCCAGGGCGGGGGCCTCCCCGCGCTTCTGGCCTTGCTCCGTAGAGGGGCGAGAGGTGCGCGAGTCCAGGATGTCCATCGTGTCCATCCCCCGAGGCAACGAACCCCAACTGTACACCCGCGTCCAATTGATCTCTGACGAACCGCCCGGCTCGACTGCCCCTCACCGCTGGTGCCCCGTCGGCTGCCTCACTGGAGCCATGCACGCTGGCTACTTCCGTCAAGGGCTCAAGTACCGGGTCAGGGGCAAAGGTCCAGTTTGTGGAAACGGGTGCGCCCGAAGAGTGGTGCGCAAAGGTCAAGGCTGGCAGACCCTTCAGCCCCTCCCAGAGCTGACGCGGGGTCTCGTATCGATCGTCGAGGGATGAGAGCAGCGGTGCCTGTCCACCAAAGTACAGCACGTGGCGGTGCCCGTGAATCCAACTGGTCCACTCATAAGCCGCAAGGGCCACGAATTCGTCCGGTTCATGGGCGGCGGTCACCACTTCGTTGATTCTGGACCAAAGGTCGGGGTTCTCGTCGAGAAACAGTACCCCAAAGTGGTCGTGATCGGTGAGCGCCGCAACATCCAAGCCTGCGACATCCCGCGCGTAGGCGAACCAATCTTCGGGACTGCCTGTGCCATCTGAATAGCACGAGTGTCCGTGCAGGTCGCCCCACAGGATTCGGGGCAGCGTGCTGGAGATCAGGATCGGATTCGAGCTGCAGACTAGAGTGAGCTCCTTTGATACGAAGGTGACTTCAAGCCGTGTTGTGCCCGCTTGCTGGGCGCGGAAGGGAATCTGCACGACTCCCTCCGCCAAGCCCTCCAGTTTGACTTCGGTCTCGATCTCCACCAAGCCTTGGGGTTCCTTGATGCGTAACCAGCCCTCTGCCGATACCCCGCGGTTGGCCAATGCATCCAAGACCGATAGGTGCAGGAGTGCTCTTTCGCCTGGACGCAGCACCGTGGGCGCCAGGGCAACCACCATGGCGGCGGGGCCAGCGGTGACACGCACGGTGGGTGAGTCCTTCAGCACAGACCGTGTGCCATCTCCATCCCCGTCGACCCAGATCCAAATGCGCGCGGCGGTTTCGGAATGACGATCTGAGAGGGCTCCGATGCCTTTGCCGTAGATCAGGCGCACCGCTTCGCCGGGGAGCAGGGCGCGCCCGTCGACCGTGGCCAGGAACAGCGGGCCTACTGCGGTTGTAATCAGGTTCACTCCTTCGGCTTCGGTCGTGGCGCTTGTGAATCCCAGGCGCTCGGGAGTTCGCGTCTGGGGGTTGCTCCAACCCCAGAAGGGCTCGGGCATCAGAAAGATCACGCCGCCTGTCTGGATACCCTCTGGTCCCACCGTGAAATCAATGGTCCAGGTGTGAGGGGTACTGACTTGGACCACGGCCTTTTCGTCCGGCTGCAGCACAAGTTGCGCGGTTCCGCCACCGTCGGAAGGGGCATGGTGAGCATCGCGACCCGACTTGAGGTCCTCCACCGTGCTCCAGACCGCCGTGGGCGGAGAGAGGTTGTCGACCATGGCGGGCGCTGGTGTCGGTGTGATTGGTTCTTGACCGCAGGCCCCGATGAGAACCAACAGGATTGCGGTTGAGCCGAACGATCTGATGGCGCGTCTGGATTCGTTCAGCATGACGCCGAATTGAGGATTTTTTCCGCAAGTTGCAGGTGGTGTTCCGCGTGCATACGCGCGAAGGTAACCCATTCCTGGGCGTCAAGACCTCCTAGTTTCTCGTGCACGATACGCCCAGTAGCGTGACTCAGGTCTTGCCCCCCAAGTTCTTGGGCCGCCGTGCTCGCAGTGGCAATTTCCTGTTTCAGAAACTCCAGATTGACCCTGTCGGGCGGGATCACCAGGCGTGGCGCTTTGGTTCCCCGTGGAAAGCGCCCCAAGGCCTGCAGTTGAGCAAACAGCTCGCTCTTGGGCAGATCATGCCGCAGGCGAGGACTCGTGCCTGCCATGACCGTTGTCACGCATCTCATCGCAAGATCTGTGGACAGGGCCACATGGTAGAGGTGCTGGGCAGCGGACCAGCCCGAGACTTCAGACTGCTGATTGTTGAGAGCGTCGCCGCCCTTCCGGCGCAGGTCTTCCATGCCTTCAAGGGCTGTGGTCAGTCTGCTGAGATTATCCATTCGTGTCTGCAATCAAATTGAGGGTGACCTACGGCACCCCAGCAGGCTAATCTCTGGGCCGCACGGGCCCCTAGCTCAGCTGGTTAGAGCAGGCGACTCATAATCGCTGTGCCGTGGGTTCGAGTCCCACGGGGCCCACCATACATGCTTGTTTGGGGGGAGAATTTGTTTGGGGATGAGTTTTGTCCCGAGTGATCCTGTTGGGGGATCCTGCCCCCTGCGAGCACATATGAAGATCGAGCCGTGATTCGCTAGACTGCCCTCATGGCGCTTGTTGATCTGAAATTTCTTGGTTGGGATACTCCTCCGCTCACAAGCGCCGCCGAGTGGTTACTTGACAACTTGGGATCTGACATGAGTTCCCTGGTCGTGGCTCTGCCCGGTTCTCGAGCCGTACGTAGCCTGCGGCTGGCTCTGCTGCGAGGAGCTCAGCAGCGCGGCGCAACCCTGTTGGCCCCCAACATGGTGACCGTTGGATCCTTGACTGACCTGTTGGTGGGCGGCGAGGGGCGTGTGGCCTCGGGTCTTGTGCGTCGCCTCTGTTGGGAGCGGGCTTTGGTGCAGGCGACTGAGCAGGATCTCGGTTGTCTGGCGATCCATGGCGATGTCCAGAGCCGCTCCGGTTTGGCCGTACAGGTGCGCGGGTTGCATGCGGATTTGGTGGCCGCTGGCATGGACGTGGATCAGGTTCTCAAGACCGAGTGCATTCAGGCGCGCCCCCAGGAGGCCGTGCGTTGGAGAGCGGTGGGGCGCCTTCAGCAGGCCTACCGGAAGATCTTGGCGAGCCTCGATCTGGTTGACCCCCACGATCGTCGGCAATTGGCGTTGGCCCAGCAGTCCGGTGCGGACCTGGACGTGATTCTGGTTGGCATTGCCAGCCAGGAACCTCTGCGAAATGCGGCCCTCGTACAATGTGAGGGCCGGGTCCAGCACCTGGTGTTTGCTCCCGAATCCTTGCGGGACCTGTTTGATGCGCAGGGTTGCGTTCTGACCGATGCCTGGCTTCAGCGCGAGCACATCGTGCCAGGGGAAAAATGGTCGGTTGTGTCAGATCCCAAGGCCCAGGCCCAGCGAGTCATGGCAATCGTGGCCCAATCCGGCGTAACCCAGGACAGTGAGGTAAGCATCGGCATCGGTGATGCGGAGGCGGTACCTGAGTTGATCGCTGCATTGGCAGAGGATGGCATCGAGGCCAGAGATGCGGCTGGACAATCTGCGGCGCGTTCTATGGAGGGCAGCTTGATCAAGTTGTTGGCTGCCTACTTCAAGGAGCGAGACACTCGCTCCCTGGCGGACCTTTGGCGGCACCCTTGGATGGAGCGGAGCCTGGCGGGTGAGGGTTCTTTTTTCGGCGACCTGCTGGCGGACTTGGATTCCTATCTGTCCAAGCACCTTCCTCACAAGATCGGAGGGTCTTGGTTGACGGATGGTTATCGCAGCCAAATCTCGCGCAATGATCGCTTGAAGAAGGCTTTGGAACGGACCGATGAATTGCTGTTGCCCCTGGCGAATGCTCAGGGCGCTGATACCGTTTGTGCGGCACTGCGCGAGGTGCTGGGCACGTTGCTAGGCGAGCAGGAATTCGATTTGGAGGCTCCTGCTCAACGAGCACAAGTCATGAGTCTGCGGCAACTTGGGACAATCCTGCGTGACCTGGAAGATTTGCCCGCAGGAATATCCCCTGGAAATCCCACCCATGAAGTCTTGCAACGGGTCAGTGAAGAGCTGACCGAGCGCATGATCGCCCCTGCGCCCTTGGACGTCAACACGCCGGCGGTGGATCTCTTGGGTTGGCTCGAACTCCTGTTTGACCCGGCGCCCCTCTTGGTAGTGACATCTGTAGTGGAAGGTGCGATCCCCGCTAGTCCGTCGCCGGATTCCATTTTGCCCGAAGCTCTGCGCAGGGAGCTTGGCTTCGAAAATCAAGAGGATCGTCTGGCGCGAGACCTGTTCACCGCCGAGGTCCTCGATCATTCCCGGGAGACCCACTGGATCACGCCGCGAGTGGCGGCCCAAGGGGATCCGTTCTTGCCCAGTCGCCTGATGTTGCGGGTTTCGCCCAGCACCCTGCCAGCTCAGGTACGGCGTTGGAGCGATGGGGGCAAGGTCACGCCCACCATGGGGCTTGTTCCGCCGCCACCCTCCGCCTGTCAACGGCTTGGTTCCGCGCGCTATCCTGACGTGTTTTCTGTTACTGGGTTCAGGACCTGGCTGGATGCCCCCTACCTTTATCACCTGCAGCGTGAACTGGGTTTAGAGCAACTTGATGATCGCAATCGAGAGTTGACTCCATCGGCCTTTGGAAATCTCCTGCACAAATCTCTTGAGGTGTTGGGGGCTGATGAGTTGCGCGCTTGTGCTGACCTGGGCAAGATTTGCGCGGCACTCCATGAGGCTCTTGCTGATGCGGCCCGAGTTTCTTTTGGTCCAGATGCCCTGCCGGCCGTGCAATTGCAGATAGAGCAGGCTGCCCATCGGTTGGAGAACTTTGCCGGGGTGCATGCGGCTCGTGTGCAGGCAGGGTGGCGCGTGGAGCAGGTGGAGTGGTCTCCGAAGGAGGGGCGCAGCGTTCCGATTGCGGCCCCCGACGGCCCCGCACACTTGCGAGGGCGCATTGATCGGATCGAGCGCAATCAGGATGGTCGTTGGGCACTCCTGGACTACAAGACGGGGAATTCCAAGAAGTCACCCAATGGAGCGCACCGAGCAAAAAACGACGGTGACATTGCTGGACCCTGGAGAGACCTGCAGCTTCCGCTCTATGCGCACCTTGCGCGGGAATTGACTGGCGAGGATGTTCCGGAATTGGGTTATCTGTGGCTCGGCAAGGATGCCAGCGAGACCGGGCTCATGCTCCTCAAATGCGATGAGGTGTACCTCGCGGAAGCCTATGAGAAGGCTGGTGAGCTCATTCGCGAGATTCGTAGTGGCGAACTTCCCAAGCCCAGAGATAACTACAAGCCCTACTCTCACATGGAGAGCTTCCTGATTGGTCAGGGCCTTGCTTTGACTGAGGAGGGTGAGGGATGAGTTCCCCCGGAGAAATCCTGCTTGCATCGGCAGGCTCGGGGAAGACTTTCCAGCTGACCTTGCGTTATGCGGGCTTGGTTCTGCGCGGAGTTCCCGTCAAGAACATCCTGGCGGCGACTTTCACCCGCAAGTCAGCGGGTGAAATCCAGTCACGGGTCCTGGCTCGGCTCGCGGGGGCGGCAGCGGGTGGTCAGGACCTGGAAGATCTGCGCAAGTTTCTGAAGCAACCAGAGCTCAAAGCCGAGGATTGTGGAGAGGCCCTGGTGAGGGTCGTAGGCGATCTGGCGCAAGTTCGAATCAAGACCCTGGATGGGTGGTTCGCCCAGCTTGCTCGGGGCTTTGCGCCAGACCTGGGCCTTGATGCTGCTTGGGCCATGCTCGAAGAGGTGGAGGACCAGGCCCTGCGGACGCGCAGCGTAGAGGAGTTGCTGGATGAACTGGATCCAGATCAGCGCAGGGTGCTCTTGAGCGACTTGCAAAAGGGAGGCAACAAGGCTGGAGTGATCTCTCAGTTGATGAACAGCATCGAGATCGGGCGCAGCCGTCAGCGCTGGGCCGCAGCAGATGCATGGGACCAGATCGAGGTGCCGAAATCTCCCAGCAAGACGGTCTGGCAGGCCTTGCTGGATGATGCAGATGGCTGGGAATTACCGCAGACCAAGGCTGGCAAGACTGACAAGCGTTGGGAGAAGACGGTGCATGCGCTGGTGGAATGCGTGCGGGAAGAGGATTGGCTGGGCGCAGTCAACAACGCGGTTCTTCAGCGCAGCTTGGACGGCGGGACCTACTACAGTCATCCCGTCCCTGATCATCTACTAGAGCCTCTTGGGATCATCCGGGACCGACTGGCTCATGAACTCTTGGGGCAGGTCCGCAAGCAGAATGTCGCTTTGGCCGAATTGCTGTCCCGGTTCGATGGGATTCACCAGGAACTGCAGCGCGCCCAAGGTGGTCTGCGGTTTGATGATTTGTCTGCTTTACTCGCTGAAGCTGCCAGCGGTGATCTGGCTTTTGATCTGTCCTATCGTCTTGATGCCCAGCTGGACCATGTGCTGCTCGATGAGTACCAGGACACAAATGCGTTGCAGCACGCCTCCCTTGACCGCACCTTGCAGGAACTAGCTACTCCCGCCGGCGAAGACCGCTCGATGTTTGTGGTGGGCGATCCCAAGCAGTCGATCTATGGATTCCGTCAGGCAGAGCCGCGTCTGTTGATTGGTCTTGGAGATCACCTAGGTATTGACCCCGAAGGGCTGGACAAGAATTATCGCTCCTCTCCTGTTGTCCTGAGTGCTGTCAATGAACTGTTCAGTCAGATCGCAGATGCGAAGCCCCTTGAGGATGACGCCAAGAAACATGTTGACCGGATGCACCTGCGAAACGCTGCGGCTGATTGGCAGGAGTCCTTCACTGAGCACACCGCTTGTGATTCCAACGCCTCCATGCCCGGGGCCGTACACATCTGGCAGGCGCCGGAAGGAGAGGAATACTCGAAGGACCAGCTGCTTGATTATGCGGCCGACCATGTGGCTCGGCTCCATGAGCAGGCCCCCAAGGCGGTGATCGCAGTTCTTACTCGCTCCAAGGACTTCGGCCAGCAGATGATTGCGCGTCTTGCCCTGCGCGGGGTTGCCGCCGCAGGTGATGGGGGGCACTCGATCACCGACTGTGAATTGGTGAGGGCCTTGCTTGCCCTGTTGTACTTGGTGGATCACCCAGGTGACGGCTACGCTTGGGCCATGGTGGCCGGGTCCAGGTTGGCCGGTATCTTGGAGCTCGAGGTTGATGATGGTCTCAAGGGTGGTCAAGCCCTTGCGCATCGAGTGCGCACCGAGATTCTCTCGAGTGGTCTGGGACCTTGGTTTGCCAATCTACGTGACTGCCTTGGAGAGCTCACACCCTTCGAGCATCAACGACTGGAGTCGTTGATTACCTCAGCTCATGCCTGGTCAGATCGTATTGATGTGCGCCTGGGTACTTTTTTTGACCATGTGCTAGGCATGAAGGTCGGAGTGGAGAGTGATGCCCTCGTGCGCGTGGTCACGATCCATGCGTCCAAGGGACTGGAGTACGACGCAGTGGTTTTGCCCGAGTTGATCAATCTGTTGGAGAAGCCGCCGACAGTAGTGTCTTCACGGCCCGATGCCTACGGCAAGATCGAGGCCATGTCTCTCTACCAGAAGAAGGAGATTCAGGCCTTGGGTAGGGACTTCAAGACTCTTCATGAAGTTGAGGCCAAGGCTCAATTGCACGACACGCTCTGCACGCTATATGTAGCCATGACCCGCGCCAAGTATTCGGTGGACTTGATTCTGCCGGCTGAGAAGCCGACGAGGTGGAACAAGCGGACTTTCGCGGGGATTGTGCGGTCGACTTTTGCCTTGGACCTTGATTCTGAACCAGTCTGGAGCCACCCCGATTGCAATGATGACTGGCCCTCGGCCCTGGAGGACAAGCCGGTCGCGCAGTCAACATCAAAGAGCAATCCCCTGGAACTGAAAGCCGGTGGACCTTTACGTTCACTGGTCCATCGCAGTCCGTCCGCCACGGAAGGGGGGAACTCCAAGACCGCTGCTGCATGGCTTGACACGATTCCTGCAGGTGCTGCGGACTGGGGCACTCTGGCACATGAGTGGCTCAGCCACATCGAGTGGCTTGAAGCTGAGAACATCGGCCCTGGTGTAGAAGACCTGACCAAGCTGGCGGCACGTCTGGGAATCTCCCAGCAGGTGGTCCCCGGGGTGCAGAAGCTCCTGATCAAGGCGCTTGAGGCTCCGGCAATCCGTGAACTCCTCAGTGCTCCCATGAACTCGGACACCCCAGAGATTTGGTGTGAGCGTAGTTTCTCTGTGCTCTTGACCGAGGAGGGCAAGGAAGAGATCTGGAACGGCAGCATTGATCGGGCCGTGCTTCACCTCGGTGCACAGGGAATTTATGAGAAGGCGACGATAATCGACTACAAGACAGATGCGGTGAGCGCAGAAGACCTGGAGGGTTGCGTCAAGCACTATGCGCCCCAGCTCGAAGCCTATCGGAGAGTGCTTGCGACCCTGACCCGGTTGGACCCCAACGACATCACCTTGAAGTTGGCGTTCCTGGTCCCTGGCGTTGTGGTCGATTGCTAGGGGTTTCAAGGTGAGAACCAGGTGCTTCGAAGTGGTCTTCGACCGCTCCTGGGGGCCGCTTCTTGCATTCACCGCCCCTATTTCTGCTGGGTGTTCTAACCTGGGGGTCATGCTTCGACTCTTGTGTGCTTTGGTGCTTGTGGGCCCGGTCGGCGCCACAACAGGCGATAGGCCCACGGGTACGCCTCCCAATATCATGCTCATCACCCTTGATGATGTGGGCATTGATCGCTTTCCAAGTTATGGCGTACATCCGGTGCCCGTGCGCATGCCGGTGATGGAGCAGTTGATCGCTGGCGGGGTGACCTTCGATCGCGTCTGGGCCATGCCCTCTTGCAGTCCCACCCGTGCGAGTCTGTTGACTGGTCGTTTTCCTTCACGTCACGGGATCATGAATCAGATCGGTCCAGGTGACCCCACAGAACCTCAGCTTGATCCCGCTGAGATCACAATCCCCAAGGTTCTGCCCGCCTATCGCAGTGCAGTGATCGGCAAGTGGCACTTGCGCAGTGCTGGTAATCCCACGACTCATCCTCTGGCCTGCGGCTTCACGCATCATCTTGGTTCCATGTACAACGTGGGTGCTAATGGTTACTTTCATTGGCGCAGATATGTGGACGGGACTTTTGCGATTGAGAATCGTTATGCCACAACTGTGACCACTACCGATGCGCTGCGCTTGACACAATTACTGCCCCAGCCCTGGTTTCTCTTCGTCAATTACAACGCCGCCCATGCGCCCTTCCATGTGCCGCCGCCCCACTTGCACACCTATGGCTCGCCTACTGATGAGATCACCCAGTTCCGGGCCATGCTGGAGGCCATGGATACGGAAATCGGCCGAATGCTGGCGGGAGTCGACCTGGACACGACCCTGGTGATCGTTTTGGGTGACAACGGAACTCCTCGGCCGGTAACGGACGGACCCTGGTCCCAAGATCACGCCAAGGGCTCGCTTTACGAAGGTGGTGTGCGGGTTCCCATGGTGGTCCATGGCCCGGGCGTGGGCCAAGGTCGCAGCGACGCGCTGATCTCGGTAGTTGACGTTCACCGCACTCTGGTGGAGTGGGTTGGCGGCAACTTCCAAGCACAGGACTCAATCAGTTTTGTTCCTCAACTGCTTGATCCCAGCACTCCTGGTGCACGGCAGTACCTGTTTGCCGAAAAGAGCAACGATCAGGCTGGCGGAGCTACCGGGCCCGGGCACCAGAGAGCGATCAGCGATGGGCGCTGGAAGTTGATCAGCGACAACTTTGGTCAGCAGTTCTTTGATCTCTCGGTGGATTTGGTAGAGGTCAACAACCTGCTGCAGGCGCCCTTGAGCGCCGAGGCACAGGTTGCACACGACGACTTGCTGCAGGCGTTCACGACCTTTCCCTAGGGACTCCTGGCGGGCAGCAGTCCCCGCGGTTCGCTCAAGCTCTTGACCCGCAGCGCAGTTGGAATTTGCAAGACCAATGCAGAGGCAGAGGAGAAAGGGGGCCTGCAAGGCTATGTGCATGTGAGATCCAGCCTTACCGAGCCGTGGCGTTGCAGGCGTGTTCGTCCTGAGTGCTTCTCTATTGGGCCTTCAGAGCCTCGTCGAGGGCCGCTTGGACCCTCATGGATGGGGCTGGCCCCTCACCAGTAGTCGCCTTGAATGTGCCATCTGGGTCCAAACTCCAACCAGCGAAGAGCGCTACTGTGGGCTGTAGAGAGTCGTTTTCAGGGGCGCGAAAAACAACAGGGCCTCGGCGAGTTCCGAGGCCATAGAGAGCCAGCCCGGGGCTGACGCCGTCCAGGCCTGACGGTTCACTGGCAGCTTGCGGCCATGCGGGTTCAGACAGGTGCTCGATGGCCAGCAAGGTGAAATCACTGTAGGCCAGATCTACTTGAGAGTCACCGCCAATGGCCCGAGGTAAGGACACAGCAGCCCAACCCCTATGCAGTGGTCCTGTTTGCGCGGGCGAGATGTTCATCACGAGGATCAAGGTTCGATCCAAGCGATCAAGTTCGCGTACTCCCGTCACCAGGGTCTGCAGGGCAGAGTTCGTGTTGCTTGCTTGTGTGCCTGCTGACCCCAGGTGCGTCCAGATCAGCCAACCCCCACCGCGGTCAGCACGCTCTTCAAGCCATTGCATGGCGATCTGAGCCACCTGATCGGGCGTATTTGCCGGGGCTTGGGAGAAGCGCTCGAAGCCCCGCTCAAGTCCAGCTACCAATTGTCCCTGCCCCAGGGCCACCGCACCTGCCGTCCACACATCCTGTTCGTAGACCGCTGTTGCAAGGGTTGGAAGACTGGCGGAGAGTTCACCATTGGAGGAGCTGACTCCATGGTGCTGGGGGTGCAGACCAGTCAGCAGTGAGGCCAAGACAGAATCCGGCGAGCCATTCGGGTGCCAGACATGGGGGAAGAACATGCTGGCTTCGATGAACTCCGTCAGGGCGGTCTGGTCTGGCGAAACCTGCCGAGGTTCAGTCGATTGGTCCAAGGTGATTATCAACAGGCTGGGATGCCCACGGCCGTCGTCCACAGGCACGCAGGCGCCCAGCAGGGCAAGACCAGAATACAGCAGCGGTTTCATTCCGAGGAACTGCCAATAGCGCCAGCGCCCCTCACGACTCCAGCCCGGGGTCCTCACCGTTTCACTTTCCCTTGGCGTTGGCTTTTCTGGCGGACTTCACAGGGGTCCTCTTGGACCTGCTCGCAGACCGTTTACTTGCTTTCTTGCTGCTGGTCTTCTTCTTGCCTCTCTTGGCTGGCTTGATCACACCGTCGATCACCAATCCGCTGGCCTTTCTCAGTTTCACCAGATCTTTGGCCTGCTGGCGCGTATCGCGCTGGGCTTCACGAGTCTGACGCCTTGCCTCGCCGAGCTTCAAATTGGCAGCCTTGATCTCCGTTCGCAGGGTCTTGAGAAGGCGATCCCGCATTCCGAGGTCTGCGCGTACGCTGTGCAGTTCCTTGTCAACCGCGCTTGAAGTCTTGCGGGTTTCGACAAGTTCGCTGCGCAGATCGCCCACCCGGCTGGTCAATTTGATGACTTGTTCATCTCGCCGTTGTTGTTGGTTGGCGCTGTTCTCGATCTGCCTGGCTTGACGTTTGGAAGTATGGCGTTCGGTTCTGAGGTCCCGAGTGCGCTCTCCAAGTTCGACTGTCCCTTGTTTTCGGCGTCCGGTCTCCTTGTCGGCTCGTTTCTCGAGAATTGCATGCTGGCGCTTCAAGACCTTCAGGTGTTGTTCCAATTCGGCCACTTGCGCGGGTAGAGGATCCAGAGCCTCCTTGCGCTGGCTGAGTTCTTGCAGTTCTTTTGTTTGAGCCTGCAATTTGCTGTTGAGTTCCACCTGAATGCTCTCGGCTTCCTGGTACGTACGCTCCATTTGATCTGGGAGTGCTGTCAATTTGTCCAGTTGTGCTTGCAGGGCGGTCAATTGTTGGGCGTTCTGGGTCTGTTTTGCATCGGCCTGGGCTTGCATCCGACCTATTTGGCGGTCTCGTTCAGCAAGCAGGGCACCGGCGGGCTCTAGCTCACGCAACTGCTTGCGTACATCGCGCAATTCCTCACGCAGATTGTTGACCTGTTCCTGTCGTCGCTCGCCTTCGACGCCCAATTCACCCTCGCGCTTGGCAAGTGCAAGGCGCAGAGGCTGCAATTCGGCTACCCGTTGGGTGACTTCGTCAGAGGCCTGCCCGTACTCGTGTTCAAGCTCTTTCAGCTGAAACTGGGTCTGTCTCAAGTCAGCTTCGCAGACGGATAAGAGCTCAGGGATCGGGCGCAGGGTCTCAAGCTCCTCCGATAGGGCAGCAGTGTCTTCTGCCGCCTGCGCCTCCGCTTGAGACAAGCGAGCATTCAGTAATTCCAATTCCTGTTCCTTCTCAGAGAGCTCTGATTGCAGGGGGTCGAGTTCCTCGACCTGGTCTTCGAGAGCGACGATGCGCTCTGCAACTGCAGTGCGATCCTCTTTCACGGAATGCTTGAGAGCGCGCAGTTCACTTTCCCGCTGATCCAGTCGTGCAGGCAGGGGTTCGAGCTTGAGCCACTTGCCTTCGCTGGCGTCCGCTCGTACTCGAGCTTCGTCTCGTTCCCGCCGTAGCGAATCGAGTTGGGCTGTTGCAGTTTTTAGCTTGCGGGGAAGAGGTTCAAGTTGCTCCACCCGTTTGGTTATTGTCTGGCGCTCAGTGGCATGATCACTTAGCAATCGGCCACATTCCGCTTCTGCCGCAGCTGCCGTGGCCTGACTCTGCTCGACGATGGTTTGAAGTTTGTCTCGCTCGGCGGAGACTTCTCTCAAGGCGGTGGTCTGGCGCTGGGAGTCTTGAGTGGATCTTGTGTGCTCTGTTTGCAGGGATTTTGTGGTCTGGCTCAACTGCGCAAGCTTGTTGCCCCTATCCACGAGCCTTGCTTCCAGGTCTGCTTGAACTGCAGAGGCGTGGTTTGCGATCTCTTCGAGCTCATTGGTCTTGGCCACCAGGCTCGCGTGTTGAGAGCGCATGCTTTCGTTGGCCATCTGGTCTTGATTGAGGTTAGTCACCGCCTGCTGCCGGTCCGTATCACACATGTGGAACTTGCGGTCCCACAGCTCTTGCTGTACGCGCCGTTGGATGCGGCTGCGCTCCACAGCAATCACATAACCAATGAAACCACCCAGGCATCCGCCACCGAGCATTAAGAGGAGTTCTTGCATTTCTTGCTTGTCTTCCGGAAGGCGCGTAGCAGGTGGCAGTGTCTTTCTGCCCAGTTGGATTCCCCCACGCGCGACGCCATCGATGCTAGCGATCTCAGATCGTGATTTCCCCCTTCGCCTGGGGTCTCTTGGAGCAGTTTTTGAACCTTCGCGGAGGGTGCGTGAGCCTGCTAGGGGTTCTTCACAGAGGAAGGCACGGCCGTCAGGGTCAGATGTTCAGCTGCCAGGAGGGTCACTTGTGAGGTCCACCAAAGCCCATTGCGCCCCTCGGCTTCCGCCGAGTGCCAATAGGGTCCTGCCCGGGGCACCTGGAAGGACCCCGCCAACGTCATGACCAGGGGGGGCGATCCCCTTGCAGCAGTCTGAGCGCAAGGGTTGCGTCAGGCAACGCTAGGATCACCTCCTGCATGTTGTCCCTGCCCGTGGATCAGGTTCTGTCAGAACTGCTGCAAGCCCTGGACGCCAGCGGTGCAGCGGTGCTGGTGGCTCCCCCGGGAGCAGGCAAGACCACCCGGGTGCCTCCAGCCATGGTGCGGGGCAAGGGAACGATTTGGGTCTTGGAGCCGCGGCGTATCGCGGCCCGTGCAGCGGCGCGGCGTGTGGCCCAGGAACAGGGTTGGACCTTGGGAGAAGAGGTGGGCTGGGCTGTGCGTTTCGAGAAGAAGTTCAAGCCGACCTCGAAAATTGTCTATTGCACAGAGGGGGTCCTGTTGCGGCGTTTGCAAGCGGACCCGTTCCTGGAAGGGGTCGACGCCCTGGTGCTGGATGAGTTTCATGAGCGCCACATGGAAGGGGACTTGGCTCTCGCAATGGCTGAGCGCGTGCGTAGCAGCGTGCGCGAGGACTTGCGAATCGTGGTCATGAGCGCCACCCTGATAGCTGACCCTATTTCTGAGTTCTTGCGTGCGAAGGTGGTGCGTTCCGAGGGCCGCCAGTTCGATGTGGAAGAGCGCTACTTGCCACTCTTGCCCAGAGAAAAGCCCGAGGATCATTTGCAACGGGCCGTTGAAACGGCACTTGCGGGCTCGCCCGGGAATGTACTGGTCTTTCTCCCCGGTGCGGGGGAAATGCGCCGAGCCCGTCGGAGGATCGAGTCTTGGATTCTTAGTTTGGGCCTCGACCTGCACGACTTGCATGGAAGTCTCTCCCCGCAGGACCAGGACCTTGCCTTGACCGGGGGAGGCCGCCGTCGTGTAGTCCTCTCAACCAATGTGGCCGAATCCAGCGTTACCGTGGATGGGGTCACTGCGGTAGTGGATTCAGGTCTAGCGCGCATTCTGCGCCATGATCCATCGGTGGGTTTGGATCGCTTGGGCCTTGAGCGCATTGCTGCGGATGCGGCAGCTCAACGAGCGGGCCGCGCAGGGCGCATTGGTCCTGGCCTTGTATTGCGTCTTTGGAGCAGTATCGATCAACGCACCCTCAGGCCAAGCGAGGAACCGGAAGTGCGGCGGCTCGATCTGGCTGGGCCGGTGTTGCAGTTGCTCTCTTTTGGGGAACCGGACCCGGCGGAGTTTCCTTGGTTTGAAGCGCCAAAGCCCGAGGCACTGGACAACGCGGTGGCCTTGCTTGATCGCTTGGGAGCCACCGATCACGGAGTGCTGACCAAGATGGGTCGGTCCCTCGCGGCCTTGCCCGTGCACCCGCGCCTCGGACGGTTGTTGGTGGCGGGTCATGGTGAAGGCGTGCCCCATGAGGTCGCTCTGGTGGCGGCCTTGCTGGGGGAGCGCGATCCCTTTGAACATGGTCAGGGTCCTGTGGACGGGGGCGAGTCGGATTTGGATGAGCGTTTGGATGCCTTGGAAACTTTGGCACGCACCAAACGAGCTCCTGGTGGCTTGCGCCCGGGCCCCGGGCGCAACGTGCTTCGTTCTCGGGACCAACTTGCATCCATGTTGCAGCGGGTGCTGGGTCAGGCACCGCAGTCCGGCGATCCAGATGACGCTCTGCTTCGCGCCCTGCTAACAGCCTTCCCTGACCGATTGGCCGTGCGCCGGGCCCCCGGTTCAGATGCCTTTCGTGGCATCGATGGCAAGGGCCTGCGCCTTGCGCGGGAGAGTTGCGTAACCGAGGCCGAGGTGATCTTGGCTCTTGAGACCATCGGCACTGCCCGGGACGCCCGCGTGCGCCTGGCAGTGGGCGTGCCGCGCTCATTCATCAACGGGGGCAACGAGCACATGACCCAGGATTTGATCTGGGACCGAGAGGCGCTCAGAGTACGCGGGGCGCAGCGTACCTGGCTCGGACCCCTGTTGCTGGGGGAGGAGGTGGTCTCCTTGCCAAGGGGCCGCGAGTCGGAAGTCCAGGAGATTTTGTGCGCCGAGGCCGCCAAGGACTTGGAAAATGCCCTTGGCTTTGATGAATCTGGTGTGCAGAGCCTGCTCGCGCGCCTCGCTTGTTTGGGGGAGTGGTGTCCGGAACTCGAATTGCCGCGTTTCGATGGGGAGCAGATCGCCGAGCACCTGCCGAATCTGGCTACGGGCTGTCGTTCTTTCGAAGACCTGCGCAAGCGACCTCTCGCCAGTCTCTTGCTTGGGCTCTTGACATATCAACAGAGGAGTGCCTTGGACATCATGGCTCCCGAGCGCATGGCTGTCCCTACGGGTTCAAAAATCACTCTGCTCTATGAAGCTGGTCGGCCGCCGGTACTGGCCGTGCGCATGCAGGAACTGTTCGGACTCAAGAATACGCCTACTGTGGCAGGTGGTCGGGTGACTTGTCTCCTGCATCTTCTGGCGCCGAACCATCGTCCTCAGCAGATCACTGATGACCTCGCTGGTTTTTGGGAGCGCACTTGGAAGGATGTGCGCAAGGACTTGCGCAACCGCTATCCCCGTCATGCCTGGCCTTTGGATCCGGCCAACGCTGTTCCTCAGAAACGACCTGCTCGGCGTCGTCGGCGCTGAGATATTCCGTTGCCCTCACCGCTCCCAGGGTGGTGCGTTCAGCCTGCGCTTGCCATCAATAGAGAGCCGGATTTCACCTTTGGCATCGGGCGTTTCCATGCTCCGGTCCCAGAGCTGGCAGGTGACCTGGCGGTGCTTTTGATCCAAGCCCTCGCAGTAGTTGGTGTAGATGCAGCGCCGCACTTCTTCGCCTCGGCCCTCTTGCACCTTGAGCCACCAATCGGGGTCCGCCAGGGACTGACGGGCGGCTCCCACAAGATCGCAATCCCCCTCCTGCAGGGCCTTTTCGGCCAGTTCGTGGGTGCCTACGCCCCCAGCTCCGATCACTGGAATCTGATGTCCGGCTTTGTGGAGGGCTTCTCTGATGCTGTGGGAAAGGTGCAGGTTTCGTCCAAAAGGGTGTTCGAAGTGGGTCACCGTGGGCATGCACTCCTCGCCGCTCGCTCCGGTGTAGGGATAGATCGCCTGACCCACTGCCGGTTGGCGCGCGTCCTCGAACTTGCCGCCTTTTGATACGGAAATATAGTCAATGCCGCCCTTGGCCAGAGCCCGGGCGTGGGAGCATGCATCCTCTATGGTGCTGCCGCCTTTCACCACCTCGTCTCCCAGGATGCGACAACCCACGGTCCACTCCTTGCCGACCAGGGCGCGAACCGCTCTCAGCACTTCAAGAGGCAAACGTTGCCGGCCTGTCAAGTTGCTCCCATAACCGTCATCCCGTTGGTTCAGGGCCGAGAGGAAGCTCGCCAGGGTGTAGGCGTGGGCCATGTGCAATTCGACTCCATCGAAGCCTGCCTGCTTGGCTCGTTGGGCGGCAGCGGCGAACAGGTCGGGCAGGACATTGGGTAGTTCACGGATCGTTTCTAGATGTAAATCCCCGACTCTTTCCCGGTATCCGTAATTGAGCGCTTCCCATTCCCGCACGCTGAGGACCTCTTGTAGGGCAGCATCATCCATGCGCACCAACTGTTCGCGTATATCGGCTTCGTCGGCTGTAGCACCCACGGCATCTCGGTGGGCTTGTGTGATGATGAGAAACTCCAGCAGGTATCGGCGCCTCTCTGGTCGTCGTCTGACGGGCAGGAAATCGAGAATCTGAATCACCAACCGTGTACGCCCCGCGCTGTGCTCGCGCACTGTTCGCACCAGTTCCTGCAGTCCCGGAATGAAGCGATCATCGCCCACGCGCAAGAGGGGGCCTGAGGGCACATCGCGTACGCCCGTTGCTTCCACCACCAGCACCCCGGGCTGTCCGTCCGCCAGACGTCCATACCACTCGAGCACCTCGGGTGTGACCTCGCCCTCCTCCGTCGCCCTCCAGGGGACCATGGCCGGTATCCAACTGCGGGTCAGGCTCTGGAAACTGCCCACCTGTATCGGGGCGAACACGAGGCTGTTCTGGGCTTCCGTGCGGGTAGGCCAGCGGGTGGCTGGCAGAGATCTCTTGGGCTTGGCCACGGCTGGGCATGGTAGGCCCTGCCGCGGGCCGCTACCCTCATGCAATGCAGCAACCACGGGTAGTCCTGACCGGCGCGTCAGGTGGCATCGGTCTGGCGTTCTGTCAGGCCCTCGGGCAACGGGGAGCCAGGGTCTGGGTTTGCGGGCGTGACGAGGGGCGCCTGGGCTCCGCCAAGGCTGCTGTGGAGCAGGCCGGAGGCAGCGCCACCAGTTTGGTGATGGATCTGGAACACCCTGACTCCCTGCGGGTTGCGGTGGAGCAACTCAGTCAGGAAGCCCCCATCGATTGGCTGGTGAACAACGCGGGCATTGTGGAGACTGCGCCCGTGCATTCATCCAAGGCCTCGGGTGAGCAGGCCCGGCGTCTGATGCAAGTCAATTTTCACGCAGCGCGCGAGCTGACCCAGGGGCTGCTTGGGTTGCTGGCTGAATCGAAGCGTCCTAGCGTGGTCATGGTGGCGAGTTCCGCGGCCCTTGGGGGCCATCCCTATGTGGCGGCCTACTCAGCCAGCAAGCACGCCTTGCTTGGCTGGGCTCGCTGCGCTGCGAGGGACCTGCAGACCAAAGGGATCGCGGTGAATGTAGTCTGCCCACACTTTGTGGATACGCCCATGACCGACTCAGGTGCGGACTTTGTTGCTGCTAAGACCGGCCGCTCAAGAGAACAGGTCAAAGCCGAGTACGCTGCGATCAACCCCAGTGGTGTGCTGATTGCCCCGAGCGAAGTGGCCTTGGCAGCATTGGGTTTGCTGGAGAGCACGATCTCTGGCCATGTGCTTGAACTCACCGGCGGAGACAGTCAACGCTGCGTGGACCAGGGCTTCGAAATTGAGGCCATCACCCGGAGAGACCAATGAAGATCGATTTGATCCAACCCGAGGGCTGGCCCCGGCCGAGTGGCTATAGCAATGGAGTGCTTGTGGCGGACGCCGGCAGCCTGCTGTTCATCGCCGGGCAGGTGGGCTGGGACATCCAGGAGCGCATGAAGGAGGGGTTCCTGCCTCAGTTCCGGCAGGCCCTGGAGAACATCAGCGCGGTGCTGGAGGAGGCTGGGGGCAAGCCTGAGCACCTCGTTAGGGTTACGATCTACGTCACGGACAGGGCCGCCTACATGGGGGTCCTGGCTGAGGTGGGGGTCGCCTGGCGTGCCGTCTTGGGCGAGGTGTGGCCTGCCATGAGTTTGGTGGAGGTCCAGGGCTTGTTGGAGCAAGGGGCCGTCCTTGAGATCGAGGCCACCGCAGCCCTTCCATGAGGGGCGGGGTTGGCTCAATATTGGACTTGCCTCTGGAATTTACTTCTTCGTTCCGCGCCGCCACAGCAGGTCGGTGTGGACCTAACTTATTGCTCTGTAACAGGTTACGCCGGTCTAGCTGCATCGGGTCGAGGTGATTCACCCTGTTTGAGGGAATCTCCCGGATTTCTCCCCTTTCCAAGCCGGAGGTCTTCGCGCAGGCTAGTGTTCATACGGGGCGTATGGTGAACTTCTCACCATCGCTTCACTTCTCCCCTTTATTCCGGCACTCCTTAGAAAATAGGTTTCGGCAACACATGAAAACTGACATCAGAAGCTCCCTCCTGACGGTAGCTGGCTTGGGCCTCTTGGCCATGTCCGCGACTGCTCAGCAGAGTATGCAAACTGCGCAACCTCAGCGCATCAACGGTACGGCGAAGCACGCCGGTATCTATCACGTCGCTACTGGCACTTGGACCCGCACTCAAGGTGCAACGGCCAATGTCGGTCCCGACATCGTTTATAACAACACCGCAGACGGCATTTATTGGACCGGCGAGATTCATGAGAACGGTGCGGAGTGGATTGACGAGGGCGAACTGCCCGGTTCTTCCTCTCCCTTTGGCGCTAACAAGGAGTGCTACTCGATCAACGCGTTTGATATGTTCTACGGCACTTCATCCCTGCCTGGCACCCTGACCATGAACGTCAACTGGTATGACGCTTATGATCCCTGCACCAACCCCAATGAGGCCAACTCCTGCATCAACTGGGCTGGCTCCACAATGGCTATTGACCTTCCCGAGAACGGCGGCTCCGGCACCGGTTTCTGGACCATGACGATTGACATGGCCGGCGCAGAGGTTGACATGAACGCTGATGGCGCTCCGTGTCTTCCCCTCTATGACGCCAACCCTGATTGGGATTCCTTCGGTTGGGGCGCGAGTCCCATCGGTGGAAACATGGGCTGGATCCTTGCCGGTGACCCGGACTGGACACCCAACGTAACGGCTGGTGCCAACGGTGAATCCGGTGGTACTGGTACTTACTATGACATCAGTGGCGCAGTTTCCTGCAACATTGACCCGCTATTGGGCCACACTGGTCTCAACACCCAGGACCTCTGGCGCGTTGTTCAGCCCGCTGGTGGCGCGTTGATCATCGGTACCGGTTGTTACTGGTATGGTGGTTACAACAACGTCCTTGGCTGCGGTGGCCTGGGCCCGAACAACTCGTTCGCGTCCAATTATGTCCGCATCCATGCTTCGGATGTTGCTGGCGCTGCGTGTGACACCGAGCCGGACCTTGTGTTCTCGGCCCCGGGTAACGCGCACTGTGGCACCAACACCGGTGGAGCACCCTCCGGCCCGGCCCGCATCTCTTACGCACGTGACCCGTCTGGCGCTACCGTTGGTACCGTGCAGGCTGTTGACGGACCGGACAACGAGTTTGGTTACTTCATCGTCTCGGTTGGTCTAGGTAGTGGCATTGTTATCAGCAATGGCATCCTGTACCTCGCTCCGCCCTTCGGTCGTTACTCTCCGACAACTGCAACGAGTCAGGGCGATCCCGCTCTGAACTCCATCGGCCGCTTTGGCCCTGATGGCGTGCTGGCGAACTTGGTTGGAACCGGCGACCCCGCTGGCAATGGCTACGTGGTTCCCCTTGTTAAGACCAACACCCTTGGTACTGGCAACTGGGCCCCGGGCGACACGATCGCCCTCTCCCTCTGGTTCCGTTGCGGCAACGCCAGCAACTTCTCCGACGCCGTCCAGGTTCAGTTCCGCTGATCCCTGGCCCGTTAGAGGCCTAATCTAAGAGTGGCGTCCGCTCCCCTTGGGGGGCGGGCGCCGCTCGCATTATGTGGCGGGATTGTGAAGGCGGATCCCAGGCTGGGCCGGTTGCGGGGGTATCCTCTGCCCCATGGACTGCAAGACATTCCACTACCACGAGGAAGACGATGTCGCGGTGATTCGCCTGGAGAGGCCGGAACGTCTGAATGCTCTGACTTTCGATTCATACGCCGAGCTGAGGGATACCTTTCGGGCGCTGGCGACCCGAGACGACCTTCGAAGCGTGCTGCTGACCGGAACTGGGAGGGCCTTTTGTTCTGGAGGAGATGTGCGCGACATCATCGGGCGCCTGATGGGCGTGGATGACGGCACCCTGTATGCATTCACGCGCATGACCTGCGACTTGATCGGCAGCATTCGACAATTGGAGAAGCCGGTGGTCGGAGCCTTGAATGGCACCACCTGTGGAGCAGGGGCTGTCATGGCTGCAGCTTGTGATATCCGGGTTGCGGCGGAGTCCGCACGAATCGCTTTCCTGTTCACCAAGGTGGGGCTCTCGGGGGCGGACATGGGAGCTGCCTGGCTGTTGCCGCGCATTGTGGGTCATGGGTTGGCGAGTGAACTCTTGATGTTGGGAGAGTTCATTGACGCCAAGCGCGCTGAGGCCATTGGTCTCTACAATCAGGTTGTTCCGGACGAGGAACTCGCCGATCGCGGCCTTGAACTTGCTGGCGAACTCGCTTCAGGCCCTGCTTTGGGGCTGGCCGTTACCAAGCGCATGCTTGATGCTGAATGGAACATGAGCCGCGACGAGGCGTTTTCCGCAGAGGCCTGGATTCAAGCGGAGTGTATGAAGCATCCGGACTATGAGGAAGCCTACCGTGCCTTTGTGGAGAAGCGCCACAAGGACTTTCGGGCTTCGGGGGCACTTGGAAAGCAAAGCGGCGCGCGGTCATGAGTGAACTTGACGACCTCCAAAGCGACGCTGAACAAGCGGCCCGCTCCATGCAGGCGAAGGTTGCTTGTGCGGCCGATGAAGATGGCGCCGCAAGGGTTGCTTTGGGGTTCTTGGCAAAGAACGATTGGCTCGGCTGGGCCTTGCCCGAGGCTTATGGCGGTCATGCCGTAGGGGGGCGCGTAGCTGCTGAAAAGGTCAGCGTCGAGGCCTTGTGCGCGGTGCGCCGTGGGCTGGCCCGTGGCTGCGGAATGGTGGACCTGATGTTCGTGGAACAGGGCCTGGGCTCCTATGCCCTCGCTTTGGGAGGCGCAAAAGACCTGGCTCAGGAGTTGATGGGGGAATACGCCGCTGGAACACGCATTGCTGCCTTTGCGGTGACTGAAAAGGATGCGGGTAGCGATCTGGCCGGTGTCTCTACCCAGGCGGTGCGTACGGATCGTGGGTACTGTTTGACCGGTGCCAAGACCTTTATCACCAACGCTGGCATCGCCCATGACTACACGCTCTTGGCTCGGGTGGCAGGGGAGCCGGGAGACCGTTCGGGTCTGGCCATGTTCCGGGTCCCCGCTAGTGCCCGGGGCCTTGAGGTCAAGCGGTTCGAAGTGATGGCTTCACATCCCATCGGCGAGGTGATCCTGAACGATGTGCAGGTGGATCAGCGTGATCTGATTGGGGAGGAAGGCCAAGGCCTTGATCTGGCGCTTGGGGTCCTAGCTCGTTTCCGGACCTCGGTGGCGGCGGCCGCGGTGGGCTTTGGGGAGCGTGCCTTGGAGGAGTCCTTGGCCCATCTCAAGTCCCGGAAGCAGTTTGGGCGGTCCCTGTCCAGTTTTCAGGGCCTGCGCTTTGATCTGGCAGAGATGGACACGCGTCTAGCAGCCGCTGCCTTGCTCGTGTCCCATGCGGCGGCATGTGTGGACGCTGAAGAGGATTCGAAGGCAGAGGTAGCCCGGGCCAAGTTGTTCGCAACGGAAACAGCGAGTTGGGTCTGTGACAAGGCTGTGCAACACCATGGAGGTCTTGGGGTGCGTCGCGGAACTGTCGTGGAGCTTCTTTTTCGTGAGGTGCGCGCTCTTCGAATCTATGAGGGCACCAGTGAGATTCAAAAGCTGATCATCGCCAAACATCTCTTGAATCAAGATACCTCGAGCTGACCATGGCAAAATTCAAGCTGCACCTCTTTGTCTGTGTAAATTCGCGGGATGATGAGGACGCCCGGGGCTGTTGTGCAGCCCGTGGTTCGGCCGCGGTTGCAAGAGACTTCAAGCGCAAGTTGTACGAGCGTGGACATAAGCGAGTGGTGCGCGCCAACAAGAGTCAGTGCTTGGATCAGTGCGCATTTGGCCCTGTGATGGTTGTCTATCCCGAAGGCGTGTGGTATGGAAGGCTGACGCCCGATGACGTGGATGAGATCATTGAAAAACACATTGAAGGGGGGCAGGTGGTTGAGCGCCTGGTAATCCCTGACGAGCACCTAACCGGGGTGGACAAGGGGTGACCAGCGTCAAGGATTGGCTCTTGGAACCGGGGGCAGAATTAGGCTGCCTGCTTTATGGACCGCCTGAAGATGACCTGATTACGGGGTTGGCGAAGGGTGCTGGGGAGCGCGGCTGGAGTGTGCTGGTAGCAAGGGGGCTTGCCGCAGACGACCACCGAGCGGCTGGGCGGGAACTTGAGACTGGTCTCAAGCGTTTGGCGCAGATGCAGGATGTGGGGGGCACTCCGCTGGTTCTGGTGGGGGTGGGTTCTTCCGGGACCGCTGCCTTCCTGCAGGCCTGCCGCAGCAGGCGGGTGGCTGCCCTCGCGATCATTGATGTGCCCCTGATCCTGGAGGACCTCGACGTCCAGCGGCCTGTGCAGCCTCTGGAAATGCTGCTCAATCTGGAGGCGCCCCTGCTGCGCGTCGAATCCACAGATCCAGCGGCCATCGACCCCCAGCAGGGCCAGCTTGTGGGGCTGCAGTTGGACGCCTGTGCGCGTATCCATGAGAGCCACAGCATCCCGAGCGACGACCTCCGGGCCCCTCTGGTACTCTCTTTGCTTGAGACCTTCCTTTCGAATCACTTGGAGTCATTCCGTTAGACCATGCTTGAACTGATCAATCTTGTTCCCGGCAAAGAAGTTCTGGGCCAGTACACCATCACCAAGCTGTTGCGCGAGAACGGCATTTCCTCCACCTTCGGTTTGCAGGGGGAGGACTTTCCCAACGGCGCGGAGTTGGTCCTGTTTCCCAGTCACCTCTTCGGCGGCTTCGAGGCAGCAACTAGTTTTTCGAAGGAACTCGAGCCCTGGATAGCTTTTGATTGCTCCTCGGTTCGCAGCTTGAGCCGCATGGAAGTACAGGAGGATGGCCTTGTATTGCAAGTTGGGGCGCGTGTGCCTGGACCGAGCCTGCGTCATTTCATGGCCGAAGGAGAACTGCTTAGCAGCGGCGAGGTACAGCAGCTTGGTCTGCGCCTGCTTGACGGACTTGAGAAATTGCACGGCTCTGGAATGGTGCACGGGGACTTGAAGCCGGAAGCGGTTTTTGGCAACGGCGACCCGGATAGTGCGGTGATTATCGATGGAGGTGTCACCCCCAGCCTCTGGTCCACACAACATCTTGGCGCCCGCACTCAACTGGTTGGTACGCCCTTCTATGCACCCATTGAACAGTTCAGCGGGGATGCTCCCAGTGCGAGTTCGGACCTCTACAACCTGGCGACTCTGCTCTATGAGGCAGCGACTGGGCAACTGCCTTGGAACGGCACGGGATTCGTCGAAGTCTTCCAGAGCAAGCTGGTGCGACCTTCCGAGGGGTCCAGTGCTGCCCTCGCGGTGGACCTTGCACCGGGTCTCGACAGTTTGTTGTGCTCAGCTCTCGATCCCCAGCGCCGCGAACGGCCGGCGGATGCTTCGGTCTTTCGTGAGCACCTTGCCGCGGCCTTGACTTGAGCCTTCTGCATTGAATCCCGATCAGTTGAACCTCTGCACCTGGTTTCTTGACCACAATCTGGAGGCAGGGCGCGCGGACAAGGTTGCCCTGCGCTGTCAGGATCAGTCCTGGACCTATGGCGAGCTGAGCGCTGGCGCTGCTCGTTGTGCTGCGGCCCTGCGAAGGCGTGCTGTGGGGCCAGAAGAGCGCGTGCTCCTGATTCTGTCCGATGGGGTCGACTTTGTGCTGGCCTGGTTCGGCGTTCTTCGCGCTGGGGGCGTGTTCTGCATGGTCAACCCCCGGCTGATGGCTTCGGACTACGCTCACTATCTGCGTTACACCAAGGCGCGCATCGTGATCTGTGATGAGGCGGTTCTGCCCGAATTGGAGAAGGCCATGGAGGGCATGCAGCACCCGCCCAGATTGCTGGTCTCCGGGAATCAGACTGGGAGACACGATTGCCTGGCCGAGGCGTTGGCTGCAGAAGATCCTGATTCCGATCTCGCCCGCACGGAACCCACCACTCCAGATGATCTGGCGGGCTGGTTGTTCACTTCTGGCTCCACCGGCCACCCCAAAGGCTGCGTGCATATGCAGCGGGACTTTGCCTTTGCCACCGAGGCCTATGGGCTGGGAGTCGTGGGCTATCAGGAGTCAGACGTTTGCCTTTCCGTGCCGAAGCTGTTCTTTGGATACGCCACGGGGACAAACTTGATGTTTCCGTTCCGCGTGGGGGCAACGGTTGTGCTCTTCGAGGGTCGCGCCACTCCCGAGGAGATCCTGCAACAGATCGCAGACCACCGACCCACGGTATTGACCAGTGTACCCACCCTGATCAATGGCATGCTCGACTCGACGAAATTGGAAGGTGTTGACCTGAGTTGCCTGCGCCGTTGCATTTCCGCGGGAGAGGCTCTGCCCCGCCGGGTCTATGAACGTTGGCTGGAATGTACAGGTGTCGAGATCCTCGATGGCATCGGCTCTGCCGAGATGTTCCACATCTACATTTCGAATGCGCCAGGGGAAGTGACCCTTGGTTCTTTGGGCCGTCTGGTACCCGGCTATGAGGCCGAGATCGTCGGTCCAGATGGTTCTCCCGTCTCCGAAGGCGAGCCAGGTCGCTTGCGTATTCGCGGCGGCTCCACCGCCCTCTGCTATTGGGCAGACAAGGAAAAGTCTCAAGCCACTTTTCAGGGGGATTGGTGCACAACCGCCGATATTTTTCGCCGAGACTCGGAAGATCGGTTTTGGTATGAGGGGCGGGCCGACGACTTGCTCAAGGTCAGTGGAATCTGGTGTTCGCCGCTTGAGATCGAAGAATGCCTGCGCTGTCACGACGCGGTTCAAGATGTTTGCATCGTGGCTGCCAAGGATGGGGCGGGTCTGATCAAGCCCCTGGCTTTTGTGGTCCCAGCAGGGGATGCTGAAGGGGGACAACCTCTAGCCGCGGAACTCAAGGGTTTCATCAAGGGGCGTCTGGCACCCCACAAGTATCCGCGCTGGTTTGAGTGGCGCCAGGAACTCCCGCGTAATGACCGCGGCAAGGTGGCCCGCCGGGTTCTGGCGGAGGAAGCCGCAGAACTCAAACTGTGAGCGGTTCTTTTCCCCGGGGCGTGGGGTAACATGCCCGCGAGCACCCCCGAACATGGACATCGCCCGTAGTACTTGGAAGGAATTGGCCGCGGTCATGGGGCCCGACTCGATCTTTCTGTTGCCCATTGGCAGCACCGAACCCCACGGCCCTCATTTGGCCCTGGACACCGATGTGACCATTGCTCGGGCACAGGCCGAGCGAAGCGCAGAGGTCCTGGAACAAGCGGGGATTATGGCCGTGGTCTTGCCTGCTTTGCCTTATGGGGTCACGCGTTTTGCGGGGGATTTTCCCGGGGCGATTTCGCTGCGGCCGGGAACCCTTTGGGCTCTGCTTGAGGATTTGATCTTGACTCTAGAAGAGGTTGGGGTGCGTCGCATCGTGTTCTGCAACGGCCATCTGGAGCCGGAGCACATCGAAGTGATTCGAGGCGTGGTCTTGGATCATTCTGAACTTGGCCCAACCACAGCCCAGGCGATTTTTCCAGACCACACTCGGCGTAAAGCTGCAGCCCGGCTCTCCCAGGAGTTTCAAAGCGGCGAATGCCATGCGGGGGAGTACGAGACTTCGATTGTGCAAGCGGTAGATCCCTCTGCTGTGCGCGAGAATGCGCGCGAGCTCTTGCCACCGGTGGAGATCGGATTGATCGACGGCATTGCTCAGGGCAAGACGACCTTTGCCGAGATGGGGGCCGAGGAGTGCTACTGCGGAGATCCCGCCGCGGCCACTGCCGCTCACGGAGAGCAGCAACTCCAAGTCTTGGCGTCAATCGTTACTGATGCTTGCCGCGTGGCCTGGCCCGACCTTTTTTCTTCATGAGCGCCTTCAGCACCGTCCTCCAAGTCCGCTTTGGCCATGTGGATCCCGCTGGGATTGCTTACTTCCCGCGCATCTATGACTATCTGCATGATGTGTTCGAGAGCCTTTGGGAAGAACATGTGGGCCAGCGGTATTACCACCTGCTGTTGGAGCGAAAGATTGGCTTTCCCCTGGTGCACAGCGAGGTCGAGTTCAAGAAACCCCTTCATTTCGGTGACCGGCCTGTAGTTTCAGTTACCTGTTCCAAGCTCGGGAGTTCCAGCATGACCCTGCGTTATCGTTTCAGCTTGGGGGATCAGCATATTCTGGAAGCACGAATGACTACGGTTTGCATCAAGCTGGAAGGCATGCAACCGATTCCTATCCCTGATGATTTCCGCAAGAGCTTTGAGGAGATCCTCGAAGTGGATGAAGAATGACGCGTATCATCAATCGCTTTGGAACGGGGTCACCGGTTTTCAGCTTCGAGTTTTTTCCCCCAAAGAGCGACGAGGGAGCTGAAGCTCTGATGGCGACGGTTCTGGATCTGCAAGCGGCAGTGAACCCGGACTATGTTTCGGTGACCTATGGTGCTGGCGGGACCACCCGTGAGCGCACTCAGCAGGTTGTTGCGCGCATTCAGAATCAGATCGGTCTGCCCGCAATGGCGCACTTGACCTGTGTGGCAGCGACAAAGGCTGAGATTGATCAGGTCGTGGATCAGTTGGTAGCCGATGGAATTGAGAACATCTTGGCTCTGCGCGGGGATCCCCCCAAGGATCAAGAGAACTTCCAGGCTCCCGAAGGCGGTTTTGCCCATGCCTCTGAATTGATCGCTCACCTGGCCAAGCGTGGTGGCCTCTGTATCGGCGCTGCCGCTTATCCAGAATCCCATCCTGAATCCTCCGATGCGGATGAGGATCTGCATTGGACCATCCACAAGGTTGAGCAGGGTGCATCGTTCCTTGTGACCCAAATGATCTTTGACAATGAGCACTACTTTCGTTTCAGCGATCGTTTGCGCGGCCGCGGAGTGCAGGTCCCGATGGTGCCTGGGATCATGCCGATCACCGATGTGGCTCAGATCGATCGTTTTACGAAGATGTGCGGGGTCGAAATCCCCGGCGCCCTTTCCAAGCGCATGCACGATCATCAGGATGATCCGGCATCGGTGATGGCCATTGGTATTGAGCACGCCATCGAGCAGTGTCGGGAGCTCTTGGCTCGCGGGGCTCCAGGCCTGCACTTCTATACTCTCAACCGCTCTCTTGCGACCCGTGGCATCCTGGCTGCCCTGAAGGGGTAGATGACTTTCCCCTGAGCGTTCCCCATCGGTTACGCTGTTGGACGAAATGGGGGCACGCTCTCGCCTGAATAGGCCCCGGAGCACGATTATTGCCCTGGTATGGTCCTTGCACAGGGTCAGTGATGCCCATCATCAACACCCCCCTCTTCAGCATGCGTACAGCCCAGAACCCCCTGCTCCTGGCCCTTGCCCTGGTGGCCTGCCAGGGTCAGCGAACACTGGAGGCAATCCCTGGGGTTGAACTCCAGGGTACTGCCTATGAGGCTGCGGCGTTGGTGTCTTTGGAGGCCCAATCAGCCTGGGATCACGAAGACCTGCAGAATGTCTTTTTCCTCTCGTCGCGGATCATCTCGGGGGGTGAACCGGAATCCGAAGAAGCCTTCGAGCGTCTGGCGGAATGGGGAATCAAGACAATCCTCTCGGTGGACGGCAAGGCGCCCCTGGCGGAAGCTGCAGCGCGCTTTGGCATGCGCTATGTGCATGTGCCGATCCAATACAAGGGCATGACCGAGGGCGAGCTGCTACGCATGACAAAGACCTTCCGTGAGTTGCCCGGGCCGTTCTATGTGCATTGCTTTCATGGCAAGCACAGGGGCCCCGCCGCTGCAGCGGTAGGGCGTCTTGTGCTGGACCATGTTTCTCGGGAGCAGGCCCTGGCAGAAATGCGCCAGTGGATGGGGACCTCTCCAGCCTACGAAGGCCTCTACGCCACCATCGCCAGTCGCAGCCTGCCCAGCATGGACGCAAGCGCCGCGTACCAATGGGACTTCACTCCTGCGGTAGGTACTTCCGGCATGAAAGAAGCCATGGTCATGGCGACCCGCGCTTTGGAGAATCTCAAGTCTCTCAAGGGCAACGCTTGGGTCGTGGATCCCACACATCCGGATTTGGTTCCTGAACAGGAAGCCCTGCGTCTGGCGGAGATCTTCAGGCGTTCTCTTGGTGGCTATGATCTGCGTGCCCGTCCGGCGAGCTTTCGTGCCAACTTCGAGGGCATCATTCCAGCCGCAGAAGAGCTCGCTGCCCAGGTGAGTCAAGCACGGCAGGCGGACAAGCAGGTTATTGAGCAGGCTGCGGCTTTGATGACTCGCATTGAGGGATCCTGCAATTCGTGTCACAAGCAGTGGCGCGACTGATTCTCCTGGGTGAGGATTGAGCAGGAGATTTGCGCTGATCCGGGCAGGGCGCGTGTCTGCCTGCTAACATGCTCGCATTGTGATTCCCCTTTCCTCACGATTCCGCGATGCTGTGACCCGGGGGCTTTTTCTTCATCGGCGCCAAAAACGCAAGAAGACCAAGGAAGAGCGCGCTCGCGGAGACACAGAGGTGCCCTATGCGGCGCACCTCTTCAGCGTCGCCGCTCTGGCCATGGAACACGGGGCTGACGAAGACGAGACTATCGCCGCATTCTTGCATGATGCGGTGGAGGACCAAGGAGGGGAGGAACTCCTTGTGGAGCTCGAAGAGATCTATGGTCCGCGAGTCGCCATGATCATTCGCGGCTGCTCGGATTCCCTGGCCGCCCCCGGCGAAGAGCGTGGTGAATGGCGTGCGCGCAAGGATCGCTTCATTGAGTTCATTCGCAACGAAGCAGATTCCTCGGTCTTGCTAGTGGTGGCCTGCGACAAGATTCACAACGCCCGTTCGGTGGTAACGGACCTGGCGCGTTTTGGGACCCAGATCTTCACTCGCTTCAGCAGCGGCCAAGAGGGGACTCTGTGGTATTATCGGGCGACCCTCAACGCGTTGCGCTCTCGGGAAGCGGACATGCGCACGGGCTTGCAGCGTCTCTTGCTCGATGATCTTGAGCGGATTGTCGATCGCATGGAGCGCTTTTCTGCCGAGTGAGGGCCTACTCGCTCTTGGCGTTGCGCACCTCGAGGGTTTGCTCGTAGCGCTGACCGCTTTCCTTCAGCACGATGCGGTAGGTACCAGGCGTGGCCTGACGGCCTCTCCGGAAACGGCGTCTACCTGAACCTCGACCGTCAGCGTTGGAAGACGTCAGCCGCAGATTCCAGGTCATCCGGTGCAAGCCGCGTTCGCTAGAGGGATCAAGGGTCTGCACAATGGTGCCGTCACCCGCTTCAATGTGCAGGGTCACATCGCGCCCTTTCTTGTTGAGCGTGTAGTAGATCACCGCGCCTGTGGCGGGGTTTTCCCCCACAAAACGGCGCGTACCCGAGTTCGCAGCCTGGGGTTCCCTGGTGCTGATAATGGCGGTGCCAGGCTTGAAAAGGTGCGCTCGTGCATTCAGAGCATCCTCGGAAGCCTCGCGCAAGGGGCCCACGTCCAGGATCCAGATCGAGCGTCCGTGGGTGCCTACTATCAGGTCGTTTCTTGTCGGATGCTGGGCAAAATCATGCACCGGAACCGTTGGCAGACCGTTGGTTCCATTCATGCGCGTCCAGTCTTTGCCACGGTTGATGGATACGAAGAACCCGAACTCGGTGCCCAGGTAGAGCAGGTCTGCGTTGCTGCGGTCCTCGTGCAAGGCGCGCACGGGCCCGGCGCTGCTGGGGAGTTTCTTGGTCAAGCTGACCCAGGTGTGCCCCTCGTCATCGGAACGAAAAGCGTGGGGCAAGTCGTCGTCGCTACGGTGGCCGTCGAAGGCCGCGTAGATCCGGTTCGCGTCGTGCTGGCTGGCGAAGAGCTGGCTCACATAGCGGCGACCGGGGAGGAGCTGGTCGATGGTGTTCTTGAGCGGCTTCTTAGGCAGGGTATGTGAACTTGTTTGGAGTTGGTCGGCCCAGGTGGGCTTGTCATCTTCCTCTTCCTCTCCCTCTCCCTCTCCCTCTCCCTCTCCCTCTTCTGAATCGGTGGCCACTTCTGGTGCTGACGCAGGCTTCTCGGGATCTTGTTCCGACGCCTGATCTGAAGGCACTTCAGCTGGTTCAGGTACTTCTGGCCGTTGTCCAGTGAAGTCGAAGTTGAAGGAGCCGCCCGCGCCCGAAAGCTGTCCGGAAAGGGCGCCACCTTCGAGTTTGCCTTGGAACTCCAAGCGTAGGTTTGTGCCCTGAAAGGCAAAGCGGAAACTGTTGTCTTCAGGGTTGTAGCGGCCATCGCGAATATCGCCGTTTCCCAAGTCGCTTTTCATCGAGCCGCTCAAGGCGTTTTCGGCGCCTAGTTCAAGACTCAGCTCAAAGCGACCGTCTTCGGGGTCTTCTAGGCCTGCTCCCGTAGCAAAGCAAGTCCAGAGACCACCGATGGTGTCTTCAGAAGAGGGGGAGGGGTCATCCGATGCGGGTGCGGGCTCCGAAGCCGCCGTATCCTCAATAATCACCTCTTCAGTAGTGAGTTCCTCTTCGATGGGCTCTTCCTCGATGATGGGCTCTTCCTCGATGATGGGCTCTTCCTCGATATCTTCCTCAATGATCTCCTCCTCGGCTGCAGGCTCTCCCACCTCTTCGTTGACCGCTTCCGGGTCTGTATTCAGGGCCCAAAGGTCAATCCAAGTCACTCCGCGATCGGGGGTATGCCAGAGACCTCCATCATCCGTACCGACCCAAAGCTCGCCTGCCCTGAAGTGTGACTCCGCCAAGGCGCTGCCCGCGCCCCGCTCAGTCGTAGTCAAGATATCTGAGATCGATCGTGCTCCGCTGCCCCGGGAGACCGAGCGATAAACTCGGCTGCCCGCGCTGGTGTGGATCGCGCTGTTGTGGGGGCTGAGAATAAACGGCGTGTTCCAATTGAAACGCGTACGGACATCGTGGTTTCCCGCGGGCCGAATCCAACCGCTTTCGCCAGTGACCAGATTTCTGCGCCCCATGCCTCCGTTCTGGCTCTCGTAGTAAACCAGGTCCGGGTCTTCGGGATCCACGCGCACCACAAAACCATCGCCGCCGCCAATACTGATCCAATCTGAGTTCACCGGGCCGGGGCCGTTGTTGACCTGGGCCCACCCGCCCCAGGAACCGTTGTCTTGCAGGCCGCCATATACGCGGTAGTTGTCCCGTGGCCCAACCTCCACATTGTAGAACTGACCAATGGCTACATGATTGTGATGGTCCCAGTGCTCCATGCGATCCCAGGTCACATAGATGCCGCCATCGTTGCCCAAGACCATGTGATTGCCATCGGTGGGATCGATCCAAAGGGCATGGTGATCCACATGCACCGAGCCGTCATGGCCATCGTTGCTGAAATTCTTGCCCCCATCGCTTGAGCGCCAAAGACGCGTGCCCAACACATAGACATTGTCCTGGTTGCTGGGGTCCACGCGCACTTCCGAGTAGTACATGGGGCGCGGGTTGAGTGAATTGACTCGTTGCCAGGTGAGGCCTGCATCTTCCGAGCGAAACAAGCCGCCGAATTCCTTACCTTCTGGTCCCTGATTGTCCTGTGCGTTGGCCTCTTGGCCTCCGAGGCCAATGGAGAAAGGCCCTGAACGGGGATATCCCAGTTCATCTTCCCGAGACCCCTCCCGCTCCGGGCGCGGCCCGAGGGTGAATTCGAGGGCCAGCACCTCACCCCCGCGGATGACTTCCGCCGTCACTATGTCTCCCGCCACATGTTTGCGTAGGAGAGTTGTTGTGGCATTCCAATCCAGAAGAGTCTGGTCTGCAATGCGTAGCAAGATATCATCTTCTTTCAGGCCTCCCTTGTCCGCGGGACTGTCCGCTTCCACATCGGTGATGCGTGCGCCCACCTCTGCATCCACCGCACGAACACCTATCCAGGCTGCGTTTTCGGGCTCTTGAGTGATGCGTTCGGTCTCAATCGTGGCGAAGACCACGTTGGGCGTCGATTGACAAAAGTCCACACCGATGCGTCCCAATGTGACCGTGGGCAGCCCGCTTGTACTTTCAGGCGCGGTCAGCCTGGTCCAGGAATCTCCTCCGTCTGCCGAGCGCCAAAGAGCGCTGCCCGGACCCCACTTCTTGGCGGGATCATTGCTGTCGTATATATCCCGTCGTCTCTGATAGCTGGCGCAAAGGAGCACATCGGGCTGTCCCGGTTGCATGGCAATTTCGACTACGCCAGTGTTCTCGTCCACTTCTAGAATTCGTTGCCAGCTTTCACCGCTATCTTGCGAGCGGTACAAACCGCGCTCTTCATTCGGTCCCCAAAGTCGGCCAAGGGCGGCCACGAGGATTGTGCCCTCATCCTCTGGGTGCACGAGGATCTCGGCGATTTGAAAGCTGTCTTCGAGGCCCATGTGATCCCAAGTCGTTCCGGAATCAAGCGAGCGATAAACACCGTTGCCAAAGGAAACAGAGTTGCGGGGATTGCATTCTCCTGTCCCCACCCAAACGGTTTTTGGATTGGAAGGTGCCACAGCGACCGCGCCTATGGAACCCACTCGTTGTGCGTTGAATTGGTGCTCGTAGGTGACTCCGTTGTTGGTGGTGTGCAGCAGTCCACCGGTGGCGCTAGAGATCCATTGTTCGCTCTGATTATCCGGATTGACCGCCACGTCGGTGATGCGTCCGCCCATGCATGCGGGTCCTACCGAGCGCCAGTTCAGGGCGTCGGCCCACTCAAGGGGAATCTCCCCTTCGACCTTTTCGGGAAGTCCTGCCCGTTTTGGCTTGGCCTCGTCTTGATGATTCGAAATCAGAGGCAGAAGAGGAAGAGAAAGGAGCAGCAGTGAGGGGGAGGGAATCATGGCGTTCTTCGCGGGGGATCGTCCGAATTGGATAAAACCTTGTGTGGAACCCAGAATAGAGCACTTCGCTCTTTTGCGTGGGGCCTCAACGCAAGGGTTGGGTAGGTCCTCTTGGCTCAGAGCGCCCCAGAGAGTGGGTTCCGGGCACAGGGGCCGTGCAGGCCCCTTGCAGAGGTCCAGACAATGCTGAATCCTCTGAGGCGGGAGACCTAGTCCAGTACCGGCAAACTCGCAAAGGAGCGCACGGCGATCCGTTGGGCCAACTTACCAGCGGTTTCGATGAAGCGCTTGGCGAGGGGCGATTCCGGGCTGCTGATGACCACCGGCTCCCCGCCGTCACTACCCACGCGCACGCTGGGATCCAGAGGCAGCTGGCCGATCATCGGAAACCCGAAGCGGGCTGCTAGTCGCTCGCCGCCACCGCGGCCAAAGACGTCGATCGTTGTTCGGAAGCGACCTTCTGAATCGATGCTGAGCACCTCTTCTTGACCGCCCACGGCGAGGCGCACCGTCTGGCCCTCCTGGCCCCCTTCCACCAAGCCTTCGATGGATTGACCCGCCATGTTTTCCACCAGACCGAGGATCTCGGTGTTGACCTGCTTGAACATGGTGATCGCCTTGGTCACATCAAAGGTTGCCACCGCTTGGGGAGTCGTCACCAGCACTGCGCCCGTGAGGGGAACCAGCTGCGCCAGGGAAAGCTGTGCGTCGCCCGTGCCCGGAGGCATGTCCACCAGGAGATAGTCAAGGTCGCCCCAGACAACATCGGACAAGAACTGCTCGATCAGTTTGTGAACCATGGGGCCGCGCCAAATTGCGGGCTGTTCTTCCTTGAGCAGGTAGCCCACTGACATGGTCTTGACCCCGTGGCGTTCCTTCGGGGTCAACATGGGCTTGCCGTCCACCTCGGTTTGTTCCGGGTGCCCTGTCAGGCCCATCATCATGGGAATGTCCGGTCCATAAATGTCACAATCCAAGAGACCTACTTTGGCGCCGGTCTTCGCCAGAGCGCAAGCCAAATTGACCGAGACCGTGGACTTGCCCACACCGCCCTTGCCGGAACTGATGGCGATGATGTTCTGGATCGTCTTGGCGAGTTCGCGCGGGGCGCCTTCTTGTCCGCGCACAACGGCCGTCATTTCGATTTCAACATCCGTGACCCCGGGCAGGCTACGGATCTCTGCTTCGGCCTGGTTCTTGAGTTGATCTTTTACGGGGCAGGCCGGAGTAGTCAGGTTGATAACCACCGAGACCTGTGTGCCCTCTACTTCGCACTTGGTGACGAAACCGAGGGTGACGATATCCTTGTGTAGGTCTGGGTCCTGGACCCGGCCTAGGGCAGTCAGGACGGCTTCACGGTTGAGGTTGGTCACGTTGTTCGAATAGCTGTGGATTGGAGACTGGTGATTTGGGCCTAACAGCGTAGGCCCTGCCGGGTGAAACGCAACGGTCAAATCGGGTCAGTGGGAATACCGTGGCGGGGCAGTCGTATTGGGTTTACCGGAGGGGCACTCTCATCCAAGAGGACCTCAAGAATCCTGTCACCCGCTAGGGCAGTTCCGGTTCTGTCTCGCCTTGACCCTGAACCTATTATGAATGTTCACCCAACCCTTGTCGCTGCCTCGTTGATTGTTGGACTCTCCTGTGCTTCGGCGCCGGTCATGTTGTTGGAATCGTCCCCGGGGAGCGTCCCAGCGGGCGCTCTCTTTCCTCCGGCCAAGACCCCGTTGACTCTTGCTGCTGGCCCATCCGAAGACGGAGAAGAGGAACAGCGCGCCAGCCTGTTGAGTCTGGTAGAGGCCTATGGTGCAGTGACCGATCAGCATGTGCTATTGACCGAAAGTGTGCGCCATCAACTGTCCGGGACCGTCTGTGCTCTGCAGGCGGGTACGGTTCTACCCAGTCATGCTGTGCAATCCCTGACTGAGCACATGCTCTCGTCCAATGGGTTCTTTATTCGCATTCTTCGTAACGAGAAGCCATTCACGGTTGAGGTGGTGAACTCGCGCGGATTATTTGATCTCTCTGGGGCCTTTGCCATAGACCCCGAGGCAATCCTCTCCGATCCCGATCATTCAGCCCTGATCGTGTCCACTACGTACACCCTGAAGTCAGGGGACAGCAGAGAGATCTCGCAGATGATGCGTTCTGTTTCCAAAGGAGAAACGTCAAGGATGGTGCCACTGTCACAAAACACCATCAATTTGATCGGCCCCATGCCGACTGTGGCCGCTTGGCTGCGTACTTTGTTGGCCATGGAACAGGGTGCAGCTAGTTCCGTGCAGGAAGTGGGCACTCCGGTGAAAATGGTCCGGGCACGCTTTCCCTTGGCTCATGCTTCCTCTGATGAAGCTGAGAATCATGTCAAGCGACTATTCTCGAATGCGCAGGTAAAAGGCAGACAGTCCTTCGTTGTAGTCGCCGACGAGCGCACCAATGCCCTCTTGGTCTACTGCAGCACTGAGGTCCTGAGCGCTGTTGAAGAAGCCATGGCCTTGATCGACATCGGCGTCTAGGAACTGGATCTTCAGCCGCACGTGTCTTCAAGTGGGGGCAGGCTTCTTCGGGGGCCTGCCCCTTGGGTATTCTCCCTTTCTCATGTGCGCCTCCCCCGATTCTCCTCCCGCTGTCTGCCTGGTCTCCGGGGGCATGGACAGCGCCGTGGCACTGGCCGAAGCCCGCGCCATGGGTTTTCGCACCCACGCCCTTTCCTTTGCATACGGCCAGCGTCACAGCCAGGAACTTGTCGCCGCCAGCCGCGTGGCATGTTCCCTCGGCGCGGAGGATCATCGCATCGTGCGCGTTGGTCTGGATGTTCTTGGAGGCAGCGCTTTGACCGCAGATATTGAAGTGCCCAAAGCGCGCCGGCGCGAGGACATTGGTGAAGGTGTCCCCATCACCTATGTACCCGCTCGCAACACGATCTTTCTGGCGATCGCCATGGGTTGGGCCGAGGTACTGGGCTCAACGGACCTGTTCCTGGGCGTCAATGCAGTAGATTACTCCGGCTACCCCGATTGCCGACCAGCATTCCTGCAGGCGTTTGAGAGCCTCGCGCAGCTCGCCACCGTAGCAGGAGCGGAAGATGACAAGCCTCTGCGAATCCACGCGCCCCTGATGAAGCTCAGTAAGCAGGGGATCGTCGAACGGGGCTTGGAATTGGGCGTGGATTTTGGCCTGACCCACACTTGCTACGATCCTGTTGAACGCGGAACAGAAACCCTTGCCTGCGGCGAATGCGATGCCTGCCACCTACGCCTTGAGGGTTTCCGTGAGGCGGCCCTGGCCGACCCTGTCCCTTATGTCTCTGGGCTCAATTGATGCCTGATCCCGCAGCTCCAATCTCCTCTATTTACACGCTATGACCACCATCGAACCCGTCCAGACCGATGATCCACGCCTGTTGGGCTTGCGCCACTTGCTTGCGGTAGTGGATCGCCTGCGCGCGCCGGGTGGTTGTCCCTGGGACCAGGCCCAGACCGAAGCCAGCATGGCGCCTTACTTGGTTGAAGAGGCCCATGAGTGGATCGAGGCCATTGAGGAGGGTTCGGCCAGTCAGGCGCAGGCCGAGGCGGGAGACGCTCTGTTGGCGGTGTTGATGATCTGCCGTATCGCTCAGGATGGTGAGCGCTATGACTTAGGCCAGGCCGCCGAGAAGTGCGCTCAAAAACTTATCCGGCGTCATCCCCATGTGTTTGACAAGGAACATCGTGCGGGCTCCAGCACACAAGACTGGGAGGCGATCAAGCGCAAAGAGCGCGAGGACGCCGGCGAAGATACCAGCGCCATGGCGGGAATTCCAAAGGCCATGCCCGCTTTGCAACGCGTGGCTCGGGCTTCTGGAAAGGCGATTGGTGTGGGCTTCGCCTGGCCTTCTATTGTTGGGGCCTTGGACAAGGTGCGCGAGGAGTTGGGTGAGTTGGAACAGGAACTCTCCCAGAGCGACCGCGAAGCTGCCCCGGGAACTGCACCGTCACCCGAGAACCGGCCGGCCATCGAACATGAACTTGGCGACCTGCTGCTCGCCAGTGCGACCTTGGCCCGTTACCTCGACTTGGATCCTGAAGCACTTTGCCGCCGTGCCGTGCGGCGCTTCGAGACACGCTTTCGAATTATGGAGAAGGCTGTCGGTGGCCCCATGATCGAACAGGATCTGGTGAGCTTGCTCAAGGCTTGGGAATCGAGCAAGGATGCTGAGGTGTCGAAGGACTGAGCTCAGGTGTGAGCAGTCAGTCACTCCCCCTCAGTCTTGTGCCCCAATTCCCGTGATCGCTGGAAACAATCATCTGCTTCCTCCTTTCGTCCGAGCTTCTGCAGGCACACTCCGCGGTTCCACCAAGCCTCTTCGAAATCTGGGAGAATCCGTGTGGCTTCGGTGAACGATTCAAGAGCCGCCTGGTTCTGATCCGCGATTTCCTGGTCGTACCCGATAGCGAAGACCTCTCGCGCTCGGCTTTCGGTGAAGTTGAGGTAGGGCCTCCCATATTGACCTGCCAGTACGAATAGCAGGGTCATGCAGGGGAACAACAACCAGCGCCAGGCGCGCCGATCCCGTGGACCCGAGAGGCTCCAGCCCAGTGCCGCGCCCAAGATCGCACCGCTCCCGTGGGCCACATTGGCAACTCGTAGGGTGCCGGTTTCGGTCAGCACGATGCAGAGGAAGAACCAACCCACCAACATGCGGGTCACCGAGGGATTCAGGAGGCCAAGCTTGTCAGGGTGCCATCGGCTGGCCGCCCAGAGCAGGCCGAAAAGGCCATAGACAACGCCTGAGAGGCCCACGGAAGGGCCACTGAGGGCCCACTGGGCGCTGTTGGAGCCCGCCGCCAGGAACAGCAGGAACACGACCGTCCGCCAAGTGCCCCATATGGCCTCCACAATTCGCCCCAACTGCCACAGGACCAGCAGGTTGAAGCCCAGGTGCATGGCATTCCCGTGGAACAGGACGCTGGTCAGCACGGTCCAGGGGCGTTGTTTCCAGCCGCGCTCATCCAGTAGCAGGACCTCAAGATCGGCTCCCTGAAAGGCCATCAGGGACAGGGTGCCCCCCAGGACTATCAGGGTGATCGTGGCTCGTGCGTCGAGGGGGTGCCGGTTGAGGGCACGTAGGATGGGATCTGAAACCACGGGCCCAGGGTAGCCTCTTGCGCCCCTTCAACCTACTTTGGAGCAGATCTGACGGCCGGATGGCTGGACAGGCGCCCTTCAGCCAACTACACTTCCGCCCCTTCTGCGGGGGCGTAGCTCAATTGGTTAGAGTGCCGGCCTGTCACGCCGGAGGTTGCGGGTTCAAGTCCCGTCGCCCTCGCCAACCCCGCCTTCCGAAGCCCCCCGGGTCCCGGGGGGCTTCGGTTCCTTCCGGGTTGGTCTTCCCTTCTCCCCAGTCGGTCCAGCCCAGTCCAGCTTTCATGTCAAGCGCCCTTCCGCCGCCCACAGTCGTCAGCGATCGGGCGGGCTTGGACGAGTTGCTGATGGCGCTCAAGGACGAGCGGGTGATTGCGGTGGACACGGAGGCCGACGCCTTCTTCAGTTACCACCAGAAGCTGTGTCTGGTGCAGATCACCGCGGGTCGGCGGGACTGGTTGGTGGACCCCCTGGCGGATCTGGACCTGAGTACCTTGGGGGAGATGCTGGCGGATCCCGAACGGGTCAAGGTGCTTCATGATGCGGAATTCGACATTCTGTTGCTTGGAGGCTTGCACGAGTTTCGCTTGGCGGGCCTGTTTGACACTCGCGTGGCGGCGGCGGTCCTGGGCTCGGCAAACCCGGGCCTGGCCAATGTGCTCTCTGCCCGTTTCGATGTGCAACTGGACAAGTCCATGCAGCGTTCGGACTGGTCGAAGAGGCCTTTGAGCGAGAAGCAGATCGACTATGCGCGGCTTGACACGCACTATCTGCCAGACCTCTTTGAGATGTTGTATGCCGAGTGCGAGGAGCGCGATCGGTTGATGATTGTCGAGAGCGAATGCCGGCGGCTAGAGCAGCTGCGCCCGGTGCCGACTGAGGTACAGCCTGATGACTTTGTGCGTGTCAAGGGTGCCCGGGATTTGAACCCAGTTCAGCGGGCGGTCTTCAAAGAGCTCTTCGTGCTACGAGATAATCTGTCACGGAAGAGTGACAAACCCACTTTCCGGGTGATCAGCAACCAGGCCCTGTTGGATGTGGCTCGTCGCAGGCCCAAGGATTATCGCGCATTGACCGCCATCAAAGGCTTCACCCCGCGTATGGCGACCCGCATGGGTGACGAGGTGTTGGACGCTGTGGTTCGCGGTCTTGGGGCCGACCCCATCGAGCGTTTGCCTCGGGCCCCACGCAAGGCTGGGACCTTGGATCTGGACGAGGCGACCCAGGAACTCCACGAGCGCCTCAAGCGCTGGCGCAAGAAGGCTGCGGATTCTCTTGGTATCGAAAGTGCCTATGTGCTCAACCGCCACCTTCTGGGGCGTTTGGCCCAGCAGCGGCCGGAGAGCCTTGAATCTCTCAGAGCCATCGAGGGCATTCAGGGCTGGCAACTGCGGCGGTTTGGGGATGGTATCACCAATGTGGTGCTCAAGTTCCTGGAAGAAGAGAGCGCCGGTCTCTTGCCGAAGAAGCGCAAGAAACGGCTGCGGTGAGGGAGCGCTGATCCCGCGCGGGACAGTTGTGTCTTGGCTGCGAAGCGAGCCGCAACCGATAGAGAGCAGCGAACAAGAAATGGTGGAGAAGAAGGGACTTGAACCCTCGACTTCCGCGTTGCGAACGCGACGCTCTACCGACTGAGCTACTTCCCCTGAATTGTGAGGGGGATCATAGAGTGGGCTTCAAGAAAAGGCCAACTGTTGAGAGGGGGAATCAGCGCTTGGGCCCCTGGGGCAGGATGGAGGGCTGCTCTTGGGGATAAGGGCAGACCCGGGATCGGGCAGGCTCTATCCTGGGGGGACATGTTTTTTGGAGCGCTCTATCTTTGGGGCGGTTTGGCGGCCGTACCCATGAATACTCTTGATTGCTTCCAGGAGCCGGGGGAGGATTATTGGCTGGAGGAAGGCAGTTCTCTGGACCTGCGCACCGGGGAGACTTTGGACGGTGAACTCAGTGCGGGGCGTTTGGTATTGAGTGATGGAGTGCTCTTGGCTTCTCCGGAATTGGTTCCCTTGGGTGGCGCGGATGCTGGTCAGCCCCTGAGGGTGATCCGGCGCGAGCCTGCTGGGCTTCGGTCCAAGACCGGGGTCGGAGTGGGGGCAGAGTATCTCTTTGTGCTGGAGGATGATTCCTGGGGGTATCTGCGAGTGCTGGGGTCTTGGCCAGCCGGCGTGTCTTTGGAGGTGGTCCTTGCACCCAAGGGGGTGACTGAACTGATACGGGAGCCACGCTGGTTGGAAGCGCGGCTCGATCAGTCCGAGTATCAACTGATCTGGGATTCGACTGAAGGCAGGCGCTACCGCATTGAGGGCAGGGCAGCCGGGCCCGATCAGACCTTCGCCAACTTGGGCGAAATCGAAGGCGGCAGCTGGTCGGGTCCCGCGCTGGGCTCCGAGGTGATGGAGTATCGCGTGACTGCTCTCGGTGGATCGGGTCTCGGAGTGCGCAGGCGTGTTGTGCGCCAGACGCGCTCGGAAGATCTACCCGCAATTCTGCCCAAAGGCGCTCGCTGGAATCTATTGACTGGTGAAGTCAACGGTGCGCTATATCACCTTGAGGTGACCCAGAATCAGGGTCAGAACCTGATCTTTGCGTTGGCCGAAGGTATGCGAGCTGGTCCTGCTGCCAAGAGTTCAATCAAGCGATCCGGGGCAAGACCTAGCGACCTTGGTTCTTGGCGGCCTTCGATTCCCTGGCAGCGGGATGCGGAGCAGCCAATGCGCCAGCATGTCCTGCCCGCGGGTGCCACCCTGTGCTTGATCACCCCGGAAGGGGTTCCAGTGCGAATTCGTTCCGAGATAGCAAGGGATGGAGGATTGCTCCATTGGCGTCAATTGGATCTGTGCGGCAGCGGGTTGTTTCCTAGTGCGCCGGGGGAGCCGAGAGCAGTATTTGCGCAGGGGAGAGTTGAAGTCTCCTTTGAGCCCTTGACCAGGGCCGCGCCAGACCCGGGCAGAGTGCGCTTGGTGCTAGAGGAGGCTGACGAAGACGGTGAATGGGTGCGCCTGGCCGTGGGGGCTGTCGGGGAACGCAGCATTGGGTTGGATTCGAAAGTGAGCGTGGACGCCTTGCCCATAGTGCGGTTCCGGGTGCGACAGGAATACGAAGGCGGGCCGCATTCTCCAGCATCTGAGCCCTTCAATGTGTTGCTTGTGGATCGTGATGATGCCGCAACCCTCAAGGACCTTGCTGAGCGCGGAGTCTTGGCCCTACGGGAAGAGGCCTATGGACGGCGCATGCAGGCTCGGGCTTTGTTGCTGGCCCTCGGACCGGAGGCCTTGCCGGCTTTGGAGGCTGCCTTGACCGACCCTGCCAGTGGAACGGAGACCCGTTCTTCTGTGCGTGACCTGTTGCTCTCCGGAGGCTTCGGCCCTGGTGGTCAGCGCCTCGTGCTCCTGGCCATGGCTCGAGAAGAAGGGTTGGAGGGGGATGTGCCCCGGGGTCTTGATGCCAGCGAGGCGTTGTACCGAGCCCTGGCGGTGCTTGAGCTGGCGGGGCGACCGAGCGCATCCGATTGGTTGCGACTTGCTGCCCATGCGGAACCGGACCCGGCCGTGACGGCTTTGATCAATTTGGTGCTGGAAGACCCCGAGCCTCCGCAGGTTTTGGATCAGCCGGGCGATCTGCTCGTGTTGTTGCCGCCAGCCCGGCGACCCCTGCGCGAGAGTCGGGATTGGGTCCAAGAGCTTCGGTCGGGAGCGCCCGAGGAATTGGCGGCACTGATTCGTGGGACGGTGGATGCCAGCCAGCGAGATCGGGCCATGGCCTTGCTGGCGGTGGCTCATTATTTGGAAGCGGCTGAGAATCCACCCGAAGCGCGCACTTTGGAGTCCGCGGAAATTGCCTTGCGCATGTTGGACCGCGTGCGCCCGGCTCTGAGTGCAGAGTCAGAGGCCAGCGGCCTGCCAGCCCGGGCATTGTTGGATCTCATCGACGCCTTGTTGGATGGTGAAGGACACTTGCTGCGCTCGCAGCGCGAGCTGGCTTCCTTGCAACTTGACTCCTGGCCCTTGCCCGATGGAGCGCGCGAACAGATCGTGGTTCCAGCAGATGACGAAGGAGCTCTTCGTGAGATTCTGCTGGAGCTCTCACGAGAGAAGGAAGTCTATGTGGACATCTTGATTCCCGCGGGGCGGCACGTCTTGTCCGAGGCTCTCAGTTCTCAGCGGCTGGGGGTAAGCGGCATGCGCCTCAAAGGTGAGGAGGGCACGGTGTTGGTGGGGACCTTGCGTTTGGAACACAGCCGGGATGTGGTTCTCGAAAATCTGACTATTGAGGGGAATCGCACCAGTGCCCTTTGGATCACGGAGACGGAGTTGTTCGCCCGGGATGTGACCCTGAGTGGGATCCAGCGGGCGGTGCAGGCTCAAGGGGCGTCCTTGGTGCTGGATCGTTGTCGCATTGGGAATTTGGATTCCAGCAGCAATGCCCAGTTGATCTGGTTGGCTCAGGGCAGCGTCTTGGAAGCGCGTAACTCGGCCTTCTTGGGGGGCAACATCTATTTGGATGAAGGGGGTGAGGCGCACTTTGACCGCTGCGTCTTGGATGCGGGGGCGCGGCCTACGGTTCAGGGTCGCTCGGCCACATCTCGCGCGAGTCTGCGGGATTGTTTGGTGAGAGGCCGTGCGGGCTGCATGTCCGGGGCGGGGACGATTTGGTTGGAGCGTTGTGTACTCGATCTCGCCGCCGATCCGATCTATCAGGCTGTGACCTGCGTGGCCTGTCCCGATTCGGTGGTGTTGGTGGGGGCCGCCAGTGGCTTCGGGCCCCATGTGCAGCAGCGTTGTTGCCTTGGAAGGTAAAGGCGGGGGCGTGTCCTGGCTCGATCGCTGAGGGGCCCCATAGGTGGCAGCGCCGCACTCACTCCAGCAAGTGCAGGGCAAGGGGGCGGCTTCGATTGGTGTTGAACTCCGGAACTCATACCGATGCCAGAGAACCCGTGCTCTGGTCTTCGCCATGGGTCCTGAAGCGGTTATTCTCTTTGCCCCAATCCCGTTCCAGACCGACCCTTCTACGCATTCATGACCGATTCCTTCAAGGCCCATGGCATTCTCAAGGTTGAAGACCAGAGTTTTCGGATCGCGCGCCTTTCCGCGCTTTCCGTTGCGGGGCACGACCTCACACGCCTGCCCTACTCTCTGCGCGTGCTGTTGGAGAACCTGCTGCGTCACGAAGACGGCGAGAGCGTCACGGTGGAGGACATCGAGGCCCTGGTCAATTGGGACGCGAAGGCAGAGCCCAGGCGTGAGATTGCCTTTCGGCCCGCGCGCGTCTTGATGCAGGACTTTACCGGGGTGCCTGCGGTAGTGGATCTGGCGGCCATGCGCACGGCAATGGTTGCTCTCGGGGGTAATCCGACCAAGATCAATCCTTTGCAGCCAGCCGAGATGGTGATTGATCACTCGGTGCAGGTGGATCATTACGCCAGTCCTGATGCATTGGAGGAAAACGGTCGGCTTGAATTCAAGCGTAACCACGAGCGCTATGCGTTCTTGAAGTGGGGCCAGGGTGCATTCGAGAACTTCCGCGTCGTCCCACCAGAAACCGGGATCGTGCACCAGGTCAACTTGGAGTATCTGGCGCACACGGTGATGAGCCATGAAGGCTGGGCCTATCCCGACACGTTGGTTGGCACCGACAGCCACACTACCATGATCAACGGCTTGGGAGTCTTGGGCTGGGGCGTGGGCGGCATTGAGGCCGAAGCGGCTATGCTCGGACAGCCCGTGTCCATGTTGATTCCCCAGGTCGTGGGTATGCGTTTGACAGGAGAGTTGCCCAAGGGCACAACCGCCACAGATCTTGTGTTGACCGTGGTGGAGATCCTGCGCGCTCATGGGGTGGTGGGCAAGTTTGTTGAGTTCATTGGTCCGGGCATGACCAGTCTGCCTCTTGCTGATCGGGCGACTTTGGCCAACATGGCACCGGAATATGGCGCGACCTGTGGCTTCTTTCCGGTGGACGAAAAGACCATTGATTACTTGCGTCTGTCGGGTCGCAGCGAGAAGTCGATCGCTTTGGTAGAGGCCTATTGCAAGGAGCAGAGCCTCTGGTGCGACGTCAACGATCCCGAGCCTGAGTATTCAGCCTTGCTGGAACTGGACATGGGCACCATCGAACCCAGCCTGGCCGGGCCCAAGCGTCCTCAAGATCGTGTGCGCCTGGAGGACATGCCGAGCGCCTTTGTTGCCGCCCGGGGGGAGATTCTGACGGCCGTGGGCAGCAAGAACGAGGACCGCAGTATTGATGTGACTTGTGGCGAGGATTCCTTTCCGCTGACTCACGGTAGCGTGGTTATCGCGGCGATTACCTCGTGTACCAATACTTCCAACCCGTCCGTAATGGTGGCGGCTGGCTTGCTTGCCAAAAAGGCCCATGCCCTGGGTTTGGTGTCCAAGCCCTGGGTCAAGACCAGTTTGGCTCCGGGCTCCAAGGTGGTCAGCGACTATCTGGATACCGCCGGCTTGACCCCGGAACTTGAGGCTCTGGGCTTCCACCTTGTGGGCTATGGTTGCACCACTTGCATCGGAAACTCGGGCCCCTTGAAGCCTGAGATCGAGCAGGGGATCCTCGACGGAGAACTCGTGGTCTCAAGCGTGCTCTCGGGCAATCGCAACTTTGAAGGTCGCGTCCACGCGCGGGTGCGGTCGAATTACTTGGCCTCTCCGCCCCTGGTGGTGGCTTATGCCATTGCCGGGAACATCACTGTGGACTTGACCACCGAGCCTCTGGGCCATGGAGCAGACGGCACTCCGGTCATGTTGGCAGATATTTGGCCGAGTGCTGACGAAGTAGCCGAAACCGTTACTCGCTGCATCACTCGCGAGCAGTTCTCCTCAACCTATAGTGAGGTCTTGAAGGGGTCGGCCGCCTGGCAACAGATAGAGGGGGGCAGCGGTGACACCTTTGAGTGGGATGAGAATTCGACTTACATAAAGCATCCCCCGTACTTCGTGGGCATGAAGCACCAGCCTGAGGACGTGCAGGACATTGAAGGTGCCCGGATATTGGGGCTCTTTGGAGATTCAATCACCACCGATCACATTTCTCCGGCGGGTTCGATTGCAGCGGACTCTCCCGCAGGCCTGTACCTTCAGGAGCATGGCGTTGCCAAGGCCGACTTCAATTCCTATGGGTCGCGCCGTGGAAACCACGAGGTCATGATGCGTGGGACTTTTGCGAATGTACGCATCAAGAATCTTTTGACCCCAGGTATTGAAGGAGGTGTGACTCTTCACCATGACTCGGGCGAGGTCATGTCGATCTTTGATGCGGCCATGAAGTATGTGCAGGCCGGTGTGCCTTCGATCATTCTGGCGGGCAAAGAGTACGGAACCGGTTCCAGTCGCGACTGGGCGGGCAAGGGGCCTTCACTCTTGGGAGTCAAGGCTTGCATCGTGGAGAGTTACGAGCGCATCCACCGTTCGAATCTTGTGGGCATGGGCGTCTTGCCATTGCAGTTCCTGCCCGGGGAGAGCGCGGGTTCATTGGGACTGAAGGGTGATGAGACCTTTGCGATCAGTGGCTTGGAAGCACTCTATGCGGGCGACGGTCCCATGGGCGGAACCGTGCAGGTACATGTCACGAACGGTGATGGTGCTAGAACCGTGTTCAACGCACGTGTGCGTATCGATACCCCAGCCGAAGCGGAGTACTATCGCCACGGCGGGATCCTGTGCTATGTGTTGCGTAGGCTTGTGGCCCAGGGCTGAGGCTGGCGCGAGCGTTCTTGCCCCGGGTATCGGGTCCCTTAGTCCAGAAATGAGAATCTGACCACGGCAGGGGGGGAGACACCGTGCGGGCTTTTGGCAGGGTTCAGGGCCCTTCCTGGCCTCTCTACGCCACACTCCGGCGCCACGGGTTTCCCAAGAACGGGACCAGCCTCCAGTGGTTGGATATCGCCTTCAGTCCACGCATCGCCGTGCTCAGGTCCTTTCATTCCTCCTGCCGATAAGGGGGGTGTTGTCAATCGTAGGAGTCTTCCCGAGCTTACGGGTCAGACATGAATACACCTATCCTCATTTCCACCGACCCAGGCGAGACTCTCGCGCTGCAGCAGGCTTTGCCTAGCCTGAGGCTATGCGTGGATGTACACAGTTTGACTCGTGAAGAGGATCTGCTGGACACTTGCATCTTTCTCGGTGTCGAACTATTGCAGGGAGATCTCCGCAAGTTGGGGGTAGAGTTGGGAAGTGCTGCGCCTCACGGGAGGTTTGTCGCTCTGCTAGGCCTCGATGGCAACTGTTGTCCCGAGAAGATTGCGGCGGCGGGCTTTCACGCCATGTTGCCCTTGCCCGTGCATGGTCCACTTGCTCGTTTCTTCATGCGCGGTGGGCATCCCGGCGACGGCAAGCGTCCTGCCAGAGTAGCCCTGGCCATGGAACTTCAAGGAGCATGGGATCGTGGCGAACTTTGCTTGCATTACCAGCCCCGCTGCGACGCGGAAACCCGCCAAGTGCGCGGCTTCGAGGCGCTGGTGCGTTGGGAGCACCCGACTCGTGGTTTGCTTCCTCCGGGTGAGTTCATCTCCATGGCGGAAGAGACCGGCATGATCATCGACATTGGTGCCTGGGTTCTTCGTGAGGCTTGCGCTCAAGTGGCGGCCTGGGATTCAGTGGGCCTGCCGCCGGTCCAGATCGCAGTCAACCTGTCTCCTGTGCAGTTCACTGGGGAGGGTCCCTTGGAGGTGGTTCAAGAAGCACTGCAATCTTCAGGGCTCTCCGCCTCACGACTTGAGTTGGAGATTACTGAGAGTTTGATGCTGGAAGATCCCGATGGGGTAATTCTGGACTTGGAGCGACTCAAGGCTCTAGGGGTCCAGCTTGCCATCGATGACTTTGGAACCGGCTATTCGTCCCTTTCGTACTTGCGGCGTTTTCCGGTGGACACCTTGAAGATCGACAAGTGCTTTGTGGATGACCTGGCGTCGGACCCGGGTGATGCGGCTATTGTCACTTCGATCGTGGTGCTGGGTCAGAGCCTGGGCTTGTCTATTGTGGCTGAAGGTGTCGAGAACGAGCGCCAGCTTGAGTTCCTGCGTGTTCTTGGTGTTGATGAGATCCAGGGTTACCTTTTGTCAAAGCCATTGCCTGTTGATGAAATCCCTTCCTTTCTCTGCATCAGTGAGGTTGCTGGTCAGGCGGCAGGGACCACACAAGATTCGCCGAAGCTCCCCGTGTCCCCGCGAGTCGAGCCCACTGGTTGAACTGTTCGCAGAGGGCAGCTGCCTGCGTGTTTGAGATGCCTAGTACGAGGAAGCTCTCTTCAGGTGTCCAATTCGGATCGGGGCCAACCCCACGACCTGGAAGTATCAGCAGAGGACGATCCTCCTCATCACGCAACTCACCTAGTTGATTTGCTAGCTCTTGGTTTGCTTTGGAATTCTGCTGAGCATCGGTGGGAATCGAGCGGGGATTCCAGGCGGTCAGGAAGGCCCAGTTGGTCCGGGAGGTGTTGAGCAAGAGGGCATCCAGTTCTGGGTGCGGTTGATCAACTCGCAGGCTGAGCTCATACCCCAAGCCGAAAGCCTCGTAGCGCGTGGCGCGAAAGGCTTCTTCCAAGAGCTCGCGCTCAGCGGCACCACTGGAATCGTGAAAGTCCATAGGAGGAGGACCAGGCTGGCCAGACAACCGCGATTGCGCGGCCACGGACCAGGTTCCGGGGTACGAAACTCATGGGCTTGGGCGGCAGCGGCAACGCTCTGTCCTGCATGAACACATGTTGCTCGCCAAGATGGTCTCGGAAAAATACTTTGGAACCACCAACCTCGCCGGGCGCAAAGAGGGGATTTTCTCGGGAGCGCTGGTTGCCCCATAGCTCGCGGCCGTCGTCGAGCTTGTAGCCCAGCAGAGTCCAGTCCCTACCATCGGATGAGTCCTGGGTGTTGTCTCCAAGAGCCACATAGCAGTCATCGGGGATCTTCCAGGAGGTAACCTTCTGGTCATCGGTGTAGTAGATGTCGCGCGATATTGTGAGTTCATCAAACCGGGCTCCGCCGCCGCGGGTGATCAACTGGACGCCGCTGTGCGACATTTGGTGCCGAGCCACAGGGGGCACTTCGAGGCTGAAGAGCAACTCGCCATCAACGCGAACCTCCACCAGGTCATCGAGGTTCTGAAATTGGATTCTCAATTCGTCGCCGCCCAAGCTGAGAGGGCTATCGAGGGACAATTTGTCCTGGCCCCATTGACCCTTGGCGTCTGAAACCTGCACCTGCGCTGAAGATCCGTCCTCGGCTGCAGGGCCGGGGATTTCCAGTGCATAGGTATAAGGGCCATCGAGCAACTCCAGGCGCACCTGGGTGCATTCGGAACTTGCGCTCACGTTGGTTTCCACTCGTAGGTCACCTACCTTGTTGCGGCCTGATCCTCCGGGCTTGGGCTTGACCGCATGGATCAGGTCGCCTTGATAACCATCGGTGTAGCGGTCCACCACTGCTGAGCGGGTGCGAGGAAAGCGTGCGCTGCCCGGGCCTTCTGCCACCAAGCCGTCTTCCCCTTCGGTCCATGTGCCCTTCTGTCTCCACGCGCCTTGGGTCTCCAGATGTTTGAAGTGCACATCCTGCAGGCGCTGCGGCCGGCGCAGTATGACCCAGGCTTCGGCCTCCGATTGTCGTGTCCAGAGGTCGCCATTCTCAATTTTGAGGTGTTCGCCGGGCATGCCCACCAGGCGCTTGATGAAGTTCTTGGCTGTGTCGAGGGGGTAGCGGAAGACGGCGATTTCCCACCGTCTTGGATCCCGGAAGCGATAGCTGAGTTTGTCCACCACCACCCGGTCAAAGACTCCGCCTCCTTTTCCATCGTCCCACCCCATCAGCGTCGGCTGCATTGAGCCGGTGGGGATCTTGTAGGCCTCTAGTACGAAGTACTTGAAGAGCACGATCACGATTACCGATACCGCGATGGCCTCGATGTTCTCACGCCATGGTCGGCCGCTGCCTTTCTTCTTGTCCTTGGCCACGGTGGATTTCAGGATGTCTTGGAGTCGTGAAGGGGTACGTGTTACTTGTCGTCGCTGCCAAGTACGCTCAGGAACGCTTTCTGTGGGATGTCCACATTACCGACTTGGCGCATCTTGCGCTTACCGGCTTTTTGCTTTTCGAGGAGTTTGCGCTTGCGGGAGATATCGCCTCCGTAGCACTTGGCTGTTACGTCCTTGCGCAGGGGTGCAATTGACTCGCGGGCCAGGATTCGTGAGCCCACGGCGGCTTGCAGGCGCACCTCAAAGAGGTGGCGCGGAATTTCCTTGCGCAGCTTCTTGATTACTGTTCGGCCACGTATGTCCGCGCGACTCTTGTGCACGATAGAGGAGAGCGCGTCCACTTCTTTGGCGTTGACCAGGATCAGGAGTTTGACCAGGTCGTCGGCGAAATACCCCTGCAGGTCGTAGTTCATGGTTCCATAGCCACGGGTGGCGGACTTCAGTTTGTCGTAGAAGTCGTACATGATCTCGGCCAGGGGAATGTCGAAGACCAGTTGGACGCGTGTCGTGGACAAATAGTCCTGGCGTACATAGACACCTCGATGTTCTGTGGCGATTGTCATCATCACGCCTACGTATTCCGCAGGGATGAGCATGGAGACGCGCACGATGGGCTCAAGTATCTCTTCGTACTGATCAGGATTGGGCAGGGCGCCGGGAGACAAGACCCACTCCTCTTCACCGCTCTTGCGTTTGATCTTGTAGGTTACCGATGGCGCGGTTTGGATCATGTCCAGGTCGTGCTCGCGCTCGAGGCGCTCCTGGATGATCTCCATGTGAAGCAGGCCGAGGAATCCGCAGCGGAAGCCAAATCCCAGGGCGTCCGAGGTGACTGGCTCGTAGGAGAACGAGCTGTCAGATAGGAGCAGGGTCTCCAGGGCCTCGCGCATCTCTTCAAACTCGCCTGGGTTCGTGGGGTAGAAATCCGCAAAGACCATGTGCTTGGGCTCGGCATAGCCCGGCAGCATTCCTTGGGCGGGCTTGCCTTGCAGGGTCAGGGTGTCGCCGATGCGCAAGTCGCCCAGGGTCTTGATGTTGGAAATGAAGTAGCCGACCTCGCCAGGGCCGAGAGCTTCGCAGGGGGTCATCTTTGGCCTGAAAGTGCCGATCTCCACCGCTTCGTAGACCTTACCAGAACCCATCATGAGGACCTTGTCCCGGCGATTGAGGGTGCCCTCCATCACTCGCAGGTAGACGATAACGCCGCGGTACTCGTTGTATACCGCGTCAAAGATCAGGGCCTGGAGTGGGGCGTTCGAATCCCCCGTGGGCGGGGGAATGCGATCGATGATCGAGTCGAGGACTTCGGTCACTCCCTCGCCGCTCTTGGCGGAAACACGTAGGGCGTCGGTGGCATCAATGCCGAGAGAGTTCTCGATCTCTTCTGCCACTTCATCGGGGCGGGCGTGGGCCAGGTCGGTCTTGTTGAGGACCGGGATTACTTCCAGATCCGCTTCGATGGCCAGATAGGCGTTGGCCACGGTCTGGGCTTCCACCCCTTGAGAGGCATCCACCAACAGGATCGCCCCTTCGCAGGCCTGCATTGACTTTTCCACTTCGTAGTTGAAGTCCACATGCCCCGGTGTGTCGATCATGTTGAGCAAGAAGTCGACCCCGTCCTTCTTGTGGGGGATGGTTACCGCGTGAGCCTTGATGGTGATGCCGCGTTCGCGCTCCAGGTCCATGTCGTCGAGGAGTTGGGCCTTCATGTCGCGCTTCTTGACCGCACCGCTCTGCTCCAGCATGCGATCCGCAAGGGTGGACTTGCCGTGATCGATGTGGGCCACGATGGCAAAGTTGCGGATTTGCCCGGTATTCATGGGGACCGCTCCAAGATCGCAAAGAGCTCGTGCCCGAGGGCACGCAGGGCGCGGCCCCGATGGCTGACAGCAGATTTTTCCGTCGAGGTCAAGCTGGCGAAGCAGCGGTTGGTCTGTACAAGGTTGGGTTCAGTGAACTGAAACAATGGGTCGTAGCCGAAGCCTCCCTCTCCTTCCGGTTGATTCAGGATGCGGCCTTCCGTGCGGCCCTCAAGCACAGTCTCGATCTCGCCATTCGGGCGCGCCAGGGCCAGGGCGCAAACGAAGGCCGCGTTGCGCTTGTCATCGGGTACCTGTGCCAGTTCTTTCAAGAGTTTGTGGTTGTTGCCCTGGTCGTCTCCATGGGTTCCGCCATAGCGGGCACTGTGGATGCCTGGCGCACCACCAAGCGCATCGACGCAGAGACCCGAGTCGTCGGCCAAAGACCAGCGGCCTGTATGCAGGGCAGCGCTGCTCGCTTTCTTGGCCGCGTTTTCTCCAAAGGTTGTGCCATCCTCGATCACCTCGGGCAGTCCACCTACTTCATCTGGCGTAAACACGGTCACGGGAAGTTCAGACAACATGTCCCGCAGTTCCTGTGCCTTGTGGGTATTACCCGTGGCGAGGAGGAGTTCCACTACTAGGCTCCTTCCAACGCAGCTTTCTGGGCCTCGAAAATCTGGCGAATACCCTCCTCGCCCATGCCCAACATGTCATCGAGCTGACTGCGGTTGAAGGGTGCTCCCTCAGCAGAACCCTGCACTTCGATGTAGGTGCCTCTGCCGGTCATGACCAGATTCATGTCCGTGTCCGCTTGACTGTCCTCCACATAATCCAGATCGCAGAGGGGTTCACCTGCCACAACGCCAACGCTGACCGCGCCCAGTTGGTCCATCAAGGGCCAGTCGCCGAGCTGCCGCTTGTCCTTCATCCATGAAAAGGCATCGTGCAGGGCGATCCAAGCGCCGCTGATGGCGGTTGTGCGGGTGCCTCCGTCGGCTTGCAGCACATCGCAGTCGACCCAGATGGTCTTCTCAGGCATGCGTTTGAGATCTATCACCGCGCGCAGGGAGCGACCGATCAGGCGCTGAATCTCGACGGAACGACCGTCCACTTTTCCCGCCCGGTCACGGGCCTTGCGGCCCTCTGTGGATGAGGGCAGCATGGCGTACTCGGCGGTCAACCAACCTTGCCCCTTGCCTCGCATGAAGTGCGGCACTGTGTCGGTGATCGTGGCCGTGCACAGCACCCGGGTGCGTCCGAAACAGGCAAGCACCGACCCCTGGGCGTGTTCGGTGAAGTGGCGTTCGAAGTGCAAATCGCGCAGGGCCGATTGTTCGCGTCCGTCGTGGCGTGTCATGTATGGGTTCGGGGTTGATTCCGGGCGCAAGATCATATCCGCAAGACGCCTCTCAGCAGCATCGATTGCCGCTTTTGAGCAGAATCACCGTATGTGCAGAGCACTGATGTGGGCCGCCACGAGACGGGTCACGACTCCCGGTGCCGTTTCAAGGCACAGGGCTGGCTCTGGGTCAAGATCGAACTCAAATTCAAGCTTCAGCAACCGGCCTCGGTGCACCTGATTGCCAGAGTGTACTTCGACCCTTGCCCCGGCCAATTGGCTGGCGGTGAGGAAGTCCTCTCCAAGACTTGATGGAGTCTTTGCTGCCTGTTCCAGCCGTTGGTCCAGGGCCTTGATCAAGTGGTCTTCCGCCTCGGCCAGGCAGGAGTCGATTCCCTCTTGCGCCAGACTCGTGACTTCGCGTTCTTGCTGCAGATCTGCGGGGAAGCTCTCTTGTCCGACATTCAAGCCGATACCGATTACATACCCCGGTCGGGAGGGCTCAAGTCCGCGGGTTTCTATCAGAACCCCGGCAAGTTTCTTGTCACCCACCATCAGATCGTTGGGCCATTTGAGAAGACATCTATCGAGACCTGACAATTGCGCACAGTCCAATGCTGCAAGCCCCCCTGCAAGCGTCAGGCAGACTGCATTGATCGCTTGCTTCGGACGCCAGATCATGGAGAGGTAGAGTCCTCCCGCGGGTGCACTCCACCAGACGCTGCCCTGGCGCCCGCGACCCTGGCTTTGCTCCTTGGCGATCAGCACATCCCCATGTTGCCCGGTGCCCTTGCCAAGGGCACAGAGAGCGCGCTCGTTAGTGGAGTCGCAGGTCTCGTATCGTCCGATGCGGTGATTCATAGTGAGGCGGCGGAGGGATCATAGCGGGGTGAGGGGCTGGGTCATGGCTCCGATGCTGCGGCATGGGCGATCTGGCAACGGGAATCCCAGGACCGTGGTACGATCGAAACCCAGTGATCACTCCCTCTTCCCTGGCCTTGGCTGTCGGTTTCTGTGCAGTGCCTGTCTTTGCCCAGAACCCAGGACCCAAGCATGTCTTGATGATCGGCATCGATGGCGTCCGTTCCGATGCTGTGCGGGCCGCTTTCACCCCTGCCTTGGATGGGCTTGTGGCCCAGGGAGCCGTGACCTGGGACGCCGTTGCTGGTGGCGGCATCATGCCCGCTGATCCGACTCGGCAGGCTACCTCCAGTGGTCCAGGGTGGTCGAGCATCCTGACCGGCGTGTGGGTTGATCGGCATGGCGTGGCGTCCAACGGTGGATTCTCCAGTGGCAATTTCAATGCCTATCCCCACTTCTTCGCCCGTGTGCGTAATACCTTTCCTGCAGCGGTTCTGTCGTCCATAGTGCAGTGGCATCCGATCAATGACTCCCTATTGGCACCCTATCCGGGGCTTGCGGACTTCTTGATCAACACCGCGGGTTCGGGCCAGGCTGTACGCAACGCCGTGGTCACTCACTTGCAGAATGAGGATCCTCATGCGCTTTTTGTGCACTTTGACGATGTGGATCACGCGGGACATGCTTCTGGCTACAGCCCGCAAAACTCCGCCTACATCAGCGCAATCGAAGACACCGACGCACACATCGGCGCTGTACTTGCTGCACTGCAGGCACGGCCCAGCTATGCCAGCGAAGACTGGCAGATCATCGTGACCACCGACCATGGGGGCCTGCACACCAGCCATGGGGGACACAGTCCCCACGAGCGGCGTATCTGGATGATCGTTCAGGGGGGTGCAGCTGTTCCCGGCGTCTACACCCCGGGCCCCGGCCATACAGCAGCCACGCGTACGGCGTTGGATCACTTGGGCGTGCCATTTGATCCCAGCTGGAATCTGGCTGATGCGATTCCCTTTGTGGTTCCGCAGCAAGCCGCGAGCAGGCCTCATCCATTGCCGGACGAGGAGCACTGCAGTCATTCTGGGCTACTCGATTGGGTTGGGGCCGTGAATGCCGTGTCCTACGATGTATTCCTTGCTGAGCACCCTCTTCTGAGCGCAGGGGACTTGTTGGGCAGTACAAGCGCCACGACCATCGATCCTGGTCAACTGGATCAATACACCACCTATTATTGGCGAGTGGATTCGGTCACGCCTCTGACAACTCATCAGGGGCCTGTTTGGAGTTTCACCACCACGGGCGAGATGTTGGATGGCCTGGTTGTGCACCTGAATCTGCAAGGAGACGCAATCGATGAATCTGGCCATGGCAATGGAGGCACTCTTGTCGGCAATCCCTTCTACACCCTGGGACGGGTGGGCCTCGGCCTGGACTTGGACGGCAACGGAGATTTTGTTTCTTTGGGCAACCCTGCAGACTTGGACTTCGGCGCGCAAACCGATTTCAGCGTGTCCTTGTGGGTGCGCACCAACGGTTGGCCCAGCGACCCTTCCTTCCTGGCCAACAAGAATTGGAATAGCGGCGGGAATGTGGGCTGGTTGATTGCTGGCGATTATGATGGAGGCCATTGGCAGTGGAATCTGCGCGGTGCGGCGGCCAGTCGATTGGACTTCGACCTGGTGGCCTACATTGGGGATGGGGCCTGGCACCATATGGCAGTGACCCATGACCGTGACGGGCTGGCTTTGTTCTACGCGGACGGCGAATGTCTCGGTGGGATTCCGATTCTGGGTCAGGGCGATCTGGACGCCGGGCTTGCCACGGCCCTCGGACAGGATGGAACCCTCACCTATTCTTCAGACGCCCCTTGCGTTTTTGATGAGTTGCGCATCTACCGCCGAGTGCTTGGGACCCACGAGGTCGAGGCCCTTGCTCAAGCTAATCAACCCGAACCCTTTGGCACGCGTTATTGCACTCCCTTGTCCAATAGCACGGGGGATGTGGCCCGCATAATTGCCCTGGGCAGTCCCCAAGTTGCGAATGGCAACTTGATCTTTGCTGCCACCGGCATGCCCGCCACCCAACCGGGGTTGTTTTTCTTTGGACCTGCCACTGCAAATGCGATCTTCGGCCACGGTATCCGTTGCGTGGGGGGCAGCCTGAAACGGTTCTTGCCCCCGACCTTTGCCAACAGCGTTGGGACAGGCCTCTACACAGTGGACTTCTCCATGGCGCCAGCTGCGACCGAGATTCTTGCGGGCTCCACGCTGCACTTTCAATTGTGGTATCGGGATCCTGCGGCCGGACCGCCGGGCTACAACGGCAGCGACGCGGTGACGATTACCTTCCAGTGATGGGCCTAGGCCCCTCTTGCCGGGGATCGTTGCAGGGCATCAGGCCCAGGACGGGCGCTAGACTGCTCACACTATGCGTCTGCCCATCCTAGTCAGCCTTGCTTTCACTACTCTTCCTCTGATTGCCGCACCAACTCAGGATCATCCGGTGACGCCGGAGAATTTTGAGCCGATTCAACTCGGGGACAAGGAGGGCCATGAGCATGCTGCCGCCTTCTTCGAGGGGGTGATATTTGATCCGGCGATTCCCGATGGCTCGGAGGTGCTCGGTCAATCGGTTGGCTCGCGTATCGCACGGCCCAGGGAAATTCTGTCGGCCTTCAGTATGTGGGCCAGCCTCTCGGATCGCATGACCTTGCATGACTACGGTAAGACCCACGAAGGTCGGCGTTTGATCTATGCCGTGATTACTTCCCCAGCCAACCACGCGCGTCTGGAATCGATCCGCAGCAGTATTGATTTGTTGAGTGACCCGCGTGGGCTGAGCGAGGAGCAGGCCAAGGATCTGACCGAGCGCACACCAGCAATCGCCTGGATGGGATATTCGATTCATGGGGATGAAACCAGCGGGAGTGACGCTGCTTTGGCAGTGGCTCATCGATTGGTTGCGGGACAAGACGAGGGCACTCTGGCTTTGCTGGATAGCGTGGTGGTGGTGCTCGACCCATGTATGAATCCCGATGGACGGGCGCGCATTGCTTCCTTGGTGCAGCAGGCTGCGGGGCGGCGGGTGAATTTGGACTCTCAGGCCATGCAGCGCGGGCGTTGGCCCTTTGGACGAGGAAATCACTATCTGTTTGACATGAATCGCGACTGGATGGCTGGGGTTTGCCCGGAGACTCGGGGGCGTTGGCGTGTGAACCTGGCTCTGCGGCCTCAGTTGTTCGTGGATGCCCATGAGATGAGTGGGTTGGACACTTTCCTGATGTACCCCCAAGCTGCACCGCGTCATCCGGCTTTGCCTGCACGCCTATTGCACTGGCAGGGAGTTTTTGCGGACGCCCATGGGGAGGTCTTCGACGCCATGGGCTGGGGTTACTACACCCGCGAGTGGGCGGATGCCTGGTATCCCGGGTATTCCGATGCCTGGGGCAGTCTGGGGGGCGCGATTGGCATGCTTTATGAACAGGGCCGCAACGCGGGTCAGCCCCTGCGCCGGGACTCTGGTGAGGTGGTTCCCTATCGGGAGGCTGTGCATGGCCAAGTGATTGCCAGTTGGTCCAACCTGGAGACCCTGGCGCAGAATCGTGCGGCGGTCTTGGGGGACTACCATGCCTTCCATCGCAGCCATGTGGATGGTTCGAGGTCCGGATCCAAGCGCATGTTCTTCTACCATGATCCTTCCGGCAATCTCACTCGCGTGTTGATCGATCAGGGAGTGGAGGTGTTCGCTGCTGCCGAAGAATTCGAGGCCCAGGAGGTCACTTCTCACCTGGGTGCAGCCCTGCCTGCCCATACATTCCCCGCAGGAACGTTGCTTGTGCCTGTGACCCAACCCCGTGGCGCCTTGGTGCGAGCCTACTTGGAGTTCGATCCCCGTATCGATTCCAAGACCCTGTTGGATGAGCGCGAGCGATTGGAGCGGGGAGACGGCAGCCGTTTGTACGACGTTACCGCCTGGGACCTGGGCCGCCAGATGGGCGTCAACTGTTGGTGGGGAACGCCCGAGGGTCTGACCCTTGGGGATCCCCTGGGAGGAGGGAAACCAGCCTCGCCCGTGCCGGCCTTTTCGGGGGATGCCTACGCCTATGCGCTTTCGGCCGACGATCCCCGCGCCCTTGCATTCTTGGCTAGGGCCTTTGAGGCCGGGATTCAAGTCCACCTGAGTGATGAGGAGTTCGTGGGACGCTCGGCAGGGACTTCCCGGGTCTTCCCGCGCGGTTCCTTCTTGATTCGCCGCCACGAAAACCAGTCAGACCTGGGCCAGCGCATCGTCCTTGCCGCCGTACAGTCTGGTGCGCGACCCATGCCTTTGAGCGGTGGTCGTTCGCCAGATCTAGATCACCCGGATCTGGGTGGTCAGCACTTCACCCTGTTGTATGCCCCACGGGTGGCGTTGGTCGCTGGCGAAGGTGTCCAGACCAGCGGACTAGGCCACATCTGGCAGTACCTGGATGAGGTACTGGGAGCGAGCGTGACATTGATCGACTCGGCTTCCCTTGGCAGTACAGACTTGCGTGAGTACCAGGTACTGATCCTGCCTCCCGGGAATGCGAACTCTTGGTTCGATCGAGCTGGCAAATCGATTGATGCCTGGGTGCGTGGAGGAGGCACTCTGATCGCCGTGGGCAACTCCGCTTCGGCGGTGGTGACCCAGGAGGAACCCATGGTCAGCGCTCGGCGCCGTCGGGATGTGCTTGAGGAATTGGACCGCTACGCTCTGGCGACACGCCGGGCGCGGGCTGCGCGGGAAGTGGAACTGGACGCAGGTGCTCTTTGGGAGGGTCCCGAAGACCCGGCACCCAAGGAAATGGAGGATTCAAGCCCCGAGGGCTCCTCCGAATCGATCGATTCAGATCCCTCTCGCCAAGACGCTTGGCAGAGGCGCTTCATGCCCCAGGGAGTGGTCCTCAAGGGAGAGATCGATGACCATCATTGGTTGACTGGGGGCTGTCCGGCGGAGTTTGCCCTTTTCTTTGCAGGCTCCAGCGTGCTGCTGGATGCAGGCCGCGTGCCCGTCCGATTTGCTACTTCTCGGGCGCTTCGACTGGGGGGCCTCCTTTGGCCCGAAGCCCGAGCCAGAATTGCCGACAGTGCTTGGGTCACTCAAGAATCCCATGGTTCCGGACAGGTGATCCTCTTTGCAACTTCCCCTGTATTCAGAGGTTCCTGGGCTCAAACCGGCAGGATACTGGGGAATGCGGTCTTGCTTGGGCCTGGGGTTGGGGCTTCTCCGGTCCAAAGGCGTTAGGGCCAAGGGTCTGGTCAGCGTTTCCATTCTCTGGGCTTTGCCTTACACTCCACCGGGTCTGAGGGGTCAACTGTAGGTCCCCCCTCTATCAATTGTTCCCGTGGATTCCCGCCCCCAATCAATTCAATCATCCGCCAAGACTCTTCTGGGAGCGTTAGTGGAGGCCTCTCACGGCCGCCCCGAGGTACGAGACGCCCTGCGCTCGCTGCATACCTGGTTGGGGCATCAACTCGATTCTTCCCCGGGCCTCCTGCGTGAGAAGGTCGTGCATGCCGCCGATGGACGGCGGGTGACCACCCTCGATCACTCGATTCCCTCCGAACCCGTGGCGGATCTGGAGATGGTCCAGCGCCGTGCCCAGTGGAAAGGGGATGCTCTGCGTTTTGCACTGGAGCGGCGCTCCTCCGGCGGCGAGAGCGCGGAGTTGAAGGCCACCGAGGAGAAACTGCGCACTTCACTGGGTTCCCTTCCCGAATGTTATCCCTGGATGTTGGATGGTCCTATGCCCTTGCCCGCTGATGGGCCAGTGGGCATCGCAGCGGACGCCTATGATGCGCTGGCCCGCGTGGCAGAGGTTGCCCACGAACTCGAGATTCAATCGGCCGGTCTGGCACCCGCCTCTGACCTGCTCTATCTGATGGCCGAGGCCCAGTCTGGCGTTCTGGTCGCCGTGCGCAATCTAGGCCTGCGCGGGGATTCGGATCAGCGCGATCTGTTCGCCTGGCTCAAGGATCAGACCACTCGCCACAGGGTCTATGTGGATCGGCATATGCGCTTGGATAATCCGGCCGATCCGACCAAGGCCAAGGACCTCCTCAAGCGTATCAATGAGGGCAGCGATGAATTCAGCAAGAGAGTCACGGCTCGCAAGGAGCGCGGCACTCTGTTGAACAAACTGCGCTATCACGCCTCCCGTGCGCAGGATGGAGAGTTGCTAGACGCGGATCGAGAGTCGATCACTTCGGCTCTGGAACAGTGGGGCAGTCTCGGATTCGCAACGCGTGATCGAACTCTGGTGGAGTTGGCCCAAGAACTTGCGGGCAGCCATGCGGATGATCAAGAACTGATAGCAGTTCTGACTCCATTCTTGGAAGGTCAAGCCCCCAAAGCAGCCCAGCCGGGCAATCCAGATCCTCCTGCACTCCCTGAGCGTGACCTGCAGGCGGAATCCCGTGACCTGTTGGTCGACATCTCTGTGGCTGGCATGTATCAGGAGGGCGAAGAAGTCGACTTCGATGCCCTTGAGGAGGCCTTGTGCCCAAAGGCGCTGATCCAAGTGGCTGTCAAAGACCTTGGTGACGCTGATGCGATCCGTACGGTGGTCAGTGGCCTCGATACTGAATTGATCTTGCTCGGCGTGCGCCTTGAACCGGATGCCTATAGCGCTCTCAAGGAAGTTTGTACTGAACGGGAACTGCTCTTCGTGCGTCTGCCCGATGGGTACTCATCTGATCAGGTGGCCAAACAGGTCCTACGTCAGGTCGGATGGCGACTGCGCAAGGACTCGGTTGAATCCTGATTGAGGCTCGGTTCGCCCTGCCCGTGTGTTGCTCTGCTTCTCTCTTGCTGATCCAAGAGATCTATTGTCGTCCAGGGCCCTAGAGCCTGGGCCCGTTGCGCCAGTTGGGGCGTTCGGGGGGCGTGAAGGCTTTCAGGGTTGGGATCAGCTCAGCTGGGGTCTCTGCCACCAACAGAGTCGAGCGGTGTACAGGTTTGATGAAACCCTCTGCTACACAGTGATCCAAGTGCGCTAGCAGCAGGTCGAAGTAGCCCTCAAGGTTCAATACGCAGATAGGCTTGTGGTGTATGGCCAGCTGAAGCCAGGTCAGGGCTTCGAACAGTTCGTCATGACTGCCGTGGCCTCCGGGCAAGACCACAAAGGCGTCTGACAACTTCTCAAAGCGCGCCTTGCGTTCGTGCAAGCTGTCTACCGCTTCGAGCTGGGTCAGGCCGGCGTGCGCGACTTCCAGTTCGATCAGGCCATGGGGAATCACTCCGATCACCTCACCTCCGGCCGTCAGTGCCGCGTCTGCCAAGGCCCCCATGCATCCCACTTTGGCGCCCCCATAGACCACTCCAAGACCCGCTTCGGCGATGGTGCGACCCACCAATTGGGCGTTTTCCAAGTAAATCGGCCGTGCCCCCGGGCTCGAACCACAATAAACACAGATGCGTTTCATGCCTTGATCTTGCGGCGGCGTCGGAAGAGGTGCGGCAGTAGCCAGAGGTAGACCCCCGTGGCCCACAAGCAGCCGAGAATCAGGCCTGCGGGCAGAAAGACCCACAGCTTGAAGGAGTCATGGAACCAAGAGCCATCGTGAATCGATTCAATCCAATCCGAGCGCCGCAGGGTGCTGGAAAGGATTATTCCAGAGGCTGAATCGACCTGGATCTCCCAGCGATTCTTGCAGCGCACCTTGAGCATGCCATTGATGGGGCGCACATCGAGGCGCTCGATGTCCGACCAGGAAGAGACCTCTGCTTCAGGCACCCCCTGTGCGATCTCCAACACCCGCGCCCATGGCAGTGACAACTCGCCGCTGGTCCCCTCTAGTGTGGGGGGTCGAATCCAATCCAGCTCTCCCTTCAGCTGTAGGATCACGCCAGAGGTCAAGATCACCAGCAGTGGAAGAGCTGCAATCACGGCACCCAAGCGGTGAATCTTCCTGTTCCATTTGGCCGCGCTCATGGGATCGCATGGTGGGCGTTGGCGAAGCGTGGGTCAAGGATGGCTGAGGCTTCATTCAAAACCCGAACCCGGAGCCGCTCGGATTCGTGAGTCTGACCCGTTTAGCCTTCTGGCACGCGGATGTGTTCCACCAATTCCTGGGTGGCTGGGCTCGGGGGAGCCCCAAAGCGTCGCAGGCCCAGAGCCACAGCAAAGTTGACCAGCATGCCCACAGATCCGATGCCCTCAGGTGAGATGCCGAACCACCAGCGACTTGGCGCGTCTGGGGCCGTGTCGATGAACTTGAACCAGATGATATAGCTGGTGGTGAAGGCTATGCCCGCAACCATGCCTGAGACCGCACCGAGTTGGTTCATGCGCTTTGAGAAGATGCCCATCACGATGGCCGGGAAGAATGAACTGGCTGCCAATCCAAACGCAAAGGCAACCACTTGAGCCACAAATCCCGGAGGGTAGATGCCCATGATGCCTGCGATCACTACCGCTACTGCTGCTGCGATACGCGCGGCCATCAATTCGCCCCGTTCGCTGATGTTGGGCATGGCGCCCCGCTTGAGAAGGTCGTGGCTGATAGCTGTAGAGACCACCAGCAAGAGGCCAGCGGCGGTAGACAGGGCAGCCGCAAGTGCGCCCGCGGCAACCAATCCGATGACCCAGGCTGGCAGGCCGGCGATCTCAGGATTGGCTAGCACCATGATGTCCTTGTCCACATACAACTCGTTCGGGCTGTCGCTGGGTGGATTGAAGAACATGCGCTCGCCGCTCGCTCCGCGCTTGTCGCTGAAGGCTGGCTTGCTACTGCCTTCGAAGGCACCAAAAGCAGCTCCTTCGTGGTAGCGCACCTTGCCGTCTCCGTTCTTGTCGATCCAGGCGATCAGGCCAGTCTCTTCCCAGGTGCGAAACCAATCGGGCAAGGACTTGCCTTGGTCATTGACTCTCGTGGCGGGCGCATAGTGTGCCCCGTCCACCGTGTGGATCAGGTTGGCCCGGGCAAAGGCCGCCACCGCTGGGGCGGCGGTGTAGAGAATCGCGATGAAGAACAGTGCCCAGAATGCACTGGTGCGTGCATCTTTGACCCGCGGCACCGTGTAGAAGCGCACGATTACATGGGGCAGGCCTGCAGTGCCAACCATCAGCGCGAGGGTGATGCAAAACACATCGGTCAAGCTCTTGGAGCCGTCCGTGTAGGGTTTGAAGCCCAGCTCGTCGTGCAACTGGTTGAGAGTATCCAGCAGCCAGGGCGCACCGCTGGCAATCTCCCGGCCCACTTCTCCGTCGAGTCGGCTGCCAAAACCGACCTGCGGAATCGGATTGCCGGTCAGCTGAATCGAGATGAAAATCGCTGGCACCAAGAAGGCGAAGATCAGGATGCAGTACTGGGCTACCTGCGTCCAGGTGATGCCTTTCATGCCCCCGAGCACCGCGTAGACGAATACGATGGCCATGCCAATCAGAACTCCTTTTTCTACGCTGACTTCGAGGAAGCGGCTGAAGACAACCCCTACTCCGCGCATCTGACCGGCCACATAGGTGAAGCAGATGAAGATCGCGCAGAAGACCGCGACTCGTCGGCCAATTTTTGACTCGTAACGGTCCCCGATAAAGTCCGGCACGGTGAACTTGCCGAACTTGCGTAGATAGGGGGCCAACAGAACCGCCAGCAATACATAACCTCCGGTCCAGCCCATCAGGTACACCGAACCGTCGTAGCCCATGAAACTGATCAGTCCGGCCATGCCGAGGAACGAGGCCGCGCTCATCCAATCCGCTGCCGTTGCCATGCCGTTGGCCAGGGGAGGTACGCCCTTACCGGCCACGTAGAATTCGCCCGTTGATGTAGCGCGGGCACGGATGGCGATGGCCACATATAGGGCGAAGGTCAGGCCGACAATCGTGAAGGTCCAAGCTTGTGTGCTCATGCCTTGCCATCCTGCTGCGCGTTCGGGTCATCGGCCTTTTCTTCCACACCGAAACGCTTGTCCAGCCGTCCTGCCGCTCGCACATAGAAGGCGATCAAGCACACAAAGACCAAGATAGACCCCTGTTGCGCGAACCAGAATCCCAAGGGGAAGCCGGTGCCAGGGAGGCGCCACTGGTCGAGGAACTCGCGGCCCCAGATCCCGGCCCCGAAGGAGACCAGGAACCAGATGCAGAGCACAGAAAAGATCAGGCGCAGGTTGGCGCGCCAGTAGGAAGCTCGGTCGGGGCCATTCATGTGCGTCCGAGGGTAGCGAGTGGGTGCCTCAGGGGGTCACGGATAGGGTCCCACTTGCCCGAAATGCGGGGCTGGGAGCCTTAGTGGCTCGACCTTGCTCTGTGTTGGATTCCCGCAAGACTAGGGGTTAGAGCCAAGTCGGATTTGGCTAAAGGCCCTATTATGGCCTTGCCCTTGCCGAACAACCCCCTTTCAGTCGATGCATAGGCAGTCCCATGATCCCGGTTCTAGCCCCCCTGCTATTGATCAGTGCCATCGGCCGTCCCCAGACGCCTAGTGCTGAAGTTACCTCCCAGGACAACGCTTCCGATTGGGTTTCGTCATCGTCTCTCGCATGGCGCGAGTTGGGTCCTTCGACCTTTGGTGGGCGAATTGTGGACATCGCCCTGCACCCCGAGGACTCTTCGCACCTGCTGATCGCCTCAGCCTCAGGAGGTCTCTGGCGCACGCGCAACTCAGGCACAACGTGGGAGTGCATCTTTGAGCACGAGGGCACCATCTCGATTGGCGACATCGCTTGGGATGCCCATGATGAAGACGTGATCTGGGTGGGCACGGGTGAGGCCAACAATCAACGCAGCTCCTACTGGGGCGACGGCATTTACAAGACAACCGATGGGGGCAAGAGTTGGCAGCACATGGGCCTTGAGCACAGCCAGCACATCGGTCGCATTGTGATTCACCCAACACAGTCCGGGGTCGTCTATGTGGCGGTTCTCGGTCGGCTCTATGGGGCCAACGAAGAGCGTGGTTTGTACAAGACGCGCGATGGAGGAGCGACTTGGTCTCGCGTGCTGGACACGGGACCTACCGTGGGCGTAGTGGATGTGGTTATTGATCCTTTTGACGAGAACACGATCTACGCCGCTTCCTACGAGCGCTTGCGCCGACCCTGGAACTTTGACGGCAATGGTCCCGGTTCTGCCATTCACAAGTCCAGCGATGGGGGCTTGACCTGGAAGCGCTTGACCGGTGGTTTGCCCGAAGGCGACCTTGGGCGTATTGGCTTGGCGGCTTTTGGCGACCAAGATGGGTTGATTTTTGCCACGGTCAGCAATCAGAACAAGATCGAGGTGGCTCCCAAGCAGGACCCCACCGTTTCTCTTGAAACGCGCTTTGCCAAGGGTGTCTTGAGAGTGGTCCGTGCCCCGAAGGACGGCGGTGCGGCAGAATTGGGTTTGAAAGCCAAGGACGAATTGCTGAGCCTGGGTGGCAATGCCCTCGATCACCGCTGGTCCTGGGCGGTGGGGCTGTCCGTGTTCGAACCCGACGAAGAAGTGGATCTGGTTTTGCGCCGCAACGACGAGGAGGTCACCCTGGTCGTGACCCGCCGCGGTCTCGATAAGACCATCGACGCCGAACCGGTGATGCGCGATGTGGGGGGCGGCGTCTATTGTTCTGAAGACCATGGGGAAACCTGGACCAAGCGTTCGAGCGAACCCGTGGGGGGCAACCCGGCCTACTACTACGGCCAGATTCGCGTGGATCCCCAGGATCAAACGCGCCTCTATCTCGCGGGTGTGCCGCTTTATTGGAGCGAGGACGGGGGCCACAGTTGGAAGCGCAATCGGGCCAGCGGCGTGCATGTGGATCATCACGCCCTTGAGGTCGATCCCCACGACTCGCGGCGACTGTGGCTCGGGAACGATGGGGGTTTGCACCTCTCCCATGATCGAGGCGAGACCTGGTATCACTTCGACAACCTGCCCCTGGCCCAGTTCTATGCCCTGGGCTTGGATGATCAACAGCCCTACCGGGTCTATGGGGGCACCCAGGACAACGGCACTTGGGGAGGTCCTTCCATATCAAGGGACTCCAGGGGCATCGGATCAGAGGAGTGGTCGTCCGTGGGTGGCGGTGACGGTTTCTATGCTCAGATTGAAGCGGGCAACCCGGACATCGTCTACGGAGAGTCCCAATTCGGTTGGATCTATCGTCGGGACCGGGGTTCTTGGAAGAGCCAGGGCATCCAGCCCAAGGCTCCGGATGGAGAGAAGTACCGTTTCAATTGGAACTCGCCCATCTTGCTTTCCCGACACAATCCGCAGATCTTGTGGTTTGGGGGCAACCGTCTGTTTCGGTCCATGGATCGCGGGGATCACTGGTCCCTGATCACAGAAGACCTGACCAGTCGGGATCCAAAGAAAATCGAAGGCAATGTGCCCCACTGTACGATCACCACCATAGCCGAGAGTCCGTTCAGTCCGGACCTCCTGATGGTAGGCACGGATGACGGGTTGGTGCAGTTGACCCAGGATGGAGGCCACAGTTGGACGAATCTGACCGGTCGTTTGTCCGGTTTGCCCCAGGGTTGGTGGATTACCCGGGTGGTGCTCAGTGAACACGAGAAGGAGCGCGTCTATGTGACCGCCAGTGGTTATCGCGAGGATGACCTGAGGCCTCTGGTTTGGCGCAGCGAGGATCTGGGCCAGACGTGGAAGCGTTTGGACGAGGGTCTGCCCCAGGCTCCGATCAATGTGTTGCGCGAGGACCCGGTCCGGGAAGAAACCCTCTATGTGGGTACAGAACTTGGAGTTCTGGCGAGCCTCGATGGGGGTGCCTCTTGGGCTGCCCTTGGGGATGGTCTGCCCACTATCGCTGTGCATGATCTCGCGGTACAAGCGCAGGCACGCGAATTGGTGCTCGCTACCCATGGGCGAGGCTTCTGGGTCTTGGACATTGCAGCCCTTGGGGATTGGAATTCCGAGATCGCTGCCGCCCCTGTACACCTCTTTGCGCCGAAAGATGTGGTGCGCTGGCAGCGCCGTTCGCTCGCCAAGACCAGCGGACACTCCGCCTGGTATGGCAAGAACCCCCAGCGTGGTGTGATCTTGCAGGTGCATTTGCTCGCTGACTTGGAGGAGGGTGCGGCGAAACTGGAAATCCAGAACTCCAAGGGCAAGCGTATGGTCATCTTGACAGTGCCCAATACAAGAGGTCTGCACCGGATTCACTGGATGGGTGCCCGTTCGCGCAGGGGATCAGGCCTGGCGGTGGGGGACTACAGCGCAGTGCTGACCCACGGAGACACGGTTCAAAGACACTCTTTCCGAGTGCTTCCGGATCCCCTTGAGCGCTGATCGTCGCCCGATTTGCGCGGGGGATCCGAAGCACTCTCGCCATGGCTTGGGTCGCTGTTAGACTGGGAGTACGAGCGGCGTGGCATCTGGTTTCTCCTTGAGCGCGTCCGCACCCGCCCTAATCCGTGCCCAAAGAAAGTATGTCTTCTTCCCACTCCCTTGGCCGTCGTGATCTTGGCCGTCTGGCCGCAGCCGGTGCTGCTGCAATCAGCTTGCCCTCCTTCCAATCCCGGCGCCCCTCGGACGAAATCCGTGTGGCATGCGTGGGCATCCGAAGTCGTGGTAACGCGCACATTGGTGGCTTCTCGGGACTGTCTGGTGTAAAGGTGGTTGCCCTCTGTGATGTGGATGAATCCGTCCTTAACACGCGCCTGCGTGAGGCTGCCGAAAAGGGCCGTCCTGCCAAGGGCTACACCGATCTGCGCAAGCTGCTGGAAGACGATAGCATTGACGTGGTTTCGCTGGCGACCCCCAATCATCTGCACGCGCTGCATACCATCTGGGCTTGTCAGGCGGGCAAGCATGTGTATGTGGAGAAGCCGATCTCTCACAACATCTGGGAAGGTCGCCAGGCCGTGCGCGCCGCGCGCAAGTACGGGCGCATTGTGCAGGCGGGCACCCAGTCCCGGTCCTCGAAGGGTATAGCCGACGGAGTCGCGTGGATCCAGGCGGGCAACCTGGGTGCAATCACGCATGCCTGGGGTACCTGCTTCAAGCCGCGCAAGTCCATCGGCAAGGTCGATGGTCCCCAGATCGTTCCGCCTACTGTTCACTGGGATCTCTACTGCGGTCCTCTCGGTGTCTCGCCTTTGACGCGCAGGCAGCTGCATTATGACTGGCACTGGCAGATGGCCACTGGCAACGGGGATCTGGGCAATCAGGGCATCCACCAGATGGATCATTGCCGTTGGGGCTTGGGCGAGAATGGTCTTGCCCCCAGGGTATTTTCTGTCGGCGGTCGCTTTGGCTATGACGATGACGGTGACAGTCCAAACACCCAGTTCATTTGCCTCGATTATGAGGCCGCGCCTTTGATTTTTGAAGTTCGAGGATTGCCGAAGGACAAGGCTGCGCGCTCGAAGAACTGGGGCGGATCCATGGACCGTCGCATGGGCTCTTCAATCGGTGCCACGATTCACGCTGAAGGGGGCTATCTGCACATCCCGAACTACTCTTCTTCTCGGGCGTATGACAAAGAAGGCAACTTGGTCCAGAAATGGAGCGGAGCGAGCAATCACTTTGGCAACTTCATTGATGCCGTGCGTGCGGGTGATCCAGGCAAACTCAACGGGGGCATCGAACAGGGCCATTTCTCCAGCGCCCTGTGCCACATGGGCCTCGACTCTCACAGGTTGGGTGCTGCAGCCGGCCGGGATGAAATCCGCGCGGCGATTGCAGGGCATGGCCTGGGAAGCAGTGCCTTTGATCGCTTCTGTGCGCATCTTGATGCTAATGAAGTCGATCCCGCGGCGCACCCGGCGACCCTGGGGCGGATACTGAACCTTGATCCTTCCAGCGAGAAGTACATTGATGATGATGAAGCTTGCGATCTGGCCCGAGGTAGTTATGTCCCGGGCTTTGAGGTGCCCGGGGATGTCTAGGACCAGTGCTTCTTGCTTGTCTCTCGTCTTGCTAGTCGGATGTGCCGGGAGTGGAGGGCCAGTTGTCGCGATATCTGGTGATGGCGGTCTGGAACAGGACCTGTCGCATTTTGATTTCAGTGAGGCGGGGGCTTGGACACTGCAGCATGCAAGTGTCAACACATCAGAGGGCCTCACCCATTGGCTTGAGTTGAGTGCGGATGATCCCGCTCAACCCTATCAGCCGCCTCATCGTTCTCCTCGACGTATGGCGCTCTTGAGAGAGCCGGTCGTAGGGGACTTTCGCTTGGAGTTCGACGCTCTCTCCACCGGCCGCAGCTACGGCCACCGAGACCTCTGCGTGTTTTTTGCATGGACCGATCCAGCGTCTTTCCATTACTTGCATCTGGCACCAGTGCCCGATGAGCGATCGCACAATCTGTTCTTGGTAGACCATGCCGCCCGCCGTTCCCTTGCGCCAGTCTTTGAAGAGGGTCTCGCCTGGCCCGATGACACTTGGGTTCATTTGGTCATCGAACGCCGGGGCAAGCGTGTAGTGGTTCAAGCGGATGGGATAGTGGTTCTCAGCACCGATCAGGTGGTCTTGGAGCGAGGTCGGGTTGGGGTGGGCTCCTTTGATGACTCCGGTCGGTTTGCGAACATGAGCCTTGAAGAGCTCTGAGGCGCGAGGATCTTGCGAACCCTGGCATATGTCTTCACGGGCTGGCATCCGATTGCCGAGCGTGAGCTGATCCACGGTCCAGGCTGGACCGAGTGGGAACTGGTACGCTCGTGTCAGCCGCGTTTTCAGGGCCATGTCTAGCCCAAGGTGCCCCTGCTTGGGGAATACGATGATCGCGGTCCTGTTGCCATGGGCCAGCGCCTCGCCCTGGCCCGGGACCATGGCATTGACGGGATTGTGGCTGGATTTTTTTGGTGTCGTGGCAAACGCGTCTTTGAGCAGGCTCTGAACCAGGGAATTTTGGGTTCGGCTGAAGGCAGTACCATGGACTACTGCTTGATGTGGGCCAACCGTCTACCGCGACATGTATTGCCGGTCAAGCGAAGGGATCTGCCAGTGATTGTGGGTTCTCGTCTGGTGAGCACAGATGAGGAAGATTTCTTGGCCTTGGTTGAACATCTTGCTCAAGAGCACTTCACCCGGCCCAACTACCTGCGAGTGCAAGGTCGCTGTTACCTGTCGATCTATGACTCGACCCATTTTGTGCGTGAACTGGGCTGGGAGGGAACGCGTCGTGCGATCGAGTCGGCGCGCCTGTGGCTCAAAAACCAGGGCCTGCCGGATCTTTATCTTGTGGCGATCGATCCTGCTCCAGAGATAGCAGGGGATGTGCGGCAACTTGGTTTTGATGGGGTCACCCACTATGTGCACCTGCCCGAGTGGAAGGGCCCGCAGCAGCAGGATTATTGGGAGTGCGCGACGAGACGTGCGGGTCAGTGGGCAGCGATTGCCCGAATGGCGGACTTGCCATATGCGCCCAGCATTGCCACAGGTTGGGATGCCTCAGCCCGGGCCGCGGACTTCGGCCCTGAGCGGCCGGACAAATATCCATGGTCTCCTGTGGTCACAGGCGAGCACCCGGAGTTGTTCCATCAAGCTGTTCGACGGGGAATCAGTTTTGTGGAGGCGAACGAAGGCGAGGATGGCCTCTTGATGATCGCATCCCTGAATGAATGGAGTGAGGGTCACTACCTGGAGCCGGATGAACGCTTCGGGTACGGCTGGCTTGAGGCTCTGCGGGGCGCCCTCTAGCGACTATCGCCCTGGCCGTAGCCAATGGCGTCCAAGAGGGCCTGGGTGGCCTGCCCTGCCCTGGATTGGGTGAGAGGTGCCCTGGCGGCAGAAGCGGCGATGTGGGCTTGCAGGATCCCGAGCAACTCGCCTACGCGCTCGGGTTCCTGGGCGGCAAGATTGACCAGGGCCTTGGGATCCTGGCTCAGATCGAACAGCCGGAATTCGCCCCCCTCGACTGCTTCACGACTGTTCCAGGGTCGACCTTCCGGCGACCAGTGCAAAACCCACGATTCCCGCCGTACCCCATAGAGCGGCACGTCCCGTTGGCCCTTCCAGTAGCCGTCCTGGGTTTGAAAGAACACTGGCTCAGCGGGGATCTCATCGGGTCTTATCAGCAGAGGATCTCCTTCCAAGCCAAGGGGCTCGGCCGTACCCAGGGTGGCGAGGGTGTTGGCCACCAGCCGTGTGCTCAAGGGCGTTGAGACACGCCCTACGGGAACACCGGGACCGGCGATTATCAGGGGCACGTGCAAGAGTTCGGGCCACAGCTCATGGCCATGGGCGAGGTTGTGGTGTTCAAGCAACTCTTCACCATGATCAGCGGTGAACAGTATGACCGTGTTCTGGTCCAGGTCCCAGCTGCTGATTTGATTGAGGAGAACCCCGAGCCAGTGGTCCCCCGTGTGCACGCAGGCGTCATAGGCGTCAGAAAACCAGGCCTGCATTTCTGCTGGTACCAGCTTGCTGGCGTTGGGCAGGCCTGCGGTACCTTCCTCTGCGCGGAACTGGATTGCAAAGGCTCTCTCCTGCATGCTCATGGGCGGATACTTTGGCCTGGCTTCACCCGTGAAGGCGAGCATGTCTTCGCCGCGCGTTTTGTGAGGCAGATGAGGATCTTGCAGATGGAGGTACAGGAAGAAGCGGAATTCGCGATTTTGATTCAACCACTTGAGAGCATCCGGAACCACCTGGTCGCTCTTGACTGAAGAATCCGCAGCCCAAAAGTGCTCGAAACCTTGGTGAAAGTTGTGGTCTTGGGTGATCAGCGGGTTGCCCGAAAAACCTGCGGTCGTGAAGCCCGCCTGCTGGAGGACTTCGGGCAGGGTCTGTACCTGGTGGGGCACAAAACCCGTGCGCTTGCCCAGGACTCCGTGGGCGCTGGGATCGAGACCGGTCAGAAGAGAGGTGGCGGCGGGCCAGGTCCATGATGATGTGGACCACGCTTCTTCAAATACGAGCCCTCGAGCTGCTAGTCGTTCCGCCTGGGGCGTTGTGGGTCGCTCATACCCATAGGGCGTCATGCGGTCCGCGCGCTGGGTGTCCATCACGATCAGGATCAGGTTTGGACGCTCTGGACTGGCAAGAGTGCGCGGACGATCGGCTTCGCTCTGGATTGCGAGCTCGCCCCAACCCACGCGCACATCGCTGGTTGTGATTCCTGCAGGAAGCTCACCAATCAGACGCGTGCTCAGGTTCAAGGTCTGCCCAGGGCCAAGGGTGAACTTGCTGGTTGGGATTCGGCGCCATTGGTTGATCGGGATTTCTGTGTCGTTGACTTCGGCTGGACTCCGGGGGTGCAGACTGATGCGCTGTTTGAAACACATCGTGCCGTCGATCAGGGCGCTGAATTCGACGGTCAGGGGTGCAGCTCCGAGTTTGCTTAGCTTGCGACTCGTGAGGAAATGCACTCCCGCCGCGCCCGAGAGAAATCCCCTGGGGGCATCGCTGGGGAGTTTCAGCTCTTGGCTTGTGCCGAGTTCAGTGCAGAGGGCCAGCTTGTCCGCGCTGTCGGATCCCTGGTGCAGGCTCGGAGTCAGCAACTCTGGTTGGGCGGCTTCGGAATCCCAACCCGGGTAGCTGACCAGATCGAGGGCCTGCGTGCGGATGACCATGCTTGGCATGGGGTCCGAGCAGCCGATCAGGTTGGCCAGGAGACCTCCCACCAAGAAGCCGCGCAGGCAGAACGGGGGGATCATGGAACTAGCGATCGCTCTTGGGTTTCTTGATGGGCGGCCTTGGACCCGGCTCGTGACGCGCCAAGATTTCCTTGTTGCGCATGCCACGGCTCAAGAGAACCCGGTGCTGGAATTTGATCGAGGTCCCAGGGGGAATGACCAGATTCCCTGCGTTCTGCTTGGCTCCTTCAAAGTGATGCAGTCCGAATGGGTTGGCGGCGATCAGCCCATAGGTGCGCGCGTGCCAATGAGTCGGGGCGCGCAGGTTGGAAGGGTGATCGAACAGGGTCACGGTGTAGGTTTCCCCGCCCACGAGCCCTGAACTTGAAATCCAACGGGCGCGCTTGCCCCAGGCGTCCTTGTTTTTTGCTCCTTCGGAGTTGACCAGGCTGCCGTTGGAGTGTTTGCCCTCCACGCGTAGCTCTGGCGTCAGGCGCAGGGCAAAGGTGCCTTCCTTGGTGTCTCCCAGAACCACTTCGTCCTCGCCTGCGGTCCAGGTGCAGGACACATCGATCCAGCGGTCCCGGGCGTGGCCTCCGAAAGACAAGACGCGCTTCTCATGCATCACGAGCGAGCCATCAGGCGCGATCCAATCCAAGGGCAGGTGGATGCTCTTGGCGACCTCCGGCCCCTCAATGCGAATCTTCCCCGCCAGACGGATCTTGGCTTTTGGGTCGTGCCAGAAATCGACCCCGTTGACTCGGCCGTGGGCCACCCACATGGATTGGTGGTGGGGATGATCGCGGCTCTCATGCGGTCTTGGCTCCATGGGATAGCCGCGGGTCAGGGGAACTCCTCCGGGACCGATCACGGGATACAGGAACGGGATGCGTCCCGACAGGTTTAGGCTGGTGAAGGGCTCGTCTCCAAGGGTCACATGCAGCAGGTCCTTTTCCCGCAGTACCTGCACCTGACTCAGGGGAGGTCCCGGTGAGATGCCTTCTTGGGGCGTGAATTGCACGCACGGCAGGAAGGCGCTGACGAAAAGGTGGAAAAGCATCTTTGCAGGGTATCCTCTTGCCCTGTGATTCAGTGTGCCCGATCTTCTGATGGGGCGGCGGGCCTTGCGCCCATCGCTCTAGCCCTGCAATCCAGCGCGCCCGGATATGGTCTCGCCTGGTGGCAGGATGGTCTCACAGCCCCCGATTCAACCAGCATCGCCTTCGTCCAGGATGGAGAGGGAGAGGGGATTCTGCTTGGCGAGACGCAGACCATCGCCCGAGGTGATGTGTTGGTCTTGCCTCCCGGTGCAGAACTGAATGCCAATGGCCTGTCCGGTTTTTGTGTGAGCCTGCCTTTTGGTACGGATGCGAGTCACTTGCCGGGCTTCTTGCGTCCGGATCAGGACCCTGCTTTCACGGATCAACCGGGAGGTTGTGCTGAAGAGGAGAGCGCCTATCGACGCATCTTGTTGACATGGGACAAGGCCAACGGCCCCCATGTGCTGCAGGCCCTCAATTGTCATCGGGTCCGCATGTGGGATTCTCTCAGTCACTATCACGATTTCCAGAATGGCTTTGATGAGTTCTATCTGGTTCAAGGTGTGGAGCCCGACGCCAAGATCTGGACCGGTCCGGCGGCGGCGATTTGCGCTGAAGAGGTGACTGCTGTTGATGGCCTGCTGCGCCCCACAACTCCAAGGGTGGGCGACTTGATTCACATCCCGAGGGGCACCGTGCACCGGGCCACGGGGGGTGTGCTGGCCCACGTGATTACGGTCCCCGGTTTTGTTCCTGGTGCAGAGATCGGTGTCGACCATCATCTGCGCAGGATCTCGGAGCGATTGGGCTTGCCTCCTGGCACCTTGCCCTACAGAGAGGCCTCCAGCGATGGACCGGTCGTGAGGTGAATCCATGACCCATTGGATCGTAGGTGACATTCACGGCTGTGCCGTTGAGTTGGACCAGCTGGTGCAGCAGTTGGACCTTGGGTCCGATGACCAACTGCTATCCGTGGGAGATCTCTTTCACCGGGGTCCGGACCCCATGGGCGTGATCGGGGTCCTGCGCGCGAGCAATGCGCGCTTCATCCTGGGGAATCATGAGGCACGAGTGCTTGAGCGCTTTGATCTGGCTCCTGCCAGATCTGACGGTTCCGATCGGCCCGAGTTGCGTCAGGAATTTGGCCTGTTGCAGCCAGAAGACCTGGCAGGAGATGGTCGGCGTGTCCTGATGGTGGAACCCGAGCAGTGCGCAGAGGTCCTCTGCTACCTGCAAGAACATGACGGCTACTTTCTGTCGCAGGAGCAACTCCCCGGAGCCGTGCCCACCCCCGATGGTCGTTCTTGGTGCATGGTTCATGCAGGCTTGACCCCGGGCGTCCACCCGATCGACTCCTCACCCCAGGATCTGTACTCCATGCGTCGTTTGGAAGGCCGCGGTCGCCCCTGGTGGTATGAGGTCTACAACGGCCCCAACTTGGTGGTTTTTGGCCATACACCATCAAAGGTTCCCCGTCGCCGCATGTTCGAGGGCCAACTGGTGGCCCTGGGCATAGACACGGCCTGCGTCTACGGGGGCGACTTGAGCGCCTACGCTCCGGAACTAGATGAGTGGATGCGCGTGCCTTGCCAGAAGTCCGGCGGGTACGCACAGCAGTAGTCGCTCAATCGTCGTTGTAGAGCCGATCGTAGGCCAATGCCAGGGAGGCGATCTGGGCCAGGGTCAGACCGATGCCCTGCAGGTAGGGGGTGGCCTCTTCCTGGAATCGATCGGCGCCTGTGCGCGGGATGAAGATCATGTCCCCAGGCCTGATCTGCACGTATCCGTTGTTGCCGGGTGTTTCCATGTTGAACGGAATCACCTCGATATCCTCTTGGTTGTGGCGGCGGATGATCACGCTTTGTGCGCGTCGCGCTCCTGGTCGCAGCTTGCCCCCCTGGCTGGCCGCTTCGAGGGCGGTCGTGGGCCGGTTGAATGTCTTGGGTCCGGGGTTCTCGATCGCGCCTAACACGTGGAACAGGCGCGACTCATACTCGATCACCGCCAGGGTCACATCGGGATTGCGCAGGGACTTGGCCAGGGCGGCCTTGATAGCCAAAGCGGCGTCCTTGGGCATCATCCCCTGGATCGGCACGGCACCGGCTAAGGGCACACCCAGGGTCCCATCCGGGGAGATGCGTAGCCCCTCCGGCGGACCGCTTATTTCAGGATAGCCCATAACCACCAAGTGCACTCGGTCGTTGGGACCAAGCGTAAAAATCGACCAGTCCGCGTTGTGACTGGCGCTTTGCGTGGTTCCTGTGGAGTGGGGCAGATCGGGCGCACTGCAGGAGAATAGGGCCAGGACGGCAAGCATCCGCCAGCTTGGACAGGTTCGTGCCTTTTTACGACTTTGCATGATTGGGCGTGCTATTGGTGATACCAAGGTTGAACACAGAGGAGAAGGGGGATTCTGACTGACTGGTAGGAGTACCGGGATCACGGCCTTCACCAATGTGCATCCGAAGATACTCGATCACGAGGTGCAATCAAAAACTTCCCGAAGCCTGGAATCCGACTTCCTTTGCGTGAGAAATCTGCCTTTTCGCGTCCACAATGTACGGAGTTGTCTTGGATGTGGCGTGTGAGTACCCTCCGATTCGTGGTATTCGCGTTCAGCCTCGTAACCCAAATCCAGAATCAATCGATGAGTGGTGCTCTCCAGTAGCTCTCGATGACTCAGGTTTCTTCCATCCCCAATCCCGTGACCAATCGCAATCTTCACGCTGCTCGCCAGCGGGCTCTTCCTGGCACTCCCGGGACCAGACCCGTGGGACCTACCAGCCGTCAAGCGCAGCGGCCCGTCAAGGGCCGGCCCAGGTTCCTTTCCTCACCCCGGCCTCCGCGTCTGGGGAGCTTCTACTATTCTGTTGGGCGACCCTTCTTGGGCGCCCTGCTCACGCTGATTCTGATCTTGCCTGTGCTCTTGGTCTGCTGCGTGGTGGCCCTTGCCGTGGCCATTGATTTTCGCGATCTCAACAAGGTCTTCTTCGCCCAGCAGCGCATGGGGCAGGGCGGCAGGCCCTTCACGATCTGGAAGTTCCGTACCATGCAAGCTTCTGCTGGGGGGCACTTTGAATCCTGGCGGGACGGCCAAGAGCAGGACCGGGTGACCCGCTTGGGCAAGGTCCTGCGGCGCAGCCACTTGGATGAGCTGCCCCAATTCTGGAACATTCTGCGGGGAGACATGGCCTACATTGGGCCGCGCCCTGAGATGGTTGAGGTGCATTGGTGGGCCCAAAGGTCGGTCCCTGGTTTTGATGCGCGCCTGTGGGTCAAGCCGGGTATCTCTGGGCTGGCACAATTGGGTCAGGGGTATGTGGGTAGCGACGCCGAAGCCTACGGGCACAAGTTGCGGGCTGACTTGCAGTACTTGAGTCACTTGTCATTTCTTCAGGACCTCTCGATCCTCTGCCGCACCCCCCTCTGGATGTTGCGCCTGCGAGGCTGGGGCCTGCGACCTGTAGTGGTCATGACTCCCGCAAAGCCAGTTGTGCCCAAGGTTTCGGGTGGTGTCGCGCGCCCATTGGACTCCATGATTGTCGAAGCCGGCCGGGTTTCTTGACGGGACCCTAAAGCGACCAGCGCAGGGTGTAGGTGATGCGCGGGATGAAGTGCAAGTCATTCAGCCCGGTGGTTTCGCGCCCTGCGATGATCAATCCAATGGTGGGGCCGATACTCAGGCGCTCGCTGATGGTGGTCATCAATCCCCAGCTGCCATAAATGCCAAAGTAGTCCCCTTGATCCTGCACGATGTTGGGGAATTCGCCCGCTCGGAACCAGGTCAGGCCAGTTGCGAGGCGCCACTCTCGGTGTTCGTCCACGCTCCAGCGTCGACTGCCTCCTAGTTCGATCTGAGAGACGCTTCCCGCCGCGGGGTTTCCGTCATCAGCCAGCAATTCATCATCCCAAGGCTGATAGTGTCCTTGCAGATCGACAGTGTAGACCCGGTCAGCAGTGCGCGACATGACCTGGGAGCCTCCCAGAGTAACACCGATGTTGGGGAAGACCGAAAGGCCGCTGTTGACCGCCAGATCCCCAGGATTGGGCGAAATCGCGCTGCAAGCGCTGGCGATTAGGGCAATGATTGTGCTTGGCAGGGAGATACGCATGCTTGCTGGGAATAGTCGCTGTCGGCTTTGGTGCTGGCACCCTATCCTGTGAAGTACCGATGCGAAACCAACTCCTTGCTTCACTAACTGGAATCTTGTTGACCTCTGTTCTTGTGGCCGCGGGGTCGGCCCAGAGTGGGCTTTCCCAAGGGTCCGACTCTGGGTTGGTTGCGACCCAAGACCAACCAAGTCATGAGCCCCTTTGGATCTGGGGGCCGCGGGATCCAGAAGAGCACAATCAGGTTTGGTTGCGCAAGCGCTTCAGCGTACCCAAGTCGATTCAATCTGCGATCCTCTTTGGGACCGCAGACAACCTGGCCAACGTCTTTCTGGATGGAGAACTGCTGGCCAATGTGCCCGATTGGACGAAACCCTTTGAGCGTTCGGTGGAATTGACTCCTGGTGAGCACTTGCTTGCCGTGCGTGCTCAGAACCGGGGTGGCCCGGCGGGAGTCTATATGCGCTTGACCATGGATCTGGGGAAGGGCAGGACCGAGGTCCTGGGGACGGACTCCAGTTGGCGTGTCTTGGACACAGCGCTCCATCTGGGCGGGAGTGCTGCTTGGAAGGTGGCGGACTTTGACGACAAGTTGTGGTCCGATCCTGTGGCTTTCGGCCCATGGGGCAGCAAGCCTTGGGGCACTCCGTCTGTGGCGGGTGACGGAATCCCGGACCGCGCCCTCTCTGCGGAAAATGTCTGGGTTCCAGAAGGGTTCAAGATTGAATTGCTGCATGTAGTTGATCCAGATACCCAAGGGTCCTGGGTCAGCATTTGCTCCGATGGGATGGGGATGCTCTATACGAGTGATCAGTATGGGGCCCTCTGGAAGGTAAAGCCGCAGCCGGTAGGCTCGCAAGAGGAGCCCATCATCAAGCGTGTTCCAGTGGATCTGGGTCAAGCCCAGGGACTTTGCTGGGCATTTGGCAAGCTATATGTGGTGGTTGGCCTGGGGAAGACAGGACTCTATGTGGTCAGTGACACCAACGCTGATGGGGAACTGGATCATGTTCGCAAGTTGAGCGGATTCGGCTCAGGGGGGGAGCACGGACCACATGGGATCGTGCTGGACCCGGACGGGGAGTCCCTTTGGATCGTTGGAGGCAACCACGTGGCGGTTCCGACTCCGGCGGGGCGAGTTCACCCGGCACCGGTTTGGGCGGAGGATCAACTCCTGACGCGTTTGCCGGATGCAAATGGTCACGCCCGCAACAAGTTGGCTCCGGGGGGCTGGGTCGTGCGCACGGACCCCGAGGGCACGGAGTTTGACCTCTTTGCCATCGGTATGCGCAATGCCTATGACCTGGCCTTCTCGCCCTCGGGAGATCTGTTCACCTTTGACTCGGACATGGAGTGGGATGTGGGCCTGCCCTGGTATCGGCCGACTCGCATCTTGCACCTGGTTTCCGGGGCTGAGTACGGTTGGCGCAACGGCAGCGGCAAGTGGGCGGCGCACTACGAGGACTCCCTGCCCGGGGTCTTGGACATGGGCATTGGTTCGCCTACAGGCGTGACTTTCCTGACCAACGCCCTTTTCCCGGGGCCTTGGCGTAACGCGTTTCTGGTTGGGGACTGGGCCTATGGGACGATCTACGCGGTGTTCATGCAGCCAGATGGGGCGAGTTTTTCTGGCACATCGAGAGTCTTTGCCCGGGGACGTCCCTTCCCTGTGACTGACATGGTGGTTGCTGAAGACGGGGCGCTATACATCACCACTGGCGGTCGCCGTAGTCTTAGTGGTTTGTATCGGGTGACCAATAGTCAGGCTGCGGGGCCGCGGCCCGTTGCGCCTGACCCCACGCCTGAGGTGATCTTGCGTGCGAGTCTGGAGGAGCGCCATGGCGCAGGGGAAGTGGTGGACATCCAGCAATTGATCAAGGCTCTCGGATCCAGGGACAGGTATGTGCGCCACGCGGCGCGTGTTGCCCTTGAGCACACGCCGGTGGAGGCCTGGGCCCAAGGGGGCCTCACGCATTCTGCTCCGCTTGTGGTTGCAGGAAGCGTAATCGGGCTTGCTCGTAGCGCAGGGGATCAATGGAAGGCCGCGAGTTTGGCCTCCCTTGCGCGCACTTGGGAATCAGCCTTGGCAACGAAACTGGAAGAGGGTGTGCACCTGCGAGCCCTGCAGTTGCTCTGCATTCGTTGGGGCCTTCCCGATGAAGAGCACCAGCAGGCCTGGCGCAAGCGGTTGGGTGTGCGTTGGGGTGCTGGGGGCGGTGACCTCGACCGAGATCGTCTGCGTCTCCTGGTCGCTCTTGGTGAGCCAAGGGCGGTGCCCCTTGCGCTCAAGAATCTGCTCGGGGCAACGAGCGGAGATGAGGCTCTGTTCTATGCCTTTGTGCTGCTTGATGCCAAGCAGGGTTGGACCATTGAGCGTCGCCGCTCTTGGTTTACATGGATGGGCACCCGGGGGCTGGAATTGCCCGGCGGCCATAGCCTCGAGAAGTATGTGCGCAATCTGCGCAGTGAGGCAGCGGGACGACTCAGTGACGCAGAACGCCAGTCCCTGGCGGCAGTTCTGAAACTGGAACCCGAACCGAAGTCTGTCGCCATTGAGGCTAACTTTGTCAACGCCTGGCTGGATGAGGAATTGCGTCCGCATCTGTCGGAGGTTTTGACCGGCCGTAATTTTGAACAGGGCCGCATGGCTTTCAACAAGGCGCGTTGCATGGAGTGTCACCGCATAGCGGGCGAGGGGGGCTCCATGGGACACGACCTGACCGGCGTGGCGAGTCGCTTCACTCGGGGAGATCTGTTGGATTCGATTCTCGACCCATCCAAGGAGATTTCAGATCAGTACCAGGACTACGAGGTCCTTACCCGGGATGGGATCCTGCTGGTTGGTCGGCTGGAGGGACGTTCGGCGGAGCGGGTGCTGCTGCGAACACAGCCCCCTGACGAGGTGCTTCATGAGATCGACCCTGAAGAGATCGAATTGCAGCGGCCCCATCCCCTGTCTCGCATGCCAGCGGGCTTGCTGAATGTGCTGACCATGGACGAAGTTCTTGATCTCTTGGCCTACACACTCTCGGGCGCGGATCCCGCTGCGATCTGCTTCGATTGATGCATACGGTCTTGATTCTCATGGCCCTGATTCTCGCCGGGGCGGACACCCCCGACGAGGCCTTGGCCAAGGCCCAGGGCAAGGCACGCAAGTTGCAATTCAAGGCGGCACAAGTCGCCTACAGCCGTCTCGCACGGGCCCATCCGGACACCGCTGCCGGTCGTATCGCCGCAAGGCGCAGCCAGCCCAGCGCTTTCTTGGGTTGGGACTGGGTTCTGCACAACGGCGACCCGGCCAACCGCATAGATGTTGTGCTGATGGGCGAGGGGTATCAGGTAGACGAGATGAAAGGCTTTGTCAAACTCGCTGAAGACGTGCCGGGATTCTTCGCCCGCAATCGTCTGCTTGGAGCCTACAGCACTTACTTCAATTTCTTGCGCACGGATTTGGTTAGCGCTGACAACGGCGTCGACGGATTCGGCCGTGACTATGACACCGCCCTCAACGGCCGCACACTGAGTACCAATGCTGGTCATGTGGGCATCGACACCAAGGCCGCTTGGGATGTGTTGCGCGAGCTCCCGGAGCATGATGGCCAGGCCATCGTCTTTGTGCGCAACGGAGTCCTGGGCACTGGGGGCGGCGGAATCGCGACTATTGGCGGCAAGAGCATCAAGACTGCGGTGCATGAGTTCGGCCACTCGTTTGGTGGTCTCGGGGACGAGTATGCCACCGAGACCCATAAGCGCGGAGCTCCCCGGCGCGGGAAGAATGTGACCAACGAAGGGGATCCCAAGAAAGCTCCTTGGGCGCACTTCATCGAGGCCAAGGTTCGTGGCGTGGGGATGTATGAGGGCGCTTCGGGTCAGGTGCGCGGCGCTTGGAAGCCCACCTCCGGTGGCTGTGTGATGGAGTCCGGCGAGTTCTTCTGCCCGGTCTGCACTGAGGCGCTGATCCTGCGTATGTACTCGGTCCTGGATCCTATCGACGCCAGCAGTCCCCCTGCCCAGTCGCGCCAGTCCAGTGAGGAGTTGCTCCTGACCAAAGATGGCTTGGAGTTCATGGTGCAACCCTTGCGTCCCACGACCCATCGCCTGGATGTGAATTGGTATGTGTTGCCCGAGCACAACACTCCCCTGGGTGTTCCCAATCCCGATCGGGCAAGCGCTCGCCGCTACAACCGAAAGCACGCGGGAAGAACCCGCAAACCAGGCAGGCTGCCCTTGATGAAGACCAAGCCCTGGATCGCCCATCGCAGCGCCCGCACAGGCTCCAGTACCTTGAAGCTGAAGCCCTCCAAGCTGGATCCGGGCCGCTACCGGGTGATCTGTCGCGTCAGGGACAGCACCCAGCCACGGGGAGAGCGCAAGCCCATGGTGATCAAGGATCTAGACGGTTTGTTGGAGAGCGAACGCGCGTGGTGGGTGCGTGTGCCGGAGAAGTAAAGCAACGCCCTCTCCGGCGGGTCCTATTCGGCAGTGATCGTCAAACCGCCCGATGCGCGCAGGTCCACACGATAGCGTCCCCCGGGCCGGGCCTCGATCCACGGGGCTTCCCCGTGCATGGCGCGTACGCCTTTTTTGGCCGCCGCATCTGGATCGTTGGCATAGTTCCAAAAGCTGCTCCATAGTTCATCGAACCAAGGATCGATCGTGTCCCCTTGAGCATAGGGGTGAGGGCGCTGGCCTACCGCATCGATGGCAGTGCCCGCTTTAGCGGGGGTGTCTTCGCCGAACATCTTCTTGAAGATACAGACGCTCGTGCCGCGCAGGGCATCGCCTCCTTCCACAAAAGTGTCGTCGAATTTAATCACCAAGGATTCCAAGTAGACGCGAGTGCCTTGGACTGTGATCTCCTGGGGAGGGCCAAGGGGCTTGCCGCCTGCGTCCAATTCCACGAAGCGGACCCGGGTTAGAGTCTGCCCGGGATCGGCGGGGTCGGGTCCCTGTTCCAAGACTTCGATCAGGGCCGCTCGGTGGTTGACCTTGAGCAAGAGTCGGGCGGCTTCTGACTGCCTGCGCAGTTGTTCGCTCTTGGCCAGTTCAGTAGTCAGGGCGGTGATCTGGAGGGCATAGTCCTGGAGATCCTGCTCAAGCGCTGCGATTCGCTCGTTTCGCTGCGCCAATTCGATCTCGGTGCCCTTGATTTCACTGCGCAAGAACAGGGTCCACCAGCTGGCGATGCTGGTCAGGGCAGCAAGGATGAGAATCAGGGCAATACGAGTGATTGTGGACAGGGGAAACAACCTCCGGGTCCAAGATAGGCTCTGACAGTGTGGTCATCCACAACGGAATCACCGCAAGAACAGGAAGCCGGTCCGGACTCGGCTCTGGGCGTGTGCGTGGATGGCTGGCTTCCGGCGGCGGATGGAGGGGGAAGAGTCTGCCTGGCGATTCCATGGGAGTTGCTGACTCCAGGGCTCAGGGCGATGGGGTGTTGCAGTTTTTTCGAGAGGCTGGCAGGGGGACTCTTGCGCATCGAGAGAGTACGGGGGCCTCCTGAGCCCGGTGAGGGCGATTGCTGCCCATGAACAGGATGTTTGCGGCGTCGTGCCAGCAGCTAGTCTTCTGAGCACTGACAACTTTCCTCGGCAAGATCCCCCCCTCTCGGGCATCATGGTGCTCAGCAATGAATCCCGACCTACTCATCGGGCGCTTGGGCGTTTTTGCGCCCTGCCTGCGCCAGCTCCTTGATGAGCTCGATCCACAGGATGCCCGTTGGCGTCCGCCGGACGGTGGATGGAGCATGCTCGAGATTGTCTGTCACCTGGTGGATGAAGAGCGCGAGGATTTTCGGGGACGCTTGGAGTTCGTGCTTGGTGGAAGTCAGGGCGAATTGGCTCCGATTGATCCCCTAGGATGGATTGAATCACGGGGCTACAACGAACTGGACTTCAGTCGCAGCTTGGAACGCTTTTGCCTTGAGCGTCGGCGCACGGTTGCTTGGCTGCGCAGTCTCAAGCGGCCTGATTGGAAGGCTACGATCGAGCATCCCAAGCTAGGACCGATTTCTGCGGGTGACCTGTTGGCTTCCTTGGCCGCTCATGACGCTTTGCACATGCGGCAGATTTCGAGTCGTTTCCACGCCCTTGCGCTGCGTGATGCTCCCGGTTTCAGCGTGGCCTACGCTGGAGCATGGTAGGCAGGGTTCTGGGCGCAGCTTCTCAATGGGGCGGCACTGTGCCGCGTATCACCCCGAGTAACTTGCCCTCTGCAGAGATCCGTAGGGTTGTGGGGATTGGCAGGCGCAGCAAGTCGATGTAGTTTTCTGGGGGGGCCGCCACATCGCGTGGTTCGGCACCCAAGTAGAAATCCGCCAAACCCGCGGCTCGCTTGGCGGCGATAGGAGCTGCTTGTGCGCGGTGCTGGGGTGGGTCCGTGCAGAGCAGCACAACCCGCAGGTCCGCTGACTTGTCGTGCTCCAACAACAGGGGCATTTCCTTGATGCAGGGCACGCAGCTCTTGCCCCACAGGTTGATCCAAAGCTCACCTCCGTCTGCTAGGGCAATCGGATCCAGAATTGCGAGTTCGCCCTGGGCGTCGAGCATCCCAAGAGCAGGCAAGGTGTCGCCCATGCGCAGGAGCAAGCCCTTGGGCAGGGGATCGGGAAGGGGACGGGGCCTGGCAGCGAAGTTCGTTGCTTGGCCGCTGCCTTCAGTGAGCAGCACTCGTGAGTTTGCTTGGATTGTGCCGAAGTTCTCCTTCATGCCGCCGGGCCAGACGACTTGGACGGTGCCAGAATCTGCCGTGCCCAGGCCAAAGACCAATTCGGGAGCCTGGCAGGAAACGAAACCCGCGCCCCGGGTCAGGGGTTGAGCCACCGGGCCCTCGGGTCCATGGACGATGACCGTGGCACCGATTGCTTCATGCTGTCCACTGGTTGCGATGAGGCGCACCTTGATGAACTTGCCGCCCAGATTGTTGCGGTACAGGTGGTGGCGTTCGCGCTGGATCTCGTGCACGAAGAGGTCCAGGTCTCCGTCATCGTCCAGGTCAGCGCAAATCACGCCGCGTCCATCACCGGGGGAGTCGCAACCGGACAGGTCCGAGATGTCGGCGAAGGTGCCATCCCCCCTGTTGAGAAATAGCTTGTCGCGCTCATTGCCGCTGAAGCTGCGCCCTTCTGCAAAAATCTGGCTGTTATGCCGGTCCAGGAACCCCTCGTTGCCAACGGATTGCAGTTTGAATTCACCCTCGTTCGGGGTAGCACACACGGTCGACGCCACCACGTGGCGCCAGTAGGTGCTTCATGTGTCGAACGCGAGGTTGCCGGTCACAAAGCCGTTGGTGCAGAAGATGTCGAGGCGGCCGTCGAGGTTCAAGTCGGCCAGGTTGGCGGACCACGCCCAGGAAGCTCCCACACCGCCCGCAGTCTTGGGAAGACGTTTGAGGGTGCCGTCTTCTTCTTGAAAGAAGATCGAGTTGCCTGCGGCCAGCTTGCGTAGAACCTGAAAGGTCTCCGGGTCGATGGAATCTTCGAGGCGATCCAAAATGCGGTTGCCCGCAGTTGAGGACATGTTCGAGACATAGAGGTCGAGCCTACCGTCCTGATTCAGGTCGCCGAAGGACACTCCCATACCGTTGCCTCGGTCGGTTACCCCGCGGGCATCAGATTGCTGCTCGAAAGTACCGTCTCCAGCGTTGATCCAGAACTCGTTGTCTCCGTAATCGTTGGCCACATACAGGTCAGGATCTCCGTCGAGATCTATGTCCGCCGCCGCCGAGGCGTAGGACCACTTGCTGCCGGCCATGCCGAGTTTGGTGGCCACATCCTCGAAGCCTTTTCCCTCGCCCAGGTTGCGCAGCAGAGCGTTGGGATAGCCGTTGGTGGCTTGGAACCAGGAGTTGTTGTGCTCGCGTTCGACCATGCCGTAGCAGGAGAGGAAAATGTCCAGCCAGCCGTCGCCATCAAAGTCTAAGACCGTGGGAGAGTAGGCCACGAAGGGACTTCCGAGGCCCGCCAGTTCCGAGGCTTGGGTGAAATTGCCTGCGCCATCATTGGTGTAGAGGACGCAGTGATGGCCGCCTCGATCGTCTTCGAGGGCCCAGCCCACCTGGGCCACGAACAGATCCTGGTCGCCGTCGTTGTCAAAGTCGAAGAACACCGCGCCGGTGCCATCGTCCGGTTGATCCACGGCGCGCTGCACAGCCTCTTCTGTGTAGGTCCCGTCGGGTTGGGCGATATAAAGGAAATTGCGCTCGTCACTGGGCACGAACAGGTCCCAATCCCCGTCGCCATCCACGTCCCCGGCAGCAGCGCCATTGAAGTGGAATGAGCGGTTCTGGTCAGACCCGAAGCGGGCAAAGGTGTGACCCACGCCGGCGGCGTTGGTGACTTCTACATAGGGGGCTTTGGAGAGAGTCTTGAAGTTGTAGGAGGTGAACTCAAGGCGGTCGATGACCCAATCGCCCACGCGCTTGACCCTTGCCCAACCCCAGGCGGCGAATGACTGCATGGTGCCGTCCGGCAGGATCCCCGTCGCGTGCAAGTAGAGTCTGATGCGTCCCGAGGGGCGACCGCCCTGTTGGAACTCAGCGCCTTTGACTTTCCAGATGACGCTGCTCACCTGGCCCCACTTGCCAAAAGTCTCTTCCCAGGATGCGATCAGGCCGGTCTTGTCGACGATCGGCGCCTGGCTCACATCGAAGTCCCTGGAGACAACGCCCTGTAGTTGCGTCGTTTCGCTGGAGACCAGAAGGCCTGCGAAACCCATTCCCAGGAAGTCGTCGGCGAGCCAAGCCTTTGCGGCTTCAAAGTCCTGCTTGACCAGTACTGCCGAGAACGAGAGCAGGCGGTCGGCGACCTCTTCGGTGCGGTCCTCCACCAACTCCAGGTCGGTCATGGGTTTGGAGGGTGCTGCGATGGGCGTGAATTCCTGGTCCGCTTGCGCTTCAGGGGCAGGGTCAGCCTTGACCGGGTCTTCAGAGCCGCTGCAGCCGAGCAGCAGGAGTGCCGTGGCAGCGAGCAGGGGAAGGGGTTGGGGGTCTCGCATGGTAGGGGATGCCGCAGGATTGAATCCCAGTGGATCGTAACGGTCCAATCGGCCAAACCGTGCACAGAAGAGCAGGTCTAGAGCGAAGAATTCCGTCACCCAATGAGCTACGGAGGATCCGCGCAGGTTTGAGGATTATTTTGAATCTGGTTCGTAGGCCAACGAAGGCGAGAGCCAGCGTTCGATTTCCGCTGTCGGCCGTTCCATACGAATAGCGTAGTCCTCTACTTGCTCCAGGGTGATCCGGCCAATACCAAAGTAGCGCGTCTCTGGATGAGGAAGGTAGATTCCACTGACCGAAGCGGCCGGGGCCATTGCCAGGCTCTCTGTGAGGGTGATGCCAATCGATGGGGCGTCGAGCAATTCGAAGAGCGTGGTCTTGGGCAAGTGATCCGGACAGGCGGGGTAGCCGAAGGCAGGGCGGATGCCGCGGTAGTTCTCATGGATCAGATCTTCGTTGGTGATGTCACCTGCATCCTGATGACCGAAAGCTGCGCGGGCGGTCTGGTGCAAGCGTTCGGCGAAGGATTCCACCAGTCGGTCGGCCAAGGCTTTGCAGAGGATTGCGGAGTAGTCGTCGTGTTCGGCCTCGTATTTGGCGACCAGTTCCGCTACTCCGTGTCCGCAGGAGACCGCGAAAGCGCCCACATGGTCGACCCGTCCAGCATCCCGAGGAGCCACGAAATCCGCCAGGCAGCGGTTCGGGCGATCGTCAGGGTGCATGGTCTGCTGGCGCAGCATGGGGAAGCGTGCGATTGCGTGGGCCAACTGATCATCATCGAAGAGCACGATATCATCACCCTCGCTGCAGGCAGGCCAGAAGCCATAGACTCCGCGGGGTTCAAGCAGTTTTCCCCTGATGATGTGCTGCAGCATCTCTTGCCCGTTGGCATAGAGTTCCCTGGCGGCCGCTCCTTGCTTGGGGTCGTCGAGGATGTCTGGGAACTTTCCCTTTAGCTCCCATGCGCTGAAGAAGAATGTCCAATCGATGGTCTGCGCAAGCTCTTCTAGCCCGATGCCCTGCACAATACGTCGCCCTGTGAACTCGGGGTGAACGAGATCTGTGGCTTGCCAGTCAATCACAGTGCGCTTTGTTCGCGCCACTGCGAGGCTGTGTAGGGGTTTCTTCTGGCGGCTCTCGAAACTGCGGCGCAGTTTCTCCTGGGATGCCCGGTTTTTCTCGGCGAGTACGTCCCGTTTCTTCTTGTTCAGAAGGTCGCTGACCACGCCCACTGCCCGCGAGGCGTCATGTACGTGCACTACTGGCAGGGAGAAGCAGGGAGCGACCTTGACCGCCGTGTGCTGGGTGCTGGTTGTGGCGCCGCCGATCAGAAGAGGGATCTCAAAGCCCTCGCGTTCCATCTCCTTGGCCACATGCACCATTTCGTCAAGAGAAGGGGTGATCAGGCCCGAAAGCCCGATCATATCGGCACCCTGTTCGACTGCCGTGCGTAGGATCTTTTCCGCGGGCACCATCACGCCGAGGTCGATCACCTCGTAGTTGTTGCACCCTAGAACCACTCCTACGATATTCTTGCCGATGTCGTGCACATCGCCCTTGACCGTGGCCATCACGATCTTGCCGCGGCTGCTGGCGTTGCCTTTTTCATCTGCCATGAATGGTTCAAGCCAGGCCACCGCCTTTTTCATGGCGCGCGCGCTCTTGACTACCTGGGGCAGGAACATCTTGCCCTCGCCAAACAGATCGCCCACGATACCCATGGCCGACATCAGGGGGCCTTCGATCACCTCCAAGGGTCGCTCGAACTTGAGGCGTGCCTCTTCTGTGTCCGCCTCGATGTGGTCCACAACCCCGTGGATCAGAGCGTACTCCAGCCTTTTTTCCACGCTGGTTTCGCGCCAGGTGAGATCCACTTCTCGCTTCTTGCCACTGCCACGCACGGTATCCGCGAACTCCACCATGCGCTCAGTGGCATCGGGTCGTCTTGCGAAGATGATGTCTTCCACATGTTCCAAGAGGTCCTTGGGAATGTCCTCGTAGACCACTAATTGGCCCGCGTTGACGATGCCCATGTCCATGCCAGCACGAATCGCGTGGTAGAGGAAAGCCGAGTGAATCGCTTCGCGCACAACATTGTTGCCGCGAAACGAGAAGGAGAGGTTGGAGACGCCGCCCGAAATGCGGACGCCGGGGCAGGTGCGTTTGATCTCGGTTGTGGCTTCGATGAAGTGAAGAGCGTAGCGGTCGTGTTCTTCGATGCCGGTGGCGATGGCCAGGACATTGGGATCGAAGATGATGTCCTCTGGTGGAAAGTCAGCTTCTTCGGTGAGCAGAGCATAGGCCCGCTGGCAGATTTCGATCTTGCGTTTGGCTGTGTCCGCTTGACCTTCTTCGTCGAAAGCCATGACCACAACGCCTGCTCCAAAACGCTGGATGACGCGCGCTTTGCTGAGGAAATCGGCCTCCCCTTCCTTGAGGGAGATCGAGTTGACGATTCCCTTGCCCTGCAGGCATTCGAGCCCTGACGCCAGTACAGTCCACTTTGAACTGTCTACCATGATCGGGATGCGCGCAATTTCAGGCTCGGTGGCGATTAGATTCAGGAAGGTGCGCATGCAGGCTTCAGAGTCCAAGAGGCCCTCGTCCATGTTCACATCCAGTACGTTTGCGCCTCCTCGGACCTGATCCAAGGCCACCTCAAGGGCGGTCTCAAAGTCCTCTTCTGTGATCAAGCGTCGGAAGCGAGCGGAACCCATCACGTTGGTGCGCTCACCAATTATGGTGAAGTTGCTCTCGGGAGTCAGGTGTAGGGCTTCGAGGCCGGTGAACACGGTTCTTGCAGAATCACGTCTTGTCGTAGGCTTCGGTCGCGGTTCGACTCCCTGCACGCCCTTGGCAATTGCAGCGATGTGGTCTGGTGTCGTGCCGCAGCAGCCGCCCACCAGGTTGGCGATGCCGCTGGTGGCGAACTCGCTCACCAGCCGCCCAGTATCGTTTGGTTTCTCGTCGTATTCTCCAAAGGCGTTGGGCAAGCCGGCGTTGGGATAGCTCGTGATCCAGGTGGGGGCGATGTTGGCCAGCTCTTGCACATAGGGCCGCATGTCCTTGGCGCCCAGGGAACAATTGACCCCGATGGAAAAAGGCTTCACGTGCTTGAGTGAGTGCCAGAAAGACTCCACGGTTTGGCCCGACAGGGTCCGTCCGGAGGCATCAGTGATGGCCACCGAGAGCATGACCGGGACGCGGTAGCCCAGGTCGCTGAACAATTCTTCGCTGGCTACCAGAGCGGCCTTGGCGTTGAGCGAGTCAAAGACCGTTTCTATCAGGAACAGATCAGAGCCACCTTCAAGCAGGCCCTCGAGTTGCTCCCGGTAGGCACCCTTGAGGACCTCGAAGGTGATCGACCGGAAGGACGGATCATTGACCTTCTCCGAGAGGGACAGGGTCTTGCTGGTAGGGCCCACCGCGCCCGCCACATAGCGCTGCATGTCGGGAGTCTTGGCATTCCAGATGTCCACCGCGGCTCGGGCAGCTTGGGCCCCGGCAATGTTCAGTTCGCGTACCAGATTCTCGGTGCCATAGTCGCTCTGGGCCACGCTGGTGGCGCCAAAAGTGTTCGTGCCAACGATCTCGGCCCCCGCAGCAAGGAATCGGTCGTGGATCTCTTGGATGACATCGGCTCGCGTCACATTGAGCAACTCGTTGTTGCCCTTCAGGTTTACCGTCAAGTCGCCAAAACGATCTCCGCGAAAGTCTGCCTCTGTCAGAGAGTAGGACTGGATCATGGTGCCCATGGCACCATCCATGACCATCACCCTTTGCTCAAGAGTTCTGTTCAGGCTGGCACGAATCTGATCCGCTTGACTGGATTGGGGGCTGGTCATGGGATGTCAAGCGGTTGCTTGGGCAGAGGCCACGAGAGTCATGAAGTTGGGAGGCTGCGGATCACGAGCGGCGCGTTCCAGCAGCAGGTTCTCGAAGCCCGTCGCTTGGATCAGTTCCGTCAGCTCGTTTTCGGTGAAGCCTTGGTGGATGTGCTGCAGCTGCTCCTTGACCCAGGATTCATTGTGCGCCAGAAGCTCAATCACCAGCAAGCGGCCGCCGGGCTTGATGATGCGGCGGGCCTCCGCCAAGGCCTGGCGTGGCTGCTGGGCGTGGTGCAGAGCCTGGGAGAGAACAACCACATCGAACTGCGCGTCCGGTAGAGGCAAGTCTTCGATGTCGCCTTCCACATAGTTGATGTTGTTCAGATCGCGCTTGCCTGCTCGTAGTTTGAGTTGATTGAGCATCTCCTTGGAAAGGTCCACAGCTGTGACTTGATCTGCCACCTGTGCCAGCATGAGGGTCAAGAGACCGTCCCCGATTCCCAAGTCCGCATAGTTGCCTCGGGGGGCGAGGCGCAGGATTGCGCGACTTAGGCCTTCCCATGTTCTTCCGGGCAGGACTTGCTCGCCAAAAGCTGCCGCGACTCGATCAAAATAGGAGCGCGAGTCCTCTCGACGTCGAGCGAGAACGGCTTTTAGACCTTCTTGGTCCCGTTGGAATTCTTCGGACTCCCGGTGGGGGTCAAGTACGCTGTCCAGGAAATCCACCGAGCGGCCAGTGGTCAACTGGTAGAAGTTGCGCCGACCGGAGCGTCGGTCCTGGACCAGGCCCGCTTCGCGTAACTGGGTCAGTTGGGTGGAGATGCGGCTCTGCCCCATGTTGAGGGCCTCCTGGAGTTCGGACACGGAGAGCTCCTCCCGCTCAAGCAGGGCCAGCATGCGCAAGCGGGTCTCGTCTCCCAGGGCGCGCAGGGTGCGGGTGGTCTCTTCAAGTCGCATCGTCATATCAGGATACCTTGATCGGATGCTCTGGGCGTCACTCTGGAGTGATTTTTCAGGTACTGGCCTCTTGGGAGGTGCAAATTGGCCCGGGACCCTGTCGTGGGTCTGACTGGGGGATTGAGCGTGCTGGAGATGGAGTCCGGGGCTCTCCAGTGCTCCTGATGGGATTCCCAACACCCAAAGGGGCCAATACCCGCTGGCAGGTACACTTGGGCCGATGACCATCCGTCGAGCCCACCTGGCCCTAGGCCTCTTCATCTTGGTTGCCCTGATGAGTTTGACCTGGCCCCTTTCGGTGTGCTTTGCCCAGCCCCTGCCCTTGATCCTGGGCCTGCCCCGAGGCCTTTTTGCGATCTGCTGTTGGGCAGCCGCCACCTTCGTGGTCCTGTTGGTCTATGACCGTGTCCTAGCCAAGAGCCACGCACAAGAGGACGTCTGATGAGCGCCGACCAGCAGATCATCGCTGTGGTCGGTGGCTACCTGGCGCTCTCCCTCTTTGTTGGAATTCGCGCGGGCAAGGGAGTCTCCGATTCCGCCACGGGTTTTGTGGCCGGGGATCGCGCCATGGGCGGAGTACTGATGTACTTCGTCACCGGCGCGACAATTTTTAGCGCCTTCGCTTTCTTGGGGGCTCCCGGATGGGCCTGGTCGCGGGGCGCTGCGGCTTTTCACATCCTGGCTTTCGGAGTGCTTGGGTTCATTCCCTTCTACTTCATTGGCCCTGCTGCTGCACGCCTTGGACGGCGACACGGTTTCGTCACCCAGGCGGAGCTTGTGGCCGCGCGTCTCCATAGTCGACCCCTGGCGGTGGTCATGGCTCTGGTCAGTTTGCTCGCCTTCATTCCCTACCTTGCGCTGCAGATGCGGGGTTCAGGTCATGTGCTTGAGGTGCTGACCCGTGGCGCGATCCCCATGCAGTGGGGAGCGGCTCTGGTCTATGGGGTGGTTCTGATCTATGTCTGGCGCAGCGGCGTGATGGGTGTTGGTTGGACCAACACCTTGCAAGGATTGTTCATGATGGTTCTGGCATGGACTCTTGGTTTGTACTTGCCCTATGCCTTGCACGGTGGCGTGGGACCCATGTTCGCCAAGATCGCCGAGAAAGACCCAGGGTTTTTGACCCTGCCGGGGCGCACCGCTGATGGGGGCGATTGGAGTTGGTCCTCCTACGCCAGCAGCGTCTTTGTGATGGCCGTTGGGTTTTCGTTCTGGCCCCATTTGTTCCAAAAGGCCTTTGTAGCCAGGTCCGAACGAGTTCTGCGGCGCACGGTGGTGCTTTATCCGACATTTCTGTTTTTCCTGCTTCCGATTCTGTTCATCGGGTTTGCAGGGGTTGGATTTGATCCGCCTCCGGATCAGGCGGATCAGATTCTTCCCCACCTCCTGTTGCACATGGACTTGCCCGCTTTGGTGGTGGGGCTGTTTTGCGCAGGCGCTCTGGCCGCTTCCATGTCCAGTGGCGATGCGATCCTGCACAGCGCGGCTTCGATTGTGGTTCGCGATGGGTGGATCGTGGGCCTCGGTCGACCCCTATCCCCCCAAGCGGAACGGCACTGGGTGCGCCTTATGCTGTTGCCCCTCTTGCTGGTCTCCTACCTGGTAGCGGTGGTGTTCCCGGTGGACATCGTGGGCCTCCTGAGCTACGCCTACGGGCCGGTGGGGCAATTGGCACCGCCGGTTCTGGGGGCTCTGTTCTGGTCGCGGGCCACTGGCCGTGGGGCTCTCTGGGGCTTGGTGGTGGGATCTGTGGTCACGATCTGGTTCTCGCGCTTCCCCGTGCTGCCTGTTCATGCGGGTCTGCTTGGGTTGGTGGCAAATGTACTGATCCTGGTGGGCGTTTCCCTGTTGGTTCCGGCGCGCAATTCAGGAGCCACCCGCGAGGCCTGAGGCGAGGCGTGGATTACGATCCAAGCGTGCTATGCTGGCAAGCGGCCCCGGAGATGGAATCTGGTCCACCCAACCTTCGCGTTCATCAAGCAGTGTCCCCGCCAGCCCCCTGCGCATGACTCAACCCATGAAGAACCACCGCCTGCGTGTCATGTGTGTCAGTTCCGCAGGGGGGCATCTAGTGCAACTCAAACTCGTGCTGCCGGCTTTTGCTGAACATGACCTGATCCTGGTCAGCACCGGTGAGGAGGACATCGGAGGGGCGGCCGGAGCGACGCTGTACCAGATCCCCGAAGCAAGTCGCTGGAGTCGTATCCAGACAATGCTCTGTGCCTGGAAACTGATGAGGTTGATCTGGCGGTTGCGCCCCAGTGTCATCGTCAGTACTGGGGCTGCTCCTGGTTTTCTTGCAGTCCGAATTGGGCGCTTCTTTGGAGCGCGCACGGTTTGGCTTGACAGTGTGGCCAACGTTGAGGACATCTCACTTGCCGGAAAGTTGGCGCAACCTCACTGCGATCTCTTCCTCACACAATGGCCCGCGTTGGCGGTTGAAGATGGAATCCACTGCGCCGGAGGTGTTCTGTGATTTTCGTCACAGTCGGCACTCAGCTGCCTTTCGACCGACTGGTGAAGGCCATGGATCGATGGGCTGCTGATCATCCAGAGCAGAAGGTCATTGTGCAATCAGCGGAGGGTGGCTATCAGCCCCAGCACATGCACTGCGAGCCCTACATGGCGCCGGAGCGTTACGCCGAGGTACTGGCTCGCTGCTCCCAGGTGGTGGCCCACGCGGGTACCGGTTCGATCCTAAGCGCTCAGGAATCGGGCAAGCCCCTGTTGATTATGCCTCGGGATCCCATACTCGGGGAGGTTCGAAGCGACCATCAGCACTCGACGGCGGAGAAGCACGCGCGACGGGCCGGGATTCTGATCGCTTGGGAAACCGAGAACCTTGCAGCGCAACTCGACGCACTCATGACCATGGCTCTTGATGGGGACCTGGGAGAGGTGGGGGGGATTGAAGCCCAGGGGCTGAACAACGCAATTGCCGAGTTTGTCGGGCAGGCACCCTTGAGGGTCAAGGGTGCGCCCTGCCGGCGTGTGCTCTGCGCCTGCTCCACTGGTGGGCATTTCGTGGAGATGCTGCGCATGCTGTCGGCCCTTGAAGGCCACGAGTTGATCGTCATGACTTCCGATTCGGGGGACGCTTACTCGGTACCCGCCAGTCGGCACCTTGCGATTCGAGAAGCGAGCCGCTGGTCGAAATCGAAGGGCTTTACTACTTTCTTGCAATTGATGTTCTTGATCCCACGGCTGAGGGCTGACGTGGTCTTGAGTACAGGTGCGGCTCCTGGTTTTCTTGTGGTAATGATGGGTCGCCTGACCGGTTCTCGCGTGATCTGGGTCGACTCGCTCGCAAATGTGGATCGAGTCTCTCTTGGTGGTCGTCTTGCGCGAGTGTTTGCTAACTTGTTCCTCGTGCAGTGGCCTGATCTGGCGGATGGGCGTAGGGTTCAGTATCGGGGGAGGGTCAGGTGATATTCACAGTAACAGGCACGCAGTTCCCTTTTGACCGACTGGCGAGGAGTCTAGATGAATGGTGCCTCCGACACCCCGAGCAGGAGGTCATCGGACAGATGGGGAAGCATACATTTGCCCCTCAACATTTCACGGCAGTTGAAAGCTACGCCCCTCTTGAGTTTGACAGGGTTTTCAAGTCTGCCAGCCACATCATTGCCCATGCGGGAATGGGCTCCGTCTTGACGGCGCGCCGTTTTGGGACTCCCATCATGATCGTACCGCGCTTGGTTTCTCTTAAGGAGCACCGCAGCGACCACCAGGTCGCCACCGCCAACGTCCTGCGCGGACGCCCTGGTATCGTGGTTTGTGACGACTTGGCGAACTTTGACGAATGCATGGACCAGCTGCTCGCCATGGAGCGCGGGCCAGTCACGATGAACACAGCAGCTCCGAGCTTGCTGACCGCTCTTCAGCGCTTCATCGACTTGGGTGAATTCCCCGACTAGGGCGCAGGGGCCGATTTAGATTTGGCGCGTTTGCGACGATCTGGCCCCGAACCCAGCATGACTGCGATTGGCAGTGTGGTGTCGTTGGAGGCCAAGATGATCTGCATGGCCGCGGTCAGGGGCACTGCCAGGAAGCCTCCTACGACCCCCCAGAGACCCGCCCAGACCACAACTGAGATCACTACCACCAGGGGCGAGAGGTTCAATTCACGGCCCAGGATGCGTGGTTCGATGAAGGAGCCCAGGGTCAGGTTCACCGAAAGATAGGTGACCACGACCGCTGCGGCTTTGATCACCGACTCTTCCACCGCCAGGGCGGTGATGAAGGGCAGGATTCCGGCGGCGATGCTGCCAAAGGTTGGAATGTAGTTCAGGGCAAAGGTGATGATCCCGAACAAGAGGGCATAGGGGATGTCCAGGCTGACCAGCACAACGTAGCACAGGGATCCGGTCAGGAAACTGACCACGGTCTTGACCCCTAGATAGCGCTGGATGCCGCGTCCAATGCGGTCGAGGATCTCTTCGGCATCTCCTCGGCGGTCCTTGGCGATGTGCAGGATCTTGCGTCTGAAGATTGCAGCCTCGGCGAAGATGAAGACCATGTAGATCAGCACGAGGACCAGGCTCTTGACGAAGCCATACCCTGTGATGGCAACGTTCTCCACAAGAGCATTGGGATCAAAGTCATCCCAGACTTTGAGGGCATAGCTGCGCATTTCGTCCGGCAGCTGTTCCGCAGCTTCGATTCGAGTGCGGATGCCAATCTTGATACCTGCCCAACCGCCGGACTCGGACATGGCTTCTCGTTGCCGCTGCAAGATGTCGTGCACAACACCCTCGTCTTGAGTGTCGTCTACTTCTTGTTCATCCTCGCTCGTACTTTCTTGGTCGTTGGGTTCTAACCCCTCGGTAGTGGGGTTCTTCTGGGGAATCGACTCGACTATTGGAGGTTGACCTGGCGTTGCCGGGCGCTCTATTGGAGCCTTGGCGGCCGCTTCGCCCAGGAACTCACGCACATTGCTCTGGAATAGCAGTCCCAGCTGCAAGAGGATGAAGAACAGGCCAGAAATGATCATCAGCACCGTTACCGGCGGTGGGATGTGCCGTCGCGACATCCATGACACCACGGGTTGTAGCATGCTGGCCAGCAGCAGCGCGATTACCAGGGGCTGGATGATGCCTGCGCCCACGTGGAATACCCAGCCCACCATGACTGCGGCGATCACACCCAGGATGAGGTTGAACTGGTGTTGGATCTGAGGAGGGCCCATCGTGAGTCATAGGGTAACGAGCAGGGCCGGGGGCCGGAATGATCTCCCTGTCGCTAGGGCTCTAGTTCAGCATTCCAATAGCGATCCGAGATGAAATGGCGCCAGGTTTGACGCATCCTTCCCAGGGGGACTTCCATTACCGGCGTCCAGGTCGGTTCAACCGCCTGACGCAGCAGATCCATGTGGGCTTCTTGGGGCAGTTTGTTGGCTTTGCGTCGATTGCAGGGTACGCAGGCCAGTACGCAGTTGGTCCAAGAGGAGTGGCCTCCCCGAGAGCGAGGTAGCAGATGGTCGATGGTCAGTTCACTGGTGCCCGGTCGTTTTCCGCAGTATTGGCAGCGGTTTTGATCCCGCCGAAAGAGGTTGCGGCGGGAGAATGTCGCTTTGGGGCGCGGCATGCCATTGAAGTGGGTCAGTACAATGATCTCGGGCACTCGAACGCTGAGGGTCACCGTTCGCACGCAGGGCCCATCGGGTTCCACTGCCAGATTCGACCAGGATTCAAAGGCGTGCATCTGGTACGTCTCTGGTTCTACAGCGCGAGCCGAGCCAGTGAATATCATTCCCAATGCTTCGCGCACCGAGGTAGTGGCGATGGCTGACCAGGACTTGTTAAGGACCAGGGTCTGGTCATTCAAGATACTGATGTGGGCTTCCATTAGGCTTTCGTCCTGAACATGCTGGCGGCCCGGAGACCGCAAGCACACTCTTACATGTAAGGAACTCACAGCCGGACCGCAAGGTGCATAGTGGCTCTTGCATCGAGTTCACGCTCCGATGGCCATTCGAAGCCACCAGAGGCGGGGCTGTTTTTTCGTTCTAGCGGTCCGCGTTCTGCTGGATCTCTCGAAGCAGCTGCACAACCCTTGCGTCCTCCGGGCGCTGGCGGAGGAGTTCCTGTCCATGGGTCAAGGCTTCGTCCCATCGTTCTTGAGCACGCAGCGAGTCGATCAATGCCAAGCGCAAGTCTCCGTTGGTTGGAGCCATTTGCAGGGCATTCTCAAGCGCGAAGATTGCTTCCCCATGCCGTTCGAGCTGGCTCAGGCAGAGTCCGTGCACCAGGGCCAGTCGTGGGTCAGAGGGATCCCAGGCAGCTGCCTTGCCAAGATGTTCCACCGCGTGCTCAGGGTTGTCAGCACGCACCCAGGCCAGACCCAGGGCGTGGTGCAGGCTTGGGTTGTTGGGGTGTCGTTCGAGGGCCTTGATCAGGACCTCGCGGGACTCTTCTTCGCGCCCTTGCATGCGCAGGATGTCGGCCAGATTGACTCCTGCAGCGGCCAGATCCGGGTCCATCTTCCAGGCCCGACGGGTGGCCTGTTCGGCTTGTTCGAAGTGTCCCAGATCCGCCTCAAGCACCCCGAGGTTCAGCCAGGATCCGGGGCGTTCTCCGTTGGCCAGCTCCGCGTTCCGGGCCTCCTGAACAGCGCGTCCGTGGGCTGCATGCAAGCTGGGGTCCAAGCTGGTCAAGGGTGCCGAAGCCAGGGAGCGTGCGGCGGAAACCCGCACTGCGCGTACATCATCGTCCAGGAGATGCCCGATCAAGGGCGCGCGGGACTCAGGCGGCATGGATTCGGTTGCCCGAGCGGCGGCGGCACGCACCAGGGCAGATGAGTCATGGGCCGCTTCGATCAGGGTGCCCATGTGGGGGGGTTCCAAGCGTAGCCCCAGCTCAAAGAGCGCGGTCGCGCGCATGATGTCGCTTGCGCTCTTGTCTTGGATCAAGCCCTCGAGCTCGTCCAGAGCTTCCAATTCACCAGCGCGCACACGGGCCAGGATCTCGCCGGGGTGGGGGGGAAGTGTCTTTTCTCCAGCCCATTCAGCGATCTGCTCCGCAGCCCAGCTGCTGCCTTCTGCGTGGCACGCGCTGCAAGCATCAGGTGCCATGAGGACACTAGCGAGGTCCGGTCTCGGCACACGAAAGGAGTGATCTCTTCGGCCATCTATCACCATGTAGTCACGAGAGGCCATGTGACAGTCTACGCAGGAGGAGCCTGGTGTTCCCGCCGCGTGGTGGTAGTGGGTTTCCCTGTCAAAAGTGCCACTGTCGTGACACTGGGTGCAAAGAGCGTTGCCCTGAGCTACCAACTGATTCGAGTGAGGATCGTGGCAGTCGCGGCAGGAGACTCCGGCCGCATGCATGCGACTCTGGACAAATGACCCCCACACATAGACTTCGTCGAGAATCTGGCCGTCATTGTGATAGAGGCCCGCCAACAGCAGGCTTGGTTCGTAGCCGTTGAGAAAAGGCTCTCCCGGGGCATGTCCGTCTGTCAGTGCTCGTCTGCGGCTGTGACATTTGGCGCAGGTATCGAGCTCGGCGCTGGCGCTACGGGCCGGAATACGTACGGGCAAGCCGGTTTCCGCCTGGGTGACCCATTTCCCATCGTCCTTGTCCCCTAGGCCCGCAACCAGGAAGAGACCGGGAGGAGCATCTTCAATGCCCCCCGCTTCTGCCCACTGCGCGTGCAGACTGCCGGGACCATGGCAGGCTTCGCAGGAGACATCCTCTTCCACCCATGTCGTGTGAAAGGCGCTGTCTTCTGCATTCCAACCACGCACCAGGTCTGTCGAGTGACACTCGGCGCACATGGAATTCCAGGTCTGGTTGATGCCTTGCCAATGGAGTTCATCACCTATCGGAATGTGTTCGTCGGGATAGATGTGGTACCAGCGTTGGCCTCCCTCCTCTGTTGGCCGTGAGTCCCAGGCGGTGGGAAGGGTCTGCATTCGTCCCCCTGGAAACTCCACCAGATACTGTTGCAGGGGCGCAACGCCGAAGACCTTGGCGACTCGATGGCCAATAGTGGAACCGCTCTCGTTGGTCTCAACCAGAAAATCATCTCCTTCCCGGCGGAATGTCCAAGTCACTCCGTCGTGTTCCAGGGTTGAACCATCAAAGGCGCCTAGAACCGTGTCCGGAATTACGCTCTGCAGGGCCAGGTCGTGATGTGAATTTGCGTAGGCGGCGGCTTCCTCGGTGTGACAGGTCGCGCAACGTGCCCTTCCGACATAGACCGCACTTTGTGCTATGGGCAGGCCAATAGCTTCGGGCTCGCTCTTTTCGTTTTTCTCCGAACAGGCCCAGAGAGCGAGGCAGGCAGCAATCAGCAGAAGAGGGCAGAGGCGCATGGTCCCATCAATTCTAACCATCAGGGGCGCGCGATCAGTCCTCAACCCGGCGATACCCGATCATGAGAAAAACCAATCCTGTGGCCGCTTGGATCAGGAAGGTCTGGTGCATGGCGATGAGGATGCTTCTGCCTGCGCTATTGGTTATCGTTTCGCTCCCAAGGCCAGGGCGGGGAGGTATTGACCATCCGGGAGGACCCGCGGTAAGCGTCGTTCCTGGGAAGTCAGCAGCTTGACGATCCAAGGGTCGCGCAGGCGGACCTCCTCGGGAGTGGTGCATTCCCATTCGTTGCTGATTTCTTCGGCCCGTCCGAGTTGACCGCCAAGCAGGGTGGTTAGGGCAAAGTAGCAGTACTCAACTGCCATGCAGTCGTATTCGCAGGTCTCGTCGTCGTAGTGATACCAGGCTCCTTCGGGGACCTCGTCGGGGATCTCTGTGAAGAACCCTCCTCTTGCCCGGTCAAGGCAGTCGCTTAGACTGGTGCCCTTCCAGGGGCCATAGGTCTCTGGCCAAGCGAATGCCCAGCCCATCTGGACCAGGTGCAGGCACTCTTCGAGAGCCGCATCAAATTCGCCCTTGGGGTTGGTTTCGCTGGCGTAGAGGTCTTGGCCCAGATGGAAGCCCGCGCGATGTGCCGCCTCGAAGGGATTGCGGCGGTTACGCTCACGTTCCGTGCGCGTCATCCCCATGAAGGCTCGACGCACAGCAAGAGCGTGTGCCACTTCGGGCGCGTCGGGAAGGCCATCTCCATCGTCGTCGAGCCACTGAGCCAGGATCGCCGCCGCGTGGACCAACTTGTCCTGGGGCACGGACTTGGTTCCATAGACCCCGATCCCGAAGACATCGATGTGCTGGGTAAAGGACCCGGCAAAAGGCCCATGTTCTTCTTCCGTGACCTTGTAAGGCACCAGGTCTGGGCAGTTGATTCCGGGAAAGGCACGCAGGGGGCCGCGCACGCCGCCCGTCTGCTGGGTGAGTTCATTGATTCGCAGGCTTCCACCTTCTGTGGTGTGAATCTCCAGGGTGCTGCCCGGGTAGGCCTTCAATCCCAAACGCGCAGTTGCTTCCAATTGGCTGGCCTCCTTAGAGTCGTTGCCCACCACGAGAATTACGGTCAATCTGGGCGCTTCTCCGGCGATCCAAATGCGAGGAATCAAGTCCCCTGTTCCTGGTTCAGGCCTGGCCAGAGCCGAGTCCGCGTGAGACGATGGGAAGCAGGTCAACCATCCAAGCAGGATTCCAATCAGCATGCCCCCAGTGGACACGATGGTCGGGGTCAATGCCAACCGGGCGTTTCAGCTTCTGGCAAGACGTGACGCGAGCTTGTAGATCATTTGAGCAGGCTTGTGGCGGGGGCTGGTGAAGTGCGAGGCCCTATAACGACCCAGGCGCTCGAGCAAGTGGTCCACCACCATGTCCTCCAGCCCGTCTTCCAGGGGATAACCCGCTTTCCCTCGGGCCAGTTCGCGAAGCAGGCGCAAGAATCCGACTCTCTTCATGGCTGTCTGGCGCGCAACAAGGGTTGTGCCTGCAAGATCGCCAGCGGTCAGTCGGCGCTCGGCTTCATCCAGGGTGACATGGATCTCTCCTAAGCCCAATGCCCTTATCTGTCCGTCTTCATCCAGATCGATGTCTATTTCCTGTGCATCTTCGCCAGAACTCAGGCGATCAGTGACCAGACCCTTTTCATAGCGGGCGAGAATCCGCCCCTTGGAATAATCCCGCGGGTCGACGATCTCGCATTCGAATCCGTTCATGAAATTCAAGCAGCGTACACGACCTGAGTTGGACTTCCTTTGTCGTGCATCAATAACCTCGCTGCCCCGGGCCAAAGCGCGTCCTGTTGCAACACCGTGGTATGCATAGGCGGAGTGTTCAAAGACAACTTCTTTGAGTTTCCCCATGGAGCCCTCTTCGGCGGCAAGCAGCAGTTCAATCCAGGGCATGCGTGCGCAGTCCTCTGCCACGCTTACCTTGTGCCAGTACTTGAGCAAGTCAGCGTGTCGGAAGTCACGCAGGCGCATCACTGGGGTATCGATCAACAGATTGGCCGCTTCAGGATTGAGTCCGGCAAGGTGCTGCAGCGCATCTGGAATGGCGGTCTTGGGCACGCACAGATAGACCGTGGGGTTACCGCTGAGATCATCTGAGGCAAGCGAGTCGAGCGCACGCACGTCGATTGACTCGCCGGCCACTGTTTCAGTGCGCGCGCTGCGTGCGAAGATCGCCCGCACCCGCACCTCCTTGCCTGCGGCAGCAATGGCTGGCAGAGCGCACTCGGTTACCCGCTTGCCCAGTCCGATGATGATCAGTTCCAACGTCATGCCTTGTTCTCTTCGCCATTAGCGACTACTTGCTCAAGGTGACGCGCCAAACGGATCGACAGGGCGGCGATTGTATAGGTCGGGTTGGCGCAACCGGAGGTGGGAAAGACCGAGGCCCCGGCCGCGTACACATTACCGCTGCCGCGTACCAGGAGATTCGGGTCCGTGACACTATCGGCTGGCTCACGGCCCATACGAGTGGTTCCCATGTGGTGCGAAGCGTCCTGGTTGATTGGCCAGGGATCCTCGTCGGTCAAGGTGCCTTCCAACGAGCCCAGTCCAAGCCTCTCGATTTCTCGGTCAAGTGCCCCGTAGACCTCCAGGATCGACTTGCGGTCGAGAGGGCTCACGTCATGGGTAACCAGGGGCAGGCGTTGTCCATTGGGGTCGAGCTTGTCGCTCAGTGTGACACGGTTCTCGGCTCGGGGCTCCATTTCCATGAAGGCTCGAATGCGCGCCCCATGAATTGGTGCCGTTCGGCGGGTCAGTCGATAGGCCAGATAGTGCAGAACTCCTGGTAGGTGGATCAGCACGGTGAAGCCTAGTGCCAGCCATCCCCAAAACCCTCGCCGGGCGTTTTGAATTTCGGAGTCGTCGCCGGTCTCCGAGTAGTCCCGCAATTCCACCAGTTCGTCCTTGCGACTCCTACGAAAGAGGCGCATGAACCCGCTGGCCTGCTTGACCATGGTCACCAGGGATTCGATGCCCGGGTTGTCGGTCCAGGGAAAGAGGGGTTCAAGGCGCACGTAGCTGTTCATCAATCCTTCTTCAGCCTGCCGCTCGGTGGGCAGGCGCAGTCCGGCGTAGCCCGCGAATCTGCCGTCGATGCAGCCAAAGAAATAGGGCGCCGAGCGTACCGGGTCGAAGAAGCGAATTTTCCCCGCGTAGCTCTTGGGGTGGTTCATGAAGCAGCGTCCCACTTGGTCCTGGCCGTTTCCTAGAGACACTCCGTCCGGCCCCGGGGAAGCCAGCAGCAGTCGCGCGTTTTCGATTCCGCCGCAGGCCAGGACAAACACCTGGGCGCGGATGGTGTGGGTCTGGCCCGTGCGGTCCACGACGCTCAGGCGGCTGACCTGACCGAGGCCCTCATCAAAATGCAGTTGGGTCACAGTCGCGTCCAACACCAGGTCTGTGTTCTTCGATTCCCAGACTCCCCTGCACTCAGTGCCGAAGTTCTGAGGCTCTGCTGCTGCCAGGAAGACCTTTTCTTCGAGCTCCTGCCAGATGGGCTGCAGATCGCCCTTGCTCCGTAGCCGGGCAAAGCCCCTGGGACCAAAGTCCGACGCTCCTGGGAAGCGATGACGCCTGGCAGCCTGTTCCCACAATTCGGACAACTCAGCTGAGGGAATCGGCCAGGCCACACCTCCCAGGTGGGCTCGCGGGGCGAGGTCCGCATCATCCAGGGGACTGGAGAGGCCCGCCCACGTGGTCGAGGCTCCCCCCAGGACCCGTTCCCGGGACCATGGCTTGATCCACAGGCCCTCAGACTCTGTCGCGCGCAGGGCGTCCCCACGCGAGGTGATCTTGGCGAGGCCGCTCTCCAGTACCACCACCCGCAGGCCTGTGCTCAGCAATTCCTTGGCCAGGATCGCTCCTGCTGGCCCGCTGCCCACGATGCAGATGTGGGAGTCTGCCGGTAGGTCTTTGGCTTTGCTGAGATCGTGGATCATGGGGGCAGTCGAGGGTAGCGCTCCCGTGGGCTTGGTTCACCTCTGGTCTGCCTGGACGCGCTAAATCAGCGCTCTGGTCGGGCTCATCCCTGCTGGCTTGGGACCCCGCTGGCCTCCTTGTTGCCTGCCCGCTCACATCTGCAATCGGCAAATTCGATTATTTCCGTTCTGATGGGAGCGCCATTCACGCTCTCTCATGAGAAGGCTGCATCAGCCACAGACAGAGGTTAGCGACTTGCAACCCGGCTCTTCCCAAGACGGGGATCGCTGCCTTTGTTGGCTCTTGACGCTGATGTTCCTCGCCGACACTTCAATCTAGAAGCTGTCCCCCATGGCGGTTCACTGGAAACTTGGTGTCAAAGCAGCAGCAGTTTGGACCTGTCAGGCCTCGCCTTGTTCGGGACGGCTTGATTCCAGACCTGTTCTTTTTCCCGAGTGGATGGGTGAGCAATGAGGGACAGGGTGCCCGATCAGGGCATCTGCCCCGGTTCCTATCAGTCAAATCAATAAATTCCCATGTCACATCTGTTCAAATTCCACACCTACCGGCACATCGTTCTGTTCTGGCTGGCTTCAATGAGCTTCGCAATTCCAGCTGCTGCGCAGGTCGGCGTGCGCTGGCATGTGGATCAGACTCGGGTTTCGGGAGGTGATGGCATGGCGTGGGCTACCGCAATCAGTTCCTTGGATTCAGCCCTTCGGCAGGCATTGCCCGGGGACGAGGTTTGGGTGCTCCGAGGTCAGTATCGTCCTACACTGCGGCAGGATCCCCAGGACAGTCGCAGTGCAGCGTTCTATCTGCCGCCGGGTGTTGCCCTGCGCGGCGGCTTCGACGGCAGCGAAACCGAGACGAGTCAGCGGGGGACTCAGTTTGTTCCCACTGTCTTGAGCGGTGATCTGGGGATTCCAGGGGTCAGTGAGGACAACGCCTATCATGTGGTGCTCTCTGAGGGCGTTCCGCTCATTACTCAGGCAGCCTCCATGCTGGATGGCTTTGTCATTCAAGACGGCTACGCCAACCAGAGGGGCCATGCGAGGGGTGCAGGCCTGCGTCTTTCTACGGGGTTCCTGCGCATCCAGAATTGCACTTTCAAGCGCAATTTCGGTCTCTTGAGCGGTGCGGTTTTTGTGACCGGTGCCATGGTGCGCATCAAGTCTTGCAATTTCATCGATAATGCTACCGCCGGGCGCGGTGGTGCCTTGAGTCTCCAAGCATCTCGTTGCCACGTGGCGAACACTCGATTTTCGGGCAATTCTGCGGATCGTGGGGGCGCGATCTATGCACATTCGATTGAGCCCTTTACTCAAGGCTTGGAGCCACCCGTGAGTTTCGTGAATACGGTGATTGTCCACAACCGGGCACGCGCTGGTGGGGGAGCTTTCTTGCAGGGCAGTCAGTTCAATGGTGCTGGAAGGGCGTCCTTTGCTCACTGCACTATTGCTCAGAACCTGGCCTTCGAGCGTGGGGGGGGCATCTTCGCTCGCACTGGAACTCATATTCCCGCCGCCAGCTGGATCACGAATAGCATCATCTGGGGCAATTCCGGGCCCCAAGGCTCCGGACTTGGCGGTCGTCATCAGTTGCGTTGGTCAAACATCGATGATGCCGGCTGGAAAGCGGGATCGAACATCAGCAAAGACCCTCTCTTCGTGAACGCCAGAGCAGGGGACTTTCACCTGCGGGATCACTCGCCGTGTATTGACGCCGGCTCGAATACTCTCCTGGAAGCTGACTTGACTGATCTCGATGGAGATGGCTTCCGCTTTGAGTTCCTGCCATTTGATGCCGACGGCTTCCGTCGCCTGCAGGATGACTGGATGGTCAAGGATACCGGCATCGGGACAGGACCGATTGTGGACTTGGGCGCCTACGAGAGGTGAAGCCCGGGGAGTTTCGTGGTTGAGGAACCCGCGATTCTCTACTTCTGCCCCCGCGCCCATCGTTCGTGATGTGCGCGGGGGCTTTTCTTGGGGCTCCAGAATCAACGATGTTGCGACTTGATCTCGTCCAGGGCAATTCGTTGAAAGGCAAGGTGCGATCGACTGCACTCATAGACGATGCCGATGGTGTGTGCATCAATCATGGTCAGGCAGGAATACCCAGCTGACCCGCCTTCGTCGAGCAAGAGAGCGTTCTTTTGGCTCCAAGTCTGCCCCATGTCCAGTGATAGCTGCAGGGTCAATCGTCGGCGTGGAGCGCGGCCCACTGCTGGATTGGAAAACAATAGCTGTCCGTCCGCCTTCCCGGTCAATTCTCGGCCAACATGGATCAGGCTGGCCATGCAAACAGGTTCCTTGAGTAACTCGACTGAAGGCTTGTGAGTGACCCAAGTGGCTCCCAGGTTCTTGCTGGTTGACACCGCCCGCCAGCCCGGTGGCTTGCGTCCGCGATTGTCCCGCATGTTGAGCATCAGGCGACCGGTCTCCAATTCCACCACTGCGGCCTCAGTAGTGTTGGATCGTGCCTCGTGCCCCAAGTGCCAGGTTGTGCCGTGGTCCTTGGACCAGAGGACCGTAGAACGGGGCTCGCGTCCATGTTCGGCGTCTAGTTGGTATTGGGCGGGAAACACCAGTGTGCCATCCTGCATGGTTATCCCGCGTCCAGGTCCTTGCAGCAGAAAACACCACCTGGAATCTTTGACTTGGCGAGTGATGTTGATCGGTGCTGACCAGTTGATCCCGTCATCATCACTGCGTACAAGCATCAATTGACCTGTCTCATGAGGCTCGAAGCCGGGCCCCGAGCCATTCCAACCGAGTGCGCCGTGGTGCCAACTTGCGGCCACCCAAATCGTGCCGGTTTTGCGGTCCACCAGGATCGCCGGGTCGCCCACTCCGTCGTAGCTGAACGCAGGGTCGTTGCCCATGTCGAGAATGGTACGCATCGGCTCCCAACTACGGCCACCGTCGGTGCTACGCGAGAGCCCGACGTCTATGTCCCCGGGCAGATCGCGCCAACCCTCGTGCCTTTGGTCATAGACGCAAAGGAGGGTTCCCGCATTGCTGGTGACAAGACCAGGAATGCGATAGGTCGGCACCTCGTCTGAGTTCTTGTTGCGCAGGGCGATGCCCAATCTTTGTGAATTGGGGGGGTGGCTGACGGTGGGTTTGAGTTGTTCACCGCTTGCAAGCGTGAGGGACACGAGCCCGCCGTCCACGCGTCCATCGATGTCGACGTCGGCCTTGGGCGTCACGCTGATCCAAAGGTGATCGGGTCCCTCACCTACGGTCCATTGCCCAGCAAATGTGATCTTGCCCGGGCGAACCTTCTGCGCCGTGCCAAACATCGCTCCCAGGGCATTCTCTGGATCCCGCCATTCCAGGCTTTTTGGCCCGCGCATGAGGCTGACGGTGTCGAAGCCGTCCAGGTCTGAGGTCCCCGCCAGGTCGATGGTGATCGAGCGCACCTCAAGGGGCTCGATGATTCCCGTCCATTCCAAGTCCACTCGCAGGATGGGGTTCACACGATTGCCCACCAAACAGGGCAGCACCGGCTGGGAAGCCTTCAAGCTGCTGCATTTCATGGGGGTGTTGGGTATCAGCTGCAGCTGATCGATCAGGATCCCCGTGTTCTCAGGGGAGGAGCAGCGCAGACGCAAGAGCCGCATACCTTCAGGAACAGGCGCTCTCACGAGCGTCTTGAAGCCGCCCACCTTGACCTTCGTACTTGCGTCTTCAATCGTGCGCCATTTCCCGTTGATCTGCGCTTCCACCAAGAACACAAATGGCTTCCGGGCGGTCCAGCGTTCAGCTTGGAAACGCACCTCGTGCAAGTCTCCCGTATTTATGCGCATGGTCACGGTGGTCTCCTTGCCACCGAAGAGATGCAGGCACTTGCGCCCCTGGGAGCCATGGGCCTCGTCGATTTCTGCTCGACCTGTCACCACTTGCAGAAGACCAAGGCGAGTGCTGCGGCGGGAGAAGTCTCCACTCTTGAGCTTCTCGAAGCTCAGGGTGGGAACTCCCGTCTGTTGGCCTGACGCAATCGACAAGCATCCAATCAGCACCAGGGACCAGAAGTGGATCAGCTTCATGAGGCCAACCATACGCTGTCACATACTCTTCGTCGCCCTGGACAACAAAAAGTACCGCATCCAATTCAGGACCGAAGCGCTTACCCTGTCCCCATGATCATGATCCAAGCTCTGCTGGTGCTGTTCTGGCTTGTCCCGACCGCATATCTTCAGGAATCCAGCAAGGAGCAACTCGCCACTATCGGCACAGGTCGGACCGTTTGGGTCTCCGGCGAGGCATCCAGGCATACCTACCGTATTCCCGCTCTGGCTTTGACCAAGACCGGCGATGTGCTGGCATTTTGCGAAGGGAGACGTGGTACTCGTGGGGACAGTGGCGATATTGATCTGGTCATGAAGCGCTCTCGGGATGGGGGTCGCACTTTCGGCCCAGAAACGGTGATTTGGGACGATGGCGAGAACACTTGTGGCAATCCCTGCGTGGTTGTGGATCAGCGTAGCGGGCATATCTCTCTGCTAAGCACCCACAACCTGGGAAGCGATCACGAGTCACAGATCATCGCGGGCACTTCGTCGGGTACGCGCACTGTCTGGCTTCTGACAAGCACCGATCATGGCGTCAGTTGGTCTACCCCCCGCGAGATCACAGCTTCCACCAAGCGGGCCAATTGGACATGGTATGCCACAGGTCCTGGGGCGGGAATTCAACTCCAGCGTGGTGCTCACCAGGGTCGCTTGATTATTCCCTGCGATCACATCGAGGCCGGGACCAAGAAGTACTTTTCTCATGTGATCTGGAGCGATGATGGGGGTCAGCATTGGCAACTCGGAGGCCGCACGCCCTCGGACCAGGTCAACGAGTGCGAAGTGGTTGAGTTGGAAGATGGGCGCTTGCTTTTGAACATGCGCAATTACTCGCCGGCGGCGCGCGCTCGTCAACAGGCTACGAGCAACGATGGAGGCATCACCTTTCGTGACCAGCGCTTTGCCCCGGCCCTGGTCGAACCGACCTGTCAGGCAAGTATCCGTCGACTCGCCTGGGCGGCCCCGAGCCAGGCCGGTATCCTGCTCTTCTCCAATCCTGCCTCAAGCAAGGGTCGCGAGCGTATGACCCTGCGCGCTTCTTTTGATGATGGTGCAACGTGGCCCTGGTCCGCCCTCCTGGACCCTGGACCCTCGGCTTACTCCTGTCTGCTCGTTTGCGGGGATGGGGCGGTATTGTGTCTCTATGAAGCTGGCGGCTACAGGAGAATCGTGGTCCAGCGGATTGAACCAACCGACTTGCCCCGAAGCTCCCCAGACACTCGCT
>DUBE01000008.1 GCA_012960475.1 Planctomycetota bacterium
CACAGGCTTGTTTTGGGCTACGAAGCCGAAGCAGTGGGTACGGACGCCCAAGACCTCGTTCGTAAGGCGCTCAGCGCTGCGTGCGGGTAGGGCCCCAGTACAACCCAATCAAGACGAGGGGAAGGGGCGATCATCCGCATCGCCCCCATCAGCCTGCAGCAAGCGCTCGAGTTCGTTCATATCCACAGACTGCAGATCCCGATCAGAGATGGGGCCTAGCTTCTCGAAACGGCTCTTTTCAGCGGCGGACAACATCTCCGCGTCCGCCCCAGGGGGCAACTCCTCTGGACGGGAGACCTTGACGACCGCTGCAAGGTTCTCCGGGAGCCCCTCAGGCAATGCCTCGCGCTTCTCCAGAGCACGCCTTGCTCTCTGACAAACTTCAAGGGTGCTGGCGAGGTTGGCCTGGATCTTGGTTAGCCGCTCCGTGTCGGGCTCCGACCCGGACAGGGACTTACGGACCTTGGCGGTAGCCACCTCAAGCACCGCAATCAGAGCATTGAGCTTACGCATCAATCGGTCCCGGTACTCAGGGGACTCCAGATTGTCTTCGTCAAAGGGCCTGTCGTTCATGGTCGCAAGAGCAGATAAGGGTGCCGAGGAGCGTTCGCCAAAAGCCTACAACCAGCGACCGGCAGTAGCGAATCACAAGCCCGATCTGAGATCGGATCCCTGACCAGAGCCCCCTACAACCGGAGCCTGTCCCAAAACTGGATACCTAGAGCGCTGACTGCAGCATCTCGAGCAGGCTGTCCTCTGAGACCTTGCCAGCCAGGATGATCTCATGGGCATCCAAACTGCCGGTTACGATCGTCCATGCGCCGATTTGATCCACGCGCACTTCACCCAGAGCCGCGCCATTGTAGAGCTCAGACAGGTTCTGGCGGCGCTGGAGAAGCACCACCCGACCAAGGCCATCGCCATATTCACTACGAATCCACTTGTTTGCTGGATCACCTGGTGTGGGCAGAACGATAGAGGCCGTTTCCATTTGGAATCCATGCGGCAACAGGGACGGCACCAGCACCTTGTAGCCCAATTGATTGGCAAGGTCGACGGACGGGTCAAGGACCGTACGAGCAAAGAGATGATCGCCGATGTGTAGACCGGTTAAATCCGGCTGCAGATCGAGAGACAGGAACTCAATCCGTGCCAACAAGGCGGTGCCCCTCCACTCTTCGGAAGCCAAGATCAAACCTGACAGGGGATCCACATCCACCACCCAGTTGAATTCCCCGCCTTCGCGTCTCCAGACCTTCAAGCGAATGGTGGTAAATCCTGCGACCTGACCGGGCCCCAGCTCACTGATCAGGTGGGTGGCCTGAAAACGATTGGGATTGTCGACTCTGAAGTCACGGTAACGGAAGGCGAAGGGTGCGCGACCAGACTCCAAAATCAGAAAGAGAGCCGGGTCATCGTGCCCCGAAAGCACCTGCAGTGGTTCAAGATAGAAACCACCATTTCCGTCACAGGAGACCTCTTCGGTGAACACAAGCGGATCAAAGTCGCCCATCAAGGTCACCTTGCGCACCCCCTGGTGCAAGACAAACTCGGGCTTGGACATCAGCACCTCCAGCAAGGGAGCGCTAGGCTGCTGAGCGCCCCCTCCTGCGGCAGCAGGCCCAAAGGTAGGCGGCACGCCCTGGGAATCAAACTGGTCAGAACCCTGATTGCAGCCAGAGATCAACAAGCTAGAGACCATCAAAGTGATTGCACTAACAGCCGACCTCATCGTGCCTCCTCCTCTTGGATAGCGCACTGCCGACCGGTGACCGAGGCGAGTATTGCGAGTTGATAAGGCTGCAGAAGGTTGCTGTCACCAGCGTGCACAACCTTGAAGGAATAGCTTGGCTCTTTGCCCCCCATCCAAGGATTCGTCACCAAGACCATGAGAGTCGCCGCAGCTACGAAGCCTACTACGGACCACTTCCAACTACGGCCAACGGGTTGAGTACCCTGAACTTCGGAATCGATGCCCGCTATGTCTCCAGCCGATTGAACCAGGGCCCGCTCGGCAGCCAGGACGCGCAGACTCTGATCCACTCGCGCATCCAAAGCAGCGGGGGCAGAAACCACACTACCCTCAAGATAGGAGTCCGGCCAAGCTTCAACCAATTGCTGCTCGAGGGCAAGAGGAACCTCAAGTCGCGGCAAGGATCGCAGGACAGCCAAGGCGCGATCCTGACGACCACCAGAAGTAAGGGCAATTCTCAACGAACGGTCCAGTTCGCTAGGAGCGACCAAATGTTGAAGCTCTCCAATCTGCAGGGCCTGGACTTGATAGCGTGCATGAGCAGCAGCACAGGCTTGACATCCACGAAGATGTTCGGCGAAGGGCACCGGCCCCACCGATCCAGAGCCCAAGCTTGCAATGCAAGCATCCAACCACTCAGAGCAAGGCTCTGGTAGTTGACTCGGGATATGGGGATTGGATTGCACGGGGATCGCTCTGCGAAGATATGAACTCAGTTCAGTAAGTGACGGTCTAGAACCGGTGTGAGTTCCCGATCAAGTGCCCCATGGGCCCGAGACAGCCTAGATTTTACAGTTCCCAAGGAAATCTCAAGGGACTCTGAGATCTCTTCATAGGAAAGCCCCTCCACGTAGCGCAGGACCGTGATCGCCCTCATTTTAGGGCTCAGGCGCGTAATTGCGTCCTGAATGTCATTTTCGAGCTCATGGCGCGAGGCAACCGCGCTCGGGGCTTCCGCCGACTCATCTTCGGGATCGATGGCTGCCCCATCATTCAAAGGAGACCGCAAGCGATCCAAGGAAACCCAAGGGCGACTGGAGGACCTGCGACGCAGGTCGATCGAAGCATTGACCGCAACTCGATAGATCCAACTGGAGAAACGGGACTCGAAGCGAAAGCCGTCTATGCGTCGAAAAACCGTTGCAAAGGTCTCCTGGGCTGCGTCCATGGCATCGGCGGTGCTGCCCGTAATCCGATAGCAGGTGTTGTATACGCGGTCCCGGTAGGCCTCATACAAGTCACGGAAAGCACCCTCCAGACAGACCGGCTCCTGTTCTTGACAAGCTTTGACCAAGGCCTGGTCGGGGTCATCGATAAAAGGGCGGCTCATTGGCAACTGATTTAGACGGCCTAGATTGCTCCGGGGTTCCTTTTGAAGGCCAAATCGCAGGCTACCCCCCCAAGAGGGCTCCAGGATCGAGAACCTCAAGGGTCTGACCCACCGTTCCGGGACAATCCACGTCGCACCAACTGGTCCATTGATCCTCACAGAAAGCCTCGACAACCTCCTTGATCAAGGTCATGCCAGAAGAAGAAACTCCAATCGTCTCCAGCTTCTGATAGCAAACCATGCCAGGCAACCATGAAGAGGGCATGTCGCCTGAGCCACCCGCCGGAAGCGGCTGATGCACCGTATCCCCTGAACCAAGACTTGCACTGCCGCCTTGCGATGCCGTCAACAGCAGATACGGAATGACCTTGGCGTTCCGCCGGTACATGGGAACCATCAGGCCCTGAGAGTAACTGACATCCAGGTCAATGGTTGCTTTCGCGTCCGGAGAGAAACTACCCGCCACACCAATCGTAGCCCCCAAAGAGAGATTCCCTGAAGCCGCTAAGAATGATGGAGGCAGGGGAATGTCGAAGGTCAACAGGGCATCATGCCCTGAAATGTTCATGCTCTGCATGTGGCCAAGACCCAGCAACCGTGTGCCATCAGCGACTGCAACCGAACCGCCGCGCAGGAACTCAAAAGTCAGAGTCTTCGAATCAAGATCACCATCCTCGAGATAGATCACCAGAGAGATCAGCAACTCACCGCCCGAGGTACGAGCAAACATACCCACCTGATTGGGCGCAACCTGGTGGTCCGGAAAGTCCGTCGCATTCCAGGGGGAAGTTTGATGTGCAACTTCGAGCCCGTCAGGAAAATTGTCCCCATCAGTGTCCCGCACCCAGGGAGAGGTCCCCAACGCAACCTCCATACGATCCGAAAGTCCGTCACCGTCAAAATCCGGAGCATCCCAATGAGACGCCGCTAAGGAAGGGCGAGAGGGCCCATCTAGCGCAATCATCAAACCGACTGCAACAAGGGCAACCGGCAGCGCCAGAGCTAGGACCTTCCGAACGAATAATGAATCGGACATAGGGAGAAGAAAGGAGATAATTGAGAGGTAGCCTGTAAAGATGGGCCCAAGACATCCCATCCGTCAAGCGTTGAATTTGAGTCAAAAATCTCATCTTCTCCTGTAGCCCCCTCTGAGGGGTCCAGAAGCGGTTTCGGGGAGCTAGCCCTTGACGAAACTCGGGTCCCAAGTATCCTCCCTGCCCCCATTGGGCGCCCGTAGCTCAGCTGGATAGAGTGCTTGCCTCCGGAGCAAGAAGTCACAGGTTCGAATCCTGTCGGGCGTACCACCCTGGGCTAGGGCAGGGAAAACGGGTCCTACTTGGACTTCAAGACACTTTCAATCCTCGGCACCAGGACCTGTGCCGCGAGCAGCTGGCCACGGGCATTCCAATGGATGTCTTCGCCCCCCACGAACAAGCCCTCGGGACCTGCGCGGTGCATGTCTCGGGTCAAATCGACCACATCCCAGCCGGCGGCTTCAGCCGCAGCAACAACCCGAGCCGTGAGCCTCGCGGGATCATACTGCTTCCACTTCGAAGAGTCCGGACGAATGGGATAGCTGGGATCAAGATCCACCGCCGAAGGCACGACCAAAGCCAGACTCCTTGAACCTGTAATCTGCAAGGCACCCTGCAACTCCACGAGCACAGCGGTCAGCAGAGCAGCCTTGTCTTTGGCGCTCGCAGCATCCCTCACAAGCGCCACATCTGCGTCCCATGTGTCATGCTCAAGATCCCGGACAACCGCATCGCCACTGATGTAGTCCTCGTGCTGCTGCAGGGCGGCGAGATACCAGGCCTCGACCAATCGATCCGGATCCACAGCCAACGAAGGCTCATGAGCACCCATGGTCACTCGCCACCAACGCAGCAGGGCAGGGGACCGGGCGGCCTCGGCACGCTGAACAAAGCGCATTCGCAAGGAAGGGCCGAGGGCAGGACGACGCCGGACCAAAGACCCATCGGACCCAAGCTCAAACAGCTTGTTACGCATCAGGTCGCCCAGATCATTGTGGGCACAGAGAACCATGATCACCAATTCTGGCGCCAAAGCCGCGCCCTCGCGCTGGAACCATAGAAGAGTCTGGTCCGGGCCGTAGCTCTCGCGCCCTGCATTCAGGACTTCAACACGGCCCCCAAACAGGCCCTCCAATTGCGCTCTCAGGGTTTCTTCCTCGGGTGAATTACCCGCCAGAACCAGGCTATCTCCCAGCAGCAAGACTCTTGGCCGCCGGTGGCCGGGATCCGGCTCAGGCCCACGCAGGCCGCTGGAATTGATCTGGACCAGTACCCGCCGGTGATCCGAACCGGGGGGCATCAACTGAAGGCGACTAGATCCCGGAAGCGCGTCGTGCAACAGATCCGGGTCGAGTCGATAGTTCTGACCAGCCACTGGAAACCACCGGGTCAAACCAACTTCGACCAATACCGATGCAACCAGCAGGCCCACCAGGAACGCCCCAAAGCGGCGCAGATTTCTTCCCGGCCTAAACACCTACCGGGGGGAAGAGTTCCTCAAGTGCTGTCAGTGTTTCTGGTTCCAGGCTGACACCCAATGCCCCCAGGTTTTCTTGCAGTTGCTCCACGCGCGTTGCACCGGTAATCACTGCAGCCACGGAGTCCTGGTGCAGAATCCATGCCAGAGCCAACTGAGAGGGCTTGAGTTGCGCTGCGCTGGCCAACTCAGAAAAGGCACACAAACGCTCACGGCCATGATCGGTCAATTGCTTCTTGAGCCAATTGGTGTCCGCCCCTCTTGTGCCTGAGGGCACCCCCTGGTCGTACTTTCCGGTCAAGAGGCCGCCAGCCAGGGGGCTCCAACACACCAGGCCCATTCCGCTCTCGCGTACCGCAGACTGCACACCCCCTTCGATCTCGCGGTTCAACAGGTTGTACTCAGGCTGCTCCACAATCGGCCCGTGCCAACCATGTTCACGACAAAGCGCATGGGCCCGCTGCAAACTGTCAGCGCTCCAGCAAGAGGTTCCCCAATAGAGCACCTTGCCCTGATTGACCAGATGGTCCATAGCTCGAATGGTCTCCTCCAGCGGCACATCCGGGTCCTCTCGATGACAGAAGAAGAGATCCAAATAGTCCATACCAAGCCGGCCCAGGCTGCGGTCGCAACTCTCCAGAATATGCTTGCGGGAAAGCCCGTGGTCGTTGGGTGCATCGCTCTGGGGCCAGAAACACTTGCTGGAGATCACCAACTCGTGGCGTGGCACATGAGCAAGAGCCCGCCCAGCGGCCTCCTCTGCCGCGCCCTTCGCATAGGCATCCGCCAGATCTACGAAGTTCACCCCAGCCTCAATGGCCATGGCGAGAATATTGGAGGTTGTCCGCTCCTCGATTGAACCGCCAAAGGTCAGCCAGCCGCCGATCGAAATTGCGCTGACTTCCAGTCCGGAATTGCCCACGCGTCTATATTGCATCCCGCTGTCATTCATACATCGCAGGATAACGCCTGGCAGGGCGTGAGGCTCAGTCCATGTGCGCCATCACGCGCTCATCGCCCATTTGCAGGCGCAGGGCCATGCGACGGGCAACCCGCCCGAAAACCACTTCGTAGGTACGCAGAATACCCTTGGCGGTGACTCGCCGCACAAAATCGAAGGTGATCCAGTAGCGCGGACCTCGCAACCCCTGGGCATGGGCATAGAGCTTGGCCTGCTCGCTGACCATCCACTCGCTATAGAGCATGTACATGATCAGATAGACCGGAGCCATGAATTGCACCTTGATCGCAGGCTTAGCCAACGGCATCAGCCAGGGGTAACGCACCAGGATTGGAAACAACTTGTGCAGGTTCTCGATCTCGCGTTTGTTGTCATACTCGATCGCGCTGGTGCGATTGAACTTGACCGGGAAGTCGTCATAGGCAGCCACCGCATAGCCCATCTCCTTGGTCATGCCCTCGATGTCGAACATTGGATAGGGCTGCATGATCGAAACCAAGGGGTGATCCACCTTGCAACGAATGTTGAGCCGCACCGTGTCGAATTCATCCTCCATGCTGGCGCCAGGACCTCCCAGCATGTTCAAGGAACCCAGGCGAATGCCGTGCTTCTTGATCCAGCCAGCTGAATCTTCAAGTTGTTGCAAGGTGGTGTTCTTGCGGAAGATCGCATTTCGAATGTAGTCGCTTGCAGCCTCGAAGGCGATGCGTGCGTACACGCAGCCCGCTTTCTTCAAGATGACTATGTGCCGCTCCTTGGTCATGTTGGCCATCAAGATGCAGTCAAATGGCAGACCGACTTCCTTCGGGTACTTCTCGCAAAACTCATCAAGCCATTTGCCCGAGAGATTGAAGATGTCATCGAGAAAGTGCACAAACTTCAGATTGTATTGCTCCTTGACCTGCTTGATCTCGGCGAGCACATGATCCACGGAACGTTTGCGCACATACTTGGCGTTGGTTGACGAGTAGACCTTCTTCTTCAATGCATGGTGAAAGCAGAAGGAACAGTTCATAGGACAACCGCGCTGGGTCACAAACACCTTGCGATCGGAATCCCTGTATATTGCGCCAGCGTCGTAGACCACCGAACGGTCTGGAAAACCCAGAGAGTCGAGATCCTGCGGTGGGGGGCGCATGCCGTTCACCAGGACCTCGCCGGTTTCGCGATCCCTTATCCAGATGTTCTCAACTTTGGTGTAGTCCTCACCAGCGGCCATCAAGTTCAGCAGTTCAGGCACCGCCTCCTCTCCCTCACCGCGACAGATGGCGTCCAACTCGGGAGTCTCCTCCAAGATCTCGGGCACATAGGTAGGATGCGCACCGCCCATAATGGAAAATACGTTGGGCAGTTCAGCCTTGACCTTTCTGTTGAGGTCGGTGAAGTACTGCTGCATGCCAGTGGTGGCCGAGAATGCAACGACATCCGGGTTGTATTCCTTGACCTTTTCGATCCACTCCTTGTCAGGCAGAAAGAGGCCCTTGGTCTCGTGCCCTGCGTCTTTGATCGCTCGCGAAAGCCACATCAACCCCAACATTTCCTGAGGCAAGTATTCGTTGATGAATAGGACTTTCATGGGGCAGCGTGATATTCCGAGAAGATTCTTCACCGAGAGGCCACTTGACCATGCAAGGGGACCGGAGCTCCTGGAGGTCATTCTATCGGCCATTTCAGAGGCTGTGGGGTAGTCTCCCCGCGCTAATTCTGCCCGCCAGGGCCGTAACCCCTCGTGGCAGCCTCAAGAACGGCTTCCACCTGTTCAAAGGTCCCATCACGTGTAAAGGCCTTCGCTTTCTTCAGGCCTTCAGCCACAAAAGAAGCCCCCAGTACGGGATCCGCGCAAATCAATCCCAGGGCCCGGGCCACGTCCGAGGCGTCGTGAGGGTCGACCAAGAGCCCATTGACCCCGTCCTCCACCACCTCCGGATTGCCGCAGACGCCGCTGGCCACCATCGGTGTTCCCAGGGCCTGGACCTCCAGCAGGGTGTGGGAGAGGCCCTCGTACTCGCTGACCAGCGCAAACACGTCCGCCGCCCGGATCCAAAGGGGTATCTCAGAATGGGGTACGTTCCCCAGAAAGCGCACCCGATCGGCAACGCCGAGATCATCGGCAAGGGCCTCCCACTCCTGCTGCATATCCCCATCGCCTGCCACTGCCAGATGAACATCCTCAGGCAACTCAACTAGTGCATGCAGCAGTTGATCCACCCGCTTCCAACCCATCAAGCGGCAAATCGTCAGTACCAGCTTGCCTCTGTGTTCGCAACCCAACTCTGCCCTGGCTTCATCACGGGTCTGCGACACACCCTCTGCCTTGGGCCCGTGATAGGCGTTGAATATCCGGCGCACCTTGTCAGCAGCAACCCCGTGGTGCTGCAAGAGAATCTGCCGTAGAAACTCCGAACAGGAGATGATTCCGGTGCACCAGGACCACCAGCGCCGCTGCAAGAAGCGAACAAGGCGCACTTGCCAACCGTAGCTGTGATCTTGAAACTCAACAATGTTGTCTCTCCCACACCAACCCTTGCGGTGGGATATCTCCCAGGCTCCATCCACCATGATGCGGATCACAACCGGCTTTCGCCGCAGCTTGACGGCCAGGACGTGGAAGAGAGCCAGGTGCTCGTTCACATAGACCACGTCCGCCCAGCCAGCGGCCTTGAACACGGCCAAGAAGGCACGCATATAGCGCACAGGCAAAGATCCACGGCTGATCGCTTGAACCAAGAAAGGGTACCCCTTGGGTTCAGGATCAGAACAAAAAGCCACAACGCGCACGTCGTGCCCTCGATCCAACAGAAAGCGCGCCAAACTGGGCACATAAACTGCGGGCCCACCCAGGTCCGGAGGAAAAACGGGTGAGGTGACAAGCACGCGCATGGGCCCAAGTCTAGCGCTCTGGTCCGCGAGCTTCTAGGCTGCCCGCCCGCAGATCGAAGCCCTATAATGGAACCCTGAAATGAGCGCAGACCATAAAGAGAAGAAACAGTGGCTGCGCCTGCTGGGCGGCTTAGCCTTGGGCATCTACCCCCTCCTCATCTACTTGGGCATTACGAGTGGAAGTCCCAAGGGAACTGGGATCCTGATGGCCACCTGCGCGGCCTTTCTCATCCTGTTCCGTACGCGTCATGTTTCTAGGCCCCAGTTGATGGGCGCCTCCCTTCCCTTCCTACCCGCCCTGGGGATTGGACTAAGCGCTGGCATCGTGGACGACGAGCGCTTGCTCTTGGCCCTCCCAGCCCTTGTCAGCCTTTCAATTCTGGTTCCTTTCGCCTGGTCCCTGCGAGAGAACTCGATGCCCATGGTCGAACGCTTGGCAATCATTCACCTCCAGAGCCTCAACCCCAAAGATCAGGAACACTCCCCTGACCCTCGCCATTGCCGCCGCTTCACCTGGATTTGGTCGGCATTTCTATTGCTGAACGCCTGTTGCGCAGGAACCTTGGCGGCCCTCTCGATGATCGATTGGTGGTTGGCCTACGCCTGTGGCATTAGCTACCTCCTGATGGGGGTACTCTTCGTAGCCGAGCGGCTGCTGCGGCCCAAGCATATGGGGACTTAGATCTGTACGATCAAGAAGCGAAAATCTCTATGAGAACCAAGAATCAAGAACAGCCCGTTCTGCGCATCGGTGAGGAGAACAGCTCTGAAATGGCGAGGAAGGGGCTGTTCCCTTTGCTGGCCTTTTGCTCCCTGAATCACAGTGAATCTCCTGTGAATGGGGCCCTGACAATCCAGACCGACCTGCCGGTCCTCGGAGGTTCCCCTAGCCAAGAGATTTGGTATGCAGGCGAAGTGTCTCGCCGGAGCGAGTCCCATGGATTCCAAATTGCCGAGACTTCCACATGGACAGTTGGCACATTGGTCATAGAAGGAGGTTCTCTTGGCGAAAACACCCGCAAGGCCTACGCAGCCCTCACAGCATTCCTCACGGATAAGCGGCAGCACCCTGTGCGCCTGTGGAACACGATCCCCCAGATCCACCATAAGTCCGGTGAGCTCAATCGCTATATGCGGTTTTGCCAGGAGCGCGGTTCGATACTCGACCGGTATCTCAAGAGTGGATTTGGAGGCTCCTTGTGTGCCGCCACAGCAGTTGGATCGGAGAGAAACCGGCAAATCCTCAGTTTTGTTGCCTTTCACAAAGCGGGGCAAACCTGTGAGAACCACCGGCAAGTCAACGCCTACGAATACCCCAAGGAACACGGACCTACCAGTCCGACCTTCGCCCGGGCTATGCGAGTGGCCGGTCCCAAGGACGACCTCCTCTTCATTTCTGGCACGGCCAGCATCGTCGGCCACCGCAGCCAGCATCCCGGGCATGTTGTCAACCAGACCGCAGAGACCATTCGCAATCTCCGGGTCCTGCTGGGGCCCTACACCCCTGTTTCCCTACGGATCTACCTGCGACGACCCAAGGACTTGAAGTCAATCCAAGACGCGGTGCAGACAGCCTTCGGGACTAAAATCTTCACTCTCTACATCCAAGCAGACATCTGCCGCAGAGAGCTCTTGGTTGAAATCGAAGCCGTGGCGGAGTACCCCCGGACAAACTCACCGAATGCCTGATCAGCCCTCATTCATGGTCCTCCCTGGGGAGAAGTTCTTTCAAGGCCATTTCGATGGGGATCCGGTCTTACCGGCAGTTGCGCAATTCAGTTTGGTAGCGGATGCCCTGCGCCAATGGGATCCCACGGCCCAGATTATTGGGATTGAGGCCGCCCGTTTTCGCGCACTGGTCCTGCCCCGTGAAGAACTCAAGGTTTCTTTCCAAGGGCAAAGTGGTGATGACAGGCTGCGCTTTGACATCCACCGGGATGAGCAAGTTATCAGCCAAGGCAAAATTCATGTCTCCCGATCCGTGTAGCCGCTTGCCCCAATCAGGGCCTGCTCTGCTGATCACTGAAGTGGTCAGGTCTTCTGTTGCCGAGGCACAATGCTTGGGCACGGTTCATGCCGACTCGGCCTTCCGCAGCCCCTCCCCGTTTGGGGATGAAATCCCATCCTTCTTGACCGTAGAAATGGGGGCTCAGGCGGCAGCCATGATTCAAGGAATCCGTGGAGAGCAGAGAGAGGCTCGATCTGGATTGGTGGTTAGCGTTCGCAGGGCAGAGTTTGTGGCGCCTCGCCTGTCCGCAGATCTAAAGTTCATCGTCAGCGTGCAAGAGCAAGCCAGCGCACCGCCCTGCCGAGTTTTTGACTTCGAAGTCAGCGCCGACCAAGAAGTCCTTTCTTCGGGTGAAGTCACGATCTATCAGGGAGAAGCACACTCCTAGGCGAAAGGACCTAGTCGGACCGCTCCAGGACTAGCCAACAGCCCGCACCGCCCGTGGCCAGGGACGTAACCAAGACTCGCTGGGCAGGCCCCATGGACTCTCCCCCATGAGGGCGCAAATCAATGTTTGGGTCCACCTCACCAAGGGTTCTGGCCAAGCGCCAATCCACCCCATCGAGGGCCATCAGTGCGGCCGCAAGAAACCCGCCGCCGTACTCCCCGGTCACTGCCTTAGGGCACAAAATCGGAGGAAGGGCTTTCGCTCCAAAGGCGCTGATCAAGGTCAGCCCTTCCAGACGGTCTCCCCTCAAGGCGCCAGACGCGCCAGAGACCACACGGTCGATGGAATCCAGGTCGATCCCTTGCCGTGCTAAGCCCGCACGCAACTGAGAGCCTAGGTGTTGATGGCCCACGCCCCAGTCTGTCGCCTCTGCGGTGCAATCGTTCGCCCTCACAATGGCCGCGATCCTTGCCCGCAGGGGAGCACCCCGTCCCCTTGCCGCTTGCTCGTCCTCCAACATCCAAATCGTCGCCCCCTCCGCAACCAAGAATCCCGAACGGTTGGCGCCAAACACCTGCGCCCGCTCAACCCCCATGGCGTCCCGGGCCAGAGCCCTGTAGGCCGCAAGGGCCGCATGCTGAATCGGACTGACCTCGTCCACGGCGCCAGCCAAAACACGGGAAGACCTCCCATGCCGGACGAGATCCGCCCCCCGACAAAGAGCCAGCAGTCCACTCGCTTCCCTTTGGCTAATTGTGAAGTTCGCTCCTGTGGCGGAGTGAGCAAGGGCAACCTGCCCGGCATGGGCATTGGCCACAGTCTCCATGAACAAGAAGGGTGAAACCGCGAGGGCCCCCTCGTCGCGGATCTGCTTGAGGAGCTTGTAGGTGAAACTGGTGGAACCAAAAGCTGTCCCCAGCGCAACAGCAGCCTCATCCCCCGCAAAAGAACCCTCTTCCATCCCGGCATCTTTCACCGCCATGGCGGCAGCCACCACGGCCATGCGACTTGCGGGGCTCATTCGCCGAGCCTGCCGAGTCGAAAGCCACGGATCCATGACGTCCCTCGGTAACAAACAGGCCGTTCTCGCAAAGTGGGGTCCATGCAGACCTTCGCTGCGGTCCACCTCACCGGTGATCGGCACGCCGTTCCTAAGCGCAGCTGCCAAGCACTCCTCCCCCGCTCCTGGACTGCTGAGAGTTCCAAGTCCCGTCACCACCACGGGTCGCATCACTCAGACTTCCCCTCGTATCGGCCCAAATGAATCGCCGCATTCGCTCCGCCAAAAGCGAGATTGACGCTGAGAGCTGAGCGGCAGGAAGTAAGTTCCCGCGGCTGACCAAGGCACAGATCTATTTCCACTTCGGGATCCAGGGGACCCGCGCCGGGAACCGGGGGCAGCCGACGGTGCTGAAGGCAGAGTACAGTGACCACCGCCTCAAGCGCGCCACAGGCACCAAGCAAGTGTCCAACCGATCCCTTGGTTGCGGTCACGGGCACTTGAGCCAAACGGTCGCCCAATAACCTCTTGAGGGCTCTTCCTTCCGACAGGTCATTGTGAGGGGTTCCCGTACCGTGGGTGTTGACAAAGTCCACGGTTGAGCTCGCCCCTACCTGCGCCCCCAAGGCTTGAGTCATGGCGCGCCACGCACCACGCCCCTCGGGATGGGGCGCGGTCATGTGATGGGCGTCACAGGAAGTTCCCGTTCCCGCCAGAACCGCGAGGGGCTCAACACCGCGGTCCAGCGCGTGTTCAAGGGACTCAATTACCAGAACTCCCGAGCCCTCGCCGATCGAAAGGCCTTCGCGATCCTGCCGAAAGGGCCGCGCGGGACAACTGTCCACGGCCCGCAAGGAATTGAATCCCGCGTAAGTCAATTCGCAAAGCCCATCAGAGCCTCCTACTAGAGCCAAGGAGACTTCCCCGCTCGTGAGGCTCATGAAAGCAGCCTCAAATGCCATGGTGGATGCGGAACAGGCAGAGGCGATAGTCTCCGCAGGGCCGCCGATCCCTACCTCCCGTGCCAGCGCATTGGCCGGAGCACACTCAGCTTGCCCACCCACATGACTGTACTTCCCATGCCCCAATCCCGCGGCCATGACAATGGATTCCGCTTCCAACATGCCCCCCGTACTGGAGCCAAAGAACAAGCCGGCCCGGGCCATCTCGGAACTTCCCGGTAGAAGCTTGGCTGTCCCCATGGCCTCGCGGGCAGCGGTGAGGGCGAATTGATCTGTACGAGTGACTCGGTCTAGATGTCCCCCCTTCGACGAGCGCCGGATGAGGCCCGCTCGCACTCCTGGGACCTGGGCAGCAATGCTCGTACGATGCACACCCGTATCAAACAGACTGAGTGTCCGAATGGCTGTCTCGCCAGCCAAGAGAGCCTCCCAAAGGACTTCTACCCCCGCTCCAAAGGGACTAACCACACCCAGCCCTGTGATTACCAACTGGGTCAAGGTTGCCACCTACTCGGGGTCAACTTCGAGCCGCTCAATTACGAACTCGGAAAGGCTCTGTACGGTTTCAAAGGCAGTTTGATCCATGCCCGAACCAACAATCTTGATTTTGAACGCCTGCTCCAGCCCCACAGCCAGCTCAAGCGCATCCACCGAGTCGAGGCCAAGCTCCCCCTTGAGGGACAGATTGTCCGCGATCTCACCGGCTTCCATCCCGTCGATGAACAGGCGTTCGACGATCAGCTTCTTGATGACAGCTTTGACTTCTTGAACGGTCTGTATCATCTATTTGAGAGACTCCGATTCTTGAGCCACGCGATCAAGTATAGGGCTTCAAGGCGCAGGCGCGTGCCCATGTCTGGCCGATCGTTACCTCCCAAAGCCGAGACCAAAGCCCGGGTGCCCGCAGGCCATGATTCCGTCGCAAAGAGGATCTCCTGGAAGCCTGGGCTGTAGAACTTCAGCACGAGCCGCCGGTAGAAACGGTAGCGCCGCTGCTGCTCTGAGCCGTAGGCGCGCAGAAGCCCCCTGCCCCTCCCCAGATTAGCTCCCAGGGCTCGGTCCAAGGCGCCCGCCGCATCCACAGCCCCTGACAGGGCCAAGAGAACCCCCGATGAGAACACCGGGTCGATGAATGAGCCCGCATCCCCCACCAAGAGCCAATTGGACCCGCTGTAGGCCCTCGTTGAATAGGAAAAGTCACTCTCCCAGCTGGGCTGGTTGGTGACCTCGAGCTTTTCCATAAATGGCTGAAGCAAGGGTAACTGACCCATCCAACGCTCAAGACAAGCGGATGGACTCTCGGCGAGGTCCTTGGGCTTTTCGCCCGAATCAAAGACAAAGCCCACGCTGGTGACCCCCCCAGGAAGAGGGATCAGCCAAACCCATCCCTGGCCAGGTCGAAGGATGATCCGGATATCGCCCGCAGCTCGCCCATCTTGGAACGGTATACCCTTGAAGTGCCCAAAAAGTGCCGCCTTTCGCAAACCTCGATCCATCCGGCGCAGCCCCAATTGACGCGCTAACACACCCTTACGCCCCGTCGCATCCACCACAAAACGGCAGTCAATTGCGAACTCACGCCCCACCGAGTCCTTCAATTGCACCCGCGGAAGGGGCCGGTCAAAATCAACCCCCAAGGCTTGGCACGGGGCAATCAGCCGCGCACCCTTCGCTTGAGCTCGGTCAAGCAACAATTGATCAAACCCTGCGCGCATCACCTGCATGGTTTCGGGTTGCTTGATTCCCGGGGCCCCCTTGAATTCGATGCGCGCACGGCGTTGGTTGCACTCCGAAAGAAATGTTACGCCGTGCTTTTGGACGGATTGCACGCCGAGAGATTTCGGATCCAAACCAAGCCTCTCAAAGATCGGATTCGAGAGAGGAAGCAGTGACTCGCCGATATGAAAACGCGGGAAGACCTCCCCATCGACAACCACCACACGATGCCCAGACTCTGCGAGAAGGGCCGCGGTCACGGCTCCCCCGGGACCAGCCCCGCAAACCACCACATCCGCCATTTCCGGGGATTCTCTTCGAGATTGTACTGGCATGATTTGGCCGCCATCGCGGCCAGGAGGCGTACAAGAGATCAGCCTACAGCCTGTTGAGTTTCTTCTCAAGCACACAAACGGGCCCGACCCAAGCGGTGAAGTCTTGACGGACAGGCCCCATGGCGCATGATGAGGTTCCCGAAGGTCGTCAGTACCTGATCCATGGACCCTATCGTTAAGCAGTTTCTGGCCCTCGCCAAGGAAAACCCTGAGCGGGCTATTGCCCTCGGGCACGGGTGGGTTTGGTCTCGGCAACAATTAGCGCTCGAAGCCCAAACGAGGGCAAAAGAACTTGAGCAATGCCTTAGGGAAAACGCCCGCGGTTCTGGAGCTCTAGTTGCCTTAGCATCCCTGCGTAAGCCCAGTTTCCTGGCCAGTTTTCTGGCTTGCCGCATAGCTGGCCTTTGTGTTCTCTTGCTCGACGAGGATACGCCGGCCGAAGAGCAGCAACGACTGGCCCATGGGTTAGGGGCCTGGGCGATCTGGAGACCTACTCAAGAACGGGAGGGCTTGCCCGTTTCCTCTGAACTGGAAGTCCTCGGAGGCACCACTTGCTTGCCGAAGGCAGCCTGCCTGAAACTGACCTCGGGCAGCACCTCGGACCCCGTGAGCATCATGACCCCGACAGAGTCCCTACTTGCAGATGCAGCGGCTCTTGCCGACTCCATGGGATTCAACGGTGAAGACCGGTTCTTGGTGACCGTGCCCCTTTCCCATGCCTATGGCCTATCCATGCTCGCTTCCCCCGCATGGCTCCTGGGCGCGACCCTGATTTTTCCAATGGCCGGAGGCGAATTTCAAGCGGCCGAAGAATTTGCAGCTACGGTCCTCCCCTCGGTTCCCTCTTGGTTTGAAGCCCATCTGGCCCGCTCGGCGGACTTGCCTCCATTGGACCCTTCGTTGCGCCTCTTGATCTCAGCAGGCGCACCCCTGCGATCCAAGACAGCGCTGGCCTGGGAGAAAACCCATGGCAGAGCCATTCATGTCCTCTACGGCAGCAGCGAATGCGGTGGCATTTGCTACGACCGCACGGGAACTGCCGCCGAACGGAGCCGGGTAGGCAGCCCCATCACGGGAGTCCAGGTTGATCTTGACGAGTCCGGCTTGATCTCCGTGCGCTCCGCAGCAGTCACCACAGGGTATTTCCCCTCCTCACCTAAGCGCCGCTCCTCGATTGAAGATGGCTGCTTTCGGACCGAGGACCTGGGCGAGTTTGTCGACGGAGAGCTGGCCTTGCTGGGACGCACAAGTGAGTGGATCAATGTCAAGGGCCGTAAGGTCAACCCCCGCGAAATCGAGTCCGTTCTCGAACAAATGCCTAGCGTCACAGATGTTGTGGTCTTACGCCGAGAGCTCCCCGATGGGCGGGGAGAGGGCATCCGTGCCGTGATTGCGTGTGCTCCGGGATCCATTCACTTTCCAGAAGTTCTCGCCTGGTGCAGTTCGCGCCTTGTGAGCCATAAGATTCCTAGGAGCATTGCGTTCGTCGAGCAGCTGCCCCGCACTTCCCGGGGCAAACTCGACCGGGCTGCCCTATTGTCCATGCCATGAGGTGCTCCCTACTCATAATCTCCACAGCACTTGCCGTTTCGGGGTGCCGGGGGCTTGGACCTCCTCCCGAAATGCTGAGAGACCTCTTGGTAGAACGGATCAAGGGCTCTTCACGCCGGCTCTCTCGATCAGAGTTGGAATCCCCCTGGTTCAGCGGCGAATTCAAATCGGTCCTGATCGAGAGCTGCGAAGAGTCGCCGAAGATTCGTCTCCAGTTATACCCTGACCTAGGAAGCAAGGCCCTTGACCTGATCGCAACGCCTAAAGGAATCGTCGGACATTGGACTTTCGTAAACAATGAGGAACAATCTGCGGGCACAGCTAGATTGACACGTATCATCGGCATCAGCCTACTCGAAAATGCAACCGCCCTTACCTTTGAGAGAGTTGTGGGAGCACGAGTTGAACGAGATGGCTTCTTGCTGGATGTCACACCTGTGACAGGGGGCGATGAAACTCAAGTATTCGTTTTGATTGATAGCTCGGGTGCAATCAAGTCCCGCCACTACCAGGATCGGGGAGTGTCTTGGACCGAACAACTGGGAGCTATCCACAACTTTGAAGGAGCGCAAGTTCACTGGACCATCTCCAACGAGCTGGTGACGCCGATTTCCCCTCCGAGCCCGAACTTGTTTCAGTTCGTAAAATCATCAGGGATCAGTCCATGATTGGTTCAGCAAGAATGTGTTCTTTGACCCAGATCTTGCTCTTGATTGCCCTCACTGTGGCCGGGGCCATTGGGGTTACCCGGCTCAAGATTGACCCCGATGTGGGTTCCGTATTCCCCCAGGACAATCGAATGGTGCAGTTGCTGCAAGGCACATCAGCGGGCCAGCAGGCGGCGCGCTCCCTGTTCCTGATCTTGGAGAGCCCCTCCATTGAGGAGCAGCTTCCAGGCCTTGTCCATCGGCTCCAAGAATCTCCTCTGGTGGCGTCTGTTGACGCCCTTAAGGCCGAATTCGACCGAGATCGGACCGCTGCACAGACGGCCGCGCCCCTTTGGTATCTGGACGACCAAGCCCTAAGAGAACTCGAACAGCGACTGCAGCCGTCAGGTCAGAGGGAGGGCATTGCCGACAGCTTGACCCTGCTCGCAACTGATCCCATTGGGGGCAAACAGGCCCTGCTCAGCGATCCGCTCGGCTTGCGCTGGGTCTTCAGTGATTCCCTCGCCCGTAGCTTGCCCGAAGCTCTCAGGGGAGACTCGCCCTACCTATTGAATGACCGGAGAGACACGGCGGTCATCCGGGTGATGGGCACCCGCGACCCCTTTGACATCGACTATTCCCAGGCCCTGCTCGCCGACTTAGCCGATCGCCTGCAGGGATTTCAGATGCAACCGGTTGGGGGCTACGCCATCGCCCAAGAAAGCTCCACCCGCATCAAGGGAGACCTGCACTCCTCACTGTCCTGGTCTATCCCCCTGATACTGCTGTTCTTGATCTTCTCCACCCGCAGTTGGCTCTTGCCCCTCCTCATCCTGCTCCCGGTTGGTGCGGCGGTAGTATGGGCCCTGGGACTTGGAAGCTGGATGTTAGGGCCGGTAACTCCCATCGCCCTCAGCTCTGCCGCAATCCTAATTGGGCTGGGCGCAGACTTCAGCATCCACTTTGCTGGCCGCTTCGAAGAGGAGCGCAAGAAAGTCGACTGTCCTTCGGCGCTCAAGACAACCCGGTCCCACATTGGCCGGGCACTACTGGGAGGCATGCTGACCTCAAGTGCGGCCTTTCTCGCCATCAGCACGGGCGCATTCCCCGGACTTAGAGACTTGGGGTTCTTGTTGGTCCTAGGCCTGTTCTTCTCGTTGTTCGCAACCTGGGTATTCTTGCCCCTCCTCCTTCAAGGGTGTGAATCCTGGCTCAAACCCCGTGGGGTCGATGGTGCGGGACTCCTCATAGCACGGCTCACAGATTCTCCCCTGAGTGCACCCATGGCCCTGATTTTGGTGGGTTTGGGAGGGGCCGGATGGATCGCCCTAGGGTCCGGTGGCCTGGCCTTTGACGCCAGCCCGGAGCGCATGCGCCCTGCGGATTCAGCCCAAGCTCGCGCCAGTCAACAATTGGAAGAGAAGTTGGGCTTTGCGCCCTTGGGGCTCACGGTGGTGCTGGACCAACGCCAACCAATCGAACCTTTGAAGGACGGCATTGCGGACCTTCAAAGGACAGGCGTCATTGCATTTTCTTCAGGGGCACATAGGGATCCCCTCGGAAAAACCCAAGCAGCGAAGATCGAACAACTGCGCAAGGCCAGTGCTGGTTGGGCACAAGCTGCGGAAGAGAATCTTCGTGCTGCTGGCCTGGGACCTAACGCGTTCAAAGCGGGGATCACCTCTTGGGACACTCGCCTTAGTGCAAACCCTCCATCCGGCCAATCATCGGGCACACCCCTTTTTCGTTGGAAGGACCTGTCTTATTGGCGCGCCACACTTCACCCCCACGCCACACCTAGGTCGGCAAAAGAACGCAAGGAGCTACAAAGAACAATCCGAGGGTCCCTGCCCAGCCAAGTTGAAATTATTGATCCCGGAGGGTTGAGTGATGAACTCGGACCATTACTAGCCTCGGACCTTCAGCGGTCGCTCTGGACCTGCACCCTCGCAGTCCTTTTGATCTGCATCCTGAGCCTCAAGTCCATGCGGTTTGGCCTGATTGCCCTGGCTCCGGTGGTTTGCGGATTGGGAGTGAGTCTCGGACTGTTGGCCCTGTTGGAATGGCCCCTGCACCCCGGTAACTTTCTAGCTCTACCCTTGATCCTAGGCTTAGGTGTGGATGATGGACTGCACATGGTACACCGCTATCGTGAAGTGGGGAGAGCTGCCGTGCGCACCACGGGCACCTATATTTGGCGCACCACCGTGACCACAGCTATAGGCTTTGGGTCCCTCATCAGCGCCACAAGTCCCGCCATCGCATCACTAGGCTTGTTGGTCCTGACGGGAACAGTGATATGCTTTCTTGCAAGCATCCTCTTAGTACCCTACCTGCTGAGGAAAATGACCCCTTGAGACTTGCCCTGGCCTTATTCTTGACCCCTTGCCTGGTGGGTCAGCCCGCCCACGAAGATCTGTCGGGGAAGGAGTTGCTCGCCGCCCGGAGCCTCATCGAGCGCACATCAATGGCGCTGGATGACGTCCGGAGAATGGATGCGGAATTCGTACAAACCCAGGAATCGGTGCTCTTGGAGAAACCTATGGTGTCGGGCGGCCTGTTCTATCTGCGCGCCCAGCCAGCTTGCCTCTTGCTCAAGTTCAATAAGCCCCGAGCGGTCGAGGTTCGCTCTGACGCCACTTCCCACCGGGTGTATGAGCCAACCAAGAACCGCGCTACGCGGCTGGTGTTTGAGTCCAACGAACTGGCTAAGGCCCTGATGGGAGTCTTCACTCAAGAGATCAACTCGATCGAAAAGTTATTCGTTCTTGAATCTCTAACCGCCGGCAAGCAAGACACAACCATCAGCCTACGGCCTCGATCGAAAGAGCTGTCCGGGATCTTGACCAAGCTGCAATTGACTATTCGTAATTCAGATGCCTTGGTGCTCGCCATGCGCTACACCAATAAGGAAGATGAGGCTACTCACTTGCGGTTGATGAAAGTCGTCTTGCACTCCAAAGGAGAAAAGCTCGATCAGATCTTCGATGCTCCCCTACCCAAGGCGGTACGTATCCAAGTTCGGCAAATCAAGAAACCTAGCAAGGCTGAGTGACCACCGGTCTACCTGGCAGGGTCGGCTCGCAGATCTCGCAAGCAAAACCATTGGTGGGGATCCTGACGGATCACATCTTCTATACGCAACAGAAGATCCTGCATGGCCTGCTTAAAGTCAGCGTCCCTATCCTTGGTTCGCGGCACCACAATGGGCTCCCCAACCATCACTCGGTACTGACGACGACCGAGGCGCGGAGTAAACACAGGCACCATGGGCACATCGGCCAATCGCGCCAAAGCCGCAGGCCCCACCGGCAGCTTGACCGGCCGCCCGAAGAGTTCCAGGTCGATGGTCTGGCCATCAGTCGCCGGCCGATCTGCTTGAAGCGCCACGAATTCGCCCTTGCGCAGGGCTTCCAGCAAGAGAACCCCTAAAGCCGCGTCCTCATTCGCATAGTGAATGTGGTACTGAGCGCCACCTAGACCATTGAGCATGCCTTCTAGGAATTCATTCGATTCAGGATCAATTTCCCGCTCACGCACAGAGTGAATGACTATGGGCTTTGCAGAGTCCTGGGTGGTTACGGAGCCGATTTCCCAGCCCCCGTAGTGAGCGGTCACGAACACCGCCCCCTTACCCTGGGCTTGTAGCTGCATCCAACCCTGGCTGGTCTCCACCGTGGTGGCGATTTCCACATCCGGCAGGAATTGCTCATAGCGTTCGCCCAAACACCAGGAGAAGTTGCGAATTGTCCTGAATGCTCTTAACCAGCTCATCCCAAGGGAGCAGTCCCCCAAGACCCACTTGAGGTTGGCCCCGATTGCCCTTCGAGCCCTATGCAGGGCGATTGTGAAGGAGAAGGTGCAAATGAATATCACGATTGGCACAGCCCACATGGGAAGCACCCGCACACCCCAAAGAGGAAGCTTGTACCAGAAAATTCCTGTGAAATAGAAACGACCAAGACGCCTCTTCCAAACCCCTGTTTCTGGCCCGTGAAACTCGCTGCTCATGAAGACTTCTTGTGTGCCCAGGAGAGAGGGCCGTAGCGAGCGCTGATCACCGCCTTCGCGATACGAATACTGTCATATATTGAGCGGTAATGGCTTGTGCCCCTGCCGTCAGTAAAACCCAATTCTATAGGAGTCGTTACCACAGAATAGCCTCCGCGAGCGGCCAAGACGATCACCGCGCTCTCTGCCTCAAAGCCCGTTCCTGGCATTCCAAACTCCTGAATGACCCGCCGGCTGTAGTACCGAAAGCCTGTCTGCACATCGTCAAAGGGTTTTCCCGCTGCGAAGGAAATCAAACCCGACGAAATTCGGTTTGCTGACTGTCGCGCCCGGGACATGCCCTCAAAAAGGTGGGCCCTTGAACCGAGGACGATGTCTACAGGCGCACCCTCTTGTTGGCTCTTTGCAACCATGGCCAGCAACTTGGGGATTTCCTCTGGCAGGTGCTGCCCATCCGCATCAAGGGTGATCACCCCCGTCGCCCCCTCCTCGATCAATTGCCTCATGCCCGTCAGCAGGGCCGCTCCTTTGCCACGATTTTCCTGGTGCCGCGCAACCCTTGCGCCTGCCCCGGCCGCCTCATCCGCAGTTGTATCGCTTGAGCCGTCATCGATCACAAGCACCCGGTCCATTTGCTGGAGGGAACGGCTCACCACATCCGCGACGGTGGCCCCAGCATCATAAGCTGGAATGACAACGCTAATTCCGTTGGTATGCGTGATGGAGCGAATCGCCACTCTGACTCAGACCCCTAACAAGTAGCCGGATTTGAACGCTGGGTGCCCCGCTCATCCTCGATGACCTTGAGGCGCTCAAGGGTCACGTCCGGAGTCGGATACTCGCCCGTGAAACACGCGTTGCAAAAATGCTCCAGGCAAGGATTCCCCTTGCGAGCCGCTTGATTCATTGCTTCCCTGTCGAGGTAGACTAGGCAGTCCACGTCCAGGAATTCGGCGACCTCCGCAACGCTACGGCCATCAGCCACAAATTCGGTCTTGCTGGCCATATCGACCCCATAGGGACAGGGAGCGACCAAGGGAGGACTGGTCACAGCAAAATAAACACGCCGCGCACCCGCCGCCCGGGCCATTTGCACGATACGGCGAGAAGTGTTGCCGCGCACAATGGAATCGTCCACCAGCAGGACGTCTTTGCCCCGGAACTCAAGCGGAATCACATTCAACTTGCGACGGATCGAAGAGTTGCGGCTGACCTGATCGGGCATTATGAACGTACGGCCGATGTAGCGATTCTTCACTAATCCCTCGCGATATCGCAGTTTCAGTTCGCTGGCCACCGCCATGGCTGCGTCGCGCGATGAATCTGGCACGGGGATCACCACGTCAGGAATAGGGTTCCCAAGGGCCTTCCATTGCTTGCCCAGAGCCTTGCCAAAACGCCGTCGGGTCTTGTAGACCGAAACATCATCCAGAAACGAATCAGGCCTTGAAAAGTAGACCCATTCAAAGATACAGGGCGTGTGTTTCTCTTTGGTGAGCTGACGCTGGGTCAAAGCTCGGTCTTGGGAAATGAAGACCGCCTCTCCAGGGCCGATGTCAATGGTGCGTCTATAGCCATTGACATCAAGTACAACACTTTCCGATGCACAGGCAAACCAGCGACCACGCTCGTCGGTCTTCTCACCAAAGCAAATGGGTTTGATTCCAAAAGGGTCCCGAAAGGCCACCATGCCCAGGTCTGCCACGAGGGCGCACACAGAGTAGGCCCCCTTGACAGTCTCGTGAACCCTGCTGACCGCGTAGAACACATCCTCCACATCCAATGCGCCGTTCTTTTCAGCGAACCGCTCGGCAAGGCCCTGCTGAAACACATAGAGGATGACCTCTAGATCACAGGTTGAGTTGAGACGCGTCCCTCCCCGCACAAACAACTTGTCACGCAACTCTGCGAGATTGGTCACATTCCCATTGTGAACCATTGCGGTGCCCAGAGGATAGGTGTGATGAAAAGGCTGCGCGTCCTCGTTGCGGTTCTCACCAACTGTTGGGTAGCGCACATGTCCAACACCCAAATGACCCTGTAAGTCATTCATGTCACTCTCAGTGAACACCTCTGCCACCAACCCATGGGCCTTGCGCAAGTTGAAACGATCGGTGTAAGTGATCATCCCCGCAGCGTCCTGTCCACGATGCTGCACTGCCAAGAGACCTTCATAGATCTCGGGCGCCACATCAACGCCATCAGGACCAAAGATACCGATAAAGCCACACATTCTGATTGAGCAGGGTTGGACCGTAGAGGGAAAACCAGAGCGCCCGATTGGACACCTTGGGGGGTCTACTTTGAGTCAGGCAATGTATGCGGTCTGTCCCAAACTTGCAACCTGCCATGACCGAGATTAGGACTCTCCAATAGAAGATCAAGAGGCAGAGCTCTATCGAACGATAGAAACCGAGCTGAATTGCGCTGACTGAATTAGAACGCCCCTGAGGGCTCTCTCCATTATCAACTTGATCAATATGAATAACCACAAGCCTGGTCCCGTAGTCAGGAACCAACGAGCCAAGACCTTGACCCGGACTGTATTCCTTGCCCTGGCCTGCACGGCCTGCGGAGGCGGTGCTGGGGGCCCTGGAGGCAGCAGCCTCGGTGCCGGTGCCGGGTCGGGCGATTTTCTGGTCCAAGACGCACCGATCCCGGGCCTGCTCGCCTTCCAGGGAACGGTCACAGAACTGCACTTGGAACTCATAGGCGGAGGGTCCACCGTCAACCTGCTGCCAACCCCAGTGGATGTGGAATTCCTTGGCCTTCAAGGGACCTTGGGATGGCTCTCCAGCCTCGAGTCAGTTCCCCAAGGGACTTTCTCTGGATTACGTCTAGTCTTCCAGCCAGGCGCCTACATCGCCCGCGCAAACAACGGCAGCGACGTCGCGGTAGTTGCAACGGCTGACGAACTGCTGGTGACCTTTCCCGCTCCACAGACCGTGGATGGAAGCGCATACCACCGTTTCGAAATAGATCTGAATCTGGAAGACTCCCTCAGCGGCGAAATAGCCAGTCCACCATTGAACTTCGACCCGGTCGGCACAGCCTTGGCGGGAAATGGCCAGCTGGCCACGGATATCGATGAGATCAAAGGAGTCATCACAGGCTTCGATCCTGCCAATCTGGCCTTTGTCATGGATGCCTTTGTAGACGACGACTACCTCTTGCCGCTGGGCCCCGTAACCGTCACCGTCAACTCCGCCACGCTGGTCTTCCAAGAAAACGGATTGCCGTTTTCATCCATAGCAAGCCTCTTCGCAGCTATGACTGTTGGACAAACCGCTGTTGAAGTTCACGGCCAGCTGGGCGCCAACCGCGTGGTTGCCGCCACCAAGGTCGAGGTTGAAGATCAAGACGCAGGTGCCACAGGAGGCTCCAAGGTCAAAATCGAAGGCCTGATCGCCGCGCTTGTACCCGGCGTGAGTTTCGACCTGACCATTCGAGAAATCGAAGGGGCCGAGGCCACCGCCACACCGATTCTTGCCGGCAGCACTACAATCACCGTGACCTTCGACGCCAGCACCAGATTCTTCTCTGAAGACGTGCTCTTGAATGACTCAAGCCTTCTGGCCCTTGGACAAGAGGTGAAAGTTGAATTTGCCGACTTCATTTCCGCGCCATTCCCTGCAGACAAAGTCGAAATCGAGAATGTCTATCCACAGTTTGAGGGAACAATTACTGATGTAAGCGGACTGCCCAACAGCCTGACCGTCAACCTGATCCTTCTTGATCCGGCTGTACTTTCTGGACAAGTGACGTCTGATTCTATCTCGGTCATCGTGGATCTCAGCGTCAGCGGCCTTGCCCTCGACACGGACAACGAGCCTGACCTGGCCGGAGTAACCCTGCTGCCCGGTCTTGAAATCGAAATGGAAGGCTCTATCTCCGGAGACCCGGGCTCACCGACCATTTCGTCGGTCAAGACCGAAGTTGAACCGGGCAAACTCAAGGATGCCCTGGTCGCGACAATCGATGAGCTGGCCTCCTCCTTCACCGTGACTGGCGCAGTCATCAAGGATCCCTTCGGTGGTAACCTGGCCGGCGGTTCCCTGGCGGTACTGCTGGACCCTGTTTGCGTCTACGACGGCGATGTGCTCTCGGAAGCTCAACTCTTCGCGGCCTTCAACGCTCTTGCGCCAGGAGAAGTGTTAGAGGTTGAGATCAAAGGCCTGGCCACAGCCAATGTCGGTGAATTGGTTGCCTACGAATTGAAAGCCAAGGTCATGACGCCCTGATAAGAAGATTGCGAGAATCCTGCTGAGGGCTAGGAAAAAACGGCGGCCAAGAAACGAGGAATTTGTACTGGGGGATTGAATGGGTGCTCACACCCACTTCACTCCCCCAGCATTCGTTCCACCACCTCGCGCACATTATGTGAGGGCTTGGCGTCAAGCACCCCCTTGAGCACCTCCTGGACAGCCTCCTGTCGGGTGGCGTCGAATCGACGCCAGTTGGAGTAGGCTCCAGCCAAACGAGATGCAACCTGGGGATTGATTCGATCAAGTTCAATCAGGTGCTTGGCAACAAGACGGTAGCCGTCCCCTGTAATCACGTTGAATCCTGTTTGATCGCCAATTGCAAAGGCGTGCAGCACGGATCGGGCCCGGTTGGGTTTGGAGATGTCAAAAGCAGAATGCTGAATCAAGCTCGCAGCCCTCTTGGCTCCTAGGGGCAAGCGGCACGTGGCCTGGAGCATGAACCACTTGTCCAGCACCAAAGAGTCGTCCTTCCAGCGCTTGTAGAAGGCATCAAGGGCAGTCTTCCTGGCGGGACAATCCACCTGCACCAAACAGCCAAGAGCAGCGGCTGAGTCACTCATGTTGTCGGCGGCTTCGAAGTCCTCGAGGGCAAGGGTCTCTCCTTCGCCTGCAGCGACGATATAAGCCAACGCTGCGTGCTGAGCACGCCGGCGGCCGATCTCTTGAGCGTTTGCTTGATAGGGCCCGCTTGGCCTGTTGGCCTGGTGAAGGGCTTGAAATTCCGCGAGCAGAGCCTTGCCCACTCCCTCGCGCACAAAATTCCGCGCGACGAACAAGGCATCTGGATCGATCACGTCCATGAACTGGGCCAATTCCTCTTCCACGGGCATCGCTAGCATCAGGGAACGCATGGAACCATCAAGGTTGGGGTCCGTGACCACAGACTTGAATGCGCCAACGAAATTCGGATCGAGAGACAACGGGCGGCCTGCCGCAAGGTCATCCACCAGGCCCAGGATCAAAACACGCGCCAGGGTCTGGCACGCTTCCCAACGATTGAAGGAATCACTGTCGTGAGCCAATGAGAACTCCAAGTCCCCGGACTGCCGCTCATGATTCAGAATCACCGGCGCGGAGAAGCCACGCAGAACACTGGCCACAGGCCTCGCGCTGAGGCCTGAAAAGGTGAACGACGCTGTCTTTGTGGTGAGTTCCAGCACGCATTCGGTGGAGCCCTCCTCGCAGCCATCCAAAACCAAGGGCAAGTCCCGCCCATCGGGGCCCAACAAGCCCACGCGCACGGGCATGTGCAAGGGCGGGGAATCCTCAGGCGCGCTTGCGCCAGGTGCCTGTTCAAGAGTCAAGGTGAACTGACCCTGCTGCTCATCCCAACTCTCGCTAACGGTCAAACGCGGGGTACCTGGCTGCAGGTACCACTGCTCGAATTGATCGAGATCGCGTCCATTGGAATCCGCCATGGCCGCGCGGAAGTCATCGCAACTCACCGCCATGCCGTCGTGGCGCTCAAAATACAAGTCCATGCCCTTCCGGAAACCATCTCTCCCCAGGATCGTGGCGTACATGGCCACCACCTCGGCGCCCTTCTCATATACGGTAGCTGTGTAGAAGTTATCCATGGCCACGTAGGACTCGGGCCGAATCGGATGGGAGAGGGGACCCGCGTCTTCAGGGAATTGACGACTGCGCAACTGCCTCACATCGCTAATACGTTTGACCGACTCGGACGTCATGTCGGAAGTGAACCGCCGGTCGCGATAAACGGTCAAGCCCTCCTTCAGGGTCAGCTGGAACCAGTCCTTGCAAGTCACCCGATTGCCGGTCCAGTTATGAAAATACTCGTGACCGATAACAGCCTGCACGCCCTCGTACTCGTTATCCGTAGCGGTTTCTGGTCTGGCCAGCACAAACTTGGAGTTGAACACGTTGAGGCCCTTGTTCTCCATGGCCCCCATATTGAAGTCCTCAACAGCGACAATCATGTAGATGTCTAGGTCGTACTCCAAACCAAAGGTCTCCTCATCCCACTTCATGGAGTCCTTCAGACTCTGCAGCGCATGGGCGCAGGCGTCTTTATTGCGTGGCTCGACCCAAATCTCCAACGCCACCTCTCGCCCAGAAGCAGTTGTGAATGTGCCCGCTTCGCAAGCCAGATCCCCAGCCACCAGCGCGAACAGATAGCTCGGCTTGGGGAATGGATCTTCCCAGCGAACACGGTGACGCCCGTCTGAAAGTGTCTCCTCGCTTACCTTGTTGCCATTGGAGAGCATCACCGGAGCAAGATCAGGCCTGGCGTCAATGGTCACAGAAAAAACAGCCATCACATCTGGCCGGTCCTGGAACCAGGTAATGCGCCGAAAACCCTCGGCCTCACATTGGGTACAAAAAATGCCACTTGAGCGATAAAGGCCCGAGCCGCTGGTGTTTGCCTCTGGGTGTACACGCACACTCATCCTCAGCACGAATGCATCGGGGACTCCCTCAAATACCAGACAATCATCGTTGATCGTGTAGTCCGCGCTGGTGAGTTCCTGGTCGTCGACCCAAACCCCAAGGGTCTCGAGATTCTCCCCCACCAATTCGAAACTGGCCCCGGACGCCCCCACCCGTTCTACGGCAATGATCGAGTGGACCAAGGTCTCGGTCTCCTCCAGCTCAAAATGCAAGTCCACCGAGCGAAAAGCGAAGGGCGCTGGGGAATAGTCTCTGCGGTGCTTGGCGACAGGCGGCGCCTGTTGGGTGGTTTGATTGGACATGACAGAGCAGAGGATACGACTTCAGAGAGCCCCCATGAGCACCATCAACCCTGAAGCAGAGCCAAGGATGCCCGGGTCAGATAGTGCCGACCGACCGCCGCATGAGGATTGCTCTAGCTTAGAGTCTTGCACAACAAGGGAACCGTTTTTCGATCCACCCAGGCCACCAGGCAACTAGACACAAGAGCCACAAGCGCCATGATGAAGAGAGTACTGTCCCCGCCGACCTCGACACCCAGGGGCCCAAGGTGAGCACCAATTGCCCCAACCATCAACACCGCGGCCAGAGCCCCGCCTAGCCCCGGGCGGACTATGAGCAAGACGACGGCAATGAGTTCCAGCACCGCCGAGCCGATACGCCCCTCGGGCTCGGCCCCCAGCGTCTCAAAAATCTGTACGGGCAGCTCCGCACCGGTGAACTTGAAGTAAAGGGTCTGCCCAATGATCACCGCCGCAATCAAGCGTGGGATCCATAGCCAATTCGGAAGTACTGTTGTTTCAGGCATGATTTGCTCCAGCGGTCTTGATTTCAGCCGAGCCCTCAATCCAATCAACCACATCAAGTGCGGCTTGACCGACATCGGAAGCATCGATTTCGCAAGCATAAGACCGGCCCACTTCAGAATGAAGGTAGAGAGGATCGTAGTAATCTGTAAGAAGTAATTTCACCAGTTCGTCAATGCGCCCCGCATCCAACAACCCCGGCAAGTCTGGGGTGCCCTGCATGCGCTCTTCCACCTTGATCAATTGCTCGCGCAGCTTGGGCAGGGCTTTGGTTTGAGCAAGATAATCAGTAGCCAGAACTTCGATACGACGGGGAATGTCTGCGCGCAGCAACAAGTTCTCGCCCCCGTCAAGAGCTGCCCAGACTGGTGCCGGGATCACAGCATCTCCGACCCTGCGGCTCTCGCCCTCCAACACCAACGGGCCCACGGGACGATGGCGCAGACAAGTGCCCATGCGGCTTTCGAATTCCTTTTGACTGACTGGGTCCAGTCCAACCATGCCCAACAAACTGGAGCGATGGCCCGCACAACCCTCCAGATCCAGGGTCCAGCCAGGCCGCAAGCGTTCTATCTCGCGCAGCACCAGGGTCTTGCCCACCCCGGTCAAGCCGCGCAATACATAGGTCTGCCTGGAGCTCCACTGTTCGAGCTCTTCGATCACGAGGCTGCGATAAGCCTTGTAGCCCCCATGTAGACCGACCGCACGGTCGAGGCCCATGGCACGCAGCAACCCAACAACCGAACGAGATCGCAGCCCACCACGCCAACAGTGCAACACAACAGCACCTTGCTCCAGAGAGCTGGGTAGTTGGGGTGCCACGAGAGCATCGAGCTCCTCTAGGCCCGCTTGGGTCGCGGCACGGACAACCCGGGCAGGATCAAGTGTCGGCGCATCCCACGCTGCCAACTCCGCGACCTCTTGCACGAGTTCTGCAATACGCGCCTCTATCAAGGCCTGCCCATGTTGAAATCCCGCGCCGGGGGATTCTTGAGTGTAGGCGAGGCCCACCAATGCACGGCCTGCATCATCCAAGAGCGGAACATTCAATGCGCCGGGCACATGATCATGGGCGTACTCACCCGGCGAACGCAGATCAATCACCAACCCGTGCGTGTGCTGCTCAAGAACATCCTCAATACGCACAACCGGCACGTTGGCTAAAGGGGGAAGCTGGATCTCGTTCTGCACCCGAGACAGGATAATGCCAGCCCGGCCCTCAAGAGGGCCCCTATTCAGTCCCTGGTTAGCAAGCGTCCAGCCAAGAGCCGGGTAGCTTCTCGCAGCACCTCCTCGTCGGGTGCATCCTCAAGCTCGGACAACCGCCTGGAAGACAAGAGGTGCTCTCTACGCAAGACCCGCATGACACGAATGCGTTGGCGATACTGCAATTTATGCTGCCGAATGGCCGGGGCATCATCCGCAAACTCCAGATACTCCTCTGCGCGCGGGTCAATAGCTCGACGCAGCATGACTGTGACAGAAGTTGCCTTGGCTACGCCGGGGATGACCTCATGGAGAACGCCGGGATGATCTCGTGAGTAGCGCATGAATGCCCGGGCAAAACTCTCCGGATCCAAATGCTCAAAACGCTGACGCTTGCGATGCCCAACCTTACGAGGCCCCTTTTGGGCATCCAGCACCTTGAGGGCCCGCACCTTGAGCGCAAGGAGAAGAGCCTCCCGACGGGCGCCCTCGTCCAAATTGAGCAGCCTGGCAGCTTCACGCTCACTGAACCCGAGGCGCTTTGGATTCTCGGAAACTGCATTCAGAAGGCGATCAAGACGAGACTTGCGTGTCTTGGCCAACAGTGCACGACGCTCGTCCGACGGCAAGTCCGGCATGCTCCTGCGTACCGCTTGAGGCAGGCGCTGCAAGAGGGCCTGAGCCTCGGACGAAGCCTCTGCCGCCACCATTTCCCGCAAGACCTTGACGCGCTTATCGTGATCGAGTCCAGCCAGACGCTTGCTTGCGCTATCATCAAGTGTCAAATCCATTCCGCTTTCAATACTCTGCAGCCGCTGCACCAAACGGCGCATATGAGCGCGCTCGGCGGGATCAAGATCTTGCAACTCGCTGAAACGCTTACGCAATTCGACGCGGCGCTCCGGAGACAGGGAGTTCCAGCGCTTGGCAACCTGAATCAAGCGTTCCTGCTTGGGACTGTCTCCAAGGCCAGTGCTATCAGAAATCAACAAACCCGCCGCAACCAGCAGTGGGACAACAGCGATCAAACGACTAAGAGACATGACTTAGTTCGCCTCCCCAAGATTCAGCAACAACAACTCTCCCGCGTCCAGAGTTGCCAGCATGTCTGCCTCGACGGCTTCCATCCCGCGCAAGATCTCCCACTGCTCCAGGACATCCAACCAATCCAGGAGTTCCGCGTCAGCAGCTGACAAGTCCTCCAGCAGGATTTTGGAAGAAAGCGCCTCGGGAGAGACAGGGGGCTCCTGCTTCCAAGGCGCAAACCAAAACACCAGAACCGCCGCAGCCACGGCCAATGTAGCCCGCAACCATTGATTGAATTGAGGTTGAGGAATCTCCTTCGGAACGAGTTCCGCCTCATCTCGGAAACGCGCCAGAATCCGATCTCCGAGATCTGGAGGGGGAGTCGGAGCCACATCACGTTCCAATAACTTCCAAATCGCCGTGTCCAAGCGCACATGCAGGCGCTTGACCAAACGATCGATCGAAGCAACAGAAAGGACAGGCAATTGGTCATGGCTCATCAGACTCTCAAGAGCCTGCTCTTCTTCTAGCATGCCGCGGCATGCAGAACAGGCCGTCACATGTGCCTGGTCCTGCTCATCCAAGAAAGCAAGTGTGCCTTCGCTCAAGCGCCGCAAGAGCGACAATTGAAACTGGTTACAGGGAGTCATCGGGGGGGGATCTGTCATAGGAGTTCCTCTGTCAGAAGAGGGGCTAGGATTCCGCGCAAATTTTCACGCGCACGATGCACGAGGGACTTGACCGCTTTCTCGGTCATGTCGAGGACCTCGCCTATTTCGCTATAGGATTGTTCTTCGTATTTTGCGAGCACCAGTGCCATGCGCTGTCGCTCGGGCAGAGATTCAATCGCCAGGCGGACAGCGCGAACGACGTCCTCCCTCTGAAGAGAATCAGAAGGGTCTGCAACCACCTCGTCTCGCACTTCGATACCACCTTCTTCCTCTAGACCACCGTCCATGGACAAGGCCTGGGGTTGCCGGCGCTGAGTGTGGTTGACGCTGAGGTTGTAGACAATTCGGAAAAGCCAAGTTGTGAAACGTGCACTGGGCTGATAATTCTCCTTGGATCTAATCACCCGCAAGAACACCTCTTGAACCAGATCGTCCAGCGGTGCGTGAGGACCCAAGAAACGGACCAGCAGGGAATGCACCCGATCCGCATGCAAACGCACCAAAGCGTCAAAGGCTGGACCATCCCCCGCCTGCCAGGCGAGCATCAGCCGGGCACCCTCGTCAGGACCCTCGGATGGTTGTTGAGCAGCTTCTACCACGTTCCCCCAATGAACCCCCTGTCGGCCCCCTGGTTCTGCCTAAACCGTAACCCAGGCACCCGGATCACTGCTCACAGGCCTCCTCTGGGCCTTCTGGATGCACTACGACCCTCCCCATTCGAGACGGAGGCCAAACAATCCAAGCCGCGCGCCCTATCAATCGCTCGATCTTGACCGGCCCGTACTCACGGCTGTCGGTGGAATGATCAGAATTGTCTCCAAGCAAGAAGAACTCATCGGGCTCCAACCGCACTGCATGATCAACGCCAAAACGACCGCGGGAGGTGTAATGCAAGTCTCGCCAGATTCGAAAACGATCAACCCGCAGTCGCGCGCCAAGAATCCCTAAGCTCAAGCGATGCTCAATAGGATCAGCGCTCTGGCGCGAAGCCTTAGAATAGCTGAAGCTTGTAACCAGCCGCCCATCTATCATCAACCTGACTTCGTTGTCGAAATTGTCCAAGGTAAGGCAAAGCAGGTCGGATGACAATTCCAACTGAAAGGGCTCGGACTCACGAACTTCGAAGACGCCGCCTTTGACTGTCAACCGACTCAGAGCTCCTTGACTCGCCTCTCCCCGTCGCCAATCCAGCTGGACCTCAAAAATGTCGCCTTGATCGCTAAGCCGAACAAGCAACTGTCCGCGCTCATCTAAGAGCTCAAGCCGTACCGAAACCCGAGCATCCCCAACAGCTTGCTCGCCAAAGTGCACCTCACCCAAAGCATCAAGGTAGCCATCATGAACCCCATTACGCAGTAACAGTGTGGCTTGCTGACCTGGCCTGAGCGCATCTAGACCATTGAGCACTATCACCTTGCTGGAACCCTCACTGGCCGGTACTGAATCGGGCCAGGTGAAGTGCTGCTCAAAAGAGCTGCGTTGGGTATCCAGAATCAGGACCGGGGGCAGAACACGAGCATCCATTGGCAGGTAACTGCGATTGACCAGCAGGTCCCCATCCGGCGTGATAGCAAGCTCCTCCCCGGGCAGGGCAGCCACACGCTTGACCAACGGATTTGGTTCTACGCCGTGCACCACCACCACCTCACCGCGCCCAGGAATCGCGGCGTTGTAGAGAACCAAGACCTGATCACCGGGCAAGAGCGTTGGGGCCATGGAGGAGGAAGCTACCGGGTAGATTCCACCCACATAGGCTTGGAAAATCACCACCACCAACAGCCCACCAGCCGCCAGCCAAAGGACTCGCCTGATGCGCGTCATAAATCCAGAAGGCCCTTGGCCACCAGTACAAACATGACCGAACCCGCAATATCTGAAAGGCAAATCAAGAAGGGGCCAGCAACGATGGCAGGGTCGATTCCAAACTTCTGGCAAGCGACAGGCACACTTGTGCCCAAGATCGCCGAAAACGCTATAGAAATCAGAGTGGCGAGACCCACAACCAAGCCCAATTGGCCAGGCTCAAGCCATGTCACCACCAAAGTAATAACGAAGCCGCAGATAACGCCCATTGCAAGCCCAACCGAAGTCTCACTGCGCAACATTGATCTTTGTCGAGCACCTTCTAGCTCGCCCAAGGCCATTGCGCGTACCAAGACGGTACTGGACTGCACGCCCACATTTCCAGCCAGGCCCATGATCAAGGGCAGATAGCGCAGAATGTCGCTGGGTCCCGCGCCCCCCTCGGCATCTCCCAAGAACATGCGCAAGATCTTGGCGCTGAGCAAACCAGAGAGCACCGTGATACCCATCAAGGGCAAACGACTGCGTACTTGATGAGCAACGGAGGGTCGTCCGTGCAGAGAATCTGGGCTCGCGCCAACCAGCCGTAGCAGATCTTCCTCGGCCTCTTCGGCACGGGCTTCGGTAGCGTCTTCCGCAGAAATCACTCCTATCAAGAGGCCCGCCGAGTCCACCACTCCAAGACTGATGAGGCCGTACTTCTCAACCAAGCGGCCAACGTCTTCCTGATCCGCGAGCACGTCGATCGTAACGGGCACAACCATGGCTTCTTCCACCGGCGTGTGGATCGGTTGACTGAGCAGAACTCGGTCCGCCAAGAAACCAAGGGGCTGGCCCTCGTCATTGACAACGAAGACAGCGAGTTCCTCTTCAGCGTCTTCGCCTTGCTTGCGAATCGCCTTGACCGCATCACCAATGTGCTCGGTGGGACCCACAGTTACGAATTCCGTGGCCATCAAACCGCCGGCGGTATCAGGCTCATAGACCGCAAGCTCGCGCAGCTCCTGTGCAGTCTCTGCTGGAATCGCTGCGAGTACATCCTCGGCCAGATGCTCATCCGCCTCGGCCAAGAGGTCGACCGCCTCGTCAGAAGGCAACTCCTCCACCACATGGCGCAAGTCACCAGCGCTCATCCTGGCAATCAGAGTTCGACGTAGATCGTCCTCCGCATGCTCAAGTACATCCGCCTGATCTTCAACCGTCAATTCCAAGAAGACGCGCCAAGCATCCTCCGGTTGGGTCACGCGAAGCCACTCGGCGCAGTCCGCGGCGTGGACCCCTTCCATATACCCTGCTGCCAGGGCGGGTGAAGTGCCGAGCAGTTCCTGGAAGCCGCGCAGGCCTTTTTCCTCTTGGTCGGAGAACGCCATAGGATGGATCCTATCGAGAGGGGCGGGAGGTTGCCCCCGCCTAGCTGAGGTTCTGAGCGCCAACCCCCAATTCGGGCACAACCAAGTCATGTAGCAAGGCCAAAGCAGAGTTGAGGTCTTCTCGATGCACCACAAACGCTTGACTGCGGGTGCGGGCCCCGATTGCGGCATGACGCACTTCTATCCCAGCCCCGTCCAGCAAGTCATATGCCTGTTGGCCCAGCTTGCGATCGCGGCCATTTCCCTTGCCAACCAACGCCACACTTGCCAGATCGCGCGTTATCCGCATGCGCTCGCCCCAGAGAACTGCTAGCTCTTCAATACCTGGCGCAGCGGGAACGAAGGCTCCCAAGGTATCGCCCGATGAGGTCAAGATCGTCGGCGAGAGCCGCCGCTCTTCCAGGGCGGCAAAGAACTCCGCAGCTCCCAAACCCCGCGCCTCAGGTGCAGAAACCACACATTCCAGGTGGACGAGGTCCGCGCGAGAAGCCACAGCCACGGGCCCTTTTCGGCGGATGCCCGCCACCAGTCGCGTTCCTGGCGCATCAGGATTCGCCACATTACGAACGGTCACAGCAACCCGCGCCCGCACAGCTGGAGCCACCGCAGCGGGATGCAAGACCTGCGCCCCATGGAAAGCCAGTTCTGCTGCCTCCCCATAACCCAACTGAGAAATCAGACGCGCCTTTGAGACCCTGAAGGGGTCGGCCGTCATGATGCCACTGACTGTCTTCCAAAACTGAATCTCGGGAGCGCTGATGGCTTCCGCAACACATGACGCAGTCAAATCTGACCCGTTACGACCCAGTGTCGTCAAACGTCCGAGGGGATCCTTGGCCAAGAATCCGGTCACAACCGCCACTCCAGGAATCTCTGCAAGAGCCCCACGGATTGAATCAGTGATACCCTCCAGAGGACGCGCTTGTCCGTGCAGGGAGTCAGTCAAGAAGCCCAAATCCCAAGCATCCACAGGCGTTGCCTCAATTCCCCGGGACCGCAGCAAGTGAGCAACAATACGGGCGCTGGATCGCTCGCCAAATGACCAGGCCAGGTCCAAGTCCTGAGGCCGCAAGGACCCTTGACTCTGCAAGTGCGAAAGCAAGTGCAGAAGCTCGCGCCAGAACCGATCCAGGAGTTCACTGGGCAAGCCAAGTTGAGCCAGAAGAGTACGGTGCCGGATGCGCACGCGATCCGCCTCGAGGCTACCCCTGACAGCAGCCCAAGCAACTACTTCAAGCAGGTCAGTGACCCCCTGGTGAGCACTGACAATCACCACCGGCGGCGGGCCATCATGTCCAGCAATGATGTCTGCCACGCGCTCAACCCCCGGACCATCGGCCAGGGCGGCTCCTCCAAACTTCAAGACTCGACGGTGTAGCATGCTGAGAGCAGTCTACGGGCTGGGAGCATTTTTTTTGGCCCCCGGACCGCTTGATTCCTGGACGAAGAAGAGCGAGGGTCTTCCGCTTCAAGACCAGCGAGCGCGGTATCGCCCTTGGGCGGCTGTTCAGACCAAACCCAAGGGGTACGACTTGGTGGATAATGCCAGCGGCATCCGGACTGAGCCAGGTTCGAACACTCAACGCTGACAACGACTCCCACGCGATCATGACCACCAAGAAGGACAACCTGATTCATGACTGGAACCTTGATCCCGCTCCCAGGTTCGAGGTCCAACTCGACGACGAAACCCTGCGCGATGGATTGCAGAGCCCTTCGGCCCTTGACCCCAGCCTGGACGACAAGATTGCCCTGATCCACTTGATGGAAAGTTTGGGGATCCACACAGCAAACATCGGCCTGCCGGGCGCCAGCGAAAAAGCCCGCAGCCAAATCCTGGCCCTCTGCCGGGAGATGGCCGACCTGAACATTACACCGAACGTGGCCTGTCGTACCCTCGTCTCGGACATTGCCCCCGCAGCGGAAGCAATGCAGGTCGTAGGCGCCCCCATCGAAGTCTGCGCGTTCATCGGCTCGTCCCCCATCCGCATGTTCGCCGAAGACTGGAAGATAGAGAAAATGGTGGAGCTCTCCAAAGAGGCCATCGAGTTCTGCACGAAGGAGGGAATGCCTTCAATGTTCGTAACAGAAGACACAACACGTGCCCAACCGGATCATGTGCGAGCACTCTATGAAGCCGCTATAGAAGCCGGTGCCAGTCGTATCTGTGTTTGCGACACCTGCGGCCACGTAACGCCCAGTGGTGTGCGGCGGTTGATTGGATTTGTGAAAGAAATCGTCGCTGAATCCGGCCGCGATGTGGGAATCGACTGGCATGGACACCGAGATCGCGGCTTGGGGCTTGCCAACGCGCTGGCTGCAATCGAATCAGGCGCCACCCGCATCCATGGTTCCGCCATGGGTGTTGGCGAGCGCACCGGAAATGTGGAAATGGACCTCTTGCTGGTCAACCTCAAGCTGCTGGGCTGGTTCGATGGGGACCTGACACGCTTGGGCGAATACGTAGAATTGGCAGCCCGCGCAATAGGCATTCCTTTGCCACCGAACTATGCGGTCTTTGGCAAAGATGCATTTGAGACATCGACCGGTGTTCATGCCGCAGCTGTGATCAAGGCCTTCAACAAGGGTGACGACTGGCTTGCCAACAGGGTCTATTCTGGAGTGCCCGCAGATCTCTTTGGCCTCAAACAAAAGATCGCCGTGGGTCCCATGTCGGGCAAATCCAACATCGTCTGGGTTCTGGAGCACAACGGGATCGAAGTCACTGAAGAGCGCGTTGGCCGAGTTCTCGAAGCAGCGAAGGCCTCAAATCGACAACTGACCGATGACGAAGTTGTGACGGCGGCTGGCTAGCAACAGTACTATTACCAAATCCCGCTTCCAGCCAAGCAGCTGACGTGAATTGCGGCTGTCCTGGAAGTGCCTCCTGGGGGCCACCAGCCTCTTGATTTCGGTCTGGTTTGGGCTTACAAGCTAGGAGGGGATACGGGGTCCATTTCCCCTCCATCTTGATTCAACTGAAGACACATTCACGGCCTGTTTGGTACCGGGTCCGGGTCCAGTACACCCGACAAGACTGCAGCTTGAGCTTTCCAATCCAGGCCTACAGTCTTGAAAACGCTCGCTTCAAGACCGTGCACCAATACCTTCGACATCGAGAGATCGATGTCCTCTCGGTACGCCCCATGCACAAGGGCAGCTAGCCCGTCTTGGTTACTTGCTTTGCTCGCCGAAGGGCACCAAGCCAGCGTCAAGGGTCAAAGCACTCAGCGCGAGCAGCTTGTCGCTCAGAAGTTGATCGATATTCGAAGCCTCCTTCAGGCTCGGTCAAATAGAATGAAATCAACACGCCGCAAGGCCGATTACTGCCGCGGAATTCCTCACTACCCGGAAACCGGGAGCACGGTCGAGTGTGGCAAGAAATAGGCACGTCTCCTTCATGTTGACTCTTCCTTTGCTACTGCGGCCTACCTGGAATCCGCATCGTATTCCGGGTTGGCCACGAGTTTCTTGACCGCGCCGAAGCGCTCGTAACAAGCCCCCAACTCCCGACGCATCATGGCCAGGATCTCCGGTCGGGTCTTCGCCAGATCCCTGGATTCGCCAATGTCCTCTATGAGGTTGTACAGTTCATAGCCGTCGTCCTCGTACCGATGATGAATCTTCCAGTCGCCGCGGCGCATGGCACTGCGCGGGCAGCGGGCAAGATCCCTGGGATGGTTGTAGACCGGAAAGTTCCAGAACAGATTGCGCTCGCCAAGGGGTTTGCCAGCGAAGATCAGGTCGGTCAGATCCTCCCCGTCGACCTTGTCCGGGTCGGTGGGCTTAAGACCCATGAAGGAGCAGATCGTGGGATAGAAGTCGATCCCAGAGACCGGCTCATCCGAGATCCTGCCCGCCTGCACCCTGCCGGGCATCGACGCAATCATGGGAACTCGTACGCCCCCTTCATAGAGAGTGCCCTTGTCGCCACGAAGCGGAAGTTGGCTTGTGTACTTGTCGAGTCCGCCGTTGTCGGAGATGAACAAGACCAGTGTCTTTTTCCTCAACCCGAGTTCCTTGAGCTTGTCGATGATGGCGCCGACCGAGCGGTCGGTCTCTTCGATCATGGCGGCATAAACCGGGTTGTCATGCCCCTGCAGGTCCTTCCCCGCCTTCTTCATCGCTGCGATCTTGCGCTCGTACTTGCGCACGACAGCTTCGGGCGCGGTCAGAGTCGATCCGTCCTCGTTCCTGATCTCGTTGTGCGGAAGATAAGTCGAGAAGTAGAGGAAAAACTGTTCGTTTCGGTGGCGCTGCAGAAACGCAACGCCCGCCTCCCGTACAAAGCTCGGCAGGTAGGCGCCATCGGGAACGTCCTTCGGCAGGAACGGCAGCTTGAACGGGGCAAAGTAATTGATCGGCATGCCCAGGTAGCCTCCCCAGATCCCCTCCTGGAAACCATGCGCGGGGACGACTGCGCCGATATGCCACTTGCCGACAGTTCCGTTGGCGATCCCAGCACCGGTCAACACGGTCCCGATCGTGGGATAGCCCTCGGGCAGAAACTGGTTGTTCTTCTCCGGGATGACCTTCCACTGCTTCTTCTCGCCTCGGTTCTTGACCACGGTGTAGACCCCGTGCCGCGACGGTTGAGAACCGGTCAGCATGCACGCCCGGGAAGGAGTGCAGAGAGACCCGGCGGCGTAGGCGTTGGTGTAGCGCATGCCGCTTGCAGCCAGGGCGTCGATATAGGGCGTCTCGTAGACCGGACTGCCCATGCAGCCGAGATCACGCCAGCCGAGGTCATCGACATGAATGATCACGACATTGTCGGACGGCGGTTCCGCAGCGGTCGCAGACACGCTGACTGACCCTAGCATCGCGGCAATCGCCACGGTCAAGGTGATCGTTACCAATAACGGTCTACGGTCCATGATACGCTTGCACTGGAAGCGCGCTCCGCCGACGGACTCTATTTTGTCACCGCCTTGATCACTCCGCCTAGCTCCAGCCAGTCCCCGATCTCCACCGCGGTGCTCTCGCCCTTGCTTCCTTCCGGCTGCGTGAGTTTGGGTGCCAGCGCTTTGCTCGGAACTGTGTAGACGAAGGGAATATCTTCGTCGTTCTGCCAGAGGGTAAACCGGGTCTTGAAGCAATTGGCCAGCGCGGTCATCTCCGGACCGAAGTTCTCGCCCTGGTCATCGGCCACCATCGACTCGCCGGTGAGGAACAGGATCCCGCTGAGGGCCGCCGGCGTAAAGCAGTGCACATACACGTTGTATTCGAAGGTGGCCGTCGAGTCGCCGACCTGTGGTTTCGGCGAGGGAAGCTGGCCCCAGGAACTCCCGTCCGGCACCGCCTCGGCCTCCATCATCGCGGGGATGTGCTCACCCCAATAGGCCTTCCATTCCGTGATGTATCGTCGCACGTTAGCGAGGTAATTGGGGTTGTCGCAATACTGGCTGCCCACCGTATTGTAGTCCTCCATCAGGCTCGGGGCATCCTTGAGGAAACTCGGCGCGATCCAGTTCTTGATCGCTATGTCCTTCTTGGCCTTCAAGAAGATGATGCCAACCGGACGGCCTGTCTTGACGGAAATGCTGTTGCCGAGCGCCGCAGCCAGCCCATCTGCATCCTTCCAGTAGGCGGCGAGGCGGTTGCCCCATCTGCCGTTCGCCTCCATGACTCTCGGAGTTCGGGAGACACAAACACTAAAGCGACTGGGGGCGGCTCGGCCGTCGCGGTTCGACTGGTTCTCAATCATGCGCACGATCTGGCCGGACGGCTTGACCTCCGGCACCTCGAACTTGCCGACCGGAGCGATGACACACCAGACGTCGCCGAACACGATGCCAGTGATGACTCGCTCGTGCACCATCTCACCGTCGATGGTGAATTTCACCTTCAGGGTGTGTGGCTTGGGGCTGGGCTCTATCGGCGGCAGGGTGACTCTCCACTCCTCCATCTCCGGCGTCACATCGATGGTCTTCTTGATGGTGCCCTCGCCCGAGCTGGATTGAAGGCCAAACTCAAAGTGCACCTTACAGTCACCTTTCTCCGGTTCGCTTTGCCACTCGCCGTAGTTTCGGGTGGAACCCCAGATAGTGACTGGCTTGTCGGCCTGAAACACTGCGTCGGTGCGGAACTGCACGCTCAGCAGCGGCATCTTACGGTATTCGTAGATCTTTCCGACACTGCCGGGATCTATAGTCTCCCCGGCTACCTTCAGCTTCTCGTCTGGCCAGGTCTTGCTAGTGACCATTTCGTTGTCGAAGTAGATGAACGGAGTCATCGGCAGCAGCGCCTCGTTGTAGAGGTTGGGTTGGAAGCCGATCTCGCCAGTGGCATAGGAGACGCCGCGTGGCTTCTTAACCGCGGGTGAGGTGACCACCACCCTGTCGCCGTCGATCTTCATGTTGGCCGGATGCCAGACGCGGTCCTCGTCGGCCAGGAAGAAGAGCTTCACCTGGTCGTCGCCGTTGGGGATGATCTTAGGATCGGCGTATCCGGTCGACTCTTCATGGCGCTCGACGGCATTGTAGGCAGTCCCAGCAACCATCAGGGTACCCACGACATGGTCGAACTCGATGATCACCTTGTCGCCCTGGACGGTGTACGACTTGAACATCGGACCATCAATGACGACCTTCTTGCCATACTGATTCTTGAGCGCGTGCAACGCCAATCGCTGACCGGGAACAGCTTTGGCCCGATAGTGGATGCCTCCACTGACATCGATCTGACTTGCCATGCCGGTGTATGGAATGTCGCGGGCCAGCCAAGTTGCAAGTCGCATCTCGGCAGTCGGACCAATGCTGGGTTTGTTGACCTCTTTGCCGACATGCCGCATCCCGGCACTATAGAACTGGTGAAAATAGACCGGCAGTTCTGGCTTGTTCCAGTCAATGCGCCAACCGCGCACCAGGCTGTGCAGATTGTTGTAGTAGGGCAGCCCTTCATCCTTGTTGGCGTAGCCTTGGTTCCAGATCGCGCCGCGGATTGCGTAGGGGACCACCGGGCTAAGACGACCATTGAACAGCCAACTGGCATCGCGGTTGCTTTTCAGATTGCCGGGAATCCCCGCGCTGATTTCCTTCGCCTTTTCGCCCTTCTTGATCGCGGCTTCGCTGACGGCAATCTGGTCTTCCAGTGACTTGTAGAAGGCACCCCAGGCCTCCTTGTGCTCCGGCGTCGTGGGGTCGGTTTGCAGGCATTGCTTGTGGATCGCCTTGCTGTACTCATCCTCGGCAGTAGCGAATCCCTCACGCGGCACCCAGGCCTGGATAGCCGTCTGGCTGAAGGAACAGTTGAGGATGCCGATCGGCACATTCAGCTCCTTGTGCAACTTGTGGGCGAAGGCAAAGGCGATGGCGCTGTAGTCGCCGTAGTTGCCGTCCTTCCATGAACCAGTCGCCTTCTTGATCGGGTGCAACTGGGACGTCACCGAGGTGACCTGAAACTCTCGGATCGATGCCACCTTGCCCTCGGTCTCCGCCGCGAACTCCTGCGCCAGCTTGGCACATTTGCTCTTGCCCACCGTCCACTGCATGTTGGACTGCCCGGAGGCCATCCAAACTTCGCCGACCAGAATGTCAATGAGGGTTTCCTTCTTGCCGCCTTCCTCGCTGACAACGAGTTCGGTTGGTTTGAAACTGGCTTTCAGATCTTTCAGTTCAACCACCCACTTGCCGTCCTTGCCGGCGACGGCGGTATTCTTCTGTCCAGAAAACTCGACGCTCACCTTCGTCCCCGGCCCGCTCCATCCCCAGACCGGCACGACCATTCCGCGCTGGAGGACGGCGTGGTCGCAGAAGGGGGTGCCAAGC
>DUBE01000009.1 GCA_012960475.1 Planctomycetota bacterium
GTTCGGCGGATGGGGATCGAGGTTGATGTAGGCCCCTTGGAGGGCTTATCCTCTAGCTCCACTCATGCCGAGGATCCTAGCGCATGTCATTGGCTTCCAATGCGCATACGCAAACAACAAATTCCCGCCGCAGCGCGTTCCCTACGCGAACCCGCGCCCTGTCGCCATGAGTGGTGGCGGTGGCACCGCCCCGGTCTCCGCCTGGCGTTGGGGCATAACTCCAACCCTCAGCGCGTCACACAGCGGTGTTTTCCGTTCCCGAGCCGAACTAGCCAATGGCTGCAGGCATGAACTTCCACGTCCACCCGAAGTACAGGACAAGATATCGAGTCACCAACTGGGCTGAGTACGCCAGGCTCTCGTCAATCCCGATCCACTGCCCTAGTCCCCGGCGGCCAGCCGCCTGGCGAACCAGGACCTGAAGTACTCCCCGGAAGCCCGCTCGACATTGGCCCGGGCAGCATCATCCGCCGGTGCCGTCGCGTTGACCATCGGCGCTAAGCGGTGAATCCAATCTGCCTCGCAGGCCGAGAGTTCGGGAGCGTGCACGCTAGTCGAGCGCAGCGTCAACTCCCAGCCCGGCTCTATAGTTGGCAGCCAGGACTGGAAGAAGGCTAGCTTCCGATCGTTGGGGCAGTGAACCTGGAACGCCCGGTGGTAGTCACGAATGCGCCGGCGGAGGTCCGTCGCCTTGCCTACATAGAGGCTTAGTACCTGCCCATCGCGTTCACCAGCGACGAAGTACACGCTCGATGTCGTTGGGATGCTCGCCAGGTAGCCAGCCTTGGTGTCGTTAAAGTCGAGAGTGAACTCGTGTCTGGTGAAGGCTTGCTCGACGTCCGCTTGAACCTCTGCGGATGCGATGAAGTTGCTCAGTTTGCTGGGGGCCATACTTTGACGGATGGGGCGCGCTGGCGGGATAGGGGGCACTTGTCCCCGGAGGAGTTAGGGTAAGGCGCCGGAGGGTCATTTACCTTGCCCAAGGTACTTGGTGGGCTATTAAGACGGGCCACCAGTTGATACCTGCGTCACCGCAGGTGGGAGTCGATTGCACTCGCCAACAGGTATCCGTGGTTGATCCACCAGCCGCTGCACCACACCATGTATCGAGGATAGGCCCCTTGGAGGGCTTATCCTCAGAAAAGTGAACTCGACCGCCGTGTGCAGACAGGCAGGGGAGCCGCGCGCAGCCTGCCCCGAGCAGGCTGGGGAGCAGCGCGGTGGTCCGGGGCGATGTGAGCCGAAACTCGCCCACATCGGTGTGAAAGGGAAAAAACATCTGGAGTTTGAGCGAAACGGTCCCTGGCAGCGACGCTCTATTTAGGCAGACAGCCGGGGCGCTACTGCGATAACGTCCTCCGAAACCCTAACTCCATGGAGTAATCCCATGCACTATTCTGAATTGATCGTGATTGGCCTCTTGGCAACTCTTACCCCGACGCTCCTGTCAGCGGAGGCAGGCGCCACGGCGGAACTCACCGGCCGTGCGAGGCCCCTCACCTATTCTGAAGCAGACGCCCTTCAAGGCGCGGCCCTTGAACAAGATTCCGTGTCGGGGAGCTTCTGGGAGCGGCGCTGGTTTAAGGAATGCGAGGCAGGCCAGAGCTGCACAGATATGGCAGAAGACACGTTTGACATGAAATGTCCAAGTAGCTACATAACTGCAGCGGTCGTGGGGTGCTTGACTAGGTCTTGTTTAATGGGGTGCGATGCTACCGCTACGGGCAGTCTCTGCGTCTCAAAGTGGTTTCATACCTGCAAGGACACCACGCCCCAGCATACTCCAGCCGTTGATTGTGGAAAATCCGCGACGGGCTATTGCAACTACACACAACTTGGCACCTCCGCACTTGGACTCATAACATGTATCTCCGGCGGGCTCTGCTATGCTGATGGAAATACCAAGACTTGCGGGCTCGTGCGGCACTGCGACTGACTCGGCAGAGATTCCCCAGCAACAACCCATGCAACAACCCATGCAACAACAGGACGAAAGCATGACTTTGGAGAGCCGATCGTCGAGAAAGACCGTTGACCGGAGCACGATGGGGAGTGTGGTCCTCGTCCTGTTGGGCGGCTTGGCGGTGCTCTTTGGTGTACTCGGCTTGCAGTTGCAAGAACGAGACCACCCGCAAGAAGTTGGCCTCGCCGGACGGCCCTCCAGCGAGGTCCATGCCCCGCGAGAGGCTCTCGCGGGGCAGCAGCCCGGCGAAGGCGTTGGGAGAGAGCTGGCCGAGAAAGTTTCCTTGGCGCTGCGCGTGCTCTGTCGCTGCGATGAGAGCCCCGTCGGAGGCGTGACTGTTCGCTGGCGCTCGGGGGGGGGAGAGGTTTTGAGCCGCGGAACGACCAACGGGGAAGGACGCTTCGTTGCGCAGGAGGGCGAGGCTGCCGAAACAGCAGCACCTTCCTCCAGCGTTGAACTTTTCGCCCCGGGGTTCGAGCCCTTTACGGGAGAGATCCCGCTCTCGCTGCCCGCAGAGGCACCCTTTGTCGTCCGATTACGCCCGCTGGCGCAGATCATGGTCAAGGTCACGGGCGATGGCACTCCCCTGCCCGGCGAGGGACCGAAACTCGCCGTCAAGCTCTCCTCCGGGGCGAGCGTGCAAGGTCTCGAAGTCAAGAAGATCGAGGCGGACCTCTTCGAGTTGAAAGGGCTTAGGCCCGGCTGCCCATACAACATTCGTGCCTCCGCAAGAGGCTATGGCGCGGAGACTGCCTACGACTGCGTCGCGACCTGGCCAGAGCCCAACCAGGTGAGCATCGATCTGCAAGGGCAGCATGCGGTGGCCATCGTTCTCGAGGGCAACCTTGAGGAAAGCGACTGCGCCCTGCTCTCTGTTTCCCTTGTGGGCAGCAACGCTCAGCGTTGCCGTGCCTCGCGACCCGAGTGGGACCCACGGCGACGCGTAGCCACGGCCGTTCCCGGCCAGATTGATGCGAGCCATGCGCCTCGCATTCTCGTCCACGGGCCACTCGGTATCTTGTTGGCCGAAGAATCGGCGAACGAATCGGGAGGGGCCGGACAAGTCGTCGAACTTACCCTGGAGAGGCTCAGCGTCTCATTGATTCCTCCGAGCAGCAGCCCCCCGGACTCTCTGCCTCCCTATGTATTCTGGAGAAATGGGAATCAGAACGGGATTGCTTACCATTCCGAAGGGCTGATCCAACTTCTCGCAACCCCATTGACAACCGAGAGACTCGTCGATCTGGCCTGGGGGCACACCCTGGCGAGCGATGTTCCGCTGCCACGGGGAGGTTCTATCTTGTTCCAGGAGAAGAAGGAAGGAGAGCTGAGGGTCATCGATCTGTCCCCCGAGCATCACGGGCACCTCAAGCTCGTGCGCGCGCACGATGGATCAACCTGGCCCTTGAGCGACTCGCGAGTCGCGGGAGTGGCCGCGGCTACGGTCCCCGCTGGCTATTACACACTGGACCATGATGGCGACAGCATCGGGGAGAGCGTTAGCATCAGGGCGGCCACGGTGACCGTTGTTTCGCTCCGCGAACTTGGACAAGAGGCGACCCTGGAGGTCCGCATGCCAGCCCTGGACGCCACCGAAGAACCCCAGGGTCAGTGGGAAGTGCGGGTCTTTCGGGACAGGGGAGAAACTCTCTCCAAGGATCGCACCGAAAAGTTCTCCGTGCTCCATCGAGAGGGACGCTTGCGTGGCCTGGCGCCCGGCACCGCACTGGTGAAGGTGCGCAGCCCCAGTCTAGGGGAAGCGGTCACGCCCGTCCTTCTGAAGCCAGATAAGGCGACGATCATCACGCCCACGGAGTGGTTCCGCGAGCGCACCGTGACGATTCAGTTCTTCGACGGGGCTGGCCTGGTCAGGCCCGGGCTCGCGGCGGCAATCTGGTTGCTCCCCAAGGACAAGTCCAGCGAGGTCTCGGGGAAAACAGACGCTTCGGGTCGCCTGGAAGCCAATCTGCGAGGAGCAGGGCGTCTAGTCATCGCCACCGAGGGCGGGGTCTGGATCAGGGACCTCACAGCAACAGAGACCTTCCTGGAGGTGCACGAGGCACCCACCCACGAGGGAACAGCGAGCCTTGTTTTTTCGGGGTGGTGGGCGGGTCGCGTGGATCAACTGATCGCGCTCTCTGACGGGGAAGGCCCCACCGTAATGCGCGGCAAACGCACAGCAAAACCAGGCCACTTTCTCATTCCAGCCGGACGAACGACGCGTGCAGTAATCGTTCTGCTCACCGATGGCACGACCCCAATTATCGGTGTGAACGCGCCCTTTGATCGGGTGGACCTGACCGAGGAACCGCCGCTCACGAGGCTCTCCTTCGATCACTCAGAGGGCGCTCTCTCGCCTCACTCCACGGCACCGCGCCTCCTGGAAATCGCCGGCATTAGCGTGGACGGGACCATGCTCGCTGGCATGTTGGGTCCCTCCATGGGACTAGCGCAAGGTCTGCGCATCCATCACTCGGTTCCCTTGCTCATGAGAGTCGATGGCAGCGCGGCCCACGGAGGAACAATGTGGGAGACCGATGAAGTCAAACTCGTGCCCGGAATGGACGCACCCACTCTGGTCTTCAGGAGACGCCAATGAAGCTGCGTATCGGATTGATCTGCCTGCTCCTCTCGGCCAGCCTGCAGGGTCATGATTCCCCGGTGGCCAATCCTTCTCGCTACCGAGCCACCCGTGGCTGTGGTGCCTTTTGTGTCGCCGTAGCTGCCGGCAGATCAGGTGCGGTAGGTGTTACTTCTCGCGCAGCCGCGGAGGCAACCGACCCCGATGGAGATGGATCCTGCAGCCTGCGGGAGATCGCTGCCTCACTCGGAGAGTTTGGGATTGAGGCGGTCGCCCTGCGTTCACTGGATCAAACTCTACCCTCGGGTCTTTCCATTTTGCATGTCCGCTCGAGCCCTTGGATTAGCGAACCAGATCATTTCATCGTGGCCGAGGCAAGCACACCTGGCAAGCATCGATTCTTCTTGCCCAATGTCGGATCTGGAATAGAGGATGATGAAAGAGTTCTCTCGCTGTGGGAAGGGAACTATGTCCTTGTAAAAAGGCCTCATGCGGGCATGAATGTTTGGGTCATCTTGCTTTCCGTCCTGGGGAGCATCGCCGTGGGCGCGACTCTCTCTTGCGCGCTTTCCGGCCGATGGGCGCGCTCTGGAGGGGCCCAATGAACTCTCCGATGAAATCACTGCCCCTCCCTGCCTATGGGTTCTTGGCCGTCGTGCTCCTGGCCTGCGCCATCTCAGCGCTCTCCGGTTCGAACACAGACTCTCACGCGGGGGAACCCAAACCAATTCTGGAGTTCTCGAAAGGCCAGCGCATTGCAGCGGGCGAACTCTCGGCGGGGGTATGCGACATTTCCTTCGATGTACTCAACACTTCCGGTGACACTCTGCACATCCCGGAAGTCCGCGCCTCTTGCGGCTGCATGGATATCGAATTCGACGGAAGTGAAATTCCAAAAGGAGAATCAAGGGAATGCCGTGTCTCCTTAGCCGTGAAGCCTGGCGCTAGACAGGATGTTGCCGTCTACTTTGATGTGTCCTCACCTTACACCACAAGAAAGGCCGTCTTCATCGAATACCAAGGGGTGCAAGAAGACCAACTGGAGTTCGATCCCCTGCCAGAGGCGGGCCTGCTGGATCCCATCAATGCATCCGTGATTACACTCTCCTGCACCTGGCGAAGAGCAGGGGAACTCGAGCCTGGGCCGACTGGAAGTTCCTCCGTGCTTGTGGGGCAGCCGCCTTTGGGGCAGGGACCTCCAATCCGCTGGAAAATCAGGGGGGGTGCGGGGCTCACCTTCGTGAGTCAAGCGGAGACGAAGATCTCCGAAACGAGCCTGCGCTCGGTCGCGCGGTTCAGGGCTGACCCGGCTGATCGCGGATTGGTCTGGGCCTGGGTGAAAATCGAGGCCGGATCTCCATGTCGAGCTCAAGCACAAATCAAGATTGAGCTTCCTGTTCAGCCTTCGGTTCGATTGAAGCCCAGTACAGTGCTCGTGTCTCGAAGATCACCCGTCTCCAGCGAGACACTTGCGAGCGTGTCCGTGATCTCCCACGGGGACTGGATTCTCCAGGATGTTGTCGGGCCCGAATGGATCGGCATCGGACGCACGCCAAGAGGCTTCCTATTGAGCCAACTTGGAGAACCAGAGCAGCAGCGAGGTGTGCAGCATGTACTTGCCACGGTGAAGAATTCGAGCGGGCAAAGCATGGTGAGGAAAGTGAGAATAGTCATCGATTTGGAGGACAAGGAATGAACGGACACAAGCTGGTTGGACTGGGGCTTGCATGCCTCCTGGGTTCCTCGTGGCCCATTTTCGCCCAGGAACTATCGGACAGAGAGGAAGAACTCACCGAATTCCTGATCGCCCGCGAGGCTGCCTGGCTGGACTCGTTCCCCGAGACCCTCGGTGTCCGTGAATGGGGCGAGGGAGTCCTGGGGTTGTTTTCCTGGGAGGGAGTCATGCACGGCGCGGAGCTCAACTTGGAGCATCATCGCTACGATGAGGGAGCGAGTCCCAGCGATGTCTTCAAAGTGCCTGGAAACCGGCATGCCTTGTTGGTCTATTCGGGTCAGAAGTATCTCCATGTTGAGTATGCACCGCGGATGCCTGGATCTTCGGAACCCCCACACTGGGATGCCACCATCGCCACCGAGCTCCCTACCAGGGCCTGGCGCGAAACCATGACCTACAACCTGCGGCGCCCCCTGGAGCGTGAGACCCTGGCCGCCCATGCACGCAGCCATCCTCCGGTCAGGGTCACCGATCACGAAGACACCATCATCGCGCTCTTCGCAGCGCACGAGGACATCGCCGGTACCCTCAGGGGGGAAGAATCCCTGTTCGTCCGTGGGTACCTCGGGCTCGAAGTGACCTTCGATAAACATGCCGGTTGGCGGCCGACGCTCATTCGCTTCTGCTTCGATCCGGGCTCGGAGGTTTCCGAGCCCGCGATCGCGGATCTGGAACGGGTGTCCTTCGGTACCCGGGAGAGCATCGTTCTGCGCACGCTGAAGTGGTCTGACTGGGTTCCCTGCGGAGCTGTTCTAGTGCCGACCACCCGAGTAGAGACATTCCACGGAAGACTGGATGGACCGCTGAAAGAATTCATCCCCGGAGATGGTGTGTGGCCCTCCCATCTCGACCTGCAGGCCATGGACGCGCTGCCCGAGGGTGTTTCTTTTTCCCTCGACCCCCCCCCCATCCCGGGAACGACCGGTACTTTGGTGAACCGGGATTCCAAAGCTGTGGATGGCCTCGATTATCGCACGCCACTTCAGCGCGAGCGCGCTCGCGAAGCGGAGATCAAAGCCATGGTGAACCAGACAGAAGCGGGACCGGCCGAGCCTCCGCGAGCACCACCGGGGAGCTGGTGGAGCTGGTTGTTGCTCCTCGGCGGGGCTGGACTCATCGGCCTGGGCCTGGGGCGCCTGTTGCTCAGAAGGGGTCCTCAAGCGCGGACTACAGACCGCCCGACCCACCCATCAGAGCCCGCTCCAGGAGGATAAGCCCTCCAAGGGGCCTACATCAACCTCGATCCCCATCCGCCGAACCTGCTAGCCCCCCGCCCTGCTCG
>DUBE01000010.1:0-6535 GCA_012960475.1 Planctomycetota bacterium
CCTATCCCCAAGACCTGGCTACCCTCACGGGCTCCTGGCTCCAAGGCAACGGCCCCGAGGCCGATGTTGTGATTTCAAGTCGCGTGCGACTGGCCCGCAACCTGAGCGGGCTGCCCTTCCGCTCCACCCTTTCCAGCGAGCGCGCCACCGAGGTGCCGAATCGGCTCAAGGGGGAGTTGCTGGATCTGGCCCTTGAGGGGGAGACCACTTGGGTTTCTCTGGCCGACACAGATGAGACTTTGCGGCGCGTCCTGTTTGAGCGCAGTTTGGCCACCCGTGAATTGGTTTCGGGGGACGAGACTGGTGAACTGGCCGGACGGGCGGTGGCCTTCGGGGGCGACGAAGGCCTGGCCGCCCTGATCGGCGAAGAGGATCACATCCGGCTGCAGAGCCTGACCTCGGGACTGGACTTGGAGGTTGCCTTGGATCGCGTGGTGCAGTTGGACCGCCAGTTGGAAGCCCGTGTGACCTACGCGACCCACCATGACCTTGGTTATCTGACCGCTTGTCCCAGTAATGTGGGAACCGGCATGCGGGCTTCGGTGATGTTGCATCTGCCCGCATTGGGGGCTGTGCGCAGCGAGTTGCAGAAGGTTTTTCAGGCGGCTCAACACACCGGGCTTGCGGTGCGCGGTTTGCATGGGGAGGGCAGCAAGGCCAGCGGAGATCTCTATCAGATTTCCAACCAGGTCACCCTGGGTTCTTCCGAGTCCGAGTTGGTTGCGCGTCTGCTCGTGTTGGTCCGTGGGGTCGTGCGCACGGAGCGCGGGATGCGTCAGGCCCTGCTTGCCGCTCGGGCCAGCGCTCTCAAGGATCGCGTGGCCCGGGGCATGGTGGTTTTGCGCAGCGCTCGTGCCTTGAGCACGGATGAGGCCTTGCGGCACCTGTCTGTGATTCGCTTCGGGCATCATGTGGGCCTGGTGCAAGGGCTTTCCACCTGCTTGCTCAATCGTCTGGCCCTGCAGATACAGCAGGGGCACTTGTATGCTCTGCACCGCTCCGGGCAGGATGGGCCCGTGGATCATTCCGAGCGCCGACGCCTGCGTGCGGCGCTGCTGCGCTCGGAGTTCGCTGGCCGCGGCTAGAGCCGGGCTGCGGGGCCTGAGCAAGACCCCTCTGGGCCAGGGGGGGGAGGCCATGGTCTCCACCCTGTCCCCCCAGGGCCCTCGCTCCTGATCCTTGCATGTCGGTGTTCTAAGAGCGCGGGGGCAGTCTGCACACGGTCCGGGGCATTGTTTGGCCCAGCAAGTCGGGACATGGTGCAGGGACTTTGAATCCCTGGAGTCAGGCTCGCGCTATCCTCGCGTCCCATGCGTACGCCCATTCTCCTGGCTCTGCTCCTGGTCCCTGGACTTGCCGTCTCTTGCGGCCTTCAGCTGGGGGACGAGCAGACCCCCCAGGCGCGAGAGCCCGAGATCTTCTCTGCGGTCACTCTGCCTGGCGTCGATGTGCTGCTGGAGCGGGGCCTGGATCACCTGCAGGGGCAGCGCGTGGGATTGTTGACCAACCGCACTGGACGGCTTCGTGATGGGCGGCGCACGATCGATTTGCTCTGGCAGGCGCAGGGGGTGGAACTGGTACGGCTCTTCAGTCCGGAACATGGGCTCAGTACTGAACTTGAGGGTCGCGTGCAGGACGGGGCTGATGGGCACACGAATCTGCCAGTGATCAGTCTCTATGGCCAGCACCGACGCCCGCGGGAAGAGGACCTTGAGGATCTGGATCTGGTGATCTTTGACCTGCAGGACGTGGGCGTGCGTTTCTACACCTACAGCACAACCCTCTTCTATCTCTTGGAAGCCTGCTCGGACCTCAAACAGAAGCGCCCTGACAGCGCGCCGGGGGTGATGATCCTCGATCGGCCCAATCCGTTGAGTTCCTATGGCCCCCGGGGGCCGGTGTCGGACCCCAATCGCCGGTCGTTCATCTGTCCGGCGGACATGCCCCTGATGCATGGGCTGACACTTGGGGAGTTGGCCCTTTGGCGGGTGGCCCAGCAGGGCCTGAGCGTGGACCTTGAGGTGGTGCAACTCAAGCACTGGGATCCCGCCAGCCATTGGAGCGAGACGGGACTGGCCTGGATTGCTCCCAGTCCGAACCTGCGCACGCCTGAGAGTGCCCTGCTGTATCCCATGATCGGCATGCTTGAGGCCAGCAATCTTTCCGTAGGCCGCGGTACTGACGAACCGTTCATGCGCTTGGGCGCTGCCTGGCTCGACGGGCGTGCACTAGCGCAGCGCCTCAGGGCTCGCCCCCTGCCCGGGCTCTTGGCTGAGGCCCTGGAGTTCAGTCCTGACAGTGGCCCCTTTCAAGGGGAGCTCTGCGGGGGCGTGCAATTTCAGATTGTCGAGCGCGCTGATCTGCGTCCTGTGGAGAGCGGTCTCAAGCTGGTGCGAGAGTTGATTGACCTGGGTGGGGAGGAATTCGACTGGCGCCGGGTGGACGAGCGCCTGGCCCATGCCAGCACCTTGGAGCAGGTTCGGCAGCAGTCCGCCCAGGACCCGGGGCTTGGGGAGGTCACCTGGAGCTCTGGTCTTTTGCGCTGGCGCAAGGGGGTACGGCCCTATCTGTTGTACCCCCGCAGCTGGGATTAGCTTGAGGGGCGCTGGGTGCTGTGACCCTCAGCTGATCTTGCCGCGGATGTAGTCATCCATGGCGCTGTTGGCAGCCCGCTGTTCCGCAAGGTCGGCCCGGATCAAGTCGCGCACGGAGAGGACAGCAATCACTTCGTCCTTCTCAATCACGGGTACATGTCGGATGTGGCGCTCTCTGAGTTGTTGGCGCACTTCCTTGACCAGGTCATCCGGGGTTGCTGTGAACACCTCGCGCGACATTACTTCTTCAAGCTTGACTGAGTCCGGATCGAGACCGACCGCGATCACGCGGGTCATCAGGTCCCGCTCGGTGAAGATGCCCTTCAGGGATCCGTCTTCCTCCTGGATCAGGACCGAACCGCACTTGCAGTCCACCATCTTGCGCACTGCCTGTCGGACGGACGCTCCCGGGGTCAGCCTGACCGGGTCGAAGGACCCAAGTAGCTCTTGAACTTTCATGCTCTTGCCTCCACGCTGCAGTCCCGGCGCAGGTTCGAGTTGGAGTCGTTGCGCTTGACAGGGCTGCTGGACGACCCCTACTGTACATTGGATTCCCAGAGGATGCGAGGGGGTGTCCAGATGGGGGTTAGCCCCCTCCTGGGCCCCCAGAGGCCGGATTTAGGCCTCCCAGCAACTGTTCACATTTGCGCATGGCTCGGCGCGCGCGAACCACATCCGGGTGGTCGAAGTCCAATGTGGTCAGGCGGAAAAACTGCTTGAGGGCCTGTTGGGCCCTTGGAGCATCTCCTGATTCCAGTAGCAACTGGCCTCGGCGAGCATGAAGCTCGGGAAGCGAATCATCGAGTTTCAGGGCCCCGTCCAGTTCCAGCAGAGCCGCCTCCTTGCGCCCATGCTTGTAGTGCAGTTCCGAGAGGTGGATGTGGGTCGCAATCATTACTTCCTGGTTGGCAAAGACTGCGCGCTGAACCTTCCAGGAGCTGCTCTCAGTGTTACGCAATTCCTCGATCTTGCGCTGTTGGATCAGGGTGGATTCGGTTAGTGACTGCAGCAAGGCGCGTCCTGCTTGCAAGCACTGATCGTCGTCACCGAGAAGGGATGCAACTCGCATGATGCCGTTGAGGGCCTCTGTGCCCCCCGGGAAGATCTTCTCTGCTCTTGAATAGTGATCAAGGGCGGAGGTCCACATGTTCCTGGCCGCGGCGCGTAGCTCGGTTGCCCGGGCCCTGGGGTCTGCTGCCTCGGTGTAGGTGTTCCCAGATTCGATATCACCGGCAGAGTCCTGGCGGATCAGCCCCCTGCGCTCGGCGACCTCTCCGGCAACCAGGAAGACCCGGAAGTCCTCAGTCTTGAGCAGACCCTCCAGGATGTTGTGGGCTGCCTCAAGGGTCTCGGTCTTGTTGAGAAAAAGCAGACAGCGGGCTTTCACCAGCAGCAAGAATTCGTTATCCGGGTCCACCTGCAGGCCCTTGTTGGCCTGATGAATCGCCCGGTCGAAGGCATGCATGTCGTAGTAGCGCATGCAGCTCTCCCCGTAGTAGTCCAGTTTCTCCGCGTCGGTCATCTCCTTGAGCCCGCTGGAGCAGGCGCTGAAGAGAGGCAGGCAGAGGGCAGAGATCAGGATCAGGGAAGCGCGGAGCATGGGGGCTGCTGGGGGAATGGATTCGGGGAGCCAGCGCATAGGATACCCTCCGTCATGGACCCGGCGGGAGGGAAGGCTGGCAGGGGTCAGTGACCTGCACTGCCACGTAATAGGCTGGCCAGGCGCTTCGGTTGCGCCCTGACCCGCAAGATCTTGCCCCCGGCCAGGGTCACCAGGCCCGGCTTGGCTCCTTTGGGCTTGTGCACATGCTTGCGCTCCACAAGATGTACATCGCACTGGGAGGCACCTCGGGCGGGGGAAAAATGCACAGCCAAGAGGGCTGCGTCCACAATCGCCTGCTCGCTGGGCTGCACCCCGCGGCCCGTGCGCAGAATCACATGACTGCCAGGCACATCCTGAGTGTGCAGCCAAAGGTCCAGTCCGCGCGAGTGGTGCAGGGTCAGATCGTCGTTGTCTTTGGCAGTGCGTCCCACGCGGATTTCCAGGCCTTCATCGGTTTGGAAGGTGCGGTAGGGCAGGCGCGCGGGGCGCGGTTTTTTCTTGCGTGGGTTGGCCTCCTGACGCGTTTCGAGCAGGCCTGCTTGGACTGCTTCTGTGTCCAACCGCAGGGGATCTTCTGTGGTCAGCGCCTGGGCGGCCAGCTCTTCCAGGCGTGAAATTCGTGAGCTGGCCTGGTTGCGGTCCTGTTCCAGGGTGGCCTGTGCTTTTTCGAGCTTGTGCACGCGAGCAAAGACCTTCTCCAGATTTTCGCTCGGGGTCAGTTTTGGATCGAGTGCGAGCTTGCGTTGGGGCATGTCCGCAGCAAACCAATCCGAGACTGTAGCTTCTGTCATTCCACGTCGAAGGGTTCCCAGCACAGACTTGAGCAGCTCTCCATCCTGGCGAATGCGTTCACATTCTCCGGCGGCCAAGGCCCGCTTTTCAATTCCCTTGAGGGCCGAGCGCGCACGGTTCAGGCGTCGTTCCAGGCGCGCGATCAGGCGCGAGCGGTCCTGCTCCAGAACCGTCGCATCCGCCATCAGGCCCAGAGCACACTCAACCCGCCAGGAGAGTGGAGCGCGGTCTTTGACCGGACCTGGAGGCAGCGTGTCGGGATCTGGATAGCTCTCCTCGATGGAGGGTTGCGGCTTGTCAGGAGGCCGCAGCGACCCACCAGGTGGAGACCAGGTGCGTCCCTTGGCCAGGCGGGCCGGGCGCTCGGGCTTGTCCGCTTGAGGTACCAGGACCTCGAGAATGCTGTCCTCTGGGCCCAGCAGGGCCATGTTGGAGTGGCGCCCGAGAAACTCAAGCAGGAGGGCGCGCCGGGCGTTTCCCGAGCAGTTGCTGAACTCCAGGAGCGCAATGCGGTCAGCGCCCACCTGTTCGATGGACTTGAGGGTCGAGTCCAGAAGTTCTTCTCCCAGACGGTCGAAGACCGGCGCGTGGCTGCCCCGATGGGAATGCACTCGACCTTGCTGCAGATGCAGGCGTGCTCCATCAAGATGGGCCGAGAGACGCAGGCGCAGGCGTGGGGGGCCATCGGGGAGAGGGCTCGGGGGTGTCAGGATCAGCAGCAGATCCCGCGGAGGCAGGGGTTGGACTTCGGCCACGGTCCAGCCGGATACGAGCTGACCGAGCTCGCAAGCAAGCTCGGTCAGATTTGTCGCGCTGAAAGCAGAGAACTTCAGGAGAGTTCCTTGGCGAGAAGGAGCTTCAGGAAAGCTCCTCAGCAATGTTGTAGGTCCAGCCGAGATCCGCAGGTTCCCACTCGCTGATTTCGGCTGCGTCGCTGAACCACAGGGCCATTTCGCTCTTGGCTGTGTCCGGTCCATCAGAAGCGTGCACCAGGTTGTTGGAGAAGCTCATGCCGTAGTCCCCGCGGATCGTTCCGGGGGCAGCTTCGCGGCTGTTGGTGGCACCCACCATTTGGCGCACGACCTTGATCGCGTCCTTGCCTTCCAGACAAAGCGCTACAACCGGACCGGAACTCATGAAACCCACCAGGTTCTGGAAGAAGGGCCGATCCCGGTGCACTTCGTAGTGCTTCTCAAGATGCTCGCTTGGAAAGGTGCGCATCTTGAGGCCGATGAGCTTCAAACCCTTCGCTTCGAAGCGGGAGAGGATGCTGCCAATCAGGCCACGCTGGGCGGCATCGGGCTTGAGGAGGACGAGCGTGCGTTCCACGGTTGGGATTCCAGGTGATTGGGTGCGTTGAAAGAATAGGGCGGACCTTTTCGACCCCCATCCCTGGAAGGTTTCCGGGTCCGCCCCGGATTTGGGGGAGGAGCATAGCGATGGAAGGGGTGCAGCGCCACCTTGATCCGGCTATGGCTGGTCCTTGATTGCCCTCCCCAGGGGCCTTCGGTGGTCTGGGCGGGCGCGTGGGGCTTGCCTGTCAAGG
>DUBE01000010.1:6605-42731 GCA_012960475.1 Planctomycetota bacterium
TTCCTGGGCACAGTTCTCATGGGGCACCTGAAGAGCCCGGTGGAGCGGGGGGCCCAGGGCCCTGAGGGTCCCGGCCCGGTCACCCTGCGGGCTGTTTCATACCCCGCTCCGGGGTCTGCTGTGGCAGGCGGTCGCAGGCTTCTGGCGCGCCCCAAAATAACCCCCCCAGATCCTTGACTCGGCAACGCTGATTCCTACCATGGCGGCCCATATCTCGGATCGGAGGCATTTGCAAGGGCGCACAGGCGTTCCAAGCCCCTGGCTCGGGATGAACGTTTGAGAACCTGCGCCCTCCGGATCTCCCCGATCCCTCCTGGCTTTTTTCCGTCCCGCCCGAGTTTGGATCCTCACCGATCCAGCCCTTTGTTCAGCGTGCCTCCAGATCCTCAACGAGAAGACTCCCCCGGCCCGAAGGACTGGCAAGCAGACCTTGCCCGTTACGGTGGTCTCGGCCTCACCCTTGGTGTGACCTTGGCTGCATTTTCTCTGGCAGGCTGGTGGCTTGATGGTCAATTCGGCACCAGCCCCTTGTGCTTGCTGATTGGAACAGGCCTTGGATTTTTCGGTGGGATGGTCTCCCTCATTCGCAAAGTTCCCACCGTCCGTGGGAAGCAGCGCAAGTGAAGTCGGCTTCCTTGATTCAGGCGCGATCCCCGATCCCCATGTCCAAAACCTCATTGATCACCCTGCTAGGGTTGGCGGTCGCCATCGTGATTGCGATGGAGCAGGAGCCTGCTCAGCGTGCTGGCATCCTCGCCGGGGCAGTGCTGGGTGCGGGTATAGGGCTTCTGGGCTTTGCCTGGTTGCGGCACAGCCTTGAGTACCGTCCCGCTCGGGCATTCAATACCCTTGTGCTTGGTTTCCTCATCCACCTTGGTGCTCTTCTGGTGGGTACCTTGGCCCTGCATTACGCCCCGCTGGCCAAAGAACTCTTTGACGCCCGGGTCTTTGCAGTCGGCTACGCCTGCCTGGCCTTCATTCCCGTCGTGTTTGGTGCCCTGGAAAGCGTCCGCATCGCGAGTCAAGACAGGACCGCCGCATGAACATCCTGCGCCCGATTCTTATTCTGGTAGTGATCGTTGGAGCTGCTTTCATCTCCACGAACTACACCGAGCATCATGTGGGAAGCAACGCGGATCCCATGGATGCGCTCTACGCACACGTGGTCCCCGCCAAGCTGGTGTTTTCGGACCAGGGGCATGGGCATGAGGGGCAGGGCACCGAGGGCCAGGCTGACGGGCACATTGATGATGACCACGAAGCAGCGGTTGGTGTCTTTGGGCTGCCCGAGCGCATTGCACCCACCAACCTCCAGGTCTTTCAATTGGCGGCGATCTTGCTGATCCTGATCGCTTTTAGTGGCGTGGGCTCGCATCTCCGAACGGGCAAAGGTGACAAACTGACCCGCATCCTGGCCGGATGGGTGACCTATATCAGGGACGAGATGGTACGTCCGAACATGCAGCGAGGAGACGAGCAGCGGTTCCTGCCCTATTTCCTGTATCTGTTCTTCTTCATCGTCTTCATGAATCTGATGGGGCTGGTACCCGGCGGCGCCACCGCAACCGCCTCGATTTTTGTGACGGCTGCTTTGGCCTTGACAACTTTGGTGGCCATGCTTGGTTGCGGCATGGTGAGTCAGGGCCCTATCAAGTTCTGGACCGGATTGGTGCCCCAGGTACCTGCATGGCTCTGGCCCTTGATGTTCGTGGTCGAGGTCTTTGGCCTCTTTATCAAGCCTTTCGCCTTGATGATCCGTCTCTTCGCGAACATGACCGGAGGACACCTGGTGGTGCTCTCTTTCATGGGCCTGATTTTCTACTTCGCCGGTACCGACTACAGTTCCCTTGGTTGGGCTGTTTCGGCTCCGGCCGTGGCGCTTGCGGTGTTCATCATGATCATCGAGGGCTTTGTCGCCCTGCTGCAGGCTTACATTTTTACTCAACTGACGATTATGTTCGTCGGTACAGCTGTCCACCCCGAACACTGATTTTCATTGGTCGGGTTGTTTGCGGCATCCGCCGCGAAGCACTTCACAAACCCCTTTAGACAACCTACTAAGCCCCCGACGGGGCATACCGGAGACAGGAAACATGATTGAAGCAGACCAGGTCATGGAAATTGGCAAGATGGGCGCAGGTATTGGCGCTGGTATCGGTGCCGTTGGTGCAGGCCTTGGCATTGGGCGCATCGGCGCCGCTGCTAACGAAGGCATCGCACGACAGCCCGAGGCAGCCGGCGAAATACGCGGCAACTCAATTATTCTTGCCGCCCTCATCGAGGGTGTCTCGCTCTTTGCTGTTGTGGTAACACTCTTGATTGCCCTGGGTTGACTGGTTGGGAATCTCACTTCGATTGTGTCGAAGAGGAGAAACCCTTTCCCGGGCGCTGATCCTGTGATTTGTGCCCTGTGAGCCAGACGACTCCACCCGCAGCCGTTCGCGGCTGTGGGTTCCCTCGGGCCAGAACCCATTCATTCGGACCAATACAATCCTCATACCAATCCCCCAAATATGATTGCCAGTCTTATACCGGTGGCGAGCGAAGGCGGCTTCAACCCGCTTGACGTCCAGGAAGGGACTTTCATCTGGACGCTTGTGATCTTTGCGATTGCGCTGCCATTCATGTGGAAGTTTGTTTTCGGTCCGATCACAGCTGCGCTCTATGCCCGCGATGTGCAGGCCAGCGAGGCTGCCTTGGCAGCAGAGAAGGCACGCGAAGAGGCCGCTAAATCCGCTGCTAAAGTTGAGGTTGCCCTGGGCGATGCTCAGGCAGAGGCAGCGCGCCATCTGGCCACCGCCCGCGAGCGGGCAGAAGCCCGTGAGAACGACATTGTTGACAAGGCCAAGCGTGAAGCGACCGCCATGATTGACAGTGCCCGCACGCAGATTCAGGCCGAGCAGGAGAAGGCACTGGCGACAATTCGAGCCGAGGTGGTTGAGCTTTCCCTCTCGGCCGCATCCAAGATCATTGGTCGCAGGGTGGACTCCGAAGACGACCGGCGCCTTGTCACCGACCTCGTCGCTGAGCAACAGGAGAACGTTTGAGCCATTCCGCTGTAGACCCTGTCACCAGCCGTTGGGTCGGCGCACTCTGGAATCTTGCCGCTGGCAAGGGCGCCACGGATGTGGTCATGGATGATTTGGAGCGGGTGGCCCATGAATTCCGCAACCCCGCCGTGTGCACCTTCATGCTTGGTGGCGCGGTCAGCATGGAAGATCGGCGTGCCAAGCTGCAGCCCCTTGTGGATACCTTCAACTCCTTGACCCAGCGTTTTGTGTGGCTCTGCCTTGATCGCGGTCGTTTGGGGATCCTGCCCAACGCCTTTAGCGCTTTCCGCGCCCGACGCATGCAAGAGGATGGCGTATTGGAGGGAGTGGTCGAAGCGCCGCGGCCCCTGGGTGAACATGACGTGAAAGCGCTTGAGAATTCTCTCCAATCCCGTTTGGGCAAGACCGTGCGTCTGGCTCAAGCCATTACTCCTGACCTGGTGGGGGGCGTGCGCGTCACCATCGGGGACAAAATGATCGATGCGTCGATCGCGGGCCGCTTCGATGGCCTGCGCCGGCGATTGCTTGAAGCGCGACTACCGTCGCCGGTGGCCTCTGACTGACCGGGGCCAACGGTGCTTGCCGCCGGTCCTGCTCTCCTGACTTTTTAGACGACTTTTTTCAATGCTGGCCCGGTCACCCTGGCTGCGTCAGCGAACTCGACCTGCAACCAACCCGTCGGCATCCAATGCTGGCCAGCAACAACCCACTAGGGACTAAACAATGGATCTTCGACCCGCAGAAGTGACCTCGATCCTCGAAAAGGAAATTGAGAACTACGGTGGCGAAAGCCACATGCAAAGCGTCGGCACCGTGCTCTCCGTCGGTGACGGTGTGGCACGCGTTTATGGCCTCGACGACTGCATGATGAACGAGCTGCTTGAGTTCCCGGGTGGGGTGCGCGGCATTGCGCTCTCCCTTGAGGAGGACAATGTGGGCTGCGTGCTCCTTGGGGATGCTGCCAAGGTTTCAGAAGGGGACACGGTCAAGGCCAGTGGCCGGATCATCAGTGTGCCCACGGGGGATTCTCTGCTCGGCCGGGTGGTCAACGCCCTCGGCGACCCGGTGGACGGTAAGGGGCCCCTGGCGGTAACCGAAGCCGACTACCTGCCCATCGAGCAGCCCGCACCGTCGGTGGTGGAGCGCGAGCCCGTACACGAGCCTCTGCAAACTGGCATCAAGGCCATTGACGCCATGATTCCCATCGGCCGTGGCCAGCGCGAGCTGATTATCGGTGACCGGCAGACTGGAAAAACCGCTCTGATCATCGACACGATCATTTCCCAACAGTTCACCGGAGGCGGTGACCCCTCCAACCCTGAGCAAGTTCTTTGCATCTATGTGGCCGTGGCTCAGAAGCAGTCCACCATCAAGGATGTGGTGCAGCGCTTGGAGAAAGAAGGTGCCATGAAGTACAGCATTGTGGTGGCGGCTCCCGCCATCGAAGAGGCTTCCATGCAGTACCTCTCTTGCTACGGCGGAACCACCATGGGAGAGCGCTTCCGTGACGAAGGCCGCCATGTGGTCATCTTCTACGATGACCTCTACAAGCAGGCCTTGGCCTATCGTCAGGTGATGTTGCTTTTGCGTCGTCCCCCGGGACGCGAGGCATTCCCCGGCGACGTTTTCAACCTGCACTCCCGCTTGCTGGAGCGTTCGGCCAAGTTGGCCAAGAACGCGCCTGAGATCAACCCGCGATACAAGAAGGGCGCTGGATCCTTGACCGCCTTGCCTGTGGTGGAAACCCAGGAAGGTGATGTGTCTGCCTATATTCCCACCAATGTGATTTCGATCACCGATGGGCAGATCTTCCTGGAGACAAACCTCTTCAACTCGGGCATTCGCCCCGCGGTGAACGCGGGTATCTCCGTCTCCCGAGTGGGGGGCGCGGCTCAAATCCCGGCCATGAAGAAAACTGCCGGCTCCCTGCGTTTGGATCTGGCTCAGTTCCGTGAACTGGCGGCTTTTGCCCAGTTCGGTTCTGATTTGGACAAGGCCACCCAGGACAAACTGACCCGTGGAGAGCGCCTGGTGGAATTGCTCAAGCAGGGACAGTATCTGCCCATGCCCGCTGTCGAGCAGGTGATGATGCTCTACTCCGGTACTTCTGGCGCCCTGGACACCTTCCCCAAGGAAGAGGTGGGCAACTTCGAGCAGGCTTTCCTGCAGCACGTTCGCGACACCGCGCCTGAAATTGCTGACCAGATTGCCAGCGCCAAGAAAGGTATACCTGACGAGACCAAAGCGGCCCTCGATGGGCATATCGCCACGGTCAAGAAGACCCTCGGATTGAGCTGAGCCCCCTTCATTAGCACTTTCACCCCAAGAGCACCCCATGGCAGGCATCAAGGAACTCCGCGGACGCATCACGTCGATCAGCAACATCCAGCAGATCACGCGTGCCATGGAGATGGTCGCCACGACCAAGCTCCGGCGATTCCAAGATCGTGCAATCTCCTCGCGCCCCTACACCGAAGAGGTGGCAGGCCTGGTGGGGCGTTTGGCTGCGGTTCTAGGGGATAGCGTGGCTGACCGGCCTCTCTTCAATGCTGGTGGAGGCGATCGCACCCTCTGCCTCTTGGTCACCAGCGACAGGGGCCTCTGTGGCGCCTATAACTCCAACTTGCTGCGCTTCACGGAGCAGTGGAAGGATGAACTGGGGCGTGAGGTGGACTTCTTTGTCTACGGCCGCAAGGGTGCCACCTATCTCAAGAAACGTGGGCATACCATGGCCCGTTTTCTGACCGAGCCCAAATTGGAAAGCATCGATTTCACCAGCGCTGCGATTACCGCACGAATGCTGACCCAGGAGTTTCTCTCGGGCAAGTATCGGGACGTGGTGCTGATGTTCTCCGTATTTGAATCCATGGCACGTTATCAGCCGACCGCTGCGCCCTTCCTGCCGATTTCTGCGGATGCCCTGGGAGCTGAGGAAGTGGTTGGGGGTAGTGGCGTCATCCTCGAACCTGACGCCGAGTCGATCTTCGACAGCCTGATTCCGCGCTACCTTGAAACAAGGGTCTACAACACCCTTGTGGAGTCGCTGACCTCCGAATATGCCAGCCGCCGCTTTGCTATGAAAAACGCGACGGATGCGGCAAATGACATGCAGAAAGTGCTGAAAGGCGTCTACAACCGCAAGCGCCAGGAAGGCATCACCACTGATCTCCTTGATATTGTCGGCGGCGCCGAAGCGCTTCGTTGATCATCCCCTGGACCCCAACTGACACAGAACCCACCTGGGCCACACCTTTCGGCCCGATACGAGAACCCAATACTAGTCATGAGCAACTCCGGCACCATCTCCCAGATCTTCGGCCCCGTGGTCGATGTTCGCTTCGAGCCTGGCAACCTGCCTTCTATTTTCAACGCCGTCGAGGTGGTGAACGAGAGCATGGGAATTGACATAGTCCTTGAGGTGGCTCAGCACCTTGGCAATGACGTTGTGCGTTGCGTGGCAATGGCGTCCACCGACGGCTGCCGTCGAGGCATGCAGGCCACCGACACGGGCGGACCGATCAAGGTGCCCGTGGGCGATGCCACCAAGGGCCGTATTTTCAGTCTTCTGGGCCGTCCCCTCGATACCGTTGCTCGCGGTGAGCTTGGCGAGGCTGACGACTATTGGCCCATTCACAGAGCGGCCCCTTCTTTTGTGGCTCAGGAGGCGATTTCGGAGGTATTCGAAACGGGCATCAAGGTTGTGGACTTGCTTTGTCCATTCGCCAAGGGCGGCAAGATCGGCCTCTTTGGTGGGGCAGGCGTGGGCAAGACCGTGTTGATCCAGGAGTTGATCCGCATTACTGCTGTGGAGAAGGGCGGCTTCAGTGTCTTTGCCGGAGTGGGCGAGCGAACCCGCGAGGGCAACGACCTCTGGCTCGAAATGAGCGAAGCCAAGTACAAGACTCCCGACGGCGGCGAGGCATCGGTGATCGATAATGCAGTGCTGGTCTTCGGGCAGATGAACGAGCCTCCCGGATCACGCCTGCGAGTGGCTCTGACCGGTCTGACCATGGCGGAGTACTTCCGCGACGAGAAGAAGCAGGATGTGCTGCTCTTTGTGGACAACATTTTCCGTTTCGTGCAGGCCGGGTCTGAGGTTTCCGCGCTGCTTGGCCGTATGCCAAGCGCAGTGGGCTACCAGCCCACCATGGCCAGTGAGATGGGCGCTCTGCAGGAGCGCATTACCTCCACCAAAGATGGTTCAGTGACTTCTATGCAGGCTGTCTATGTACCTGCTGACGACATCACCGATCCGGCCCCGGTGGCCACCTTTGCGCACCTTGACTCAACCATCATTTTGGATCGTGCAATCAGTGAATTGGGGATCTACCCCGCTGTTGACCCGCTCAAGTCCACCTCGCGCATGTTGGACCCCAACGTGGTGGGCGAGGACCACTATCAGGTCGCCCGTCAGGTGCAGCAGACCCTGCAGCGTTACGCGGACCTGAAGGACATCATCGCCATTCTCGGTGTGGAGGAACTGGCGGACGAGGATAAGCAGGTCGTGCACCGCGCACGACGCATGCAGAAATTCCTCTCCCAGCCTTTCTTTGTTGCCGAGCAGTTCACTGGCATGAGCGGCGTCTTTGTGCCCCTCGAAGAGACGGTGCGTTCCTTCAAGGAGATCCTCGAGGGCAAGCACGACAGCCTGACCGAGGATGCCTTCTACATGGTGTCGGGTATCGACTCGGCAATTGAGAAAGGCAAGTCCCTCTAGATTCAGGAGCAGGTGAAGATCATGGCCGACGCCATCAGTTTACGAGTCATTACTCCCGACAGCATCCTGATCGATGCTCCTGCGGATAGTGTGCGCTTCCCGGGTCTGGACGGTTCCATCGGTGTGCTGCCTCGCCATGCACATATGGTTGCGGCGCTGGATGCGGGGCCTCTTTCTTGGGATGGTCCCGATGGCAAGGGAGAGATGTTTGTGGCGGGCGGGTTTGCTGAGGTGCGGGCCAATACCCTGCGCGTAGTGACACAGTCCGGTGAATTGGTCAGTGATATTGACGTGAAGCGCGCCGAGGCCTCTGCCGAGCGCGCCCGCGATCGCCTGCGGGTCAGCGGTACTGCCGCCAAAGCTGGTGAATTGGATTCCCTGCGCGCCCAGGCGGCCCTGCGACGCGCACTTCAGCGCCTGCGAGTGGCGCAGAGCCGCTAATCATGGCGGCCGACTGGCGTCGAACGCATCGCTGCGGCGAACTGCGTGAAGAGCATGTGGGTCAGGAGGTGACCCTCAACGGCTGGGTCGCCAAGCGCCGCAATCTGGGTGGTATCTACTTCATTGATGTGCGTGATATCCAGGGCTTGACCCAGGTGATTCTGGATGGATCTGAGGCCTGGGAAGGGGCGGCAAGTGCCGAGCACCTTTCTCCTGAGGACGTGGTCAGCGTAAGCGGCAAAGTCGTCATGCGTGAGCAGCCGAATCCGGAACTGCCCACGGGCAAGATCGAGATTGCCGTGCAGCGTATCCATAAGTTGGCCTCTTCGGAGTTGCCGCCCTTCGAGATTCAGCGCGACCTTGACACCAAGATCGATCTCCGCCTGCGCTATCGTTTCCTCGATCTGCGACGGCCGGACATGCAGGAGAAACTGATGCATCGCTCACGCTTTGTGGCAGCCATGCGCAACGCTTTTCTCAAGCGCGAGTTCATCGAAATCGAGACCCCGATCCTTACTAAGGCCACCCCTGAGGGTGCGCGGGATTATCTGGTGCCAAGCCGAGTTCACCCTGGCAACTTCTATGCCCTGCCCCAGTCCCCCCAGATCTTCAAGCAGATCCTGATGGTTGCTGGAATGGACCGCTACTTCCAGGTGGCGCGTTGCTTCCGGGACGAGGACTTGCGTGCGGATCGTCAGCCCGAGTTCACTCAACTCGACATGGAGATGTCCTTTGTGGAAGAGGAGGACGTCTTCATGGTCTGGGAAGAGGTCTTGCGCGACACCTTCAAAGACGCCATGGGTGTGGATCTAGAGGAGAAATTCCCCTCCATGACCTGGGCTGAAGCCATGGAGCGCTTTGGATGCGACAAACCCGATACGCGTTTTGGCTGTGAATTGCGCTGCCTGTCCGATTGGGTTGCCCAGTCCGGCTTTGAGGTGTTTGCCAAGGTGCTGGCTGGTGGCGGCCGGGTGATGGGTATCGCGATTCCCAAGGGGGGCGCCAAGGTCAGTCGCGGAGCGCTCAAGAAGCTTGAGAAGTTCGCCAAGGATCTGGGTGCAGGCGGCCTCGCCTGGTGGAAGCCCGGGGAGTCCGGTGGGGCGGCGGGTCCCATGGCCCGCTTTTGTCAGGAGGATAGCGGCGCTTCTCTATTGAATACTCTGGAAGCGGGTGAAGAGGATCTGGTGCTGTTCTGCGGTGGAGACGAAGCCCTGGTCTGGCGTGTGCTCGGCGAACTGCGCCTGCGTCTGGCTCAGGACCTGGACCTGATTCCCAAGGGTCTCTGGAATTTCCTCTGGGTGACAGCCTTCCCCCTGCTGGAGTGGGATGCGGAAAAGGAGCGCTGGTCCTCTTCCCATCACCCCTTCACTGCACCGGACGATTGGGAAATGACCGGCGACCCCGCCAAGTTGCTCAGCCGCGCCTATGATCTGGTGCTCAATGGCTGGGAACTGGGCTCCGGTTCGATCCGTATCCACCGATCGGATACGCAGGCAAAGCTCTTCAAATTGTTGGGTATCGGACCTGAGGAGCAACGCACCAAATTCGGCTTCCTGCTCGATGCGCTCACTTATGGAGCTCCTCCTCACGCGGGCCTGGGCGTGGGCCTGGACCGTCTGGTGGCTCTGACCCTGGGCATGGATTCGATCCGCGACGTGATCGCTTTCCCCAAGACCGCCACAGCCGCTGATGCCATGTGCGAGGCCCCCTCGGTGGTGGAATCCGCTCTCTTGAGGGAGGTTCACATTCGTTGTGAGGTCCCCGAGCCCACCATGGAAACGGACTCCAAATCGGTCTCCTGATGAGCGATCGTATCGTTCATTCGCATTCGCAGTCGGTCCCCTGCCGATCGCTTTTCACCGATTGGTTGGCACCAAGCGACCGATCTGGCTATCCTACCCCTGCTTAATTTGTGCTCTAAGCCCTTCGCTTGAGTTCAGCGACCCAAACCAAGACCATTCGTGCCGAGAAGATCACGCCGCCGACCTAGGCCCGCCCCGGGCCCCTCATTTCGCCGCAACAACCGGATTCGGGTTCCCGAAGTGCGGCTCATCGATGAAGAAGGAGAGCAGGTAGGGGTGGTGCCCACGGATGAGGCCCGCAGACGCGCCAAGGATGCGGGGCTGGATCTGGTGGAGGTGGCCCCCGAGGCACGCCCGCCGGTCTGCAAGATTCTCGACTACGGGCGCTTCAAGTACGAAGTGCAGAAGAAGGAGAAGCGTAGCAAGTCCAGCAGCAGTGCTTCGACCCTGAAGGAAATGCGCGTAAGGCCGGCAATCAGCCCCCATGACCTGGGCTATCGTCTGAAGGATGGACGCAAGTTCTTGGGGGCGGGGCACAAGGTGCTGGTGGTTTGCATGTTCCGCGGACGTCAGATGGCGCACCCTGAACACGGGCACGATGTGATGAGAAGGGTGGCGGAGGATCTCGGGGATATCGCCCGGGTGGAGACTGCCGCCAAATTGATGGGGCGGCGCATGTCCATGTTGTTGGCGCCCACTTCCGCCGCCAAGCGGGGCGCGTCCAAGTCCAATAGGCCTCCGAAGGCGAAGAGCGCCCCCGAGGAGTCAGCCGCAGCCAAGTCCGACCTTCCCCAGGAGACGGGCCCCAGCGAGGCTCCCGTCTCTCAGCCAGAGACTGAAATGGCCCCCAAAGCCGTCTCTCAGCCAGAGACTGAAACGGCCCCCAAAGCCGTCTCGCAGCCAGAGACTGAAACGGCCCCCAAAGCCGTCTCGCAGCCAGAGACTGAAACGGCCCCCAAAGCCGTCTCGCAGCCAGAGACTGAAACGGCCCCCGAGACCGGTTCGGATTCCTGAGGATGGCCTTGAAGGAGCGCTTGCGGGCCTCCTGGGAACTCCACCAGCCTCTCGCTAGGGGGTCGGCCGGGAGAGTGCTCTTCGCTTTCTGCCGTGCGGTGGACTGGCTCGCCCCGAGGCATTTGGAGGACGATTGAGGTCCAGCTACCTCAAATCCGGGTGGTCGGATAGAATTAAGAGGGATCCTCAAGGGGGGGGTCATGCGTCCCAAGCGTGATGTCCCCGTTTTCCCGTTCATCCACAAGACCACCCATGCGACACCTGATTCCCAGCTTGCTTCTATCCACCATTTCCTTGAGTGCTGCCGCTAGCGCGCAGGACGTGGTGACCTTCCCTTTTGACGCTCTCGGGGGGACTCCCCTGGTGACCGGAACCACGGAATATCAACCCGATGCTCGGGATCTCTGGGGTCTTGTGGCTTCCAGCGACTTGATCATGCGCGATGTGCCCTTGCCCGGTTATAGCAGCGTGGAACTGGTCCTGGAACGCATCGAGGCGGATTACACCCGCTGGGGTATCCAGGTAGATGGGGTTCCGAGCTCCTATGATTCCCTCAACCAGACGATCTGGAAAGGCACCGTGACCGGGGATTCCACTTCGGAAGTGTCTTTGATCTTGTCCTCCTATGGCTGCTATGGCTGGATCGCCACTGGTGGCGAGGTCTATCACCTGCTGCCCTTCCTGCAGCCGGGACTTGATTGGGACTCGAGTTCCGTGCGAATCGTGTCTGAGACGATCATGCGTACCACTGGCACCCCCAAGGGTGCTTTCTGTCTGGCAGACACCAGTCGGCCGATCGGCCAGCCTGGTCCTCCGACCTACAACAACCCCGTCGGTCAAACCCTGGAGTGTAAGCAGTCTGTGGAGACTGACTTCCAGTTCTACAACCAGTGGGGCAACCTGGCAGCGGCCCAGAACTACCTGACCGCGCTGCTGGGGGCTATCAGCGATCGCTACGCCACCCAGATCAATGTGGTCATCACATACCCATATCTGCAGTTCTACACCAACAGCAATGACCCCTGGACCTCACAAGGTGGCGGCCCCGGGGCAACCTTGACTGAGTTCCGCAACGCCTGGGCGGGGAATATTCCTGCTGGCGGGCATCTGGCACACTTTGTCAGCGGCGTGAACGGCGGAGGCGTGGCCTATCTGGATGTGCTCTGCAGCCAGAACTGGGGCTTCGGTGTCAGCTTCGGAGTGGACGGTGGCGTGAACTTCCCGGTGAGTCAAGGCAACAACACATGGGACTTTGTGGTCATCGCCCATGAGACCGGGCACAACTTTGGTACTCCTCATACCCATGATTTCTGTCCCACGCCTTTGGACCGTTGCGCTCCCAGTGGCTACTTCGGCAGCTGTCAGAGCAGCCAGCAGTGCACCAATCAGGGCACGGTCATGAGCTACTGCCACTTGTGCGGCGGGGGCATGAACAACATCACCACCTTCTTCCACACCCAGGTTGAGACCCTGATGCGTAACGAGGCGGTGAATTCCTGTATCCCGGCCTGCAACGGCTGCGGTGGCGGGGGAGGCTGCAACGATGACAGCCACGAGCCCAATGGCAACTGCGCCGAAGCGGTCACGCGCGGCGTTGGAACCACTACTGGCCTTGTGGTAGATGGATCGGATCGAGATTTCTGGCACGTGGATGTGCCCGCGGGCTCCACCTTGACCATTGACCTGACCTTCACCCACTCCAATGGGAACATCAACACGTTCCTCTACGATAACTGCTTCGGTAATGCCGGTAGTGGGACATCGAGCAACAACAACGAGCAGGTAACTTGGACAAACACAGCCAACAATACTGTCCCGATCTATGTGGATGTGTTCCTGGCTTCGGGTACGGGCTGTAACCAGTACGAGCTTGGAGTCGGTATTGCGTCGGATCCCTGCAATCAGCCAGATGACGCCTATGAGGACAATGACAGTTGTGCCCAAGCGGTGGCCTGGGCCAATGGGATTGAATTGAGCATGTTCGTTTCCATGACGGATAAGGACTACTTCAGCTTCTGTGTGGCCGATGGCGGGACCTTTGATCTGAACCTGTTCTTCGACACCAACACCGCAGACATCGATGCCTATCTCTACACGGCTGCCGGTTGTGATGGACTTCCCGTGGCTCAAGCCAGCACTACCAGCAACAACGAGAGCTTGAGTTGGACAAACTCCACTGGCAGCGATGCAGAGATGATTCTCAAGGTCGAGGTTTGGAGTCTGAGTGTTGGTCTTTGCAACGACTATGTCATGCAGACCACCGGAATCGGCGGCACCTGCGGAGGAGGCGGAGGCCCTGGGGCCATCGGCAGCCGCTATTGCGATCCGGCGGTTGGCAACTCCTCTGGTCTCCCCGGGCGCATCGACGCCACGGGTCAACTGGATGTGTTTGCCAATGATCTGACTCTGACGGCAAGTCAATTGCCCACGAACCAGTTCGGCTACTTCCTGGCATCCATGACACCGGCGGCGATCTCTGGTCCGGGCGGCTCCATGGGAGTCCTTTGTGTGGGCGGTAGCATTGCCCGCTTTGTCACCCAGCTGGGCAACACCGGTGCTTCTGGCCAACTGCAGGCGGTGATTGACTTGACCATGGTGCCTGCCAACCCCATGCATTCGATTGCTCCTGGCGAGACCTGGAACTTCACCAGTTGGTTCCGGGACGTGCTGTTGATTCAGACCTCCAACTTCACCGACGGGGTTCGAATCACCTTCCAGTAGGATCGTACCAGCGGACCGGACCCATACGGTGTCTGACACCGTATGGGTCATAAAAGCGCTGAAGGGTGTCAGACACCGTATGGGTCCGGTCCGCTGGTATTCATCCTTGACGGAAGCCTCAGGGGGGGGGCTAACATGGGCGTGATCCCAATGTGTCCAGCTTCGTTGCCCATCTCACGTCCGTCGTGGTCCGGGCGGCCCCTGCCCACCGGCTGGTGTGGGCTGAACCAATTGGAAGTGCTTTTCTGTCACTATTTTCAAAGCGAGCGGTCTTGATCCTTGGCGCACCTCTACTCGTGGGCGTTATCGCGTTCCTGATCATTCAAGGCGATGAGCCTGAAAATGAGGAGATTCACTTGGGCTCCATTCCGGAAGGGGATGGCGGTGCGCCCAGTGGCGAGGATCCCGCACTTGGGACGCCACGGGAGGCTGTTCTCTCCGTTGAGGAAGTGGTTGAAGTGCCCGTTCCGAAGGAGGATGCCGGATCAGACCTCGCGGATCCATTTGCCAACTTCAAGGAGACCGGTGATCTCTATCCCCTTCCATGGGGGGAAGAGCCGCCCCCCTGGCCCGAGCATGAGAGAGGAGAACTGGAGGAAAAGTACAAGGACGCAACTCTTGAGGAATTGAAGGCAGCCTATGAGCGCACTGGCTTAGAGGGGCAGGGAGCCCTCGTGGTGGAGCTCGCGCGCAAGCGAGAGGCGGGGGAGTATGAGCTGTGGCCCATGCACTTTGAACTCGATGAAAACGGAGAAAAAATCTATCAAGGCATGAACCTGAGCTTCAAGAGTAGGGCTCCGTTCTACACCACGCGTGTTGGACCGGGGCCAGATGGCGAACAAATGGTCCAGTTCATCTGGGCAGAGCCACACAAGAACAGGGACGCATACCTCGCTTTTTCTGAGCACTTCTATTTGAATCGGCGTATTACTCAAGTCACGGGATTCGCGCCTCAGAACAACATTGCCTGGGAGAAGTTGGGGACCTTCGAGCAGCTCTTTGGGGGCACGACAGTGGGGTTTTGACCCGATTTCTCTATGACCCATACGGTGTCGACCCATTCGGTGTCTGACACCCTATGGCCGAAAATTGACCCATACGGTGTCAGACACCGTATGGCCGAAAAAGCGCTGAGTGGTGTCTGACACCGTATGGGCCATGCCTCCAGCCCACGGGAAAAGGAGAAAACGGGGCTTGGGGCTTGCCCTGGGGGGCAGAAGCGCTATCCTGTTGCGCTCCAAGCCCGGCTTTCCGGGCCCCTGCAAGCGGCGGCATGCCAGCGAACAGGGTTTCGTTATTGGCCCAACAGGCCTCACGAGGACGTCCCATGCCCAAAATGAAATCAAAAGGAGCCGTCAAGAAACGGTTTCGTCGGACCAAGTCCGGCAAGCTCAAGTCGAATCGCCCTCATCGCGGGCACATGCACGCAATTCGCAGCGCGGGAGCCAAGCGCGCCAAGCGCAAAGCGATCATCACCACTGGCACCTGGGCAAAGTTGCTGCAACGCATGATGGGGGGACGCTGAGATGGTGCGCGTAACCTATGGCGCACCCCGCGCCCGTAAGAAGGCCCGTTTCTTCAAGCAAGCCCGTGGCTACCGAGGCGGCCGCAGCAAGCTCTGGCGCACCGTGCGCGAAGCGCTGATGCGCTCCTGGGCTTTCGCCTATCGTGACCGGCGCCAGAAGAAGCGTCAGTTCCGCCGTCTATGGGTGGTCCGTATCAATGCGGCCGCCCGCCAGAACGGCACCAACTACTCCCGGTTCATGAACGGGCTCAAGCAAGCTGGCATTGAGTTGAATCGCAAGCAGCTTTCTGAGTTGGCGATCCACGACCCTGCTGCCTTCAGCGAGCTGGCAGAGGCCGCTAGCGCTGCCCGTAGCGCCTGAGGCAAGACTGCGGACCAGATAAACTCCTTGCACCATCAAGCACAACCCCGCGGACCAGCCTGGTCCGCGGGGTTGTTTGCACATGGGGATTGAGTGCCCTCGGGGATGTATTTGTGGCTTCGGGCATCAGTTCCCTCTAAGCTCTCCTAAACTCCTCCCGTGGACAAGCAAACCAACCTTGAGAACGCCCAGGCGCGCATTGCCGAGGCTTCTGACCAGGCGGTCCTGGCTGACCTGGAGCGCGAGCTGCTGGGCAGGGATGGCTTGCTGGGGCAGCAGCTCAAGGAGATTCCCAGTCTACCGCCCCCCGAACGGGGCCCCGCCGGGCGCGCCGCCAATGAACTCAAGGCTGCCTTGACCGCCGGCTTGCTGGCCCGTGCTGCCGAACTTGCCGAGACTGACCTCGCCGCTGACCGCGAAGGCATTGGCTTCGACGCTACCCTGCCAGCGCCCCCGGTGGAGCGCGGATCCCTGCATCCGATCACCAAAGTGACCCGCAAGTTGGTGCAGATATTCAGTTCCATGGGCTACCACATCCTGGACGGGCCAGAGGTGGAGCTTGACTGGTACAACTTCGAAGCGCTCAACATCCCGGCTGATCATCCGGCCAGGGATTCTCAGGACACTTTCTATTGCGACGAACAAGGCCGCCTGGTCTTGCGCACGCACACTTCACCGGTGCAGGTGCGTGCAATGGAGCGCATGGCCCCGCCATTTCGCCTGGTTTGTCCTGGCAAGGTTTTTCGTCACGAGAACACCGACGCAACCCATGAACATACCTTCCATCAAATGGAAGGCCTGGTGGTGGGCAAAGACATTTCCGTGGGGCACCTGGTGGGCACCATGAAGACCCTGCTGCGCGGGATCTTTGGCAAGGAGATCGACGTGCGCTTGCGGCCAGGACACTTCCCCTTTGTGGAACCGGGGTTTGAGCTGGACGCGCGTTGTGTGTTCTGCGAGTCCGGTTGCCGGGTCTGCAAGGGCACCTGTTGGATCGAGTTGTTGCCCTGCGGCCTGGTGCATCCCAAGGTGCTGGAAGCCGCTGGTATCGATTCCAGTGAGTGGAGCGGTTTCGCCTTTGGCCTGGGCCTCTCGCGGCTGGCGATGCTCTCCCACGGCATCGATGATGTGCGCCATCTCTTGGGCGGAGACCTGCGGTTTCTGGAGCAGTTCTCATGCTGATTTCCATGCGCTGGCTTGGCCGCCATGTGGATCTCTCGGGGGTTGATCCCGAGCAGTTGGCCCTGGACCTGACCCTTTCTACTGCAGAGGTGGAAGGGGTTGAACGGTTTGCTCCCTACCTCTCGGATGTGGTGGTGGGCCATGTGCTTGAGCGGGAGAAGCACCCGGACGCGGACAAACTGTGCATCTGCAAGTTGGATGTGGGCACGGGCGAGAGCCTGCAGATCGTCTGCGGGGCGCCCAATGTTGCCGCAGGGCAAAGGGTCGCCGTCGCGACCGTGGGCACAGTCTTGCCTGGCGACTTCAAGATCAAGAAATCCAAGATTCGCGGTGTGCACTCCGTGGGCATGATCTGCTCCGAGCGCGAGTTGGGCCTTTCTGACGAGCACGATGGCATTTGGGTCTTGCCGGGGGAGCCCACTACCGGCGCCCCAGTGGCCGAGGCCTTGGGGATCGACGATTGGGTGCTGGAGATCGACAACAAGTCTCTGACCCATCGGCCGGACCTTTGGGGTCATCGTGGAGTCGCACGGGAAGTTGCGGCTATTTTGGATCGGCCTCTCTTGCCCCTGGATACCAGCTTGCCCGAATTGGGTGGCGCCGATCCTGTCAAGGTGCTCGTGGAAAGCCCCGCTTGTTCGCGCTACATCGGCCTCTCAATAGACGGGGTCGGTGAGGGCAAGACTCCCGATTGGATGCGCTGCATGCTGTTGGCCACGGGTCAGCGGCCCATCGACTTGCTTGTGGACCTGTCAAATTTTGTGATGGGGGACCTGGGTCAACCGAACCATACTTTTGATCGGGACCAGCTCGCTCGTGACGGTATCTTGGTGCGCGAGGCTCGCGAGGGAGAGACCCTTGTGACCTTGGACGAGGTGGAGCGCAAGTTGCGGCCCGCAGATCTTCTGATCTGTTCCGGCGACAAGGCCGTGGCCCTGGCGGGGATCATGGGCGGTCAAGACTCCAAGGTTCAGCAGGGCACCGGCCGCCTGCTGCTGGAGGTCGCTTGTTTCGAGCCCGTCCCCGTGCGTCGCACCAGCGCTCGCTTGGGCCTGCGGACGGATTCCTCCGCGCGCTTCGAAAAACACCTGGATCCGACCTTGCCCCTCAAGGCTGCGGGACACTTTGCACGGCTCCTGCAGGAATTTCAGCCGGATGTGACCTTCCCTGCTTCTCTGGCGGATGCGGGGGACTGGAGCGATCCTGCTTGCGAGGTGGCTTTGAATCCCGATCAGGTGCGCCGTTCCCTGGGAGTGGGCATCTCGGATGAAGAGATGAGTGCCTTGCTCAGTAGCATTGACTTTGGGGTGCAGGCCAACGAGAAGGGTCTGATGGTCAGCGTGCCTTCAAACCGGGCCACCAAGGACATAGCCATCGAGATGGACCTGATTGAAGAAGTCGGGCGTCTTTACCGCTATGGGAATATTCCCGAGCGGCATCTGACAGGTGCTTTGGTGCCGCCGCCCGTGGACCATCGCCGAGAGTTGGCCGAGTCCTGCCGTGATCTGCTCGCGGGGGGCGCACGCTTTCACGAGACCTTGAGCTACTCCTTCCAGTCCGATGCCCTGCATCAGATGCTGGGGCTTGACGGTGAATCCTATGTGTCGGTGATCAATCCTGTACAAGAGGGTTCCGCGCGCATCCGCCGTCAAGTGCTGCCCAGCTTGTTGGGTCTCTTGGAACCCAACCGCCGTCAGCGAGATGAGGTGCGTCTGTTTGAAATCGGCAAGGGATATTTGCCAGAGCAGGTCAGCGACAGGGGGGAACCAGGAGAGGTGCACGAGTTGGCCCTGGTTCTCTGCAAGGCGAGGCAATCCGACACATCTTTTGATGAGGGCTGCTTGGCGCGCTTGATGGCGGTGGTGCAGGATCTGTTGAGCTCTCTTGAATTCCGCGAGCTGCAGTTCGTGGCAGTAGAACAGGCTCCCGTTTCATGGGTGCATCCCGTGCGCCGAGTTGAACTGCGAGTGGGTTCTGGTGACGGAGCTTGCGTGGGTTTTGTTGCAGAGTTGGATCCGGGCCTTGCAACACCCTTGGGCATCGATGGGGAACTTGTCAGCGATACCGCGGTGGCTTCCATTTCTTTGGATGCGCTCTTGGAACAGGAGCGCTCGGGTGGCTCCTACAACCCCCTGCCTCGCTATCCGGGTTTCAAGATCGATGTTGCCATCGTGGCCCCAGAAGAGGTTCCTGCACGAGACCTGTCGGGAGTGATTGAGAAGGCGGGCAAGGGAAACGCCAAGGACCTGGTGGTTTTTGATCTCTTTCGGGGGGATCAACTGGGAGCTGGCCGGCGATCTCTGGCATATCATCTGGTGCTCCAGTCCGACAAGAAGACCTTGACAGACAAGGACGCCCAGTCCTTCCTGCGCCGCCTGGAGCGGGGTTTGGGGGAGATTGGTGCTGAATTGCGCAGTTAGCAGGGCCTTTCCTCTCAGTTGGGACCTTCGTGAAGGCCGATTCATTCCCAGGGGGCTGCCCCTGTCTCATTCCTGCCCCCTCGGATAACCTGGGTCTGCCCAACCTGAGCAAGAACAAGCACCGTGAAGATCGTCCTTGTCAATCCTCCTAGTCCACCCGAATTCCGCGTGTCCCGCGGACTGATGGGAGGCTTTGGCATGGCGGTCAGTCCCGAGCTGCTCTATCCACCGATTGAATTGGCTCATGTGGCCTCGTTCCTGGAGGAGTATGGCCACGAGGTCACGATTCACGATGCGGACGCGGCGGGCCTGGATGCGGACGGCATCCTGACGCGCATCCTGGCGGATGAGCCCGAGTTGGTCTGTCTGGATTCTTCCAGCACTTCTCTGGACCAGGATCTGGCGCTCGCGGGATGCGTCAAGCAGGGCAGTCAAGCCTTGGTGGCCATGCTTGGCAGTCAGGTGACCTTTTGCCCGGATGAGGTTTTTGCGGAGGGCAGGATTGATGTGGTGGTGCGCGGGGAACCTGAAGCCACCGTGAGCGCCCTCGCCAACCGAATCACCGAGGGCAAGCCCCTGGGAGGGCTCGAGGGAATCTCGCGGGTAGAGACGGACGGCACGGTGGTGCACGAGCCTGAGCGCGCAAAAATCCGTGACCTTGATGCTCTGCCGATCCCTGCCCGACATCTGCTCGACAACCAAGCTTATCACTTCCCAGGGATTCAGGGGACGGTGACCACAGTCAAGTCCTCTCGGGGTTGTCCCCTTGACTGCTCCTTTTGCGGCTACACCCTTGCTCAGGGCCTGCGCTTTCGCTTTCGTAGTCCCGAGCATGTCTTGCGGGAGCTCGATGATCTCTACGTGAACCACGGCCTGCGCCATGTGGTCTTCCGGGATCCCATCTTCACCACCCGCAAGGACCGGGTGCTGGCGATCTGCGACGGCATCGTCGAGCGCGGCTGGAAGGACCTGATATGGCAGTGCGAAACCGCGGTCAAGACTCTCGACGAGAACTTGCTCAAGCGCATGGCTGACGCGGGTTGCCGCCATATTTCCCTAGGCATCGAGTCGGGCAACGCAGAAATCCAGCGTAAGCACTGCGGCAACAAGCTCAGCGACCTGGAACAGGCAGCGGAGGTTTTCCGAGTTTGTCGCGAGGTGGGCATTGAGACCCGCGCCTTCTGCATGATTGGCTTCCCTGAGGAAACCCCCGCCATGGCGGATGAAACCATAGCGTTGGTCAACCGCCTCGACCCGGACCAGGTTCAGTTCTGCGCGGTGACCGCATACCCTGGTACGCCGCTCTACAAGATGTTGCGTGGTACGCGCGAATTCGATTTTGCCACCATGACCGGCTACGGTGCTTTGGAAGGCAATGAACACATGAGCGCGGAAGATATCGAACAGAAGATCCGCGAGGCTTATCGCAGCTTCTACGGACGACCGAAACGTCTGCTGCGGGAATTCGCGAACCCGGGGCGCCTGGTGGGCAGGGTGCTGCGCTACTTCACCCTCTTTCGGCGGCGCGCCTAGGGGGCGCCCACGAGACGGGAAAGAAGGTCGGGCCCCTGGAGCTGCGCTCCAGAGACCCGAGGTTCGGATGTGCGGGACCCTCCCTGGATCCCGACATCCTTGGACTCCTTCTTCTAGATGGAGAGGTCTTGAAATCCAGAGCAGCAGCGAGCGGACCACGGTGAGTGGTTCGAGTGCCGAGGGTTCTGGAGACCTCCCGTCCAAGGGCACTTCCGGCCGGGGCGAGGCATGCGGGGCGAGTTTTCGCGAAGAAAGTCTGGTCGGGCCGGTTATCCGCACGGGCACAAGAAAACCCACCCCCAAGTGCCTTGGGGGTGGGTTTGCTACTTGCGAGGTGGTCGGGCTGAGGCCGACTTCTAATTGCCAGCAGGGGCGTCACCGGGTTCACCAGCGGTCTCATGGGGGATGCTGGTGTGGGGCAGGCGGGTGAGGTCCACCCAAACAATGGAGCGGGTCTCGGGGAAGAGAAGCAACACCCAGGGGGTGTCATGGAGGACGACCCGGCCTGCACCGGGTTCAGGGACGTCCAGGTCGAAGGGGTCAGGGATGGGTTTCATGGTGGGCTCTCGGACTCAATCAATCGGCACCCTGGAGCCCAAGTTGCCCCCTTCCTGGGGGAATTTTCTCTGTCCGAAGTGGACCTTTATTTCGGATTTCTTGAGAGCTTCCTGAGCCCCCTTCCGGAGCCCTCGGGAGAGGCTCAGGAGTGGTGTCCAGGGACTTCAGGCCCCTTGGTCCACCCGCGCTGTGGCCTGCACGAACGAGTAGAAAATCACGGAATCCGGATCATGGGTCACCGTTGCCAATTCGCGTTTCATGCCCTCAACGGTCTCGCTGTTGATCAGCCCGGTCCGCAGCAGGCTCTCGGATCCCGAGAGCAACAATTCGGACCAATAGGCCAGGAACTCCGAGCGTTCCTCGGGCCAGCGGTTGTCCAGATGGACCGTGCGTACCTCGGTGGCGATGTCGCGATAACCATTCTCCAGGAGCAGGTTGCCCAGGCGCGCCCCGATGAAGGGGTCGCCTCCCAGATCGTACTGGTGGTCGTTGAAGGCCGCCCAATAGGCCAGGGTCGAGGGGGAGTAGGGGGCCAGGAAGAAAGAGGCGTTCTGCACCTCGTTGACCACCACCGGGCTGCCACTGGTCAGGACTCTGCGCACTTCTGCGAGTACTCGGGTGGGATCAGGGATGTGCTCCAGAACCCAGCACAGGTAGGCCCCATCAAAGCTGTCCAAGGCAAAGTCCATGGCCGTGGCGTTTCCGGACACAAATTGTACGCGCTCTGCACTCAGGCTCTGCTGGCTGATCACCCTCATGGCCGCGTCGAGGTTTTTCGTGCTCGCGTCGAGGCCCGTAACATGCAGGTCGGGAAAGTCTCGTAGCAGGATCTGGGTCTGGGCACCCACTCCGCAGCCCACTTCAAGCAGGTTGCGGCAGTTTTTGAAGGGCAGTTGGCCGTGAATGCGGTGCTCAAGAATTCGTGCTTGGCGAATCAGGCGATCTGCTTCTTCATCGCTGAAGCCATGCAGGTAGCCTTGCTGATCGGGTTGTTGGCTGGGTTGGGGGCTGGGCATTGGGCCGCAGGATGCGAGAGGGCAGGGGGGGAGCGCCAGCAGGCTTCAGGATCGCCTTAAGCTACATACGACTCCTGCGGCTAGACTGTGGCGTAGCCGTTTCTACTCCCGGCTCTTGTCCTTCCCCGAAAAGATCCATGAGCCAACAGATCGAGAACATCCTTCACGAGAATCGCCGCTTCAGTCCCTCGGATGCATTCAGGCGGGCCTCGCGCATGGGCGACGAGGCGGAGTACCAGGCCATGTATCAATGCTCAATCGATGATCCCGATGGGTTCTGGGGCGAGGTGGCCCGGGAACTGCCCTGGATAAGGCCCTTTGAACGGGTCCTGGATTGGTCCAAAGCACCGGTGGCCAGCTGGTTTGATGGGGGGCAGTTGAATGCTTCGGCTGTGTGTTTGGATCAGCATGCGGATGGCGAGCGCGCCAACAAGGTGGCGATTCACTGGGAAGGGGAACCCGGGGATGCACGTAGTTTCACCTACAGGGAACTGCGGATGGAGGTTGCACGTTTCGCCAATGTGCTCAAGTCCCGCGGAATTGGCAAGGGCGACCGGGTCGCGATCTACATGCCCATGATCCCTGAACTCGCGATGGCGGTTCTGGCCTGCGCGCGAATCGGCGCGATTCACTCAGTTGTCTTTGGGGGTTTTTCTGCCCAGGCCCTACGCGACCGCATTGAGGACACCGGCTGCAACGCAGTTATCTGCGCGGACGGGGGCTGGCGCCGTGGCAGTGTCTTGCCTCTCAAGCAGGAGGTCGACAAGTCCTTGGAAGGAATTGATCATGTGCATACGGTGCTGGTGGTGCGGCGCACAGAAAATGAGGTGGAATGGAACAGTGAACGAGATGTGTGGTTGCACGAGGCGCTTGAATCCGTCAGCGACTCATGCGTGCCAGAAGCCATGGAGAGTGAAGACGTACTGTTCCTGCTGTACACCTCGGGTTCTACGGGCAAGCCCAAGGGCATCATGCACACGACTGGAGGTTACATGGTGGGCGCCTATCTCTCCACACGCATGGTCTTCGATTTGCAAGAGGACGATGTGTACTGGTGCACCGCGGATGTGGGTTGGATCACGGGGCACAGCTACATCATCTACGGACCCCTGGCCAATGGCGCCACCATCGTGATGTACGAGGGCGCGCCCAATGCTCCCGCGGAGGATCGTTTCTGGGATATCTGTGAGCGTCTGGGGGTCACGGTTTTCTACACCGCACCCACTGCGATCCGTGCCTTCATGAAGTGGGGCGACGAGCATGTGCAAAAACACGATCTGTCCAAGCTTCGCTTGCTGGGCACCGTGGGGGAGCCGATCAATCCCGAGGCCTGGACCTGGTATCACCGGGTGGTGGGGGGCGAACGATGCCCCATCGTTGACACCTGGTGGCAGACGGAGACTGGTGGCATCATGTTGACGCCCCTGCCCGGTTGCACCGATACCAAGCCCGGTTCAGCCACACGGCCTTTCTTTGGCGTGGACGCCTGTATCTTGAATGAGGAGGGGCAGGTACTCGGGCCCAACCAGGGTGGATTGTTGGCTCTGCGCAAACCCTGGCCTTCCATGTTGCGTGGCATCTGGGGGGACGAGCAACGTTTCAAGGATACTTACTGGTCCAAGTGGCCAGATGGCTGGACGTATTTTGCCGGGGACGGTGCGCGTCAGGACGAGGATGGGTATTTCTGGGTCTTGGGTCGAGTGGATGACGTGATCAATGTCAGTGGACACAGGCTCTCCACAATGGAGGTTGAGAGCTCGCTGGTGGCCCACGAGGCTGTGGTGGAGGCGGCCGTGGTGGGCAGGCCAGATGACTTGACCGGGGAAGCGATCGTGGCCTTTGTGACCACACTCACGGGAATCGATGGCAATGATGACGTGCGCGCTGCCCTGATTGAGCATGTGGCCGAGCAGATCGGCAAGCTTGCCCGTCCCCAGGAGATCCGCTTTACCGATGCGCTGCCAAAAACACGCTCGGGGAAAATAATGCGGCGTCTGCTGCGGGATGTTGCCGCCGGACGCGAGAGCAACCAGGACATGTCCACCATTGAAGATGCAGGGGTGCTGGAGCGCCTGCGATTGACGGATGGTCAGAAATGATGGGCGTTGGTTTCTGGAAGAGTAGCCCTTGGGCTGTGTTGTTGCTCGGCTCCGCTGTCGTTCCCGCGCAAGACCAGGGCGCTGATGGGTTCGTCATGGGCGAGGAACTGTTGGTGCAGTCGGCCTGCATCAACTGTCACGAGGTCACGCCTGCCCTGCAAGGACGTTTGCAAGCCGCAACTGCGCCGGATCTTTCAAGGGTTGGGGCGCGTCTCTCGCCATCCTGGATGAACAAATTCCTGCATAACCCCCGTGGCCTGCGACCCCATGGGAACATGCCCAACATGCTGGCGGGATTGTCGGCGGAGGAGCGCGATCAAGCTGGTTTGGAGCTGGCGGGTTTCCTCTCGAGTCTGGGGGGGCCTCTGGCCCAGGAGGTGCATGCCACGAGCCAGCGCTCGATTGAGTCTGGCCGGCAGCTTTTTCACTCGGTCGGTTGTGTTGCCTGTCATCGGCCTCTGGAGGACTTCCTCGATCTGGAACTTTCCCTGGAAGACGCAGATGAGGTGCGGCGCGCTGAGCCAGAGCCCGCTGATGACCCGTCACAAACAGATCCCCTGGCTGTTCCGGGGATCTTGGGTGGCATGCTTGCGCCTCGGAATCTGGATCTTCCCGCGTTGGTTCCCATGACATCAGTCACTCCCTTGATGGAGTTCCTGCTCGATCCTTTGTCCGTGCGTCCTTCGGGCTTGATGCCTGATATGGGCCTCACTCGATCGGAAGCTGAGGACATTGCGGTGTACCTGCTGCGTGGTCAGTTGGCGCAAGAACCGGTGCCTTCGCCGGGGCTGGCAGTAGATGTGCTCAAGGGGAATTTCTCCAAGTTCAAGGATCTCTCCGAACCCATGGCCGAGTCCCAGGCCTGGGCTTCCAAGGTGGCCATCGGGAATCTGGTCAGCGGAGATTACTTTGGACTGCGGTTTCAAGGCTCCCTGGAGATTCCAGCGGCGGGGGAGTGGACTTTTCATCTGCGCAGTGATGACGGCTCTCAGCTTTGGATCGATGGGCGCTCAGTGCTGAACAACTGGGGTGTTCATGGTGCAATCACCAAGCAGGCCAGTTTTGTACTCAGTGAGGGATCCCACCAGATCGAGGTGCATTACTTTGAACAGGGTGGAGGAGTGGCCCTCAAGCTGGAATGGGAAGGGCCCGGTGTTTCCTTGGAGGAGGTGCCTGCAAGCGCCTTTTCTCATCTGGGCTTCGGCTTGCGGCCACCTCTGGCGGAAGCCGCTGAACCCGAGCTTGTGGCCCGGGGAAGCAAGCGTTTTGTCAGCCTTGGTTGCGGAGCGTGCCATACCACGGGAACGGAACTGGATCAGAGCCCCTTGGTGGGCCAGGGCGTGGGACCGCCCCTGGCGAGTCTGGCGGGATCTTCAGGGTCGGGTTGCCTGACCGGCGGCGCTGCCCGGGGGCCACGCTGGTCTTTCGATATAGAAAAACATGGCGCCCTCAAGGAATTCTTGGACGAGCTGGGGAGCCTCAAGCCGGAATTGGCTCCGGAACAGCGTCTTGCCCGCAGCATGACCCGCCTCGGCTGTGTGCACTGTCACCGTCGCGCTGGACGCGGGGGCGTACATCCCTGGGATAGGGATTACTTTCAGGCCCGTGAGGGCGCGGATCTTGGGGACGAGGGACGCTTGCCGCCTAGCCTTGACGGAGTTGGCGGAAAACTCAAGCTAGAAGCCTTGCAGGGGGTAATGACTCGCGGGGAGGGCGTGCGGCCCTACATGACCACCAGGATGCCCCAGTTCGGAGAGCAGAATATCGGCTGGATGGCTGAGGCGTTCGCAGCTTTGGATCCAGATCTGCCGCGCTCACAAGCTGGCGCTGAGGGCCACTTGATCCTCGGCGTCCAACTGCTGGGCACAGAAGATGGGCTGGGCTGCATTCAATGTCATGATTTTGCCGGCTATCCCAGCCTGGGCATTCGCGCGGTGGACTTGGGGAGCATGGGAGCGCGTATCAAGCCTGGTTGGTTCGAGGCTCTCTTGCGCGATCCCCGCAGAGTCAACATGAATACTCGCATGGCGGAGCTCTTCGTGGACGGCAAGAGCTTGGCGCCCGATGTGCTCGAGGGCGATCCCGCAGCTCAAATCCGCGCGGTTTGGCAGGCCCTCTCCCTCGGTGACGGCATGCCTACTCCGCCTGGCTTGAACACTCCCGACTCCGCGTTTGAACTGCGCCCCTCACAGGGCGTGGTGACTTGCGGGGTCTTCATGCGCGATATGAGTCCGCGCACTCTGGTGGTGGGCTTTCCGGACTTTGTTCATTATGCCTTCGACATGCAGAACAGTCGTCTGGGTCGCATCTGGCAGGGACGTTTCTTCAATGCCCGTGGCACCTGGGAGGGACGCGCGGGCTCTCTGGAAATGCCAACGGGTTCCAAGCTGATCGAGTTGCCCATGAGGACGGTCTTTGCGCAGTTGGACACTCCTGACGCTCCCTGGCCCGAGACCCTGGGCCGGGAGGCGGGCATTGAGGTGCTTGGTCGTCAGCAGACCCTGGGGGCGGCACCGGTCTTTCGCTACCGCATAGGAGGCGTTAGAGTCGAGGAGACCTTGCAGCCCGTGCAGCGCAAAGGGCGCCGAGGATTTGTGCGTAGTTGGACCCTTGAGGCAGAGAGCGCCGATGCCGGGCGCGGCTTGATCTTGCGGCCCATGCCTGGGGGAGAGCTCAGTGCTCTGGCCTCGGGACACTGGCAAGCGGAAATTGGCAGCCAACTGCTGGAGATTCACCTGGGGCAGGGATTTGCCCAAGTTCCTCTGACCGGGGTTGAGGGTGAGTTGCGTTGGCCGGTGGTTTTCCAGCCACTGGAGGACGATCCCGAGCGTTTCGGCGCAACCTTGAGCATGGAGTTGTTGTGGTAATGATCTGTTTGCTTTGGAGTCTGGCCCTCTTGGGAAATCCCCAGTTGTTGGTTGGACCGCCTGTCCCCACATCTGAAATCCAGGCCGATGAACCTTGGCTCCTGGAAACCCTGCCCCTGCCCGAGGGCGAGGTGCTGGAGATCAGTGCGCTTGCGATCTGGCATACAGACCGGGTTTTGGCCGCCACCCGCCGGGGTGAAATCTGGGAGGTCGAAGGGGTCTTCGATAAGAACGCCTTGGATTGCTCTTGGCGCAAGGTCATGGAAGGCCTGCAGGAGCCTCTGGGTTTGTTGGTGCAGAAGGACGGTTCGGTGCTGGTGATCCAGCGCGGAGAGCTCTCCCGCCTGGTGGATGAAAACGGCGATGGGGTCTTTGACTCAGTCGAGACGATTTGCGACGAATGGCTCGTTGGGGGCAACTACCATGAGTACAACTTTGGTCCTGTGCGGGATCGCGATGGTGACCTTTGGCTGACCACCAACCGAGCCTTTGGGAGCCAGCCCTTCGGTGCTCCCAAGTGGCGGGGTTTTGCCCTGCGCATTGACGCGGACGGTCACATGCATCCCGAATGTTCTGGTTTGCGTTCCCCCGCGGGTGTGGGCATCGCTCCCTGGGGCGACTTGTTCTATACGGATAACCAAGGGGAATGGGTGGGGGCCAGCAAACTCAGCCAGCTTATTCCCGGCGCGTTTTACGGGCATCCCTTCGGCGTGGCCTCCTGTGACGATCCCCTTTGGCCTTATCCTCATCCCGGCGAAACTCCCAATCGGGTGCTGATGCCGGAAGCGGCCAAGATGCTGCCGCACTTCCAGATGCCCGCGGTCTGGTTTCCCTATGACGAGATGGGCCGCTCTCCGGCTGGCTTTGTCTTCGACCAAACCGGCGGGCGCTTTGGCCCCTATGAGGGCCAGATGTTCGTGGTGGACCAGTTCTCCGCCGAGGTCATGCGGGTCTTTCTCGAACAGGTGGACGGTCACTGGCAGGGAGCCTGCTTCCCCTTCCGCAAGGGACTCTCCTGCGGCGCGATCCGTGTGTGCTGGGGGCCGGATGGGTCCATGTTGATTGGCGAGACCGATCGCGGCTGGGCCAGTCGGGGCTCAGAACGTTTTGGTCTGGAACGCCTCTCCTGGACCGGCGTCGTGCCTTTTGAAATGCAGCAGGTCTCGGCCCTCTCGGATGGTTTCCATGTGCGTTTCACCCGTGCCTTTGATCCAGCTGGTGCCGCTGACACTGAGAGCTGGACCATCGACAGCTACACCTACATGCTGCACTCAGACTATGGCAGCCCCGAGGTCGATCTGGCCAAGTGCGAGGTGTTGGGCGTGACCCTGGATGCGGACCACATGGGTCTGCGCCTGAAAGTCGACGGCCTGCGTGAGGGTTATGTGCATGAGATCCGACCCAGCCGCATGCGCTCCTCCGAAGGCGTGGCGCTGCAGCACCCGCGGGCCTACTACACCCTGGTGCGCATTCCCCGCTGAGGATGATCCGCGCAGTCGGTGCTGCGTAACCAGGCGCAGAACTACTGGATTCGAGCACTCACTCGCGCCACCAGTCGGTGGCGGTGATGTCCTGCAAGCCCTCCGCAAAGGTCCGCGGTTGCCAGTTGAGTTCTTCCTGGGCCGGGCGGATATCGTGTTCGTGGTGCAGGGAGAAGTATCCGGCGCCTCGGCGGGCTTTGGTCATGTCCTTGAAGATGTGCAGGAAAGTCGTGGCCCGCTCCACCCAGCGGCGGGGGATGTTGCGGCGCTTGACTCCGCCGTTGGTAGCTGCGATGACCGTGTCCACAAAATCGTTGAAGGAGATTCCTTCTGGCCCGGCGATTTCGAAGATGCGGTAGTCTTCTTTACCGCGCTCGTAATCAAAGAAGCGCACGACGGCGTCCACAAGGTCGTTCACATGCACCGGATTGATCTTGGAGAGGCCCTCGTGGAAGATCCAGTAGCTTCCCTTGGGCTTGGCGCAGCGACGCAGAAGGGGCGCGGTGTGGCGCATGTCGCCCACCCCGTAGACCAGGGTCGGTCGAAAGCTGACCCAAGGGAACTCAGAGCCCCGGAAGATCTTTTCCTGCACTCGTTTGGAGTCCCGGTAGTAGCTGTAGACCGGTACGCCGATCACCGCTGAGCTGATCAGTACGAACTGAAGATTCTTGGGTGTGCGTTGGGCGCGCGCCTCGGCCAGCAGGTGTTCGCTGCCCTTGACGTTGACCAACTGCATTTGCTCATCGGTGAAGTGGTCATGGGCGCTGGCGAGGTGGATCAGATAGGTAGCGTCTTTCAAGAACCCGTCCAGGGAACGGGCGTCCACCAGGTCACCCGTATGGACCAGGAGCTTCTCATGCTCAAGGTCTGGCAGCGCGCTCTCGCGCCCCGGCCGACAGAGGGCGCGCACCTGATGGCCGTCCGCCAGCAGACGGCGGATTACATATTGGCCGATGAAGCCGGTTCCTCCAGTAATAGCGATCAGCATTGGGGGGCAGGATACAAGACCCGGGGCGTGAGTTCATCGGCCCCTTGGCTTGGCAGAATAGAGGCATGGGCAGGAATACCGACAACAGCGAGGCGCTTTGCGCCAATCCAGCAGGTCTTGCCGGGTTGCCTTCGGGTCCCATTGGGGTGCTGGCGGCCTTGCCGGGGGAACTTGGTGCTCTGCCGCGGATGGCGGAGCAGAGCCATATGGTGGGTGGGCTCCGCATTCACCAGCTGACCCTGGAAGGTCGGGCCGTGCTGGCCGCATGTGGGGGGGTGGGAAAGGTCAACGGAGCCGGTGCCGCCGCCCTGCTCCTGGCCCAGGGGGCCGAAATCTTGCTTGTGGTGGGTACCGCGGGAGCCCTGACCCGCCAGACCCCAGTGGGCACCCTGGTTCATTGCCAGCGTGCATTTCAGGCTGACCTTGCGGTTCGGGAGCACCGCCAGCAGGAGCCTCACAGCCTCATATTGGCATGCTGGCAGAGGGTTTGCCCTGCTGCTCAGGGCTGGTTTCTGACCGCTGACAGACCGGTACTGAACCCTTGGCGGCGCTTTCGATTGGCTCGAGCCTTTTCCGGGCCAGCTGTGGCAGACATGGAAACAGGGGCCGCGGCCCGGGTGGCCGAGCGGGCTGGAGTGCCCTGGGGGGCCCTCAGAGTGGTTACAGACGCGGCGGGGTTCGGTGCAGGTCGAAGCTTCGCCCAGAACTACGCAGGTCTGGCTGCCCTTCCTGCCGATTCATTGGGTGAACTCCTACGGGAGTTGCCCTGATTCCCACGGCTGGCGCGTTTTGCGTTATCCTCAGGACTCCCCCCTTCTTCCCCAAGTACCTTCTAAATCGGCGCGCAGCGCCAATCCTCCCGATGACCCGTGCAGGCACTCTGCTTCGCCGCCATTTTGAGCCCCTGGTGCTTTCCGCACAGGTGCTGGTGGATCTGGTCACGGTGGTCGCTGCTTGTCTCTTCGCCTGGTGGGCCCGGGAGCAGTTCGCCCCCCCTGGATCCGAGACGCCTCTGGAGGCCTACCGCAGCATCTTCGCGATCACAGCTGCGGTCTGCCTGATCTGCTTCCACCGCTTCGGGATGTACAGCCCGATCAAGAGCCTGCTCAATGTGGAAGAGTTCAAGGCGGTGACCAAGGCTACCTTGACCGCTTTCCTCGTGGTGCTGTCCTTGCTTGTCTTGCTGCGTGACACCTCCACCAGCGCGGGCTCCGGGCCATTTTGGGATCTGCTGGCAGCGATTCACGAATTGGTACGTCTGACCGGCGGCGCGGAGCGCCTCTCTCGGGTGACCTTGATCCTGGCCTTTGGCGTGATTCAAGTTTCCATTCTGTTGGGACGTTTCGCCAGCTTCAAGGTCATTCAAAATCTGCACCGGCGAGGCATTGGCAATCGCAATGTTGTGGTCATCGGAACTGGGAGCACGGCCCAGGCCCTGCAGCGCAAGTTTCTGTTGGTGCCCACCCTGGGCCTGAACTTCATCGGTTTCATCAGCGAGGACAAGGACGAGATTGGAGATCTGGTGGAACGTTCACGGGTCCTGGGCAGTCTCGATCAGATAAAGGCGATCATGAGCGAGCGCAAGGTGGGGGAGGTCTTCGTCGCCCTGCCCGAAGCAGAAGAGTCCCGGGTAATGGAAATCGTCACCCAACTTGAAACTCTGGATGCGACCTACTATGTCGTCCCCCGTTTCTATCACCTGATGCGCTACAAGATCCGCATTGAGGATCTGGATTCGATCCCACTGATCGCACGGGTGGAACGGCGCGACCCCATGGCTGGTCGGCTGGCCAAGAGATGCTTTGATCTGGTTGTGGCAGCCCTGGTCTTGCTGTTGGTCGGCCCCCTGTTCTTGATCTCGGCCTGGTTGATTCGCAGGGATTCCGTTGGTCCAGTGTTCTTCCGGCAGGTTCGCGTGGGCCTCAACGGCCTGCCCTTCGAGATGCTCAAGTTCCGCACAATGTACGACACCGACTGCGCGGATGCGGAGGCTCCTGAGACCGAGCAGGATCCCCGTGTGACCCGCATTGGGCGTCTTCTGCGGCGCTATTCACTGGATGAGTTGCCCAACTTCATCAATGTCATGCGTGGAGAGATGAGCGTGGTGGGCCCCAGGCCCGAGATGCCATTCATCGTGGCCAAGTACTCAGACGGGGATCGTGAGCGTCTGCGGGCCAAGCCCGGTGTAACCGGTCTCTGGCAGATCAGCTACGCCCGTCAGATGGCGATCCACGAAAACCTCGACTACGACCTCTATTACATCGAAAATCAGTCATTCCTCTTGGATCTCGTGATCGTTGCCTTGACAGGTGTCGCGGTGGTCAAGGGTACAGGCGCCTTCTAGGTTTTCGGAGGCGCATGATTGCCGATCCAAGCTTGGATTGGAGCAGATCGTTCGAACTTGTGGCTCGGCTCCCTGGAACTCGGGTCCCTGGGAAGGTGCAATGGGCGCAGAATGCGGGTTCTCCATGTGATGGAATGCACAATCGGCGGCACACGGCGGCATCTGGTCGATGTGGCCCTGGGCCAATGTGCGCTTGGGCACAAGGTGCAGGTGGTGGTCTCCACCCTGCGGGACGAGACGTTTCTGTCGGATATGGAACGCATGCGCTCCGAGGGGGTGGAGGTGTTTGTGCTCAACATGGTGCGCGGGCCCGCGCCCCTCACAGATTGGTTGCACCTGGGGCGGCTCAAGAGCATTCTGCGAGAGTTCAAGCCGGACATTGTTCACACCCACTCAAGCAAGGCTGGAGTGCTCGGCCGCCAAGCCTCGATCAGCACGAAGATCGGCGCGCGGGTGCACACACCTCACACCTTTTCCTTTCTCTTCGAGGCGCTCTTTTCAGGCCCCAAGCGCTGGCTGTACCGGTCTATTGAAAGGCGTTATGCAAAGTTCACCCAGCGCTTCGTGGCGGTGAGCAGGAACGAAGCAGAGACCTTTGGTCGGGCAGGTTTCATAGAGCCAGGGAAGGTGGCGGTGGTGCCCAATGGCATTGATCCCGCGCCTTTTGCCAGCGCAATTGCCAGCGACGAAGACTTCGGTTTCGATCCCACGGCTCCTCTTGTGATCCTGGTGGGGTTGGTCTATGCGGCCAAGGGTCAGGATCTGGCCCTTGAGGCCTTGGCCTGCGAGGGGCTCGAGCGGGTGCAGTTGCTCTGCGTTGGACCCGGGGACACCAGCGCCCTTGAGGTCCAGGCTCAAGCCCTCGGCATCGCCGCTCGCGTACGCTTTCTGGGGGCCCGGGATGATGTCCCCGCTCTGATGGCACGTGCGGATCTCTTGCTCTTGCCTTCCCGCTGGGAGGGCATGCCCTATGTGGTGTTGGAGGCAATGGCCCGGGGCATGCCCGTGGTGGCGACTCCTGTGGACGGGGCTCGGGAGGTGATCGTGCCTGGTGAAACTGGTTTCTTGAGTCCCACCGTCGATGCGCGCGGGGTGGCCGAGGCCCTGGCGGCGGCCCTCAGCAAGTCCCCAGAGGACTGGGCCAGAATGGGGCGCGCGGGGCAGCAGCGTGTTGCTGAGCACTACAGTCTGGAGAGCATGGTGCGGGGCCTGGACGCGGTCTATGCGGAGTTGCTTTGAAGATTCAACATGTGATCACCACCTTGGATGTGGGCGGGGCCGAGGTTCATCTTCTGTCCCAGGTCAAGGGCCAGGTGGCCCGTGGGCACACGGTGCGTGTGGCCTATCTCAAGGGCGATGGGGCGCTGGCTGGAGATTTTCGCAAGGTTGGAGCGGATCTGGTCACGGCTCTCGGTTCCGGTCCCGGTTGCGTCTCTCGTATCGCCCGTTTGGCCACCGAAGCGGACATCGTGCACAGTCACCTGCTCAAGGCCGATGCAGCCACTGCCCTGGCGGCGCGCTTGTGGGGTTTTAGATCGCGCTTGATCAGCGGCAAGCACAACGACGAGCGCGCGCTGCTGCGTCCTTGGATCAGTCGCATCCACGGTGTGGTCGGCAATTGGCCCGCGCGCACCATTGTGCTTTCGGATCATGTGGGTCGCTTCGTGGTCCAGCACGGGCGATTGGATCAACAGAATATGCGCCGGGTCTATTACGGCATAGATCGCACTCCCTTCGAACAGGCCGCTCGGGATGCGGACCCCTCAGGAGTGCGCCGAGAATTTGGCTGGCCCGAGGACGCATTTGTGATGATCTGTGTAGCGCGTTTTGCTGCCCAGAAGGCCCATGAGATTCTGCTGCAAGCCCTGAATGCAGCCCGCCGAGATGAGCGCGTGGGGTCGCGTTTGCGTTTGCTCCTGGTGGGGGATGATCCTTTTGGGCAGGGCAAGCGCCTGGCCGAGGACGAGGCTTCGCGTCTGGAACTGGGTTCCTTGGTCCAGTTCGCCGGCATTCGCCGGGATGTACCGCGCTTGATGGCGGCCAGCGATTTGTTCGTCATGGCTTCACGTTGGGAGGGCTTGGGCCTGGTTTTTCTGGAAGCCATGGCCGCCGGTGTGCCCGTGGTATCCACGGATGTTTCGGCGATTCCCGAGGTAGTGTTGAACGGAGAGACAGGTCGATTGGTGCCACGGGATGATCCAGGCCGTCTTGCAGCAGGAATGTTGGAGGCGGCCCTGAATCCGGATCTCCGAAAACGTTGGGCTGCGGCGGGGGTGGAGCGGGTGGCTTCAGCGTTTGGTCTGGATCGCATGGTGGATGAGACCTTGGCGATCTACGAAGAGGTGTTGGCGCAGCAGGGGGATTGAGCGAGGCGCGCGAACCCCCTTCTTCATGTGCTCCGTGTTATAACTAGGGGCGTGTGGACCCTGCACTTGATCCTTTTCCTGTCCGTAGCCAGTGGTGCCGGAGCCGGGGGAGACCTGCCCAGCGCCGCCCGGGAGATCCTGGTTCGGAACTGCTATGCCTGTCATGGTCCCGATGAGGCAGCGCGCAAGGCGGACCTGCGCCTGGACAGGCGCGAGGACCTCTTGGCGGGGGGCAAGAGCGGCAGCATCTTGGAGCCCGGCGAAGAGGGACGCAGTTTGCTGGTGCGGCGCATCACCGATCCCGTGGATTCCATGCCTCCCAAGGATTCGGGTCATTCACTTGATTCGTCCGAGATCGCGCTATTGACCGCTTGGGTTGAGGCCGGGGCACCTGCTGCACAGCACTGGGCTTTTCAGGGCCCGCAGGCTTCCTCGATCCCTGACACCTTCGCCAGAGAATGGCCCCGATCTGATCTGGACCGCTTCATCCTGGCGCGCCTTGAAGCCGAGGGCCTTGAGCCCGCTGCCAGTGATGATCCATTTGCCCTGCTGCGTCGCCTGTCCTTCGACCTGCGCGGCCTGCCGCCAACCTGGGACGAAGTCGAAGCCTTTGCCGCAAATCCAAGCGACGCGGCCTACGAGAATCTGGTGGACCAGTACTTGGCAGATCCCGCCTATGGAGAACGCTGGGCAGTGGTCTGGTTGGATCTGGCACGCTATGCGGACTCCATGGGCCATGGCTCAGATCCCCTGCGTACGATCTGGCCCTATCGTGACTGGGTGATCGCGGCCTACAACCGGAACCTGCCCTTTGATCAGTTCAGTTTGGAACAACTGGCCGGGGACCTCTTGCCTGAGCCCACCGAGAGTCAACGCCTGGCCACCGCTTTCCATCGCAACACCATGACCAACACCGAGGGGGGCACGGACGACGAGGAGTTTCGCGTGCTGGCGGTCAAAGATCGCACCAACACCACCTTCGCAGTTTGGATGGGGCTCAGCATGGGCTGCGCCGAATGCCACAGCCACAAGTTCGATCCCATCAGTCATGAGGACTACTACTCCGCGTTCGCGATCTTCAATCAGACTGCGGACCGGGACCAAAGCAACGATGGGCCCCATCTGGAAGTGCTGAGTGGGACGGACCTGGTGCGGGCCGGGGAACTCAAGCGGCGCATCGAAGGGTTGCAGGCTGAGCAGGCAGCTGCCCTTTCGGAAGAAGCCCTGTTGGTGGATTTCTTTGGGCGTCAGGCGGCCCTGGACCAATCCTGGCGCCCTGTTCTTGCTGTGAGTGCCCAGGGGGAGGGAGGAACCGAAGGAAGACTCGCTGAGGATGGCCTGCTGTTGCTGACGGGCCCGAATCCTGAGCGGGAGCACCTTGCTCTGACCTTCAACAGCGAGTCCGCCAGAGCCCTGCGCTTGGACGTGGTCAGCGATTCGCGCCTGCCCGGTGGCGGCCCTGGGCGATCTCCGGGTAATGGCAACTTTGTTCTCAGTCATTTGAAAGCGCGGCTGGTGCCCGAGCCCGCACTGTTGCCGCAGGCCAGGTTCGTGCGACTCGACCTGCCCGGCCAAGACCGGATTCTCTCCCTGGCCGAGGTGGAGATCATCTCTGGGGGAGTCAACGTGGCGGGGCGCGGG
>DUBE01000011.1:0-32724 GCA_012960475.1 Planctomycetota bacterium
CTCCGCGCAATCCGGTCTAGGTTCAATTCTCCTTGATCCCTCTCTAACCGCGGGACGGTCCACTCGGGCCGTTCCGCGGTTGTTTTTTTGCCGGGTTGCGTGCGCACTTCCCTGTGCACCGAGTAGGATCCCCCAGCATGACTGCTCCCACTTTGAATGTTGAAGGTCTGATCGAGGGCGCACCCTTTTCCTTCTCCGCGGCTGATCTGGCGGCCCTTGACCCTGCTGCCCAGATTGCGGAGGTGGGGGAGGTCGTACCAGGTCGCGCCGGCCGGGGCGTGCTCTTTCGTGCCCTGTTTGACGGGCCGGGCCTGAAGGACAACGCTCGTTGGGTCGAGTTGGAGTCCGAAGACGGCACCTTTGTGGCTTCATTGCCCATTGAAGAGGTGGCTGGCGACGGCATTCTCTGGTACGCAGGTGTGGATGAGTTCCTTACGGTCAAGGACGGTGGTCCGTTTCGCCTGTTGATTCCCGGGTATCGGGACGCTTGTGCCAATCTCAAATATCTGGGCCGGATCTGTTTCATGAGTCAGCCTGGCCGCGACACCCGCCCCACAGGCCAGGTTGCCCATGCAGCCCATCATGAGGCCACGGACACTCCCGAGGGACATGATGGCCATGACTGCGAGCTGGATTCCCAGGGGGGTGTCTGAGTTCCTTCGAGCGGAGCCCCAGGTCTCGTATGCTGGGCCCATGATTCCTTCAGATGCGGGCGACCCGGCTGTCGCAATGATCCAGGTGCATGGACTTGCGGGGGGCAAGTCCGAGTCTTTTACGATCGAGGACATTTTGGCTTTGCCGCCAGGGTTTCAGGTTCCTGATTTGAAGGCGCACTTTCCCGAGCGAGAGGGACAGGGTTTTTTGTTTGCTGCTCTGCTCGATGCTGGGGTGCCCAGCACAGCGACCTGGGCAGAGCTGGAAGCCGAACAGGGCGCCTTCTACGTGAGCCTGCCTCTGGACGATCTGCAAGAGGCAGTCGTTGTGCATTCCGGTCCCGAGGGTCGCTTGACTGCTACCGGGGGTGGCCCCTTTCGGCTCTTGATTCCCGCCCATCCGGACGCCTGCGCAAGCATCAAGTCCCTGGCGAGGGTTTCGCTTTCCGATCGACCGGGACGTGACACCCGGCCCCATACGGAGGCCGAACACGCTGAAGTCCACAAGCGCATGGGGATTCCCGCCGATCATCCCTGCAAGTACGACGGACCGATTCGCTAGCTCGACTGGGCATCTGCCGATCCTGTTCCTCCCTTGTTCGCCAAGTTACAACACTTCCTGAACTCCCTGGCTGAGCGTCAGGAGCGGATATTCTTGTCTATTTTGGTGGGGCTGTTTCTCAGCCTCTACTCCCCGATCAATCTCATCGCAGGCAGCTGGTCTGCTGGCTCTGCTGAAACTGCCCTTGACCGCGCTATCCCCTTCATTCCGGCTTGGGTATACATCTACGCCCTGCTCTATGTGCTCTTGCCTCTGCCCTTGGTGTTGCCCTCCCCCAGGCCGGCATTTCGTCGCATCTGCGCATCCTTTGCGTTTACGAGCCTGGTGAGCTTTGTGGTCTTTGTGTTGTTTCCGGTGCACATGGACCTGCGGCCCACAGACCTGGACACCACCGAATTTGCAAGTTGGCTCCTGGCTTTGATCCATCGGGTTGACACTCCGGCGAACTGCCTGCCCTCCCTGCACGTGTCCCTTTCCCTGCTTGCGGCTCTTTGTGCCTGGAGCCTTGATCGGGCGGTTGGTCGTATCGCGATTCCCTTGGCTCTGGTGGTCGCTTTTTCGACGCTCCTTGTCAAACAGCACTGGGTCTGGGACATGTTCACCGGCTGGGCGCTGGGCTTCTCTGTCTGGGTTGTCTTCGTGCGCGGTAAGACTGGCGAGCGCTTGCCTGTTGCCCGGCGCGGGGTGCACTTCTTGCTTGTTGGGCTGGTGCTCTTGTTCGGCGTGGCGCGCGCGGTCCATGCCCTGGAGTGGTTTCCCCTTTGAGGGCTGGGGTGTCTCACCCCAGAGCGAATTCGATCATGCGAGCAAGAGATGGGTCGAGACCCAGGGCCGAGGCCTCCTGTCCCGTGAACCATTCCAAGGAGTTTGATTCTTCTGAGCGCACGAATGTGGCCTTCTGAGGGGCGGTTGCCATATAGCGAACGTCCAGATGCTCGTGGGCTGGTTCGCTCTTGTGGGCGGGGATCAGGTGAATGTCCAGATCGAAGGGCTCGGAGGCAAATTCGGACGGGTTGATGCCGCTTTCTTCGAGCAGCTCCCGGCGAGCAACCGAGGCCAGATCTCCTTCTCCATCTGCATGGCCGCCGAACTGCAGCCAGAGGTCGAGCTTTCTGTGGTGGTGCAGCAGGACTCGCTCGCGCGAGGCGTCGAGCAGCAGGCAGGATGCGGTCAGGTGTCCTGGGAGGCAGGTACGCAGCAGGGCATCCTGATGGTCGTCCAAGAAGCGCAGGATGCGCTCCTGGTCCGCAGCTTGCTCGGGGTCGGGCGCGTTGAATGCTGCCACGATTGCCCGGGCACGTTGCACTTCTCTTGGGTCTGGTGCTTTGGCGCGCAATTCTTCGGCTCGGGTTTCAGCCACGGGTGAACTGGCGGTGGGGGCCCGAGCGCTTGTCGATGTCTTCGCCCTTGTTGCGCTTCCAGTCCTTGTAGGACTCGTAGTCTCCGTGGTGGAAGACCACCGTGCCGTCTCCTTCGAAGGACAGGATATGGGTAGCCACGCGGTTCAAGAAGTACCGATCGTGGGTCACGATGATCATCGAACCGGGGTAGTGTTGAATCGCTTCTTCCAAGACCCTGAGGGTGTCCAGGTCCAAATCATTGGTGGGTTCGTCCAGGATCACCAGGTTTGCGGGTTCGCGCAACATCTTGGCCAGCAGTACGCGGTTGCGCATTCCTCCCGAACATTCACTCAGTGCGCGCTGTTGGTCCTCGCCCTTGAAATTGAAGCGTGCCACATAGGCGCGGGAGTCAATCGTGCCCGAGGCGAAGGGCAAGAGCAGGTTTCCATCGGTGATGTTTTGGAACACCGATTGGTCATCCTGCAACACCGTGCGGCTTTGATCCACAAAACTGAGCTGCACCGTGGAGCCCAGGGTGACCTTGCCCGCGTCAGGGGTTTCCTGGCCGATGATGATCTTCATCAGGGTGGACTTGCCCACTCCGTTGGGGCCGATCACACCCAGCTTGCCCTGGGGAGGAACTTCGAATGAGAGCCCCTCGAACAAGGTGCAGCCGTCATAGCCCTTTTTCAGATCGCGCACTTCCACGACCCGGTCGCCCAGGCGCGGACCCGGTGGGATGCGCAGGTCTACGGATTCCGCCTGATCTTCGGCTCGCTCAGAAGCCATTTCCTGGTAGCGCTTGAGGCGCGCCTTGGATTGTTTCTGGCGGGCGGCGGGTGTGCGCCGGATCCACTCCAGTTCACGGGCCAGCACCTTTTCTGTGCGCGCGTTCTGGGAGCTTGAAGCGGCTTCTTCCCGTTGTTTTTGTTCCAGGTAGGCCGTGTAGTTGCCCTCGTAGGGTTTGGCTTTGCCGCGCTCGATCTCAAGCATCCAACCAACCACGTTGTCGAGGAAGTAGCGGTCGTGGGTGACCAGGATGACGGTGCCGTCGTAGTCCGCCAGATGGCCTTCGAGCCAGGCGATGGACTCTGAATCCAAGTGGTTGGTGGGTTCGTCCAGCAGCAGGATGTCAGGGTGCTCAAGCAGCAACTGACACAGGGCAACGCGCCTGCGCTCACCGCCGGATAGATTCTTCACGGAACGATCGTCCGGGGGAACCTGCAGGGCGTGCTTGGCTTGTTCGAGGCGCGAGTCCAGATCCCAAATACCCTTCGCATCCATGTCGTGTTGGAGGTGGTCATATTCGAGGGTGAGTTTCTCGGCCTCGGCGCCCTCTGCCTCGCTCATCAGATTCATCACCTCAAAGTAGCGCGCTTCCAATTTGCGCAGGTGTCCCACTGCTACTTCGATGTTGCCCGCGACGGTCTTGTCCTCGTAGAGTTCAGGTTCCTGGGAGAGGTAACCCGTGGTTTGGTCGCCCACTGGCTTGGCGGTTCCCTCAAAGGCCTTGTCCTGGCCGCTGATAATGCGCATCAGAGTGCTCTTACCGGCTCCATTGAGTCCAATCAGGCCGATTTTGGCCCCTTCAAGGAAGGACAGGGTGATGCCCTTCAGGACTTCACGCTGGTCATAGAATTTGTGCAGATCTTGCACCTGGAAGACGATACGGTCGCTCATGAGGGCGAACAGGATAGCGAGGCGCGCGGCCGAGGTCATCCGTTGAGCCTGTTCTTCTGGGCAGTTTCTCTTTCGGCGTCCTTGGGAGACCCCTGGGCAGCGGTTATCCTCAGCGATTCGGACCATCTCCCACGAACCAAATCTGATACGAACTCAAATGGAATTCCTCAAGCAACTCGGCATCAGCGGTGACCAATCCGGTGCCTACGCGGGTACCTGGCTGGAGACCACGGGCCCTTGGCTCGAGACAAAGAACCCCTCCACCGGCGAGGTTATCGGTCGGATCCAGCAGGCAACGGCTGCCGAGTACGGTCAGGTGGTGGAGGCGGCAGAGGAAGCTTTTGCCCGATTTCGAGCTATGCCGGGGCCCCTGCGAGGGGAATTGGTGCGCAAGATGGGCAACGCCATGCGCGACAACAAGGATGCCCTGGGGCGTCTGATTACCTATGAGATGGGTAAGTCCGTGCAAGAGGGTTGGGGTGAGGTGCAGGAGTGCATCGACATCGCGGACTTTGCGGTGGGCCTTTCGCGCCAGTGCTATGGGTTGACGATGCCGTCTGAGCGACCGGGTCACCACATGCGCGAGACCTGGCAGCCGCTTGGGACCGTAGGCATCCTGACTGCTTTCAACTTTCCGATGGCGGTTTGGGCCTGGAACTCGATGCTGGCTCTGGTCTGTGGGGACTCCACTGTCTGGAAGCCCAGCCCCAAGACGCCTTTGTGTGCCATCGGACTGGTCAACGTGATCCGGCCCGTGCTTGAGGCCGAGGGCCTGGGTGCTCTTGCCAGCCTGGTGATCGGCAGCAACGATGATGTGGCCACGGCCATGATCGACGACCCGCACATGCCTTTGATTTCGTTCACCGGGTCCACGGCCATCGGCAAGCTGGTGGCGGGCCGCGTCGCTTCGCGCATGGGCCGTTCGATTCTGGAGTGCGGGGGCAACAACGCTTTGGTGGTGTTGGAAGACGCTGATTTGGATCTGGTCCTGCCCGCGATTCTCTTTGGCGCCGTGGGTACCGCTGGTCAACGCTGTACCAGTACCCGTCGGGTCTTGCTGCAGGACTCGATCTATGACGAGGTACGCGATCGATTGGTGCGCGCTTATGGGGACATCAAAGTGGGGGATCCCATGGACGAGAACATCCTTTGCGGTCCCTTGATCGACAAGGCCGCCATGCAGAACATGGCAGACGCTCTGGAGTCCGTGACTGCTGGAGGGGGCAAGCTGCTCTGCGGCGGCGGTGCAGCCAAAATGGAGGGCGCCCTGTCTGGTGGCAATTTCGTGGTGCCTGCTCTGGTGGAGGCGGAAAACTCGATGCAGACCGTGCAGGACGAGACTTTTGCACCGATTCTGTACTTGATCCGTATCACCGATCTGGCCGATGCCATCGCCAAGCAGAACGATGTGCCTCAGGGCCTTTCCTCTGCCATCTTCACCGGCAGCGTACGAGCGGCCGAGGAATTCATATCGGCGGTGGGTTCCGATTGCGGCATCGCCAATGTCAATATTGGAACTTCCGGCGCTGAGATCGGCGGCGCCTTCGGCGGCGAGAAAGACACGGGTGGCGGCCGCGAGTCAGGTTCGGATGCCTGGAAGGCCTACATGCGACGCCAGACCAACACGGTCAACTGGTCAAGCGAGCTGCCCCTGGCCCAGGGGATCCAGTTCGGTTGATCGGGATTGCTGGAACTTCAATCCTGATCCCCGGCTTGATCCTGATGGTTCCACTCAAGCATCCAGGCTTGTGTCCAAGGACTGTTGCCGGGACCTTCTGACAGGGGCGGCCTGGTTGGGAGCAAGCGGCTGAAGATTGCATAGGCACCGAGTACCGTCAGACCTGCGAACATCAGGCCACATCACCTTGGCTAGGGATGTATCCGGATGTCGTGCTACTTGATGCGTTGCAGCCCGCTTTTGATCGCGGCCACCAGGGCGTCGACTTCAGCGTCGCCGATGGCGGTGGAAAGCGCCGCGCTGCAGGTATTGATCATGATCATGCCTTCATCAAAGAGGTGATCGAGCAGGATCTTCAGTTGGCGGCTTTGCTCGGGAGCAAGGTAGCACTCGCGGTAGTTGCGGGGTGGCGTCGGCTTGAGGTGCAGGCGCAGGAGTGAGCCGGCGCCGGTAATGCAGGCGGGAACGCCGGAGGCTTGGATTGTCTGGGTCAGATTGGCCCGAGCGCGGTCCGCGTGGGCGTTGATCTTGGTCACCGCTGTCTCGTCGAAGTGGCGCATGGCGGTCAATCCCGCGACCATGGTGATCGGGTTGGCGGAAAAAGTTCCGGAGTGGGGGAAGATGACTTTTTCCGCGAGCGGATCCATTACGTCCATGACTTCAGCGCGGCCACATATGGCCCCCACCGGGAAGCCGCCACCGATGACCTTGCCCAGGGCGGTGAGGTCCGGGGCTGCCTCATACCAGGTCTGGGCGCCGCCGAATTCGGACCGGAAGGTGATCACTTCGTCCGCCACGAGCAGTGCGCCGTTGGCATGGGTCCAGGCGCGGATGGTCTCTATGAAGTCCTGCTCAGCTGGGCGTAGTCCCACCCGATGGGGCAGAAGATCCAGCAGTACGCAGGCGATGCTGGATTTGTGCTTTTCGAGCAGGGCGATGGCGCGCTTGGGATCGTTGAAGGGCAGGACGACGACTTCGGCCAGGGCGGAGGCGGGTGTGCCTTCAGCCACGGGCACGCTGCTCGGTTCGGCGGCATCGCCCCAATTCGTGGGACCTGCGGTCTGACTGACCTCGGCGTAGTCGTATTGGCCGTGGTAGGCGCCCTCCACCTTGGCGATTTTGGGCCGACCGGTGAAGGCTCGGGCGGCTTTCAAGCATCCCATCACCGCCTCGGTGCCGGAGTTGACGAAGCGGACCTTCTCGAAGTCGGGATTGCGGCTGGCGAGGTGCTCGGCGAACTCTACCTCCACTTCGGTGGCCAGGGTGAAGGCACTGCCCCGCTTGAGTTGTTCGGTCACAGCAGTGACCACAGGCTCGAAACAGTGGCCATGGACCAACGAGGCCATGTTGTTGGAAAAGTCAATGCGCTCGACGCCTTCAAGATCAGTGACCCGACAGCCAGAAGCCGTGACCGCATAGGGCGGGTGGGGGTCCCGTAGGACCGTGTTGCGGCTGACACCGCCCGGCATCACCTTCAGGGCTCGTTGATAGAGCGCCATGCTCTTGGATTCGGACTGCATGTGGTTCTGGTCAGGAAGACGGCAGTGAGGGCAGGAGTTCCGTCCCCGTGCGTTCTTGAACATAGGCAAGGTCCACACCGGGGCTCAACTCCAAGACTCGCAGACCTTCCGGTGTCACAGCGATCACCGCCAGATCCGTGTAGATACGGCTGACCACGCCCACTCCGGTCAAAGGGAAGGTGCAGGCCTCAACCAACTTGGGATGACCCTTTTTCGTGCAGTGCTGAGTGACCGCGAAGATCTGCTTGACCCCTGCGACCAGATCCATAGCACCGCCCACTGCGGGGATCGCGTCGGGACCCCCGGTGGACCAGTTGGCCAGGTCCCCGTTCTTGGCGACTTGCAAGGCGCCCAGAACACATAGGTCCAGGTGTCCTCCACGAATCATGGCGAAGCTGTCCGCATGGTGGAAATAGGCGGCTCCCGGAAGCGCGGTGATCTGGCGTTTGCCTGCGTTGATCAGTTCTGGCTCGCCCTGGCCCTCCAGGGGAGAAGGCCCCATTCCAAGCAGGCCGTTCTCCGTGTGATAGATGAACTCGCGTCCCTCGGGGACGAACTTGGCGATCAGCTCCGGGATGCCAATGCCCAGGTTCACATAGCTGCCGTCAGGGATGTCGAGAGCCACGCGCTGGGCCATCTCCTCCCTGCTGAGACCGATGGGGGAGGTCATGGGTAAATCACTCCTTGGCGAACCAGATCGGACTCGTGGGCTGGATTGGGAATCCGTATCACCTGTTGCACAAAAATGCCCGGGGTGATCACTGCCTCGGGATCCAGCTCTCCGGCCTCGACAATCTCCGCTACTTGCACAATCGTTGTCCCCCCCGCCATGGCCATCAATGGGCTGAAGTTGCGGGCGGTCTTGTTATAGAGCAGGTTGCCGTAGCGGTCCGCGCATCTGGCCTTGAGCAGGGCGTAGTCTGCCCGCAGACCGCGTTCAAGCACATACTCCTGGTTGCCGAAGCTACGCAACTCCTTGCCCTCTTGAAGGGGCGTACCCACCGAGGCGGGGGTGTAGAAAGCGGGAATGCCTGCGCCACCGGCGCGAATGCGCTCTGCCAGGGTTCCCTGTGGAACCAGTTCCAACTCAACCTTACCAGCACGGTAGAGGTCTGGGAACACTGTTGAGTTCTGCGAGCGCGGATAGGAGCAGATCATCTTGCGCACGCGTCCAGCCTTGATCAGAGCTGCCAGGCCCACTTCGCCACTGCCCGTGTTGTTGTTGATTACGGTCAGGTTGCTTGCGCCCTGGTCGATCAAAGAGTGGATCAACTCGATGGGACTGCCTGCTTCACCGAAGCCGCCGATCATGACGGTGGCGCCGTCATGGATACCTTGTACGGCTTGAGCCACACTCGGTACGGTTTTGTCAATCATTGGATCCCTTGGGGATGCTAGTGAGTTTAGGTGGACTTGGCGGAGACTGCTTTTGGGGTATCCACGCGGCCATAGCTGAAGAGACCGGCTTCGTCCATGATGACCCGGTCTTCGTAGCCATCGAACCAGATTGCTTCGGGGTTGCGGCCGACGATGCAGAGTCTGCCGCGCTCGTGAGCATCGGCGGCGCTGCGTAGGATCTTGAAGATCACAACACCGTTCTCTGTGCCCGGCACACCCGGTATGGGTTCGTTGGTTACGGCCACTACCTCAGTCTTGCCCTTGTAGTGCGTGATTGACAGGCGCGCGTGAGCTTCGACTCCCGAGAGGCCTTTTTGGGATTCGTTCAAGATCGCCCAGGCCTTTTCGATAGGGATATTGAAGGCCTTGTGGGCGACGATGTCCCGTCCGCAGAAGAAGTAGTGGTTCTCGCCACCCATTTGTTTGATGGCACGCTGCATGATGCGCAGGGCTTCGGAATCGTCGTTGATACCCTTGATCAGCGGGGATTGGTTCTCCACCCGGACCCAGCCTCTTGAAACCAAACCCACCATGGCGCGTTTCGTTGCCGGTTGCCATTGCAGGGTTCCAGAGGGATCCTGGATGAAGTTGCCGTTCGTATCCTTGGTCAGGAACTCGTCGGGATGATTGAAGTGAATCATCATGCGTAGACTCACATCAGGATAGGTCCTGTGGAAGTTGTCGAGCATGGAGAGGAACGTCTCGTCGAAGCGATCAGGGAAAAAGGCGAGTTCCTTGGTGCCAATGCGAATCGCCTCAACCCCTGCCTCAGCCAGAGCGGCCATCCAGGCTGCAATCTTGGCATTGGAAAGGACCATGGGATCGCCGCCGGACATCAGTACTTCCCGGAGTTTCTCGCGCCCGGTTTCAGGGTGGCGGCCATTATTGTCCGCCACCATCTTGTTGTGGGCGTGAATGTAGGCGCTGATCTCATTGATCTGGGCCATGCCCTTCTTGGCCACCGTGCCGTCCAGGCGTTCGACCTCCTTGCGGCTGATCAGTTCTTCGCGGTAACAAAAGCGGCAGTGGGCGGAACAAGTGGAGACCACATACATCAAGCCCATCTCGTACTTGTGCAGAAGGCCTTCCACGGGGCTGTAGTCCATCTGGTGGCCCGGATCATCGCTGCCCTGCAGGTTGGCGGTCTCCTCAGGTTTGGCTTTCACCAGTTGCCTGAGGGGTTCACTGTTCTTGGCCAATTCAAAGTAGTGGCGGGTCATCTTGACCGGCATGCGGTGCTCCACATCCCGTTCGGTGCCCTCTAGCTTGGCGAGGGCGGCAAGTTCTGCGGGGCTGTAGAAACCCTGGATATCCTCCGCCACCCTGTTCTCCAGGAACGGTTTGAGGCCATTGAGGCTCTCGCGCTCATAGCGCGGGCTCTCAACGGTGTCGAGAAAGTCCTGTTCGCGCTGGGATGGGGTGTACTTTTTGCTGTTGGTCATGGGGAATGGGTCGCCTGTTCTGGGGGCCGGACCAATCAAGGTGCCGAGAGGCGCTGGATTCGAATTCAGCGGACTCGGGGAATTGGGGGCATTGTATCGGGGGTGGTCTGAATATCCAATGCCGGGTTGCTCACGGGGCGATACAGGGGCGCTGGGCGGTTCAACAGGGACTCGTGGCTGCGCGGGGCCCGTCGACTATTGCGTCCATCACTAGAATGAGAACTCAAGCCTCAAGAAAGGCCCGTTGAGGGTCAGATCGAGGTCCGACGGGGTTATAGGCATGCTACGTGGTTCTCGCAGGTAGTTCCAGGCTTGCAGGCCCGCTGAGATCGTCATGGTCTCGTTGACGGTCCAACTGGTACCGAGCTGTGTTTCCCAAGTACTCGTCTCGTCATCCCCGCTTCCCTGGAATCCTCGCAGCCTGTAGAACAGGAGCAGGGGCCAGTTCAGTTGGTATGAGGCATTGCCGCCCACATAGAGTCCAAACTCCTGGAACTCAGCTGACTCTGATAGCGCTCCGAGAGATGCCCTGGCATCGAGGGAAGAGTGTCCGAAGCCCAGTTCCCCTTCAAGATTGAATCTGTTAAAGGGCTTGACCACATAGAATCCGATTGCGACGAAGTTGTAGTCGAATTTGAGGTCTACATCTCCGGGGCCGAGGAGGGCGACCTCCCCGAGCAGTACAGTCTGGCCACCCGCAAGGGTCTCGACTACCTCCCCGCCGCTACCATCGACTTCGATTCGCAGGCCGTAATGCAACGCCTGTTGATCAGTTTCCGTAAGGGGGTGGGAGATTTGAATCGCCCCCTGAAAGGAATTGTCCTCCCCGCTGATCTGTGTGCTGGTGGGGGGCAGGGGGGTGCAGGCGGCAAGTGCAAGGAGGGCAAGGAGGCTGAAGGTCTGCATGCCCAGAGGGTAGTCAATTCACTGGAATGTGACCGCCAGGGCCTGGGAGAAGCCCGAGGGGCTGCCAGAATTGCGGTGCCAGTATTGGAAGTTCCATGTTTGTCCGGGCGGTACGCAGATATTGCCTACGAGAGGATTGGGCAGGGCACCACCGCCGGCACCGGTGTTGGCGTTCAGGATGTCTGTGCTCAAGGTCCCCCCTCCGTTGATCAAGGCCGCATCCTGTCGATAGCGCCCGATTGCCGAGCCCAACAGGCACAGATCTCCCAATGCACCTGGAGGATCCGTGACGCTCCCATTGCCAGTACCAACCAAGAGATAGCCGAACTGGTTTGGCGGGCCATTGCTCAGCGTGACCAAAATAGAGGGTTGACTGCAGTCCAGGCTGCTGATGCCGATGGTGGCCGAGTTGTCTGGGTTTGCGTCACAGTAGATCACCCCCAGATCAATCGGCCCCAGGCTTCCATCGGGGCCCACGTTCTGCGCCAGGATGTTTCCTGTGTCTACGGCCTGATCGCTCCACGCCAGCAGGATCTGGCCGTTGGTTCCCTTGTCCACATCGAGCCGTGACTTGACGGCGGGAGTGGAGGCCACGTCAAAAGCAGCGATGTCAACGGCTCCCGTGGAATCCAGATGGGCACCGTGGAGCGTATCCGTGCCGAAGCTCGGGATCTCGCTCCAGAACACAAAGGCCCCCGTTCCGCTGACTTCGGTCTTGGCCTGACGGATCTCCATGCCCCCTACGGCTATCAAAGAAACTCCGTGGTTGCCCCACTGGCGTACTCCTCCCGCATCGAATCTCTGACCGCTGAGGCCATGTTGGGACTGGCCTGAATTCTGCTCTGTCCAGAACATGTAGGTCGTTCCGCTGATTGCGTCATAGGCCAGATTGGGATCAGTACGGACCTGACCGGCATTCGTCGAGCCGCTGACACCGTTGTGAGGGAAGGCTTCGGTTCCTGCCGGAAGTATGTGTTGGGCGTAGACCTGCAAGGGACTGACCCCATACCAGGCAAAGAGCGCGCCTCCATTGCCGTCGGGTGTGAATGGCGGGTAGTTGCCTATCTGCAGGGAGCCCGAGTCAAAGATGCCGAGGGGAGAGTTTCCCCAAAGTGAGCTGCCCATGCCGTCGAACTTCATTGCGACCAAGTGCTTGGGGGAAAAAAACTGCGAGCCCGTCTGGTGCACCATGGAGAGGATGACCGTCGTGCCATGGTCATGCAGATCTGCCACAGAGTAAGAACCGGCGGGGGGCGTAAGACTGAGGCCCGCGCCCCACTGGGGTATTCCTGCGCCATCGAGTTTTTGCAGCTTGACCGATGTGTTCTCAAGCCAGGCGACCACCGCCGCGCCGTCGCTGGTACCAGCGATCTTGGGCGCTGCCACAAATGCACTGGTGGCGGTCAAGCTGACTCCCCCTGCACCCCAGATCAAGATGCCACCGGGGGAGACCTTTGCTGCACTGATCTGAGTGCCGCTGCCGCTGTCATCACGACAGGTCACAAGAGCATTGCCCGCTGCGTCCACATCGAGGCCATAGTCCTGGGTTGATGAGAATCCGCGGTCGAGAACCAGGACACCGTCGTGGGGCCACAGTTCCTGGCCGTTGGCGTCGAGCTTCTGCAAGCGTAGGTCAAAGCCATTGGCGATGCTGTCGAACCAGCTGATATAGCAGCCGCCGTCAATGGTGGGTGCAATTTTGGGCTGCACTTGATCTCCGCTGGCATCCGCTACCGCCAGATTCGAGCCGGGGTTGCTGGACCATTGTGGTGCGGATTCCAGGGACTCGGTTCCGAGCAGCGCAAACGAGGCAATCAGGAGCAAGTGGCGGGGACGCATCCCCTGATTGTACCCCGTGCCTGGAATCGTGGGGTGACCAGCAGCTTTACCCTCAGTTCATTGGCGCCATCTGACTGATTGCCAGCAGGGGAGCCCAGTGAGCGATATCGGTCGTTCCCTTGGCCTCCAATCTTGCGCGCAGATCACCGCCACCGAGCATTATCGATGACTTCAGCGTGAACAGGTCGTCCTCGCTGGCCAGGGTGGCCCAGGCCATCATTGGCAGAGGATTGGTGGAGTCGTGGTAGCCGCTGAATGCGTCACTTGGAATGCCGAAGCAGAATTCTCCTTCTCCTGGGTTCCAGGGACCCACTCCCACGTGAAAGGCGGGCTTGCCTTCGCTGTCACTCCAGAAAGGCGGCGTCACGGTGCAGGTGGCAGATGCGATGATTGAGTTCTGAGCCTTCTGCCAGCGTTCTTCGTCCACGCCCGCGAAGACCGAGGTGGATAAGGACCGCAGCAGGGTTGTGGCGAAAGACTCCTCAAAGGTCTGGCGCGTGCGGTAGTTCTGTCCGAAGACGATGCCGATGGCGGAGGACATGATGTTGCCCGAGCAGGTGCTTTGGCCCGCGTCGATCAAGTCAACTGTTTGCCCAAACCAGGGCCTCAGAATGTCGCGCCGCTCCTGATCGGCAAGAGCATAGTTGCAGATTGCCGCGTCCATGCCCCAGCATTCGCTTCGCCGCATGTCAAAACCCTGACCCGGATACTGTTGCACATACTGCATGCGGTTGATCATCTGGGTGCTCTGGATTTCATAGCTCGAGGTCACCGGATAGGGGTGATAGGAGAGTCGTTCGTTCTCCGTCGCAGACCAAAGCAGGTCCTTGGCCATTGCGTCGTTGCCCAACCAGGTCAGGGTCTTGAGGTTGCGCGTGTAGCGGATCAGGTGCTGGTGGTCGATGTGCATCCAGCCCGACAACTCATCCTCGTAGGGGGGTTGCTTGTCCTGGGCCACAACCCAGTCGGTCTGGTGGGTGGGCGCATCGTTGAACCCAAAGACATCCGAACCGGAATTTGGCCGCTCATAGAACCAGCAGCGCACATAGGGGCCTTCGGGGCCTTGTACAAGCAGGTCCTCCAAGGAGGTCGGGCGGCCCGCAAGGTCATAGAGCGCTTGGGGTTGGCGGTCCGCATAGCCGCGGGCCTGCAATTGAGCCGTGGAGTAGGCCTCTCTGGATCCTGTCCAGGCCAGCAGCACTCCGTCGAGAGGCCAGATCTCGTCTCCCCCGGCCATGCCCCCGTAGCCCACGCCCCAGGGGTGGGCCCAGCCCATGCCTTCGGCCTCAAAGGGGTAGTTTCCGGAGTTACCGGTTTCCACCAGATGCAACAACTCGCTCCAACGGGCTGCCTGCTGGTCGCGCAGGTTGGACATGGAGAGGTGGTCAAGTTCAGGAAGGCGGCTGTTTTGTGCGAGATAGCGTGCGGTCTGCTGATTCCACCAGGACCAGCCCTGGTTGCCATTGGGCACGCTGGCGGGTTTGGAGAAACCGCGGTTGTGGTTGTGCAGCATGGCCAGGGCATCACTTTCGGCCGAGCTGGGATAGACCACCAGGCGTCGCAGCATGCGACCTTGTTTGGGGAAGTAGTGCAGCTTGCCATCCGCGCGGCTACCGATCAATCTGTGCCAGCGCCAGCCTCCCGCGTCCACCGAGGTGCCGTGTTGGGGATTCTCGATCAGGGCGGCTACTTCCCAGCCGGGAGGGGTGCGCAGCTTGAGATCCTTGAAGTGCAGCGCTTGCAGTGCATCGTCTCGCTCGTCGACGCTGTCCAACCCATCAAGCCCATTGTGAACATGCAGGTCCAAGCTGATGAAGTTCTTGCCTCGCCAGGCGCTGGCGTAGCTGTGGACTCCAAACATGTGGGGCAAGGTCGCCTCGGATCCACCCTGGGGATCGTGGGGCAGCAGTACGCTGTGGGAAGCCACTGTGCGCACAATCTGGCCGTCTCGCACAACGCGGGTCGCTTCCCGTAGTTCTTCTTCGTTCTCGCCGGGTTGTATGTTCCAGCCCGCGAGCAGATCAGCGGAATAGCTGTTGCCGAATACATCTCGGGCCACCAGTTTGAAGGCGCCGGGTGAATTCAAGAGGTTGGCCGCCCCCTGGCCGATGATCAGGTCCTTCTTGCTATGGGGGTTGATCCCCAGTTCCAGGTCAAAGGGCTCTCCGGGCTCGAGTCCTTCGGGGCGTCGTACATGAGCCAAGACCTCGATCACATCCGCGCCGTCTTCCCAGCGCGGATAGCGGGAGACGATTTCCACCTGGGTCGGTGTTGCGTTGCCTTGGTCGTCTCGAATGGATAGGGGAACGCTCAAGCCGTTGTCGGTCAGAGTGCCTCTGGGCACGGGCAGGGTTGCTTGCACCAGTTGACTGTCTGCCTCGGTCGAGTGAACGCGGATCACAGCCACCACGTCTCCGTCTGAGACGGTCCCATCGCTGCCCTGTCCCAGATCGTCCCCGCCACCCCAGGCGTTTCCGTTGTTGCCAGCGGTCTGACCGGAGTCACCGCCCGAACAAGCCACCAATGCGAATAGAATGAGCGCCACAGGCGCCATAGGCAATCGAATCATGTTTTTCCCCTCGCGCGTTGGGATCCCACTGATCCAGGTGCGCACCCCTCTTTTCGGAGTGCAGATTGTGAGGTCTTGAGCATGGAAAAGTCCATCCCCATATGGGATCCAGTGACCAGATCCAGACCTTAGCCTGAAGCTGGCCCTGGGGATGCGCTTCTACAGCTTGACGTACTCGAAGTCATCCGGCTGGCCGTTGATGCTTCGTTTGGGCGGCGCGATCCAGGCGGCGTACTTGCCGCGCTCGGTGATCGGTTGCATGAGGGACTTGACGTAGGCCTTGTCTTCGAGCGAGGGCAGCCATCCGTTGACCTGTGAGTTCCAACCGTCTTCGTCGATGGGGATTCCCTGGAGGTCGAAGCGAGAGCCCGCGTACTCGCCAATCGTGCGGTTGAATCGCCGCTGGGGATACCTGAAGCTGAAGTCGATTCCCAGCTTCTCGCACTCGCGGTTCCAGTACTCCACGCCCTTGAGGTTCTCTTCTACATAGCCGTCGCGCAGGACTTCGTTCATGGCGTTGCGCATGGGTACCGATTCGGTGGTCAGGCGCCCGTTCTGGAAGCGCTCGAATTCATAGAACTGGTCCATAGCGGTGTGTTCTTCGTACTTGTCTTCGTAGGCGCGACCTTTGATGCCTGCCGCGAAGAAGTTGGCGGAGTTGGAGGACACTTCGGCGCCGAACAGATCCAGGCTGCTGGAGGCCCAGAAGTTGATGTAGCGCTGGATCAGGTCCAAGGGGATCGCTCCGTGCTCACGGGGGTCGGCATGGGGAAATTCGTTCATGACCTCGCAGGTGCGCCGGATGACCCGCGCAACACCGGTCTGGCCCACAAACATGTGGTGTGCTTCTTCGGTCAGCATGAAGCGGCAGGAGCGCGCCAGGGGGTCGAAGCCAGATTCCGCCAGGGACAGGAGTTGGTACTTGCCGTCGCGGTCTGTGAACATGGTGAAGCAGAAGAAGGAGAGCCAGTCCTCACAGGGTTCGTTGAAAGTGGTCAGGATGCGCGGGTGGTCCGCGTTTCCTGACCGGCGCTGGAGGAGCTCGTCCGCCTCCTCGCGTCCGTCCTTGCCAAAGTGCCGATGCAGCACATAGACCATGGCCCACAGGTGGCGGCCCTCTTCCACGTTGACCTGGAACAGGTTGCGCATGTCATAGAGCGAGGGCGCGGTCATGCCCAGAAGGCGCTGCTGCTCAACTGAAGCGGGCTCCGTGTCCGCTTGGGTCACGATCAGGCGTTTCAGCCAGTTGCGGTATTCTCCGGGCACCTGCTGCCAGGCGTCCTGACCCTCATGGTCACCGAAGCCGATCTTGGGCTCCTTCTGGTGGGGGGTCAGGAAGATGCCCCAGCGATAGTCGGGCATCTTGACCTCTTCAAAGTGGGCCCAGCCATCGCGTTCCACGCTGACTGCGGTGCGCAGGTACACGTCGTTCTCGTTGAAGTTGGTGGGACCCATTTCGCGCCACCAATTGATGTAGTCCGGTTGCCAGCGCTCAAGGGCCCGCTGAAGTCGCTTGTCGGAGCCCAGGTCCACATTGTTGGGGATTTTCTGCGAGTAGTCGATTTGTGTCATGGGATTGCTGCTGGCGGCGTTTGGGAGAGAAGCGTGAGTTGGGGCGCGTACAGGTGTTCTAGGTGCGTTCCACGTTGAATTCGTGGCGGCTGGGGGTGCCGTAGCAGGTCAAGGCGCCCTTCTCGCCCACGGCGTTGGGGCGTTGGAAGATCCAGTTCTGCCAGGCGGAGAGCCGCCCAAAGATCTTGGTTTCCATGGTCTCAGGACCAGGGAAACGCAGATTGGCTTCCATGGCGGTCAGGGCGTCCGGGGAGAAACTCGTGCGCTCTTCGATGGCCAGACGCACTTCGTCGTCCCAGTCGATGTCGTCCGGGGCGGCGGTAGCGAGCCCCAATTCGTCGGCTGTGCCTGCATCGAAGGAGTCGCCATGCTCGAGGATCTGAGCGACCATTTCGGGCGCACCCAGGAAGCGGGTCGCAAGCCGTGAGATGCCGTTGGACATGGGGTACATGCCTGCGTTGGCCTGAGTGACACCCAGCCGCACCGGGCGCTCCGGATCGTTCAATACATAGGACCGGTCTGCGGCCAGAAGCAGTTCAAAGAAGCAGCCGACAAAGGTCGTGTCCTCGTCCGCCACCGCGTAGAAACTCTTGGCGGAGAGGTCGACTCTCTTGAGTACGCGCTTGATCAGAGAGCGGGTCTCCCGCAGGAACCAGTGCTCGCTGTCTGCCAGCAGAGCATCTGTGCTGCATAGGGTCGCGTGGCTGCCCGTGGCGCGTATCAACACCAGGGCGATGTCGCGGAAGTTCATGCGCAGGTTCAGGATCGCGTCGTCCAACTCGCGGAAAGCCTGCAGGGCCCACCAGGCCCCTGCTTCGGCCACAGCGCCCGCTTCGTCAGCCGGGCAGGTGTCCGGGGCGTTGATGGTCAACTCGGCGGTGCGGTCTTTCTCGTTGAAGTCCACCTGTACATACTGATAGGCCAGCCGCAGGCCGTTCGGGCCCTCCTCATCGCGGGCTTCGATTGTGGGCAGTTGTACGCCGGAGCCTTCGCAGGGGGAGACCTGTGCAGCCAGTTCCGCGGCGTGTTGGGCCTTGGCCTCGTCCCAGCGGGAGAGGGGCGCGATGGCGTCCACCAGATTCCAGGCCAGCGCGCGCTTGCCCTTGATGCCTTCCGCCACGGTGCTGAACACATCGCAGCGATCTCGCCGTAGCTTGCGTTTGTCGGTGATACGGGTCAGGCCGCCGGTGCCGGGTAGCACGCCCAGGAGCGGCACTTCCGGAAAGCTGACCGCACTGTTGCGATCGTCTACCAGAAGAATGCGGTCGCAGGCCAGGGCCAGCTCGTAGCCACCGCCGGATGCGGTGCCGTTCAAGGCTGCCAGGAAACGCATGCGCCCACTGTCCGAGGCCTCTTCGATGCCGAGCCGGGTCTCGTTCGTGTACTTGCAGAAGTTGACCTTGAAGGCGTGGGCGCTGGAGCGCAGCATGACGATGTTGGCGCCCGCGCAGAAGACACGATCGAGGGCCCCGGTCAGCACCACCGCGCGCACCTCGGGGTGCTCGAAGCGCAGACGCAGGATCGCGTCCGCCAACTCGATGTCGACCCCCAGGTCGTAGGAATTCAGCTTGAGGTCATGGTCCGGGTTGAGGGCGCCCTGGGGATCGACGCCCATAGCCAGCGTGGCCACATCTCCATCGAAGGAGAGCTGCCAGTGGCGGTATCGGTCCGGATGGGTTTGAAAACTCTGACGGGTGGGGGTGCAGGCGACAGGCATGGTGTTTCAGGGTTTCTTGGACTTCCAAGTAGCCGGGGCTCGGGGGGGGAACGTGCCAGGCCGCTGCTCAGAATGGGCACCGAGGGGGGGGGAGCCCTATTGGGAGCAGGCTGATTGGAAGCAATAGATGGGAACTAAACTTCCCATCTTGTTCTATATTGGGTACTATAGATCCAGCATGATTGAAACGCAAGCAATTCTCGGTGCATTGGGCCGGCGGCTGACCACCCTGCGGGAGGGCCGCGGCCTGGGGGTTGCCGCCCTGGCCGAGGCGGCGGGACTCTCCCGACGCTATGTGACTGAGGCCGAGGCCGGGCGGGCGAACCTGTCCTTGTTGAAACTCGCTTCCCTGGCGTCGGCTCTGGGGACACCCCTTGGGGAGCTCTGCGATTTGCCCCTTGCTGCCCCCGAGCGGATTGCATTGGTGGGATTGCGCGGGGCGGGCAAGAGCACCCTCGGTCCCCTCCTGGCACGCGAGCTGGAGGCCCCCTTTGTGGAACTGGATCGCCGTGTCGAACAGCGCGCGGGGCTTGGGATGGGTGAACTGATCGACCTGGAGGGCCCCGATGCCTGGGCCAATTGGGAGGCCGAGACCCTGCAAGAAGTGCTCTCAGCAGGTCAGAAGCTGGTTTTGGAGGTTCCTGGCTCCATCGTCGAGCGCCCCATCAACTTCGAACGGGTGCTGATTTCCTGCCGCACGATCTGGTTGAGGGCCTCCCCCGAAGACCACTGGGAACGGGTGTTGAATCAGGGGGACCGGAGGCCCATGAGTGGCCGTCCAAAAGCCCGCGAAGAACTGGCGAATCTCCTCAGAACCCGCGCAGGTGCCTACGGGCGTTGTCAGCATCGGCTGGACACCAGTCAGATGGGGGTCGAGCAGGTCCTTGAGCGCGCCCAGGCCTGTCTCGGAGACGATTCGATCTGAGGCCCCGAGCGGATCGCGAAGTTCGCGGGTTTGAGGCCCCTTGGGGACGCTTTTTACAGTTGCCGAGCGCTTTCGAAGGGTATCCTGAGGGCAAGGAGTTTTTACCCATGATCCTGACCGCCAGTCTGCTGCTCTTGTCCCTGCCCGCCGCGGGTGGGGAACTCGTCGTTCTCAAGGACAAGCCCTCGCGCAAGTTTTCCTATGTGCTGCCCGCTGAACGTTGGCTGGCAGTGGGGGAGAGCCTGCCTATTCGCCACCAGGGGGGGGATGGATTCGCGGTCAAGCCGGACGCGGAAGCTCTCTTGATCGACACGGACGGGGATGGCCTTCTCGAGCGCCGTATCGAAGGCTCCTTGAACAAGGACACTGGCGAGCGCAAGGCCTTCTGTCTGCTTGAGGGTACGCGCCTCTCCGGAGCTCCTCTGCGCTACGCCGTGCGCCTGCGCAACCTGGGCAAGGGTTGGGAGTGGGCTCCCTCCGGTGCCGTACAGGGCAAGCTTCGCGGCCAGAAGATCGTGGTCATCGATCAGGATGGCGATGGCATCTTTGGTGAGGTCGGTCAAGATGCAATGATCGTTGGTTCGGGCAAGCGCGCCACCTTCCTCTCTGCCAGCGTGCATGTGGATGGCAAATTGCTAGCACTCCATGTGAACTCTGAAGGAACGGAATTGCAGCTTGAGCCCTATCTCGCAGCAGTGGGCACTTTGGATCTGGCAACCGACTTTGAAGCGGACGGCCGGGTGCTTGGTGCTGTGATCAAGAGCGCCAATGGCAAGCACAGTTTCGATCTGGCCCGCACTTCGGGACCGGTGACCGTGCCCGTAGGACGCTATCGCCTGCACTCGGGACTGCTTGGTCTGGGAGAGGCGCGGGTCGCTGTGTTGGAGGGCAACATGAAGCCCATGCAGGTGGGTGCGGGTCAGGCCACATCGGTGGCCTGGGGTGGACCCAGTCGTGCCGAGTTCACCTATCAGCGCTCTGGCGGCAAGCTGCAATTCGATCCCAACAAGGTCTGGTGGTACGGAGCCGCCGGTGAGGAGTACAAGGGTTGGGCCCCGCGGGGCAAGAGCCCCGAGTTCACCGTCGTCGAGCGCAAGCTGGGGACGGAGTTGCTCAAGGCGCTCTTCCCAGGCTCGTGCTGAGGCCGCGGTTTCGTACCGGTCGCCGTGAGCGTGCCGCAAGATGCCGAGATCGAAATCACCATGAGCCACGATACCTGGGCTTTTGGAACCATCAAAGGCAAGCCCCGCCAGGATTCCTGAGGGACTCGTCTGAACCGAAACACTCCAGGGTTCCGGCCCTGATCGACCTATGCAGGGGCAAGCGCCCCTGGACTGCCACCTCGCCGCGGGTCACGCGCGGTGCGGAAACCAATGCCCCCCCAGTCCGTTCACCTTCCTTTCGTTCTGCTCCTTGTGGGTCTGTTTGGCATGGACCTCGCCCCTGCCCGGAACATTCATCGAGGGTCCCATTCCATCGATGTACAGGGCCGCGTGCCGGTCTCGATCATCGCCGGTCGGCTTGTGGTTTCCTGCGATCTCTCCACGCCTTATCGGCGTATCCCGGCCAACCTGCTGGTGGAATTTGAAGCGCCCCACGGACTCGTGCTGCACAACCGGGCCGCGGCGCCACTGCGCTGCGAAAACTCTGATGGCACCACCATTCCAATCCGCATTCACTTGCCGGACTTTGATCTGGAGGTTGAGCGCCGGGAACTGGGGGATGAAGAGTTCATGGAGGAGTTCACCAAGTATCACTCCGAGGAACTGGGAGAGAACTCGCTGGTGGGGAGCATCGGCTACCAGGTTCTGCGCGAACACCGGATCACTTTTCAATTGGCTTCCAGGGTGCTGGAGTTTGCACCGCTTGGGGAATCGCCCACGGAGCCTGTGCGGACCGAGCGCCAGAGCGATGGTTCCTGGGTCTTGCCCCTGAACGAACACGCGGGCATGCTTTGGATGGGCGTTACCCTGGCCGATGGCACCCCCTTTGCAATCGCCGTGGGTTGCAGCTACTACGACACCCGCGTGGATCAGATCATCTGCGAGCAACGGGGCGCCCCTGCGGGCAACCTGGGGCCCCTGCATCTGGGTGGCATCGATCTGTCCAAGTTCGTGGCACTACGACCGGAGCCCCTGGCCCTGGTGAATCCGGACACTCCCATCGGGGTGATGGGCATCGGACTCTTGAAGCACCTGACCCTGACCGTGGATCGCCGCGCGCTCAAGGCCCATGTGAGGGTTAGCCGCGAGCCTGAATTTCCCCTCTCCGATCGGGCGTTTTTTGAAGCTCGGGTGACTGAAGAGGCGGACGAGCTGGAGGCCTTCCTGGAAACCTTCAAAACGGAACGGCTGGCCCGCGAGGCGGCGGAGTTGCTGCTCACCTGGCGCTTCGATGAAGTTGCTCCTCCGGAACAAATCAGCAGCGCTATTGGATGGATCGCCAATACAACGCCCGAGGATCTGGTCACCACGCGCATGCTCGACCTGATGGTGGAACTCTCTGACGAGGGGCGCATGGACGAGGTCTTGACCGCGGGAGCACTTGCCGTGAAGAGTGGCCGCAAGGATCGCTATCCCAACGCGGTGCACCGGGTGCACGGGCGCATGGGGCGTGAGCGTTTGGCTCGCTCCGAAGGGGACGAGGCCTGGCGGCACCTGCTCTCGGCTTCCTTTGGTTTGCCTGAAGACGGCCCGATCAATCTGGATCTGGGGCGCTACTACGAAGGTGAGGGCCGTTTGCGTCGGGCCTTTTCGCGTTATCTGCAGGCGGTGCTGAGTCCTGAAAGCGGCCCCGATGCCCTTGAGGCCATGGCACGCGTGCAGCCCTTGCTCGACACGGATGAACCATTCGGCGTGGAAGTGGTCGAACGCATGATCGCCGGGAAGGTGCGTAACTTTGGTTCTGCTACGCGCTTTCAGGCCAACGATGAGAAGCCAGTGCGGCGCACAGTACTGGTGGAGTTCTTCACCAACTCCTGGTTGGGGGATGAAAACCGGGGCGCCATTGGCGGGGCCATGGCCTTTGAGGGTTTGGCGGATCACTACCTGGGGGGCGAAGCGATTTTCCTTTCGCATCATCTGCCGAGTCCAAGGGTCGATCCCCTTTGCACCAGCCTCGCCGAACGACGGGCGGCCCGGGCAGGAGTCCCTGGTCCCTGGGTGCATGTGGTAGACGGAGTACGCATGGGCCCAGGCGCGGGCAAGTGGCGAGATGCGGAGGCCATTTATGAGAAGAACCGCGGAATCATTCTGGAGCGCTTGAGTCAAGCCACCGACTGGAGCCTCGGTGTGGAAGCGGTATTGGAAGAAGGCACTGTCTCGGGAATGCTGGAGTGCATGGGGCCTTCTGAATACGATCGGGTGCTGGTCATCGTGCTGGCGGAGCGGGGCGTGTTGTTCCCCGGCAAGACTGGGGTGATCGTGCACCGGCATCTGGCCCGGGCCGAGTTGACGCCCCCCGGAGGTCTGGATTGGGATCCAGTGGATGGTTTCCAGGAGGTGCCCTTCGAGATCAGCCTGGGGGACCTGAAGGGCGCTCAGATTGCATACCTGGATGATCTCGCGGCGGCTGGTGTGGGCGCCACTTCAAGGGTCTCGACGGGCATCGACGGGAATCAGGTCACCATCATCGCCTGGGTAGAGAACGTGCTCACCGGCGAAGTCCTGGAAGCCACCAAGTTCGACCTTGGGTTGTCGAACGAGGAATCCGACCAATGAGCCCCGTCCAATGAGCAGCGACGAACCCAAGCAGCCCACGGAACTGGGCACCCTGCGCGCGGACCTGGAGCAACTGGCCCAGAAGACCGGACGCGGCCTGGCGCGAGCGCGGGCCATGGACGCCCTGGGTCGCATCCTGCCCCGGGTCATGCGTGCCCTTTGGTTGCCCCCCTTCCTTGGTTTGGGGCTGGCTTTGGTGGGAGTGCCTCTGCCCCTGGGTTGGCTCCTGCTTGGCTTCGTCTTGGTGGTCTTGGTACTGGTTGCCTGGCCGATGCTGAAACATCTCATTCGCCCGGTTGGCCGCGAGGAGGCCCTGGCGGTTGTGGACCAGCGTCTGGCCTTGTCCGGTCGCCTGCAGACTGCTGGGGGGTATCTCGACCATGCCAGACGCACGCCGTTCGTCGTGGCGGCCCTGGAGGACGCTTGTCCTTGGGTGCGCGGTGCCCAAGCTGTGGACCTTGCACACCCGGTGCAGCCCCTCGTTCACGCCCGTTTGGCGGCCCATGGTGGCCGCGCTTTGCTTTTGTTCCTGGTCATGTTGATCATGAGTCCCGGACCTGTGCAGGAACTGGCCCAGGATGCTTTGAAGGACATGAAGGAGTTCTTCGGCGTGGAGGAGCCCGCACCCAGGACCGATCTGGCCCAGGTCTCCGGGGACGCGCCTGCGGTCGCCCAGCTGGACGAGCAGGAACCCAAGCAAGCCAAGGCTGCAGAAGCCGGAGCACCGGCCACCGATCAAGGTGGCGAGTTGAGTGAACAGGAGAAGGAGTCAAAGGGCAGTACTGGTCAGGGTCGTTCGGCGGAGGCCAACTCGGCTTCCACCGATTCCAGCGCCCGGGGCGCTCCCTCGGATCAGGCGCAGCCCTCCAAGGAACCGGACAAGCGGCCCAAGAAGGGCAAGCGTCAAGAGGCCAAGCCCAGGCGCAAGGAGAAGACGCGCACACGCAAGACTCCTGAAATGTCTGCCACAACAACCGGTTCTGGCGCGTCCAAGGGTTCCGGCCGCAATCCAACTGCATCGCCTTGGTCCAGTCCCGAGCAGGCACCGGTGCCCGATGATTCTGAGATCGACGAGGACGAGGAGATCGACGACGATGATGAGGAGCAGGAGTCCCGCGGCGGCGTGCAGCCCTCCATGCGGGATCGTCGCCCTCCCGTATCCCGTGACCTGCGCATCGGTTTTGGCAATCGACCGAACCCCGACGCCAATGGCCGTGGGGGACCGAGCCAGCAGAAGAAGTCCAGGGGGGTGGCCAGCCTTGTGCTCGGTGTGCCGATCCCCGACCGCGTCAAGGGTCGACCCGGTCCAGGGCGTACCAAGGTGACCCAGGAACGCGTGCGACCCGAAGCCGAGCAAGCCCAGCCCCAAGCAGCGCGCGCAGGCAGTCCCCGTGCGCAACCCGAAGGACACCTGCCCGAGTTGGATCTCGATCCTTGGCTGCGGGGCATGGTCCGCGACTACTTTCGTCGACTCCGCGAGGTGTCGAAATCAAGCTCCCAATGAATTCAGACTTTTGGAGCCCGTATCCCAAGAACACGCACCGTCCATTTCGGTGAAGGAAACCACCCAAGACACAATGACAACCAAAGAAAGTTCCGCCAGCGCCAAAGCTGCGGCCGCCCGTTTTCGCGAAGTTCACACTCGTGTACGTTCCGAAGTTCACAAAGCCATCGTAGGACAGGAGTCGGTGATCGATTCGGTCCTGACCGCGCTCTTTGCCGGGGGCCATGTGCTGCTTGAAGGAGTTCCTGGCATCGGCAAGACCCTGTTGGTGCACTCCCTGGGCGAGGCTCTAGACCTCAAGTTCAGCCGCATTCAATTTACTCCGGACCTGATGCCCTCGGATGTGCGCGGGGCGGAGATCCTGGTGGAGACCCGGGGGGGCGGACATGAGTTGCGTTTTCAACCTGGACCGATCGTATCGAACCTGGTGCTGGCGGATGAGATCAACCGCGCCACGCCCAAGACCCAGTCCGCCATGTTGGAGGCCATGCAGGAACGGCAGGTCACCATCGGCGAGCGCACAATCAAGCTGGAGGAGCCCTACTGTGTGATGGCCACCCAGAACCCGGTGGAACAGGAAGGCACCTATCCCTTGCCCGAAGCCCAGCTCGACCGTTTCTTGCTCAAGGTGGTGGTGGGCTATCCCAAGGAAGACGAGTACGGGCGCATTCTGGCCTTGACCACAGGCATCGAGTCTGAAGAACTCAGCGCTGTCTCAAACGGTCCCGAGGTGCTTGAAATGCGCGCGATCGTGCGGGAGGTTCCTGTGCCCGAAGCGGCCCAGCAACACGCCGTGCGCCTGGTGATGGCCACTCAACCGGACAGCGAGTACGCGCCGGAATTGGTCAAGCAAGCGGTGGCGCTCGGCTCTTCTCCTAGGGGAGCCCAAGCCCTGATACTGGCGGCCAAGGTCAATACGCTGCTGGCGGGGCGCTATGCGGTTGCGCCGGAGGATATTCGCGCAGTGGCTATGCCTTGTCTGCGCCACCGGGTGCTGCTGTCGTTCCAAGGACAAGCGGATGGGGTGAGCGCTGATCAAGTCGTGCAAGCCGTTCTGGAAGCAATGCCCCTGCCCGGCGAAGGGCTCTGATCGGATCAATTCCTGATGTCGATTCTGGCACGCAGCGAACTGGTGGACCCCCAGCTCTTTGACGCAGCGCGACGCTTGCACCTGAGTGCTCGCCGCGTGGCTCCCCAGGGGCGTTTTGCGGATCAGCGATCCCGGGATCGGGGTATGGGATTGGAGTTCGAGGATCATCGGCCCTACACACCGGGGGATGATCTGCGGGCAGTGGATTGGCATCTCGAGCGCCGACTGGGACGCCTCTTTGTTCGCCTCTTTGAACAGCAGGAGGACCTGCCCCTTTACCTCCTGCCGGATGTTTCCCGGAGTCAGTTCCTGGAGGATCCGCCCAGGGGCCGCGCAGGCTTGAGGGCCACGGTATTGCTGGCGGCGGCTTCGCTCTTTCAGCATGACACGGTGGGGGTCTTTCCCTTCGCCGAGGACCTGAGCATCCTTGCCCGGCCAGCCTCCGGACGCAACCGGGCGGTGGCTCTTGCTTCGCGTCTGGCAGCTCTCGAAGCGGGCGGTGCCACTGACATCCCCAAAGCCATCGCGCGCTTGTCCGCACTGCGCTTGCGCCGGGGTCTGGTGGTGCTGGTCAGCGACCTGTTCGATCCCCAGGGAATCAAAGCGGTGACCGAGGCCCTCGGTCGTTTGCGTCATCGGCTCTTGGTCGTGCAACTGACCCGGCCCGTGGATGCGGACCCGGGTCTGGCCGGGGATCTGCGGCTGGTGGACTGCGAGAGCGGAGCCATGGAAGATGTGTCCATCACTCCGGCGGTGCAGGAGCGTTATCGGCAGGCCTATGGGGCCTTTGAAACCCACATCACTGACTTTTGCCACGAGCGAGGTATCGGGCGTATCCGACTCGATTGCGATCAGGATGTGGTGCCCCAACTCGCAAGGGTCTTTCATCCAGGGGGCTTTGAAGCATGAGTCTGGCTCAGTTCTCTCCCTTTGCCCTGATCAGTGGTCTGCTCGCCCTGGCCGCAGGACTCTATGCCCTGCAGCGCTTGCGCGTGCGCCACTCCCGGGTGCAGGTTGTGACCACCCTGTTTTGGAAACAGGTGGCCCAGGACACCCATGCGAGAGAGTTGACCCAGCGCTTTCGGCACCTCTGGGCCTACCTCTTGTTGCTGCTGGTGAGCGCTTTGCTCTGGTTCGTGGTGGGAGGCTTGCGTTCCGATAGCCAGCCAGAGCAAGGGAGGCTCCTGTTGCTCGACAGATCCGCCGGGGCTTTGGTGGGAGACCACTGGCCCGCCTGGAAACGACTGCTGCGCGAACAATTCCTGGCAGGGGATTCGGACGCAACCACAGTGATGGTCTGCGGTGCCGCTCCGCGTCCCTTGACTGTCCCCGGGGACAGCGTGGTCATGCTCGACGAACGGCTTGGGATCTTGGAACCCGAACTCTCCGCACCTTCGGTGGAGCAGGCCCTCTTGAGCGTCCTGCGCACCAAGAATAATCTGCGCCCCCTGGAGGTGGTCATTGTCGGGCAAGCGCCCTTGAGTCAGCGGGTGTTTGATCTCCTGCCTGAAGAGGTGCAGCTTTTTCGGGTGGGTCTTTCCAGCGCGGGAACTCCCACGGCGCTGCTGTCCCTGGGAGTCAGTCCCGCGATTTCCGGAGTCTGGGAGCGCGTGGACATGAGCGTTGGGGTGCGCGGGAACCAGGCTCCGATCCTGCAGATGGCCGGCAGCGAGATCGAGCCCGATGAAACCGCTGCGGGGGGGCGCTACTTCTTCCGTGATCTGCCTGCGGGAGGAGCGGAATTCGAGCTGCAGTTGCCCAATGCCAAGCCGCCTTTTGATCGAGCAAGGGGTCGCCTGCCCCAGCGCCAACCTCTGGCGGTCTTGCTTGATCCGGCTCTGGAGCCGATTTTTGGAGCAGTTCTGGCTGCTCACCCAGGGGTGCGCATTGTCACTGACGGAGCCGCCGATCTGGTGATCCGCCGTGGCACGAGTTCCCTGGGCGCGGACCTGCCGGCCCTTGAGCTGATCGCCAGCGGCCAGCAGCCCCAAGCAATCAGCGTGGGGGACCCAGGGGCGGAAAGTGAGTCCGGCGAACTGGCTCTGCGAGCGGTGTTGGGGGAACTTGGGCTTGACCAACTCGACGGCACGGGCCTCGCCACCTCCCTCGGTCGCACCCTGGAAGTGACTTACAACTCCGAGCCCGTCCGGCGCCTGGGGATCTGGCTTGATCTGTTCGAGATCGAAGGGTCCCCTCTGCAGTCTTCGCGTTCTTTTCCGGTGTTCGTGGGCCGAGTTCTCGCCTGGTTGGCGGACTCTCCGGATTGGGTGCACACCTGGAGCGCCGGGATTCCGGTGCCGGGCCTGAATTGGATCGGTGCGGGTAGCCAGACCCTTGCGGGTGCTGGGGAAGATCTTGCTCCTCTAGTGGCTGGCCAGATTTTGAGCGCCAACGGACCTCGGCAGGTGGCTGTCTTCGCGCCTCAGGACTTGACTCCTGCTGTGCTGCCTGCGCCCAAGCATGCTGGGGATGGCGATTGGAACCTGGGCACCTGGATCTTGTTGGCGGCCTTGGCATTGTTGCTCCTGGAAGGCCGTCTTGTGCGTCTGGGGAGGATGCCTTGATGCTTGCTCCGGGCTTCTTGTTCCTGCTGCCCCTGGTGGGGCTTGTCCTTTGGCAGGGGGCGCACAGCGTTCCCCGTACCGAGCGTGTGATTCGGGCGATTTGCCTTGGCTGTTTGATCTTTGCCCTCACCCGGCCGGTGGTCTCGGGCAGTGAAGAGCGCACTCATCAGGTGTTGGTCCTGGATCATCGCGCCGGCCCCGAAGTGGCAGTCAAGGCCCAGGGTCTCTTGGCAGCATTGGATCGCGATGATCGGCGGGTATTGATTGAAGTGGGGGGGCCTCTGGGGGAAGAGGCTCTTGGAGATCATCCTGCGGAGCGCCTGCGCGCTACTTCTCTGGCCGATGCTCTTCGGATGGCCGCTGCTGGGATTCCCCATGGGGCCCGGGGTGCGGTGACCTTGGTGGGGGACGGGCTGGAGCAATCAGGTTCCGCGTCAAATGGTCTGCTGGATCTCCAGCGCCGGGGCTTGCCCCTGCACATCTGGTCCGTGGGCAGTTCGCTGAGTCACGTGCGCCCTGTGGCTCATCAGGTGGAATCCTTGCTGCGCGTGGGGGCCACCGGCCACCTGCGAGTGACCCTGGCGGGGGATGGGGGCAGCACCCTGGTGCGACTTGTGCAGGGGGAGCAGGAGTGGGCTCGCGTGACGGTGCCGGAGGTGTCGGGTCGGGCCCAGTGCCTTTTGAGTTTCGAGCCAAATCAAGGTGGTTTCGAAGAATTGGAACTGCTCGTGGAGTGCGAAGGCCAGGTTGTCGTCAGCGAACACTTGACCCTGGCTGTGCAGGATCCCCTGCGCGTGCTGGCCCTCACGGGCCGTACTGAGGGTTCCGGAAAGGCCCTGGCGGGTATCGTTGGCGGTGGCTTCCAGATTATCGAGAGGGGGGGCGACCCTTCGGCCTCGCAAGATCCCTTACCCGATCCCGGGGACTTTGATCTGGTACTGGTGGATGACCGGCCCGCGAGTCAGTTGCCTGCCGAATTTCAAGCGCGGCTGGTACAGGCGGTGCAGCAACAGGGCACGGGTCTTTTTGCGTCTGGAGGGGAGGCGGCTTATGGTCCCGGCGGTTGGCACGAGTCTCCGCTGGCCTCGATTCTGCCTGTGGAGTCGGTGCAGAAGGAAGAGAAGCGTGATCCCTCGGTGAGCCTGGTGATCATCATCGACACCTCGGGCTCAATGGGGGGCAACCGGGTGCAGTTGGCCAAGGAGGTCTCGCGGCTGGCGCTCAAGCGTCTTCTGCCCCATGACAAGGTGGGCATCGTCGAGTTCTACGGGGCCAAGCGCTGGGCCGCGCCCCTGCAACCCGCATCCAACCGTATCGAATTGGAGCGCGCCCTGAACCGTATGCAAGCAGGCGGTGGCACGGTGATCCTGCCTGCCATTGAAGAAGCCTGGTATGGACTCAAGAATGTCAGCACGCGCTACAAGCACGTGGTCATCCTGACCGACGGAGGTGTGGAGTCCGGTGCCTTCGAGCCTTTGCTGCGGGCCATGGCCGGGGACGGAATTACCATCTCCACGGTCTTGATCGCTGGTGCGGCCCATTCGGAGTTCTTGGTCAATATTGCCAACTGGGGCAAGGGGCGTTTCTACGGGGTGCCCAACCGCTTCAACCTGCCGGAGATCCTGCTCAAGCAACCGGCCAGCGCAAAACTTCCTGCCTGGCGTCCAGTCGTGACCCCGGTCAGCGCCGTTGGCGGTCCCCGTTGGTGGGGCGATCAACCCTCTGATTCGGTGCCCGATCTTGCGGGGCATGTGGAAACCCGTCTGCGCAAGGGAGCCGAAGAAGTGCTGACTACGGGCGATGGTCATCGTCCGATACTCGCTTCCTGGCGACATGGGTTGGGTCGTGTGACCGCCATGACCAGTGAATTGACGGGTCCTGGTTGCGGGGACTGGGAGAATTGGGATGGGCGCGGCGCGTTCTTGGCTCGGGCGCTGCGGCGCACCGCTGATGATCTGGGAGGATCTCTGCGCTTCGAGCTGGACCGCCGGGGGGCCCAGTTGACCGTGCGCGCCCGCCGCCGGGACGGCAGCAAGGCCTTGCCCCGAGCCGAGGTCGCCGGCCGCGAGTTGCAGTTCACCGAAGAGGCTCCGGGTTGGTTCCTGGCCACGGATTGGCTTGCGCCCAAGGAGATCGAAGGGGACCTGCAGGTGACAGCCAGCAGTTTCTATTCTGGGGGAACTGTTGGTGAGAGCATGCGCCTTGTCTTGGATGCCCCGCGCCCGCGGGATCTCACTGATCCCGATAGCTCCTGGGATCTGCCTGCCCTCAGCGCGCGCTGCGGAGGGACCATTCTGGGCAGTTTCCGTCGGCCGCCCGTGGGAGGGCCGCAGGATCCTGTGGGAGTTGCGGAACTGCGTCCCCTCTTGGCCTTGCTGGCCCTGTTGACTTTCCTGTTTGGCATCTGGAACCGCCGTCGACCATCAACAACCAGTCATCCTGAGGGAGGCGTCTGAAGTGAAAGACAAGATTGCATTTCTGATCAGTCTGTTGCTGCTGCTGCCTGTGCTGCGGGCTCAGGAGGAAACTCCCGCGGAGCCGTATTTTGATGTGGACTCTCTTGAAACGGCCCTGACGGAGCCCGACCGGGAGAGCGCAGCAAGCCTTTTCAGCACATGTGTTGCCGAGCATGGCGAGATCGGTCCCTTGGTTGCATGCCTCGATCAAGTTGCGGCGAGCGCGGCGGAGAAACCCGAGCGCCTGGCCGCGGCGAACCTGCTCAAAGGCTATGCCCTCTGGCAGTTTGGGGACATGAAGGCCGCCGGGGAGGCCTTCGAACAGGCGCAGGCCGCGACTCCCGCAGGTCTGGAAGCGCGCCTTGCCCGGGCAACCATCCTCGATTCCCTGGGTCAGGCCAAGGACGCTCTTGAGGCTTACGAAGCTCTGCTGCCTGAACTCTTGGGCAGCCCACAAGAGTTGTCGGTGCGCATGACTGTGGCCCTCTTGGCCTTGGAGGAGGGGGGTGAAGAGCGCAAGAACGCTCTGGCTGAGTGCGCTGCCGGTCTCTCCGCCGGGGAGCGCAACCGAGCGGCTGTGGTATTGGCTTTGCTCGATCGTCCGGCGGACGCCCTGGCCCTCTTTGAGCCCCGGGAAAAACCAAAAGATAGGGTGCGCGATCTCTTACGCATGGCGGGCTGGGCCTTGCAGTCCGAGCAGTTCGCTATTGCCGCGACCCATGCTTGGGAGGCTTCGTTTCTGGCGCCCATGGCCCGGGATCGTTGGCAGGCTCTGGCACTCGTTACCGAGGCGCGCATTGCGGAGGACACACTGGGCGGGCTGCTTGAGTGGTTCGTCGATCGTCAAGACCTCACGCCCCAACATCAACAGGTTTGGACCGATGTGTTGCGCCAGACCGGCAACTACGACCTTGCCATCGCGCGATTCGAAAACAGCAGCGGTCAGGATCTGAGTCCCGAGGCTCGTCTGGAGTTGCTCGAACTCTATCGGGAAGCGGGGCGCGAACCCCAGATGCTGGCGGCCTATGGTGATCTGATCGAGGCCGAGCGCATGCGGGTTCTGTGGCGCGCGGGATTGTCACGAGTCCTCCTGGAAAAGGGCGATGCCGCCGGAGCCCTGGAGGTTTGGGAGGGCTTTGCTGAAGGCGCTGCAGCACCGCGCCTGATGGAAGGAGCTCAGGCCCTGGCGGGCTTGGGATTGGTGGATCTGGCTCGGGAATGGGGTCTTCGCTGCGAAGAGGACCCGCGTACTCAAGTAGCGGCTCAGTTGTTCTTGTTCGCTTTAGAAAGGGACGGGGGACGGGTGGCGCAGGCCTTGGAAGTTCTGCAGCGCATGGAGGAGGGGACGGACCCCGGTTCTCCTGCCCGCATGGAATTATCCGAAGCGTTCGAACAAGTGGGGGCTTTGGAAGACGCGGTGCGCGTGCTGGAATCGGTCAAGGCCACTCGCCCCGAAGGGGAGGCTGGCGAAGACCTGGAGATGCGTCTGGCCTGGCTCTACAGCGAAGTCGAGCAGGAAGAAAAGGCCCTTGAGGCCTGGCGCGAGCTTTGGTTGCGGATCGAAGCCCTTTCTCGCAGGCGTTATGTGGA
>DUBE01000011.1:32783-42329 GCA_012960475.1 Planctomycetota bacterium
TGGGACCGCCAGCGAAAAACAGAGTGCGCTCTTGGTGCGGCTCTACACCCGGGTTGGAGACAGCGTTTCCGCCACCGAAGTGGTGGACGAGTTCTTCCGTCATGCGGGCAAGGGGGAGCGCTCCAGCTTGGAGGAAAAGGCGCGCATCTATCTCGCCACCAACGACTATCACTCCTACGAAGAAGCCGTCTGGAGGCTGATTGAACTGGATCCAGAAGGTGAGCCTGACTACTTGCGTCAGCTTGCCATGAGCATGATGGAGCGCGGCAAGCCCCGTCAGGCTCGTGATGTGCTGGGCCGATTGTCGGAACTGGAAACCGACACCTTGGCTGCGGAATTTGAAGCCGGGGTGTTGGCTTTGGCGGGCATGCGCGAAGAGGCGCTGGTTGTTTATCGTAAGGGGTTGGCCGATCATCCCGGGCGCATCGATGGGTATCTGTTGATGGGTGACTTGCTCAAGCAGACAGGGGATCAGGATCTGGCTCTGGGCATGTTCCAATACCTGGCCGCTCACGCTGAGCGGGATGATCTCTTCACGGTCGCCATTGATGGAATCTTGAATCAGTTCTCCGATGGAGGAGTGAGGTCCAAGACGATTGCCTGGGCTCGACGGGCGACCTTGATGCGCCTCGCCCTGCGCCACGACAAGACCTACCTCTATCAGCTGCTGGCGGATCTACATGAGGAAGAACAGGATCGCGTGGGCATGATTCGAGCCCACGAGACCTCTCTGCCGATCACCGGTCCACGGGTGGCTTCGGTGCTGCGGGAGTTGATGGATCTCTCCCGAGGCGAGGGAGATTCCTTCCGCGGCAGTGGTTGGAAGGGGGATCCGGACCTGTTCCTGCACTATGGCCGGCGCTTGGTGGCGTCGGGTGAGTTGGTTCCCCCCCAGGTCTACCTGGACCTGGGCGAGGCCTTCCTTGACGCGGATGACCCAGAAGCCGCCCGCCGCACTTTTGCTCTGACCAAGGACATGCCCGATCACGCCCGCTACCAACGGGAAGCGGCTGGGCTATTCGAGCGAGCGGGGGAGACCCAAATCGCCTTGGATTCCTACCAGGCAATTCTTGCAACCGCGCCCACGGACGAGAGTCTGTTGGTCAAGGTGGGGGAGTTGCACGAGGCCATGGGCCAGGATGAGCGCGCGGCGGATCTCTATCAACGGGGCCTCAGCCTTCTGCTGGCCCGGAGGCCTCTGGAGGTGACCAAGAAGGCAGAGGAGGAATTGTCCAACTCACCCTTCATCTGGTATGGCGCGCGCAATACCGATGATTGGGACCGATGGAGCGAGCGACTCTTGACTGGTCTCCTGGCGGCTTCTCCTCCTGCTGCCGTAGGCGCTGCAATTGAGCAACTGCATCAGGCTCAGTTGGAGGACCTGACTCAGATTCGCAGCAACCCGGCCAGGCCCGACGACGATGTTTTGGCCGCTCATCCGCGCGTGGACAAGCGGGCGGGAGTCCTGCGTCGCCTGGCCTTTGCCCTTGGGGATGTGTCTCTGGCCGATCATGGCGACGAACTCCTGATGGAGACTTTTCCTTTGGATGAGGCCCTCTTCAAGGGTCTGATCCGCGCGCGTCTGGGTCAGGGCTATCTCCAGTCTGCCGTTGCCCTGCTGGATCACTGCTCCCTGACCGGGGACAGCCTCGCTGTCCTGCGGACCTTGGCTGGCGCGGATGGTCCTCAGGGGGCGAGTGGTGGCGAAGACATCGGCGTGCGTCAGGCCGCCCGGGAAGTGCTGCCCCAGGTGGCTGTTGGAAATCGGCAGGCCGCGCGCGATCTGGTGCAGCGCGCCCAGTACGGTCAAGCCAAGAAAGAAGACCTGACTGACCTGACTGTGCTTTTCTCCGCTGCCCGTTGGCTTGGGGATTCGGGTTTGACCCTGCGCGTGGGGCGTCAATGGGTGCGCCTGACCATGAACGATGGGGGCCAGTCCTACATGGTTGAGCAAATCATCGAGCAGGTTGCCGCAGGTCTGGACGACGAGGGCAAGCGCGCCCTCTACCAGTACTTTGTGGGCCGGGTGGTGGAAGATCCTGCCAAGAACGCCGGGATGTTGTTGGTGATTTCAAACCTGCAGCGCAAGTCCGAGCAGCCTCTGCTCTCGGAGGAGCAGGTCTTGGAACTGCTCGATAGCTCGGGTCGGACCTGGGGGCTGCCCCAGTTGCTGACCCTCTTGCCCGCCCGCTCGCGGGTGGCGGCATTGCGTAGCAACTGGTCCAAGGTGCCGGTCACCGGGCGCGCCAACTTGTTGGTTGATCTGGTTGGTGTGGGCCAGGAAGAGGTCAATGAGGACATGGCCGAGTTCATTGTTGATCACGCGGAAGAGGCCTTTCGGGAAGCTCCGGAGTTCATTCGCTATGTGCTGCGGAATTTGTCCCAGGTCAAGTCCAACCAAGAGACCGCCTTGGCTTTGCTGGAGATCTGGAGCGCTGAGCACCCCGATGACTCGGCCGTGGAGGCTTCTCGGGCAGTACTTCTGCATGTCTTGGATCACGTGGACGAGGCCGTGGCTTTGGGAGTCAAGATTCTGCCCAAGCTGGCGCCAACTGAAGGAACGCAGGACTGGGAGATTCGTAATGCGCGTCAGCAGCTGCTCAAGGCCTTGGCTCCGGACCACGCCGACGAATTGAGCGCGTCCCTCGGTGACCTGGAGCCTCGGCAGGCTTTTGATCTGCGTTTGGAGTTGCTGCGCGAGGATCAGGAGGCGAAGCGGGAACTCTGGGCCACTGTCTTGGGGGAATTCCCAGACGATCAGAAACTCCTCAAGCAGGCGATTTTACATGTACCTCGCGAGCAACAGCTCGAGCTTCTGGATCGTTTGCTGGAGCTTGCAGAAAAGGACAAGGACAAGGTTGCCTTGCTCAAGCGTCGCGAGGGTCTGTTGCGTTCGAGGGGCTATTACGCCGATGCGTTGGTCGTGCGAGAGCAGCGTGTGGACCTCGATCAGGGAGGGGGAGAAGAGTCGGAGAAGTCCTCGCCCGTCAGGTCCGGCATGATTCAAGTCGGCCCGGGAACCTACATCTCCTCCTCGGCCTTCGGTGGCTCTGAGAAAATGAGCGACGAGGACCTGCCTTCGGACGCCCATTCCGTGTGCACCGCATTGGATGAAGAACGTACCCTCGACGCGGCCCACACCCTGCGCCGTCACTGGCGTCAGTTCCAGACCGGACTCAAGCCGGCTGGTGGGAACATCTTCTTCTCCCGTTATTCCTGGTCGCCCATGTCCCAGTTCCAATGGACTGGCAAGAGTCCAGATGAGGACGAGGAGGAGTCCGAAGGATCTGAGAGCGAGGAGACGCCCAAGCCTATCTCCATGGGCGGTCTTTCCAGCTGGAAGGATGAGATCGTCAAGCAGGAAGTCGTGGAGAATCCAGGCCTCAAGGCCTTGACCGGCGAACCTCTCCTGGTTGCGGAACTCGAACGATTCCTGCAGACCACCCAGGTGGAACAACTGGACCGGCTGCAGGGCGTGGTGGAAGCCCTGGCTCTGGTGGATGAAGGGGCCCTGGGAGCTCAAGAGGCCATCGCCCAGCGGGTCACACGCATGGAGGAGGGGCAGTTGGGCAAGCGCGGTCAGATGGAACTCTTGCAGATGTTGGACCGGCACCCCACGAATCAAAGCGGACGGGTGGTGGCCCGGGAATTGGTGCAGGCGGTGAGCCCCAAGGACGCGGCCCAGGTACGGCGCCTGGCCCGGGTCCTAGCGCGTTCGGGCGCACAAGAAGAAGCTCTGCGTCTTTATCGTTGGTGCGCCACGCGTATCAGTGGGCAGCGGATTTTCTTCGGCTTCATGGAAGAGGAAGGCAGCACGGTGACCGTGCAGGATCTGGTCAAGGAAGCGCGCGAGGTGATCGACGAACAATATCGCCTGGCGCTGGTGGAGCAGATTCTGGAGCTCTCGCCGGTCAGTCCGATTCCCTGGATGCGGGAGGCGGGTGAGTTGAATTGGCTCAAGATTTGGGAGGAGATGCTTGGACCCCAAGAGGCACTGGCTCGAGCGCGGACGATTTGTGATGAATCCATCGATTTGAGTACAGGCCTGCGCCGGGGCGTGTCCCTGCGTGCGGCTTCGCTCTTTGCCCATGGCGGTGAATTCGATAAGGCTCTGCGGGCCCTGGAAATTGGCATCTGTAAATTGCCCCCGGAGTCTGTGACCCAAACCAGTGAACGTTGGTATCAGGTTGACACCGAGCGCCCGGGTAATTTCTCCAGCGACAACATCCGCCGTCTTCTGGCGCCGGAGCTGGTGTGCGAGGGAGACAACGCCGCTGCATTGCGCTTGGCGCTTGAAACCAATCTGCTCACGTGGCTGGCGGACGAGCGCGCAAGCGAGTCGTCCTTGATCCGTGCGCTGTGCGTGCTTGGCTTACGCTGCGAACAAGTCGGTGATACGGCTGCACTGACGCGGATTGCCCAAGCTCTCGCTGATCGGGAGAAGGCCCTCGACCACTTGCCCCTGTGGGTCGCCGACTTGTGCGCACGCGCGGGGCTGGAACAAGAACTGGTCGGCATTGAAGAGAGCTTGCTGGCGGACGGCAAACTGCACAGCAATCGTCGGGTTCCAGCCCTCGAACGGATACTGGCGGCCGGTGCTCCCGCGCGCGCTTTGCAGCAAGCCAGCGCCTGCGCGGATCGCAGCCGGGTCAAGGGACTTTGTGCCTTCTTGTCTCAAGCGGCTGCTGCTTCCGGTGACGAGGCTCTGAGTCAGCAGTGGCAGGCTGCGGGGGATGCTGATACCCAAGCCCAGCAACGCCTCAAGGAAATGGACGAGGCTGATAAAGCCGCTGCGGAGGCCAAGAAAAAGGCCCAGCAGAAAGGGCAGAAGGGGAAGAGTGCTGCCAGGGCCCTGACGCCCGCAGTGCGACTCAAGCGGATCGGCCCCTGATGCCGGTGCCTGCTCAGAGTTCTGCTTCCAATCCTATTCTGGCGCGATCCAAAGAAAGTCCGCGCGCCCGGTATCGGTTTCGGAATCGAATTCTCCGCTGGACTGTTTGCGTCCACTGACCACGGCGATCTTCAAATCAGGTCTGCGCCGGGCCAGTCGTTCCACCGTGCCCAGACCGAAGTCCGAGTGAAAACGGCCGCACCAAAACACCACCAGGGGTTTGGGCGCAGGGGTCCGGGCGAGGTGCTCGGCGATGCTCTCGGCCATGGCCTCGTCCTTGATGCATTGGGCCTCGAACATACGCTCCAGCGCACCTGCGGGGATGTCGCCCCCGTGGCCTGTCATGCCACTCATCAGGTCCATGAAGATCTCTTCGTAACGACCGCCCATGGGGATCACATTGCGTGCGCTCCAGGGACCTCCCTGGCTGACGATGGTGCCCTCGCGTCCCACATTGCGCGCCAGTGGCCGCGGAATGTTGCTGGCCAGGACAGTCAGCCCGTTCTTGCGGGCCAACTCGATCGCGCCGCGGTAGTGCTCAGCGTAGTTGCTCCAGGGACGGCTCTTGTGCATCAGTTCCTGCTCGTCAATTGCTCCCATCAGGTAAAGGGTGAGTACTGACTGCACATCGCGTTCGAACATTTCCATGGCGATGGTCAGCTCTCCGCGGCGTTCAAGGAGAGCGGCGGTCGTGCGCAGCTGCAGGGCATGGATGCCGTCGGAGTCATGCTCTTCTCCCAGAACCACTACATCCGCTTTGGCCAGTTCATCGATCATGTTCACAAAGCTCGCGGTTTCACCATCGGGCCGCAGAATGGCCGTATGTCCATGAATTCCCGCGCAGGAGCTGGCCAGGAGCAGAAAGGGCAAGTGGATCGAGATTTGGCTGGGCTTCATGGTCAAGAGTCTAGGGACTCGGGCGCTTTTTGGGACCAGGGAATAGGCCTGCCCCGTGCGTGGCAGAAGCGTTATCGTGGGGTTCCATGATTTCAAGTGCCCTCTTGCTTGTGCTGCCTCTGGTCCAAACCCCCGAGGTCATTCCTTCCGATCCCGCCGGGCCCATGCTCGCCGCCGGTCGGCGTGCCCGGGACGCGGGCAATCTCAAGAAGGCGCGCATCGACTTTGAGGCGGCTCTGGCCTTCCGGCCCCATGACCCGGAGCTCTTGACCGAACGCCTCTCCGTGGCCAGCGAGGGCGACGGACGCGCCCTCTGGAGTCAGGTCCTGTGGGAGGCGATTGCCGACGAACGGGGCCGCGGGCGCCTGCCCAAGGCGGCCAGTTCCCTGGTCAGCGGCGGTGTGGAAACCCAGGCGGTGATCAAGGCCCGGGCGGCGGCTTTCAAGGAGTTGGTCAGCTTGGCGAAGTCCAAGGTCCGGCGCAACGATCCTGGCGACCTGGCCGTGGCCTGGTGGGCGCGCAGGCTGGCTCTTGAGTTGGCCCAGGTGCAGCCCGGTCTGGTTGCGGGTGCTTCTGCTGAGGATCTCGACCCTCGCCATCGACTGGCGAACGAGGGCGATTGGCGCGAGGTGCCCCGGGCCCTGGAGAAACTCTGGACCCGTGCCGCTGCTTCCGGGCGCACCAGCCTGGTCATCGAAGCCGCGCGTATCGTGGTGGGCTTGGCCGCTCAGGCGGGTTTTACCAATCTCAAGGGCGAAGCTCCTCCCGGGAATTTTCGGGCCAACATGGGGGGCACGGCTTCCAACGCCCTTGCCCAGGCGCGGCGCCGCTTGAAAGAACTGGCGGGGCGTCCCTGGACGATCCCAGAGCTGGACGAACAGCTCGCTGCCCAGGAGGAATCCTTCACTCGAGAACACGACTCCTTTGGCCTGCCTGGCATCGCGCTCTCTCCCCGTGAGTGGTACCTGGTGGAAACCGACTGTGGCTTCCAGACCCTGCGGGGGGTGGCGGCCACCATCGAGATGCACCACACGCGCCTGGTGAATTTCTATGGGGAGGATCCTTTCACCGAGCGTCAGGGTCTTGTTCGTATCGTGCCCCTGGCTGCGGGGCTCGAATCCGAGGGGGCGCCCTTTTACTGGGCAGCAGGTTTCCAGGGAGGAGACACCACCGTGTTCCGTTTCTCTGCTGGCACCATCGAGGGCCTGGGCCACGGCCTGACCCACGAGTTGACCCACCGCTTTGATGGGGCCTTGTGCCCAGGTCAGCCTTCCTGGCTGACGGAGGGCAAGGCGGTTTGGACCGGTTCTGCCTACGGCCATAGTGAGGAGACCGAGTTTGTACCCAACCATGTGAACAAGGGCACTTTGCGTTCGGTCTATGGGGCGGGCTGGAGCCGTGAGAACAAGCTCAGGGAACTCTTGATCCCGGACCTCGAGGACTATCGCGCGAATTATTCCGCGGGCTACGCCCTTTATGTGTTCCTCAACACCTGGGTGCCCGTGGTCGATGAGCTTGACGAGGACGGCAAACCCCTGCCCGAACACCTGGCAGAAGTCATGCCCGGGGCGGGGCCCCTGTTCCAAGGACGCTTGAATTCCTTCATGTCCAATGCGGGCCGGGGAGCAGGGGATCGCATGGCTCAGTTCGAGGGCCTCTTTTGCGATGGCCGGGACGGGCGGCCTGAGGACTTCGCTACTTTTTGTCGTACCTATGCGCGCTTCCTGCGGGGCTTCAATGCCATGAACCCCGCTGCCTGGACCGATCGCTACACCAGCCAGGTTCCGGGGGTCGCTTCAAGTCCCTTGATCTATGACGAGCCCACTTGGGTTTGGTCGCGCAATCGAACCGAGCCCTATTTTGGCGATGCTCAAGCTGAGGAAGCGGGCATGCTCCTGGACCGCGAAGGCCAGCGCAAGGATGCGGCCTTGGCGTTCCTTTGGGCCATGCAGTTGGAGGGCCGGTTGGGCGTAGCGGAAGAACGCCTGGTGGGGGCTCTTGAAGCCTCGGGCGCAAGTGCTGGAGCCTGGGCGATTGCCCAGCAGCGGGTCTTCCCCCTACATGCGGTGCAAGCGGACCGTCCCCGAGCCCTCTCGCTCAAGCGCACCATGAAGTTGCTTGCGACTCTCGAAGTCGCCGCCACTGTCCACGGGGAACACGAGTGGCGTCAATCAGCCGCGCGCTTCACCGCCGACCATGATCGGCTTGCCCGTTGGCTTGGGGAACCCGAACTCCTTGACCACGCGCCCACCAACGAAGCCACCGCCTGGCGAAGCGTGCACCCGGTGGAGGGCAGCGCCTGGGTGGAAGAGGAACTGGTGGGTCACGATGACCCCTTCCCAACCGGCAACTGGTTTTCCGCTGCAGACGGAGACCTGGGAGTAGGTCGGCGCAAGGCGCGCTCGGGCACCGGCAGATTTGGGGGAGCCAATCGAGGAGCGGTCTTTGTGCGGGGTTCCCACTATGAGTTGCCCGGGACCTATCTGTTGAAGACCCGCGTACGGTTCACCACCACCTACGCCAGGGGCCAGGTCATTTTGGGTTGGGGCCGTCGGGACCGGGCCGTGACCATCGGGATCTCGGGCGCTGCCTCGACCCTTGAAGGCAACCGGGACGAGGAGCCCAAGCTGCGCCACGTGTCCTGGAGCATGACCGGGGGCTTCGAGCGTGATCATTCTTTGCAGGGGGCAGAACCATCGGCCAAGATCAAGCTGCTGCAACCTTCCAGCGCCATCGAGGTTGAACTATTGGTGGACGGGGCCAGTGCCTCCTTGTACATCAATGGGGAGCGCCAAGGCACCTATCACATGACCGATGGCACGCCTATTGAGGGCTACATTGGGTTCTCATCTTCTGCGGGAGCTTTTCGTATGGAGCATCCGGTGGTGGAGCGTCTCGACCGGCCGCGCACGCTCTTGGTTCCTGGTCTGGACAGCGCCGGTCTCGACATCACCAGTGGCCGGACGCTGGTTTTCAGCGAGTTGGAGGGACGACTGGTAGCGGGTATTCCACCGCGCACCCAGGGCACCTTGATGCTTTGGGTTCCCTGCCCGCGTCGCTATGACCCGTCTGAGCCGATTGATTCCCACACCATCAAGCGCCGGGCCCTGGTGGTCTGCCGCAGTCTGATCAAGAGCGCTCTTCGCAGCAACATGACTCAGGAGGTGATCGTCTCCCTGCCGGGCGCCATGGAAGCCACGGATCTCGACGCCCTCGAAGCCCTGATCGCCGCCGAGTTCGCCGAAGCCCTCCCCGGCCAGGCCGCGGCGCGGCCCACCTTCATGCGCCATCCCTTCGACGGTCTGGTGCCGAAGGGATTTGAAGACACTCCTGACCTGGGCAAGCGCTGGGTCTTCTTCCTGGACGCCGCCGGCGTGGCGCGCTTCGCCCGGCCTGCCTATGTGTTGGGTGGCAGCTTCGATCCGGATCTGAATCACTGGCTCAGGGTCTACCGGGACTACGGCCGTCCGCCCCGGGACCTGCCCCAACCTTCCCGGGAGGAGGAGGAGTTAGAGGAGGAATTGGAGGGGGACTCTGATGCAGACTAGGTGGGTGGGGCGCTGTGTTGCCCTCCGGGGCTCGTATTGCCAATCTTGAGGTTCGCATTGGATGGTGCCCGGGTCTGTTAGAGGGACTCGACCTCGCCGGGCGAGGGCGTGGGGCGCGCCTTGAGGAAGGCAGCCAGCAGGCCTTGGGAGTCGGGCGCGGGCTCATGGCTGGTCACCATCTTTGTCATCGCTGGGAGGATCGGGAGGCGG
>DUBE01000012.1:0-2489 GCA_012960475.1 Planctomycetota bacterium
AACAAAAAATCATGCTCAACATCCAATGTTCACGCGTCCTGCGGACCCTTCTCACGAGTACTGGACTCATATGCCTTGCCGGTCCCGGTATGGCCCACATCGACGTTCTTGCGCCAAACGGCGGAGAGGTCCTTACGGTTGGCGACCCGGTCAGCATTGAGTGGACGATCGCAATCGCGCACGGACAATTAGATTGGGATGTGTGGTACTCAACCACCGGCCCCGCCGGTCCTTGGATTCAGATTGCCATGGACTTGCCGCCGGGCAGCACTGCGGCGGGCTCTGTGCACAATCACATGTGGACTGTTCCCAATGCACCCTCCACGATGGTGCGCGTGCGCGTGCGCATGGACAATACGGGGGCAGACTATGAAGACATCTCGGATGCGAACTTCACCATCCAATCCTCTTGCTGCGGCACGGCTTATTGTGATCCCAACTCACTGAACTCTACGGGTCTTCCGGGTCTGCTCGAAGCGCAGGGCTCAAATCTGGCCACAGACAACAATTTCACCCTGCACGCGCTACAAATGCCGTCGAATCAGTTTGGATATCCCTTGATCTCCAGCTCGCAGGCCGCGGTGCCTGTCGCTGGTGGCACTCTTTGCCTGGGTGGCCAGATCGGTCGTTTCACATCGAATCTGTTCAACTCCGGCTCCTCTGGGGATTCAGGCCCGATCTCCCTGGATCTGGCCAACTTGCCATCGCCTCCTGGTGGAGCAGTCATGGCGGGGGAAACCTGGAACTTCCAAGTTTGGTACCGAGACAGCGGCACTTCGAACTTTACGAATGGAGTGAGCGTCGTATTTCAGTAACGGCCTGCCGGTCAATACCGCAAATTGCGGTGTTGACCGCATCACCGCCCTCCACAGGAAGCCTCAGGGCTCTCAGGGCAGCATGATCTGACTCATAACAAGGGCACTGATACCAGGCCCTGCACTTGTGCAGAGCTGCGCCAACGAGTGCAAGGCATAGCTGATCAAAGGCCTCAATGTCACTCATTCGCATGGCAACCGGCGCTGACCGAGATCAACTGGAAGCGCTGCACCAGACCTACCTTGAGGTCCTGTCCCAATACACGGACCAGGTTGAACCCCATGCCCTCGATGACGGCTGGTTCACAGATCAAGGGCGTCTCTCGCCCTATGTAATCAACGATGGGCGCGATCTGCAGGGCTATCTGCTGGTGCTGGGCCCTGAGGCTGCGCGAGGGTTTGGATTCGAAGTGGACAACTATGTGCATGAACTCTTCGTGCATAGCAAGCAGCGCGGTCGTGGCCTGGCTCAAGCGTTGCTCAACCACATTCTGAACGAACGAGCGGGAAGCTGGGTCGTGGAGGTGCTTGAGGCCAACGGACCCGCATCCCGATACTGGGCCCACGCCCTGGCGAATCGTCCGGGACTACGGGAAGAACTGCGCGGCAAATTCCGTGTCTACTGGTTCCAGTCGTGATTCCGGTGCATCCACCTCGCGGACCTCTTCATGCCAGGGCATAATCCGTTACGCTGACCCAAGCAGCGAGCTAGAGTGCGCCTGATTCAGTCTTTCCTCGAACGCCCCCTCGACCCCATGATCTCGGCCCAGAGACATCCCCTCCAGCGAACATCCGTCGATTCCAAGGGTGCCCTGTTACGCCTGGGGTCCTATCGCCTGAGCCTGACAGTCCACCTGCTCGGGGTCTACAGCGGCGTGCGCGCGCTGGTCAATCGACTCAACTGCCTGCTCCTGCCGCGCCCCTGCTTGTCAGCCGCCCTGAACAGGTGCACGCTTGAATCCCCCAGCGGAATCAAGTGGGACCTGCGGGTTCACGCCCGACGCAATGGACCGCGGGGCCTGACCGGCATCATCTCGGCCCGGCTCCGAAACGCTGCGATTCAGCCCCTGCTATACCGCTACCTATGTCTTTGCAGCCACTTCGGCTGTGGGCATGTGGAAGTTGCTTTTCTTGAACGGGAAGGAGAGATCTCGATCTACGCGGTGCGCAACACTGCCCTGTCAAATGTCGAGCGATTTGGCTTCAAACGCCTCGCGCAAGCACTTGGCCCTCGCCGAGAGAAACAGCTACTTGATCTGGCACAGACCATGGTTTCGCTCCTACGCGAGCGAGGCCTCAAGGTCAGGGTCCTCGCACCAGCCGAATGCGTAAGGCTAAGCGTCAATCCCTTCCTGCTGCATCCAGGCCGTGAACACCAGAACCGACGCATTCTGTTGCAGCGAGCGCGACGGTTGGGAATGCGAGTCACCGATCGAAGCCAATCCCGCATAGATTCCCCAGTGACTTGAGATCCGATCCTGGGTTAGTCCCAGACCAAGCGCCAAGAACACACGGACCTCTGAGAGGGCTCCCATGCTGTGGATCGCGACTACGGACCCATGCCCGAAACCAACAGGCACGACCTCAGCCTAATAGCCCACCGGGATGACCCAACGAGCACGGTCTCCGGGGATGGGCTCTGCACGCAATGATCGGTCCTTGCTAGGTACAGCC
>DUBE01000012.1:2505-7402 GCA_012960475.1 Planctomycetota bacterium
TGTCCCTTAGCGAAACTCATTGGTTTCCACTGAACTCGTGTCCGGAGATGGACGACTCCACTCCTTCTTGTGACGCGGATGTTCCCAACTGCAGGGTTTCGTTTTCCTCGTAAGAGCCTGGATACATAACCTTCAAGACCCCTCTTACCTCTTCGAGCATCTCGGGATCGACCAAAGACACGGCCCCCCGAAAATCGTGCGCTTGAGCACCCGTATAGAATCGTGAAACACACGCACGGTGCCTGCGTAGTTCAAGTACGCCGTGATGACAAGACGCGCAGGTATTAACCTGAGGTTGATAACTACGCATTATGCGAATTCGATATTCAGATGGTCTGAGTTCGGTTTTGCCCATTGCCCAGAGAATGGCCATGCGATGGCACCCGTCATACGCGTGTAGGATGCGCTCAAGGCAAATCCCCGTCTCCGTAGGAAGTATCCGGACCCTTGAACGGAGGGTAATGGGCTTGTCAGGGTCGATGCCCTGTGCGAGGACACTCGAGTAGAGATTGGCGGAGGCGACGACCCTCTTGGCGAACCTCCCCCGAATGAACTTCTCATTCGCAATCTTGTGGGGATGTGCCCTGGGAATATAGCGGGTGCAAAACCAATTGAAATACTCACTCTCTCCGACTTGCTCAATGAACACGCTGGGATTCCTGCGATACAGGTCCAGATTGTCTGCAAGTTCAAGAAAAAAGGCTCGTCTAGCAACGATGTCGTACCGGAATGGATTTGCCAAGTCTTCAATAGAAATATTGTGTGTCCCAGGAATACACCACGACCTTAACCGTTCATTAGCAGCGTTGTAATATCTACGGAGGAGCAGAATGTGCTTGTTCATTTTCTAGCCGAGATTCTTAGCGGATGGGCGAGTCAAGGGCGTGACGGCTAACTCTAATTCGGATAGCTCTCTTTACTCTTGAGGTGCGACAGAAAGTGACAAGAAGGGCCCGTATCAACCCAAACTCAACACGTGATGGCCCAGGGCACCGGTGACCATATGGCCTTTGGGGTACACGTCAAAGCAAAGCTCGCACGAGACACCAAAAGCCTGCCCGGAGCGAAACCGCTTGGCCCAGCAGCTAGCGGAACATGACCTCAATTCCGTCACTACTGTTGGAAGTAGGCGTCTGGAGAACCGGATCGGTGTCGCGATACCAAAGCTGAAAATACCACACATCGCCGGGGCTCAAGACCGTCCCTTGGGGCAGGCCACCGAGATCCAGCGAGAAACTCATTTGGCCGCCAGCATCCGCAGTCAGAATCGCGCCCCCGTCTGAAGCCTGGTTCATGCGCACGATGGGAGTGCCAAGGCAGAGGACACCTGCCCCGGATCCAAACGGGACAACCAAGTCGGAACTCTGACTCATGAGGAAGTAACCGAGTTCCCCGGGTGGGATGTTGGAGCCGACCAGGGAGAAGTCAATGTCAGAGATCACAGGCGACCCCTGGGCGCTGATCAAACCAAACTGTCCGGTTGAATTCGCACCAACCGCGCAGTAATTGGCCGAAGCACATGCATCGAGAACTCCGTCCCCGTTCCAATCAAGGCTCACATCGGCAGCTATCTGGCAGGAATCAAGTACGAAGTTCCCGTCACAGTCGGGAGCCCCCGCGGCAATGTCATCCGCATCCGGGATACCGTTGTTATTGCAGTCAAAACTCACCCAGGAATAGGTCCCACTGATCGTTCCCTGTTGACCCGCAGGCCCTGCATCCACAACCGTTGCACCAGCTCCCTCTTCCAAGGGCAAGTGCAACGCATCGTCCGAGTCCGCAACCCAGGTAGTGCTCGGCACAAATGCTCCTGAGTAGCGGACCACATCAGAGAGCCGAATACCTCGCACCTCCCAACCGGCACCGTCTCCAGAACAGAGAACTTTTGTGGGCGCAGGAGCCTCAATGACATTGCAAGTAAGCCAGCAGCAAGTTCCACCCGCCGTGTTCGCCACCAGAGCGCCGTCCAGATAGACCTGCGCCGCACCACCAGGATTTCTGACTAAAGCAACATGATGGAACTGCCCGTCAAAGGGAAAGACCCCGGGCCCTGTCTCTCGACAGGCACCATTGTGCGCCCAGGGGGAGCCAGCATAGAGCCAATAAATTCTGCCATCAGAGCCCACAGCAAGTTCCTTGTGCTCCGCACTGCCCTGGTAGCGACTGACCAAGTAGATGCTGGTGGACGGACTTGTGGAAACCGGGCGCACCCAGCCCTCGAAAGTTGCGTCTTCGCCAGTGTGCATGACCGAGTCGAAAGGAAAGTGGATTTCTGCACCACCCTCAAGTCGCAGGGCGTACCCCTGGGCCGACGATTGGGGGGCGAGAGTGAACAAGAGAGTTGCGACGAAGACAATTGAGGGGAGTCGTGTCATGGGAGTAGGGAGGATGAGGGCGCGGGGAATCGGAAAGAGCCGCAGTCCAGTGTGGCTCTGCGGGTGATGTCTCAAGAGGCGAAAGGGCCACGGGTGGGGAATTGGACGAGGAATCTTGGTTTTTTCTTGTGAAGCGAGGCATTACTGAAGTTCGGCCAGGGCTTCGCGCCCTGCTCAGTCCCTTCTCCTTGCAAACCTCCTTCAGGCCACTTGGATTGGTACCCTAGTCGACCTGTGAGCGTGGCGCACAAGCACACTGTGTCGAGCGGCCAGAGCAACCACAACGCAGGCAACGGCCTAGTCGACGGACAACACTTCGTAGACGCGCTTGTCTTCGAACTGCTTGATCAACCGGCACTGGGCATCGAACCAACTGCGCTCCTCGTCGCTGGTCCAAACTCCTGCAATGGCCGGGTACTTGTTCTGCTCGACCCCGCCATCGGAGATCACGAAGTACTTCACGCCCGACTCTTGTACCATCCGCGTGAACGAGTAACCCGCGTTGCGCCACGGTAGGGTCTCGGGACTAATGAGCGCGCCGACGTCGACCAACTTCATAGAAGTGCGGTAGCCGAACACTCCGATTTCGCCAATAGCAACTTTCATATCGGGGGCTAACTCGGGATCGGCGTGCTCCTCAAGGAACTCCGCGCAGGCTCCGTAGCCATCCACGTAGTACTTCAAAAGCGGAGCGCGATGGGACACGGCTCCCAGGCTGACTCCGACTACTGATGCCCTTGTAAGCTGCACGGTGTCGCGCAGAAACGGCACCGCGCAGAAACCCCGTACCGAAGGGGCAGACTCCCCCCATGGGGGTCAGTGAAAAGTCACTGCCACAGCACTTGAGAAGTTGGACACTCCCGGCCCATCTACGAACCAAAGCTGGAAGACCCAAGTATCCCCAGGTTGAATGGCCTGGGGGGAAGTACTGGGGATCACATTTGGAACTCCGTATGAGGCTCCAACTGCCAAGGAAACACGGAAGACCCCATTGGCATCGAAACTGCCCATGCTGTTTGCACCGGGGCCGTGGTAGGTGGCAGTGTTCGGCGAATACCGCACATAGGGTCCCACCAAGCAGAGCATGCCGTTGCTGACCGGGAAGCCCCCTGGGTTTTGGCCCGCGGAGCAAAGGAAATACCCGATTTCTCCCACCGGACCTCCGCCCACTGCTAATTGAAGGGGCGTGACATCTGTGAAATCCAACGAGCCTGTGGCCAAGATGGTGGCTGGCGTTCCGCTGCTGCTGACGTTGGCTGGATCACACAGGTAGTTGATGTCGGAATTGCAGATAGCCGCCCCCCCGCCAGTTCCGGTGATCGCCAAATCATAGGTGTTACAAGAAAAGTCGCTTCCAGACCAGACCTCGATCCGGACCCAAACGTCCGTGTCACAGGGGGTGGGGTTGACCCAACTGAGAGTTTCGTTGTTGCTGGCGCTGGTGCTGTCAGTCAAAACGTTCACGTCACAATCGTCATAGAGGAACATGTCCACGTCTCCGTCCGCATGCAAGAAGGTCAGATCAATCTGCAAGGTGTCTCCTGGAGCCACGGTCACCACATAGTAATCGGGATCGCTCTTGCTCACCACAAGCGCGTTGTGTGTGCCATCGGTCATGGAAGTGGCTGAAACACAAACCCCGTTGGGATCAAAGGAGTCACTGGAAGGTGAGCAGAAATCTGGGGCGATGGTAAAGGTGCCAGACCCAGAAGCGCCCGCTTGGCGAGACCCAAGGCGCATCAGATACTGTTGGCCACTGATGGCGGCGAAAGTCAGATTACTCTGGCCGCCGCAGGTGGAAGCCGCACAAGCGATCTGGGGGAAACCGGCACAATCGAATCCGTCATAGACTACGATGCGCGTCTCAAGAATCGTACCGCCACAGGTGGTGAACACATGATCGCCTGTACCAGTTGCGGTCCACACATACCACAGGTCACGGCGCACTGGCTGGGAATTGCAGTCTGGCGGCCCATCGATGGAAAAACCCGTGTTGTCGAAATTCCAAGACCCCGGGCCCACAATGGGCGTGGCCGCAGCGCAATCGTCAGATCCGTTTTGAGCAAGAGTTGAATTGGAAGTTACCAAAGCCAGGAATAGAGCACAGCCCGTAACAAAGATCGATCGCATGGTGGTTCTGGGTGCAAGTGGTGGTAGGTAGAGAATGGAATAGAGGCGAGAGATCCCCTTCTGGCGTCCTAGGAACCCGATCCACCCGGGTCACCGTAATTCGCAAAACCCCGTGATTTGCAGCCAGGTGAACATGGGATGCCCCCCAAGACGCGTCCAGCTCCCATGAGAGTTGGGGTACATGACTGGCCCACGCCCTAGGTCCTCGCCGAGAACGCCCCCTGTTCGCCTTGGTCCAAGCCCTCGCATCCCTTTGGAACGAAGAGGGAACCGAAGTCCGCGTCCTCGCACCAGCCGAATGCGTAAGGCTGAGCATCAATCCCTTCCTGCTGCATCCAAGCCGTGAACACCAGAACCGACGCATTCTGTTGCAGCGAGCGCGACGCTTGGGA
>DUBE01000013.1:0-1623 GCA_012960475.1 Planctomycetota bacterium
CCGTCGCACACGAGCCACCGTGGCTCCCCTGGCAGAACTGATGAAGTTGGAAGTCAGCGAGTACTCACCCCGCGATCCGGCCGCCTTCGCCAGGAAACTCACCCAACTTCCACCCGGATCCGTGGCCCTCGTGTCAGGACACTCCAACACGACTCCGGGCCTCGTCCTGGCCTTGGGTGGCGAGATCGCTGAACTCGAGACCTTGAACGGAGTGCCTGCCCTTGGGGACGGGCAATACGATCGCTTGTTCATGGCCACCGTGCCTCCGGCGGGACATCGGACGAAGACCATTGACCAAGTAGTAGCGTCCGTGGTGATACGGCGCTTGCTCTCAATTCAGGAGTGGTTCTTCTCAAGGAGGACCTGGAGCCCGCGCTCCGCACGCATGCCCTGCATCCAGAGAAGTGGTCCGAGCAAGCCAAAGGACATGCCGGCCAATGGAATCCCCATGGGAACCAGCAGGACCAGAGCAATGGCGGCGACGGAAAGAGCCACGCACACGCGATTTGCTCCCATGGAAGCCCGGGTCAGATGCAGTTCAATCTCATTGAGTCCCAGCTCACTCGCCCGGCGCAGGGCGTGCCAGTTCAACAGAGCAAAGAGGCTGAAGATCAGGCCGAAGCTTGCACAATAGAAGAGCATCAGGTTGGAACTTTGCGTTCCATTGCCTGAGTTCAAGATCTCGATAGCCACATCTGGAAGCGCAAGCCCCATGGCATACCCCAGATAGTAGGTCAACGTCAGGAACATGAACTTCAGCGGATAGGCGAAGATCAAGATCAAACACAACAGGACGCTATTCCAGGCCATGGTGAAGACGTCTTCAAAACCGTAGCGACGATGGAACAGATAGTGCAGGTGCCAAAACCAAAGCAGGATCGCCCAACAAATCACAATACTCGGCAGGTGCCAGATGGACTCTGACAGTTGATCCAAGGTGTGAGGGACCTCAGCCAGGATCACCAGAGTCAGGACCAGGGCAAAAACGATGTCCGACAGGGCTTCGATGCGGGAAACGTCTCCTCCACGCCAGCGGAAGTGACGCTCGCCACGCACCAGAGCGCTTGGAGGAGTCAGGGGCATGGACCCAATACTAAGGACTCAAAGCACTTGGCATCAACTCTTCAAAGCCGCTGCCCGTCAGAGGCTCAACAGATACACAAACAGGTCACTGATCTGCTGATCATTCAACGGCTCCAGCAGCCCCTCCGGCATCAGGGACAGACGGTCAAAGCGCATGGAGGTGATCGTGTCCCGGGGAATGCGTAGATCCGGACGGTCACGACGACGAAGGATGATGGCGGTGTCGTCCTGGCCCGCGAGGAAACCGTCCAGGAGTTCACCGTCAGCGGTCTCTACAAGCAGGGTGCGGTAACCGCTTTCGACTCCGGCGTTGGGAGTCAGAATCGAGCGCAGCAGACCTTCGACCCCCTTGGCACCGACGCCGTCCAGAACCGGACCGATGTCAATACCCTGGCCCGCGACCTGGTGGCAGACAGCGCAATGTTCGCTGAAAACGGATTGACCGCGCACGGGATCTGCTTGAGCGCTCGCCAGGTTGCGAAAACGCGCAAAGAGGTCTGCTTCGATGGCGGCTTCCTCGGGGGTCTGGGTGGGCGGACC
>DUBE01000013.1:1665-59252 GCA_012960475.1 Planctomycetota bacterium
GAGGACAAGCACCAGGGACTCGTCATCGCTGGCCTCAAGATGCAGGCGCGCGGCCTGGGCAATCTCCTCCGCGCTGCGGGCACGATTCCAGAGACGCCACTGGACCATTTCACCCTGGGTGCCGCCGCCCGGAGTTGTGGCTCCAGCATCAAGAGCCTCGAAACGGGCAGGAGTTTCCTTATGCGATGTCTGATCGAGTTCGCCCTGCAAGTAGAGCGACATGAAACCCGACTCGTCGCGGGTCATGGCAACATGGGTCCAGACCCCTGGCAGGATCGGGCGCGTGGCAATGATCACGTCGTGGATCTGGGGACCACACCAAAGGCGAGCAAGGCCCGCGGCAAAGTTGAAGTCAAAAGTACCCTTGCCCAACAACAGACCATCCGCGTTGGTCACGCTGCCCGCCATGCGCACCCAGGCCTCCAAGGTAAAGGGACCGTCGATGGTCAGGTTGGTGTCAGCAAAATCGTTGCCTCCCCCATCCAAGTGCAAGACCGGAACCCAAGCAAGGGCGACCTCTGCACGCAGATCGTCCAGCAAGGGATCGGCGCCCAGGGAATCCTCCAAGCGGGCGATTCCTCTGGCATCAAGAAAGTCCATCGAGAGGTCCTTTTTGGCGAGGGCCTCGGCCAGGGCCCGGGCGCGGTCTTTGCGCGCCAACAACGCAGCAAACACCGACTGGCGCAGGGTGGATTCGAGGTAGGGCCAAAGCTCCAGGGTCAGGGCGAACGCCTCATCCCCTGGGCTACGAGCCAGGGCATTGGCGGCGGCCCGACGCACGGGACTGCCCGGGACCTCGGATTGGGCCCAGGCAAAGAACAGCTCGGCATCATTGCTGCCCATCTCGGCCAGGGCTTCGATACAGGCCTGCGCCCTCTTGGGGTCGCTCCCCTTCAAGAGCGCTTTGACGTCAGGTTCGAGTGCGGCGAGACGCAGCTCCCGGGCGCTGCGCAACAACAGATCCTCTGAAGCGGCGCCCGGTTGCTCTTGCACAAGCGCCCGCAGGGTCTGGGTCAGGACCGGCGCGAGGTTGGACATTTCCCAGCGTTTTGCCTGCTCCAGCACCAGGCCCAGAGCAACCCGGCGTGAAGCGGGCGCAGCCAGGAGCGACTCCACTGCCGCCCGTACAGAAGGCTGACCTGTGTGCTGCCCCAGGAGCGTCAACTGCTCCTTGCTGGGAACAATGCCAGCCCGAGCGAGTTCAAGGGCCAAGGCCTCCGCACCAGCACTGCCTCCAAGACAGAGGGCCGCAAAGAGGGGATCTTCGATGCTGCCGGGCACTGCAAGCAGACCCGCAAGTTCTTTCCCGCAGCCCTCAAGAGCCACTCGCACGAGACTGCGTTCAAAGGCAATGTCCGCCGCAAGCAACGAATTCGAACCCGCTGCATCAAGTGGGCGGACAAATTCCAAGAGCCGCTCTACCGACTTCGATGTGTGCGAAGAGGATTGACCCAGACCCTCGATCGCTGCAAAGCGTACGCGCGGATCGGTTTCGGTGAGAACCCAGGCCATTGACTCGGCCAGCTGGTCCCCATCTTGTGCAACCTGAACCGTCAGTCGCGCAGCTTCCCGCCGCAGGGCGGGTTCATCCGCGCTGGACAATGCAATCAGTAGCTCGGGATTCAAGCGCTCAATATCCTCAAGGCACCAAAGAGCCAGAACCCGCGCCGAAGTCGGCGCATCTTGACGGAGGGCCAAAGCGTTCAGACCAGCCCCGAGAGCCACTGCCCCACGAGCTCCAATCTGATGCCAGGCAGCGCGCGCGACCCAGTTACTGGGCGAAGACAACTGACCCACGAGTTCTTCATCACTCAAGGCTGCCACATCAAGGGGCGCCCGGCGCTGCTGGGACTCATGACGAATGCGCCAGACACGACTGCTGGTCTTGTCCCGATCGGGATGATTGCGAGGCACCTCGTTGTGGGAGATGATCGGGTTGTACCAATCCACCACATACAGGCAACCATCCGGGCCAAAGTGAATTGCTACGGGGCGGAAGTTCTTGTCCCGAGATGTGAGGAACTCACTCGCCAACTCAAGCTGCACGTCGCTGGAATCGCCCACAGAGCGGCTGGCACGAATACCCTGGATCTTGCTCAGAATCGGATTGGCAATCAGAAAGGTCCGGTCCCAGGGACTTGGAAAACCACCCAGATCTTCGCTCAGGGCGAGGCCCGAGAGCCCTGTACCTCCCATCCGAAAATCCGCCAGGGCCGGGCGCCAAGGAGAATGGGGCCGGGAGCGATGATTGCCGATCCCCGGGTAGCTCGCGCCGTTCTCAAAGGGCACCAGGGGATAGCCAAGGTCATTGGCCTCTTGAATCCACTTGTCCCCATGGCGGTCGATCACAAAACCCCAGATGTTGTTGAGGCCCGTTCCCGCAACCTCGAAGCGGCTGCCATCGAGTTGAAAGCGCCCGACCTTGCACTGGTTGAAGGTCGTCTCCTGACCGTCGGTGGCGCGCACCTTGGATGAGTTGAAAGCACCCTGGGCCATGTAGACCCAACCCCCGGGCGCACGCACAAAGCGGTGCGGCAAGAGGTGCGAATCCTGGATGCCGAACCCGCTCAAGACGATTTCCTCCCTGTCTGCGCGCCCGTCCCCGTCCGTGTCGGTCAGGCGCAGGATGTTGGCCCCCTCCCCCACCAGAACGCTTTCCGCAGCGCGAACGCCGAGCGGCAACACGGCCATGGGAATCACCAGCCCATCCGCAAATGTACGCGGGATCTGCACACCCTCGGCCCAGGGAGTATCGAACACCAGCACTCGATCACGCCCGCCGCGGGCATAAAGGGCTGCAGCTTCGGGGTTTTCGTTGCCGTCGACGGGATACTCAACTGCCGTCACCGCCCACATGCGGCCGTGGTCGTCAAAGGCGATGTCCACGATCTTGCTGCTCTCTGGCTCGCAAGCGACCAGTTCGGCGGAGAAACCAGGGGCAAGAGTAAAGCCCGCGAGTTCAGCGTCTGGGGAGAGGATCGCGCCCTTGCCCTGATTCTTGAGCGACTGCTGCTTGTCCCAACGCCGCCAGGTCATGGCACCAGAGGTCCCAGAGAGCTTGCTCAAGTGAATGTTGCGTACCTGCACGAGCGCCTTGCCGCCACCATGCACCTGGATCCCGATTTGTCCGTCGAGGGGGATGTCCAGTTCGCGTTCGATGTAGTCCAGGGCCGGGACGCCGTTGATCCAGGATCGGATGCGCGGGCCAACCGCCAAAATGCGGTAGGTGTTCCATTCCCCCGGCAGGACCGCGGCTTGCACCTCCTCCAGGTTTTTTGAGGTGGAAAGCACCCGGTTGCGGCGAGACTCATCGTAGAGCTTGCCCCACCAGCCGTCCCCAGCGTCCACCTGGTAACCGGTCATCTCGGAGCTATCCGCAACCCGCCGGCTGCGGATCTGAACTCCTGAATTCACAAAGCCTCCCGCCCCTGTGATACGAATTTCGAGGGTCAGATCAAAATTCCCATAGACCGCATCGGTGGCCAGAAAAGTGTTGTAAGGAACATTGGTGGTCAGGGAGCCACCTGTGATGACGCCTTCCTCCACACGCCACCATTGACTGTCGGCTGCAAGAGTCCCCCACCCACTGAGTGTCTCCCCATCGAAAAGGCTCTGGGGCACAGGTTCATTCTGGGCACAGAGCGGCACAACGAGAAACAGACCCGCCAGTCGCAAGAACCCTGCATAGAGGACCCTCATACCTGAAAATCGAACACGATGATGCGGGCAAGCCGTGGCAGGACCAGATCCTTGACCAGCTCGTGTTCGGGGTGCGGCAGATAGGCATCCCGCGCCTCGGGGCTCTCAAAGGTCATCACGAACCCGTGGGTGAATCCATCGTTGAGGCCCTCATCGCTCTCGTAGGGACCACACAGAACCTCTTCAAGGCCTGGGATCTTGCCAACCATGCCCTTGAGGGCACTGAAGCAATCATCGACCTGCTGCGCGGTAACCTCTGGTTGAAACTCGAAGACACCGAAGTGTTTGACCTCTGACATTGAGAAATGGATGCTGGAGCGGAAGAGAAATCGGAAGGCCGCTATCCTAGAGGTCCCACCCCCGGCGCGGCCCGGAACTTTTTCCAGCTCTGGGGGTTCAAAGCCTGATGCTCACCCCCCGTACCCTGACCTCGCTCCTGCTGGCCCTGCCCCTGGCGGCAACGGCGCTCTTGAGTTCTGCTCATGCCATTCCCTCAGCGGCCCAGAATCCCAGGGTCGGAGCCGAGGTCGCCAAGGCCCGCCGTACTTTTGATGTCAACGGAGTCAAACGCAACGCCCTGGTTGCCCTACCCGGAGCCAAGAGCGACCGACCCGTCCCCCTTGTATTCGTATTCCACGGCCACGGCGGCAACGCCATGCAAACAGGCCGCAAGTTCGCAATTCACAAGATCTGGCCCGAAGCGCTGGTGGTCTACCCCCAAGGCCTCAAGACAGTCGGAATCCTGACCGATCCCAAGGGCGAAAAAACCGGTTGGCAGACGCACATGAATGAGGGCAAGAATCGCGATCTGGATTTCTTTGACCACATGCTCAAGACCTTAGGCGAGGAACATTCCATTGACAACCGCCGCATTCATGTGACCGGTCACTCCAATGGGGGCGGCTTCAGTTACTTCCTCTGGTCCCAACGTGGCAAAGAGATCGCCTCCCTCGCTCCATCCGCCAGCGCCTCCCGCCGGGTGCTGCGCAACGCAGAGCTGATCCCCCGTCCAGTCCTGCACATCGGCAGTCCCAAAGACACTCTGGTGCTCTGGAGGTGGCAGGAGGCCACGATCAACGCTCTGCGCAAGCTGCACGAATGCGGCAAAGGCGAACCGTGGGGCGAGCGCAAGGGCTGCACCCGATACCCCGGCAAGACTCCGGTCTACACTTTTGTGCACAAGGGAGGGCATCGGTTCAGCGACGACGCCCCGGCGCATATGGTCGCCTTCTTCAAGAGCCACCCCTTACCAGAAGTCACTGAAAGAAAATCGGACAAGACGGTTGAAGACAAGGACAATTGACCAGGAGTCTGCCTCCCCCCCAGATCCATTACACATGGGTCTTGAAAACCGGATCAGGCCTACAGGGTTGATGCCTGCTGGGGGCGTAGAAACGGCTATCCTGCCCAAGTTCCACCGAGGCACTCTCCATGACCGAGCAGCAAGCTGAGATCGACCTACTCTTCGAGGATGCCGCGCGCCTGGCCGTGCGCACACTCCGAGAGCAGCAGGACCGCAGCCAGCCGGTAGTGCGCTGGCTGGAACCCGAAGAACTGACCCGGGCTCTGGAACTGGATCTACCTGTGGAGGGGCGCGGGTTGGACAGCGTAATGGAACTGGCGCGCAAGACCCTGCACTTCAGCGTGCGCACGGGACATCCACGTTTTCTGAACCAGCTCTTTGGTGGCAGCGACCCAGCAGCGATCCTGGGCGAGTGGATTGCAACGCTCAGCAATACGTCCATGTACACCTATGAAGCCGCTCCTGTGGGTACGGTGGTCGAAGCTGCGCTGATCAAGAAGTTGTGCAACTATGCAGGCTTCCGTGAGGGCGAAGGGGTCTTCGCCCCCGGGGGTTCGATCTCAAACCTGATGAGCGTTCTCGCTGCTCGACAGCGAGCCTTCCCGCACGTCAAGCAACATGGATTGCGCGATAATGAGCGGCCGGTGATGTTTGCATCGGCTGAGTCCCACTATTCAATTCCTCGGGCAGGCATCATCTGCGGTTTCGGACAGAGCGCCACGGTGCTGGTACCCGTGGATGAAGTCGGGCGCATGCGCGCGGATGAACTCGAACGGTTGATCACAGAACAGAAAAAGGCCGGAGCCATCCCGTTCTATGTCGCTGCCACCGCAGGCACCACCGTGTCCGGCGCCTTTGACCCGATCGCAGAGATCGCCGCTGTAGCCCAACGCCACGACTTGTGGATGCACATCGACGGGTCTTATGGGGGTAGCGCCCTGCTCTCGAAGAAACACCGCGCCCTGCTGACGGGCAGCGAGTTGGCAGACTCCCTTACCTGGAATCCGCACAAGATGATGTGCATCCCGATTTCCTCTTCCGCCACCTTGATGCGCGAGCCCGGACACCTGGTCGAAGCTATGGGCATGAACGCCGACTATCTCTTCCACCAGAACGCGGATCTCCAATGGAACCTCGCTGACCGTACGCTGCAATGCGGTCGCCGTGTGGACGCCCTCAAGCTGTGGTTCTCATGGCAGGTGCATGGGGATCGGGGATTTGAGCAGCGGATTGATCAACTCTTTGATCAGGCCCACCGATTCCGACAGATGATCCGCGAGCGGCCAGGATTCCGACTGATTCGAGAACAAGAAGGACCGAATGTGTGTTTCCGCTTCCTTCCCAAAAGTCAGCGCGAAGCTCATGGGGAAGAACGCGCGCGCCTTGAGCATCAAGCCACCATCGGGATCCGCTCGCAACTCGCCCAGGATGGATCCTTCCTGATCAACTACGCCTCCCTTGACGGTGCGGCTACCTTCCGCATGGTGGCCAACAACCCGACGACCGACGACTCGGATCTGTCGGCGCTGCTGGATGCGATTGAGGCCGAGGGCTAGGCGGTTCTTGCGGGCCTGGTCTCTTTCAGAGCCTCAGCTCGGAATACTGTAGACGTTGCTGGCACCAGAAAGTTCAGCAGCAGCAACCTCTTGCACCTTGCGCAGAATCATGGGATCGCTGCTGTCTGCGAAAACATAGAACTTCCACAGATCCCTGTAGGCCCGGGAGAGATCATTCAGACGCGGCACGCGATCAGCATAGGCCGCAAGGGGCTCAACAGAGTCGGCCCCTGGCCAGAGCACATGGATACGGGCTTCCTTGAGTTGCATGCGCTGGGCCGGACAATAGATGATGATCTTCACCTGCTGGCCGGTCGCAAAGTGCACGAGTTCCGCGATCCGTGCTTCGGTCTCAATACGCCGGGCGGCGCCACCGGAGGCAAAGAAGCGGGTGGTCAGCTCTTCCTGGGCCTGCTCGTTCTCGTAGCGCGGAAAGACACAGGCCCGTTTGTAGAGCCTGCGCTGGCGATAGCGTTGGACTAGATCCGAGACTGTGAGTGCCAGATCCTGATCCTGAGATCTTGCGCTGGCTTGCAAGAGAGCTTCCAGTAGGGACTCGTCTGTACAGTCATAGAGATCCTCCTCGCTCAGGACCTGGGCCCGTACGCAGAGTTCCACGGCACGGACTACCAGAGCTCCTGCCGCTACTTTGGCGTGATGATAGTAGACGCGTTCGCTGAAGGTGTAGCGCGAGTCAAGCAAGCGCACGATCTCGCTCAAAATGTCCTCACGCAACAGGTCGCGCTTAGCGAGGTCGATGTAGAGGTTCCCGGTGGTCCGGTCCACCTTGAAATAGCTGGCCACGCGCTCGTCCACAGCAACCTTGAGACCGGTGAAATAGGCGTCGCGGGCGAGATAATCCAGAATGTCGGCAGCGATGGTCCCGCCAATCATCTGACCCCAGTAGGCGGGGACATCGTCTCGGCCGGGGGTGCCGGGCTTGGTCAAGACGCTGATGATCTGATCATGCAGGCCAAGGTCGCGCAGTGCGCGACCAAGTGCACGGGAGGGAGCGAACATGCGCTCATAGCGATAGGCTGAGTCATGCCGCTCAAAGAGGCCGTCTTGGTCTTCAAGACTGTGACCGTGGGGAACGTGGGTCACATCATGCAGAAGAGCCGCGATACGGATCACCCTAGTCTCCTCGTCACTGACCGGCAGCGTGCCTGCAGGGTCCAATTGAAAAGACATGTTGACCGAATCAATCAACTTCTGGGCCATATGCACCGTCCCGATCGAGTGCTCAAAACGCGTATGTACCGCCCCGGGAAACACCAGATAAGCTGCCCCCAACTGGCGAATGCCACGCAGGCGCTGCATCTCCTGCGTATCGAGCAGCCGCAATTCCTCGTGGGTCAGGTAGATGTCACCATGCACGGGATCGCGCAGGACCGAGAAACGCTTGGAAGAGGCCACGGAGAAAGAGGATACGCGATCAGGGGCCGGGGCAGGTTGTTGGAACGAAGGTGCAGGGAATGAACCAGGTACCGTATTCGCGGCTGCACCAGGATCAGACTCAAGAGATCAGAAGCTCATCCCGAGCCAGATCCAGGTCTTGGTCACGTCGGAGCCAAACTCGTCCGCCGAGTAGTCCGCATACTTGACCCCGACCTTCGCTCCAGAATCGCAGGTGTGTACCACGCTGACATCGACCTCTTCTCCGTAGCTGCCTGAGAGTTCATCAGCCTTGAAGTCGTGCAAGGCGATATTCGCGGCCCAAGAACCCTGCTCCCAGCCAAAATCGATGCTCAGGTCTTTGAGGCCGGAGACCGGGGTAACGAGAAACTGATCCGCAAGCCCGTTCCAGGCATGCAGAGTCGCCAACGGCGCTTGTACGCTAGCGATGCCGTCGCCACCGAGAACCTCATAGGAAATGCCCGCGTGCCAGGGGCCCTTGCCCAAGCCCACATCCGCCAGGAGGTAGGACTCGGACAATTCCACAGTACTGTCGCCGGAATCCTTCTGTTGAGCAAACTCAAGCCGCCAGTCAATGTCCATGGAGGTGCCATACTTGGCATTCAAGTAACCCCCAGTGGTAGTCGTTGAAGCATCCGGAGTATCGTCAAAGTCGATGTCGTAGACATAAGCGCCAAAGTGAATGTGATCGGTCACATCACCAGTGGCATCAAACAACAACGAGTTCATTTCACGGTCAGCGCCAAGGACGGTGTTGGCGTTTTCGATCCCTGCCAGGAACAGGTTCACACCGCCGAAGCTGCCGCTAAAGGACAGGGCATCGTAGGTCTGTTCGTTCTGGCGCCAACCCACGTTGCTGATCCAACGCAGGTTCCCGCGCTTGATGCGTTGACGCCCAAGGCTGAGAGTCTGGTCGTCATCCAGGGAATAATCCAGGTGCACTCGGTTGACCTCGGTGGATTTGCTATCAGCAATCCCGCCTTCAGCTTCGTTGTGAGCAAACCCAAAGAGGCTTACATCTTCGAACTCAACCAGGCCAGTGAAGCCGCTGAACGATGCCGACTTGTAGCCCAAGACCGTACGCAGGGTGCTGAGACTCGTTGTCGCATCGGTGTCCACAAGCTCATATCTCCAACGCAGATTGAGCCAGGCCTCGCCATCAGAGACCGCCGCATGCAAGGCGCATTCTCCAGGAGTTGTGAGAGCTTCGTCGTCCTGGGGCAACGCAGGAACAGAAAAAGAGACCAGAGAGAGTGCAGTGATGATCATGGAGAAGTCCTGGTGTCCGGGTAGCAGGGGCGAGTGGACATTGTGACCAACTCCAAAGGCATCACGCCCATCAAGACTTGCTGGATCCAAGTACAACCATGCGCCCGATCCAGTACGGCCTGGAGCGGCCTATAAGCAGGCGGACCCCAAAATGGGGTCCGCCTCATATCCCTAACGTTGTCTGAAGCCCGGAGAGCCCCAGAGAGTCAACTCCGCCAGATCACGGACAGAATGTCACGCTCAGGCCATCAGAGAAGTTGAACCCAGCGCCACCCGCGGCATTGTCACGGAACCAGAACTGGAAGTACCAGGTCTCCCCGGCAGCCACCTGAGCCTGAGGAATGGGCGGTGCGGTATTGTCCAAGGCATAGGTAACCGCACCGGCGGGACCGGAGTTGACCACACCGTGGCGAATAAAGAAGCCCAAGGTGCTGTTGCCCAAGCAAAGGAGTCCATTCCCGACCAGAATCGTGTCGGTGTCCGGTGACTGAATGAAGAGACCGTTCTCGCCGGTCGGCAGATCAAAGCAGGTCAGTTCAAGATCGTTGCTGAGAATCGAACTCGTACCGTTCCAGCCCGTCTTTGCAAAGGTACCGGTAGAGTTGTTGCCCGCAGCACAGAAGTTGGAGATGCCGCAATCGGAACAAGACTCATCGGTTATGGACAGGTCGTCGATAGCGGCTTCAACGATCGAGCCGCTTCCCAGATCTGAGGCCATGAAACGCAACTGCACATTGGCGGTTGGCGACAGGATCGAAGAAACAAGGAAACTGTGCTGAATCCAGCCGCCGGCAGAGTCCGCCGTGGGTCCGACCACTTCAACCGTGCTCCAGGATCCGCCACCGTTGTTGGAGACTTCGATTGTGAAGGTGTCCCCACCGGGCGAGGCGCCTGAAGAGTTGCTATACCAACGCCAGTAGCTGACGGTGGGATCGTTGAGGCCTGTCAGGTCGTAACTTGGCGAAACCAGGGTAGTCGTGCCGTTATCAACATCGTTCTCGCCCAAGGAGCCACCATTGCTCCCTTGGCCTGTGAAGTAGCACTGGACCCCCGAAGGCGAATGATCGTCCTCCGGTTGGGCAGCCGTCCCGATCGGATTGCCGCGCTCCCAGGCGCCTGTGGTGGCAGTGTCGCCAGCAACACCCGTGGTCCAGCCGGAAGCGACCTCGCAGTCATCGTCTGCCACAGCAACTGGAATCTGAGCAACTGCCGACCAGGTAACCGCCGGAGCCAGAGACGGCTCATAGTAAGTGGTCCCACCAGTGTCCTGGGCGCCCACGTAGAACTGCACCGTCGAGCCGCAGGGGGCCGCCGGGAACGTCGCCAGATAGTGATTGGGAGAGAGTTGAACGATCGGTGCGGGAAAGAAACCAGAACCGGTGCTCATCCAGAATTCCCCTGTGCCGGGAGAGGGAACCGATGTGCCAGGGCTGACCTGGAACTCAAGTTCGTCTCCACCAGCAGGGTCCAGGAAACTCGGCAGAGTGCTGAGAACTTCGATCGTCACCGGGCGCAGGGCGTCTTCCATGGCCTTTCTCAGGTTGACCCGACCGTAGCCGTACTCGTCATCGACGCCAACGGATCCAAGGTCGTCACAGCTGGCGCGCAACAGATCTTCAACCTGCTGGGGAGTCAAGGAGGGATCAGCACTCCAGATCATGCCACACATCCCGGCAGTGATCGGGCAGGAGAAACTCGTTCCGCTGACCGAAGCATAGTCACTGGAGTTGCCGGAGTTCGTAGTCAAGATCGCTGACCCAGGGGCCATGAAGTCGACAAAGGGTCCGAAGTTCGAGAAGCTTGAGCGCGTATCGTTGGAGGAAGTCGCCCCCACCACGATCACACTGTCGTCGCGGTTGCCGCTCATGTTCTGATTGCTGTTGCCAGCTGCCCAGATCAAAAGCGAACCAAGAGAACGAATGTAGGCGCCCGTTGATTCAACGCTGCCGGACTGGACGCCGCTGTAGCTGACGCTGGACACGCGATCGCCCACTTCGGCGCCCGTACGCGCCGCAAGAGTCAGGTTTGAGAGCGAAGCACCGCCACCAGAGTCATCAGTCACACGCATCATGCGGTGGCCGAGGTTCCAACCCACGCCGGAAATACCGATTCCGTTGTTACCATTGCCGCAGGCGGACCCGGTGGTCATTGTGCCGTGGGAAGCGATCGGACCGATGTCACCACCAGAGTTCTCCCAGGTGTTGGAAGGAGCGTGGAAGCCCTCTTCACGATGCAGTTGAAGGTCCTCGTGGCTAGTCAAGACACCCGTGTCACAAATTGCAATCACAACGCTCGGGTCGCCGGTCTCAAGGTCCCAGCCCGCGCAGGACTCCATGATGTTCGTCTGATGATGCCACTGGGAGTTGAACTGGGAATCGTTGGGGCAGGCGACGGGATAGCAGATCCAGTCGGGCTCCACATACTCGAAGGCGCCGGTTGCCATCAATGCCCGAGCCGCATCGTTCTCGCGGGTCCCGGGGCCAAGGGTGATCAGGAACTCATCGGTGGCATCCACATAGGTGTTGACCTCGAAGGTCAACAGATGGCTGAGAGCCTCATCACGCAGGTCGCGTGCCTGGGCCTGGTCCAGGCCACGGGCAAGGGCATCGGCAGCCTGCACCGGGCGAGCGCAGAGAACACCAGAAAACTCAAGCAGGCCGGGTTGTTCCACGAAGGGCTCAAAGCCGTCTCGGTCATTGTCTTGGGCCAGAAGGGAGGGAGAGAGGACCGTGGCCGCCAGGGCCAGAACGGGGATAAATGAGCGCATCTTTCTTGGGTTGAAGGGAAAACTGAGGAATCAAGAGTGCGCCAGACGCACCCGGGATCCATTGGGACCCACCAGGATGGCTGAAAGTTCCCTTCTGTGGCACATCAAGTCGCTGTTCGCCCCAGCCCGGACATGAACTGGACCCTTCCGGGGGCGCTGGCTCGCTTGACTCTAAAGATCCACCCCCGCCCCCCCGCCGTAATCATGGACCCGCCTCTGGACCCGGACTCAACCCCCAACCGCTCTACAGGGGGCAGGAATGCGGTTTTCCAATGCCCAAGGGGGCTAGTACCATGTGCTCCGTGTCTACCCCCACCGATCCCCACAGCACCATTCCAGACCGCCTGGCCAGCGCTGGAGGTTTGAAGAAAGGGGTCGCCCGTGGGCTATCCAGAGACACGGGCCTGCACGAGGCCGACATCTATGGGGTCGGCAGCTTCTATCACCTGCTTGCTCGGCCCGAGAAACGGGTACGGGTTTGTGGTGGACTCTCTTGCCAGTTGGCTGGCTCACGAGAAATCTTGAGCGCCTGCCAAGCCGCGGGACTGCCCACAGAAGAAATCTCATGCCTCGCAGCCTGCGATCGACCACCGGCTGTGTTGCGGGACCGACGCACGTTGCCCATGGTCACCATCCAAGATGCTGAACGCAGCGGCGGCAAGGTGGAGGATCTTTGCTCCAACGGAAGCGAATCTGTTTGGTGTGGAACCATTGGGCCCCAGGATGCGGCTGCAGAAACACTGTGCTTGAACCTATCCGCTGAGCCCGACTGGAGTGGATCAGCCTTCAAGGCAGCGGGCACCATGGGATCCTCAGCCCTGTTCGACTTGATCGAAGAGAGCGGACTCCAGGGGCGTGGCGGGGCAGGATTTCCAGCACACATCAAGTGGCGCGCAGTTGCCGATCAAGCAGAACAAGAACGCTACATCGTGCTCAATGCAGATGAAGGCGAACCTGGGACCTTCAAGGACCGAGAAATTCTGTTGCGCCGCCCGGATCTGGTCCTGGAGGGTTTAGCGATCGCTGCAGCCGCCACGGGCTCAAGCGAGGTCTACCTCTATCTGCGCGGGGAATTCGAAGTACCCGGAGGGGTATTGGCTGAAGCAATTCAAGCGACCACCAAAGCCGGACGCTTCCCAGGGATCACCTTTCACATGCATGCGGGCCAAGGCGCCTACATCTGCGGAGAAGAAACTGCGATGCTGGAAGCTCTTGAAGGCAAGCGCGGCATGCCTCGCCTCAAGCCTCCTTTCCCGGTAGAAGTTGGCCTGTGGGGCAAGCCGACCTTGATCCACAACGTCGAGACCATTGCCTGCATCCCCGGGATCGTTCTACAGGGCGGAACCTGGTTCAAAGATCTTGGCAGAACCGAGGCCGGGTCCAAGCTCTATTGCATCAGCGGCCATGTCCAGAACCCAGGCACCTACGAACTGCCCCTTGGTGTCTCCCTCGACGAGTTGGTGGCAGCTGCGGGTGGATATGTGGGCACCCTCAAGGCTTTTTCACCGGGAGGAGCCAGTTCTGGATTCCTGCCCGCCAGCGAACGGGGCCGCGCATTGGACTTCAAGGGCCTGGGGGCGATCGGCTCCATGCTCGGGTCCGCAGGCGTAGTGGTCTTGAATGACACGATCAACATGCGCTGGGCAGCAGAAGAACAACTGCGCTTCTTCGAAGAGGAAAGCTGCGGCCAATGTGCACCCTGCCGCATCGGCACTCACTACCTCCATGCGGCGGTCAAGAGAGGCGAAGAAAAATCTCTGGGCCTGACCCATGTGGCGGATGTGGCCTGGCAAATGAATGAGGGTTCGATTTGCGGCCTGGGTCAAGCGGCGGCCCTGCCATTGACCAGCGCGCTCAAGTACTTCCCTGAGGATTTTGCATGAGTGCCATGAAGCAGACACTCGTGCTCGATGGACGCAAGATCGAGCTGCAACAGGGGGACACCATTCTTGATGCAGCCTCCCGGACGAACACCTCGATTCCCACCCTTTGCCATGACCCGCGGCTCAAACCCGTAGGCGCTTGCCGCACCTGCCTGATCGAAGTCGAAGGCTCACGCCGCTTGCTCCCAGCCTGTGCCACGCCCGCCACAGAGGGCATGGTCATCCACACCAAGAACGAGCGGGTGGACCGTCACCGAAGAACCCTGCTGGGGCTTTACTTGACCGATCACAACCCGGATCGGCATTACGGCCTGGGAGGTGCCCCCAACCAACTCGTCGCCATGGCACACGAAGTGGGGGCCCCCACGGACTGGGGTCAATTGCCCTCAAAGAGAAAGGCCAGCAGCGAGGACGACAACCCCTACATCCTGTTCGATCCTGAACAGTGCATCGCCTGCGCTCGCTGCACGCGCTACTGTGATGAAGTGGAATCGGTCAGCGCGATCACCTTGGCGGGTCGTGGAAGCGAGACGACCATTTCCACCAACGACGGACTGTCCCTGCTCGATACCACTTGCGAGATGTGTGGAGGCTGCATCGACACCTGCCCTACGGGGGCCATGACCGAGCGCAAGGCCGCCGAAATGCAGGCGCCACCGGAGCGGGATCTGAAGCAGGTCCGCAGCACCTGCAACTTCTGCGGAGTCGGCTGTCAATTGGACCTGCATGTTGACGAAGCAGCCAATGATGGGCGAGGCCGGATCATCAAAGTCACCAGTCCTCCAGTAGGTACCACTACCAATGACGGCAATCTCTGCGTCAAAGGGCGCTTTGCCTATGACTTCGTCGACCACAATGAACGCCTGACAACACCCTTGGTCCGGGACAAAGCGGGTGTCTTGCAGCCCGCCACATGGGAAGAGGCCCTGGCTGCCACGAGCCTGGGGCTTGCGGGAGTCTCCGAACGCCACGGCAAGAATTCCCTCGCATTCGTCAGTTCTTCGCGCTGCACAGTGGAGGAAAACTATCTGGTCCAAAAGCTCGCCCGCCAGGGCTATGGAACCAACAATGTGCACCAGTGTGCCGCAACATGACACGCCCCCACTGTGGCCGGTCTGGTCGCAACTTTTGGCGCAGGTGCCATGACAAATTCGATCCGAGAAATCCGTGAAGCGGACTTCTTGCTTGTGATCGGCAGCAACACCAGCGAAGCCCACCCGATCATCGCGATGGAAATGAAGCGCGCCGTGCGTCGGGGAGCAACCCTGGTAGTTGTGGATCCCCGTGCAGTCTGGATGACCACTATCGCCGAACACCACCTGCAGATCAAACCGGGAAGCGATGTGTGGCTCCTGAATTCAATGGCCCAGGTGATTATCGCTGAGGGTCTGGTGGCAGAAGAGTTTGTTGCGGAACAGACCGAGAACTTCGAGGCGGTCCAAGCTGCGGTGAAGGACTACACTCCGGAAAAAGCAGAAGCATTCACCGGCGTCGCTCCAGATCTACTGCGCAAGATAGCGCGCCAGTATGCGCAAACCGCCAAGGCTGGTATCTACTACACCTTGGGCATCACCGAACACAGTCATGGCACGGACAATGTCTATGCCCTCGCGAATCTGGTGCTGATGACAGGGCATCTGGGGCAACGCGCCAGTGGAATGAATCCTCTAAGGGGGCAAAACAACGTACAAGGAGCCAACGATGCTGGTGCAACGCCGACGTACTATCCGGGCTACCAGCGCGTGGACGATCCAGAAGTCCAAGCACGATATGAAAGTGCCTGGAGCTGCGAATTGGATCCAAAACCAGGACTCAACCTCAATGAAATGATGCTGACCATGGGAGAGGGCATCAAAGGCATTTTTGTGATGGGCGAAGACATTGTACTTTCGGAGCCCAACGCAAACCACCTGGAAGAAGCCTTGGCCGGAGTCGAGTTCATTGCCATTCAGGAACCCTTCCCCAACGAGACCATGCGCTTTGCCAATGTGGTCTTGCCCAGCACTGTTTTTGCAGAAAAGGACGGGGTTTTCACCAACTCCGAGCGACGGGTGCAACGCGTGCGCCAAGCGGTAAAACCCCCGGGAGAGGCACGCCAGGACTGGCGCATCCTCTGCGAGATAGCCCGCGCCGCAGGCATCAACTGGGACTACGACAGCCCTGCAGAAATCTACGACGAGATGGCTTCCCTGGCCCCCAATTTCAGTGGTATCAGCCACAATCGCCTGGATGACGTGCAAGCTGATGGCATGACCGGCATCCAGTGGCCCTGCCCCACTAGTGATCACCCGGGGACGGTCTACCTCCACGGTGACGGAGTCATGCGGGGCAAGGGACTTTTCCAAGCCGTCAGCTACCGGCCCCCCATGGAGGTGCCCGACGAGGACTATGGCTTGTTCCTGTCCACGGGGCGCACCCTCTACCACTACAACGCGGCAACGCAGACCCGACGCGAAACCGGGCCCGTGGCCAAGCACCCCGAAGCATTTGTGGAGATTCATCCACGCGACGCCCAGCAACGGGGCATCGAAGCGGGCGACCGTGTGCGCGTCAGCAGCCGACGTGGTCACATCGATGTAGTCGCCATCGTCTCACGCCAAGTACGTCCCGGCTGCATTTGGACACCCCTGCACTATGCGGAAGCGCGCGCCAACCTCCTGACCAATGACGAAGGGGACCCGGTCACCGGCACGGCCGAATTCAAAGTCTGCGCAGCCGAAGTCACACGCCTGGGCGAAGGGAAAAAACTAGCGACGACCTTCCGCGGCAACTACTACAGCACTACCGGGCCAGGGGCCTGAAGCGCAGGCGTTGCACTTCGATCCAGGCGACATCCCCACCCCCCCGCCGAATGCCCGGATCAGAGTTCGGAATCAGCGCTTGAGACTCTCGAAGCCTTGCCGCAATGCATCGCTGCTCTGACCCTGGCTCTGCAGGCTCCACTTGGGAGTATCCGCTTCGGCGTGCCACAACAGACCAAAGCCCAGGGCGCCAGCCACCATGGAAAGCACAATGGGAGCCAGCAGATGACGGGTGCGTTGATAGAGAACACAGGCAGCCAACTCGGTCAGAAACATGATCAAGGCCGCCAGCGGAAAGGTGATCAAGACCAGAGCCGGAATCGCGCTGGAAAGCAGGGCCCCCAGACACGGGGAGCCCGCGTCCATGCAGCGCTGTTGAAGATCTCGGAAAAACAACTGCTGAGCCAAGGGCACCAAGAAAGTGCCCAGCAGGCAGAAGAGAATCAAAACGACGGTGGAATCTGCCTCGATGAATTCCACGATCCAAGGAACGGTTTGGGGATAGAGGCCCCACTGCTGGACCAGACTGACAAGCCAACCAAGCATGGCAGCGACGAGACCGAGGCCGACGCCCCATGCCAGGGCACGGCCGAAAGATCCAAGACCTGGGGATTTCTCCCGCCGAGACCAGGAAAAGACACCAAACCCCAGAAAGCCGATCATCGCGACCAGCCAGCCGCGCCAGATCCAGACCCTTGCAGGCAACAGGCGCCCGGCTTCACTCCAAGACATTCCGGAACTGGTGATACCAAACTGATTCCTTGAGTAGCCCAGCTTCCCCCAGGGTGGAGCGGTCGCCGCCCCCAGATGTTTGAAGGTCAAGATGACCTTCGTTTTCTCTTCGGTCACTTCCCGCTCGAGCCAGATGCGGCCGCGCGCATGTTTTTTCGCCCAGGCTTTCAGGGCCTGATCGCTGGGAGGAATAAACTGGGACGAACTCTCACCCTCCGCTTCAAGGGTGTATTGAGACCAGGGGATCTTCTTCTCCTCGAAGGACTCCTTGCTCTTGCGATACTGGGGGGCGATGAAGAACCAAACGGCGGTGCAGATGACCATGAACTGGACCAGCCAAGTCAACAACGCTCTAGGAGGACGCCAGGACATTGATCGCGCAAGGACCCTAGGTGAAGTGGTTTGCTGGGGAGCTAGACCTGATGACTGACCCCCAAGAGATCATACAGCCGGTTCTTGATCTGACCATACTCGGGGCTGCCCAGGTCACGGGGGTGTTCCATGGGCACGGGCACAATTTCACGAATGCAGCCTGGCCGGTCAGTGAAGACCACGATTCTCTGGGCGAGTTGAATCGACTCGTCCACATCATGGGTCACAAACAGGATCGTCTTGCCGCTCTCGTGCCAGATGCGAATCAGCTCCGAGCGCAAAGAGAGACGCGTCAGAGAATCGAGGGCTCCGAAAGGCTCGTCCATGAAAATTACATCGGGATCCACAGCGAGTGCACGGGCCACTTCCACGCGCTGCTTCATACCACCTGACAACTCCTGGGGATAGGTGCTTTCGAATCCCTTGAGGCCCACCAACTCGATCACCTGGGACACGATGCGCTGCTGCTCGTCCTTGGAAAGCTGTCGCAAGCCCAGAGCCACATTGTCCCAAACGCTGGCCCAGGGGAAGATGCCGTACTCCTGGAAGACGAACACCCGTCGGGAGTCAGGACCCAGGACCGACTCTCCATCTATCAGGACGCGTCCACTTGTGGGCCGTTCAAAACCCCCGGCTATGTTGAGCAAAGTACTCTTGCCGCAACCGGAAGGACCAAGCAGGCAAACGAATTCTCCTTGGGCCACGGACAAATCAATGTCGCGCAGCACCTCCAGATCTTCGCCTTTCCGCTGAAAGAGCTTCGTGACCTTTTCGAAGACAACTTTTTGCTGGGTGGTCATCGCGTCGCATACCCCCATCGCACTTCGTCAAAGCGTTCCAATCGTCGAATCAACAGATCGAGCACGATGCCGATCATGCCGATCACCAACATGGTGGCCACCACCAAGTCATAGCGACTGCCCGCATTGCGAGCGTCATTGATCAAGTACCCAAGACCTGAGTCCATGCCCACCATCTCAGCCGCAACGATCACCAGCCAGGCCACACCCAGCGCAATGCGCAAGCTGGTGATGATCTGGGGCAGAGCCGCAGGCAAGACCACGCGCCGAAAGAGTTCCAACCCGCTCAAACCAAAATTCATGGCGGAACGCTGGTGCACCAAACTGATATTGCGCACGGCAGCCATGGTGCCCACGGTGATCGGAAAGAAAGACGAGAGAAAGATCAGAAAGATCCCAGCGCCATCACCGATGCCAAACCACAGGATCGCAATCGGAATCCAGGCAATGGGCGAGATCGGACGCAGACCCTGGATGATTGGATTGAGCGCGCGGAATGTGCGCGTGGACCAACCCACGACAAGACCCAGGGGAATGCCCACGGCTACCGCCAGAACAAAACCCCAGGTGACTCTGAACAAGCTGGCGGCAATGTCGCCCCACAAGCGATTGCTCTCAATCAATTCCAAGAGCCCTGCCCAAGTCTGGCCCGGTGTGGGGAAAATGCGCGATTGGGTCCAACGGCAAGCCAACTCCCAGAGCACAACCAAGAAACAACTGATCGCCATGGGCAGCAGCACCGACTGCTGGCGTGCGCTCTGCCAACGGGCAGTCCCGACCACAGCCAAGGCCATGAGAGAAACATACAGAGGCCAATAGTTCATCGTGCTCTCCCTTGGTCCCAGCCTGCAGGTCTGGGCAGGAAGTCCAGATCCCAGGAAGTCCCCTCCAGTCCGGCTGCGAAGCTGTCATCGGCGTATTCCTCAAACGCTACCCGCCGGGAAAGTACGCCGATCTCAAAAGCGAGTTCCATAATCTCGTCGAACTCATGTTTGAGGGGCGTCAGACGCGTATAGCGCACACGATCCGGCGGTTTTGAAAGCACATACTTGAGCAATTCCGGCGGCTGAAAATAATAGCGCTTGCCCGCGACTTCCGCCGCGTCCATGCGATGCGCAATGTCTCCGTCGAGCCACTGGCCCGACTTGGCGATGCCCGCAACCAATTCTCGAATCAACTCGGGCTGCTCATCAATCAAGTCCTGGCGTACGACCAGCACGCAAGATATGAAGTCCTCCCAAAGATCGCTGGCCTGATAGAGCACGCGCCCAAAACCATCCACTTCCGCCTTGGCGGCAAAAGGCTCGCCCACGATGTAGGCATCGATGGCGCCAGCCAGCAAGGCGGTGGGATGTTCCGGGGGAGGAACCTCACGCAGGTCTATCGAGTCCTCGGCCATGCCCCACTCGCGCATCATGCGGTGCATGAGGATATTCTGATTCGCATAGCGACTGGGGATAGCCACGGTCTTACCCGCCAGATCCCCAAAATCGTAGATGTTGGATTCCTTGCCCACGATAATCGCGGTTCCATCGCGATGACCCAGATAAACCACCTTGATTGGTACACCGTCCGCCACCAACTGCATTGCCATGGGTGCCAGGATGAACACGCCTCCCACCTCTTTCGAAATCAAAGCCTCTTTGACCGTCGGCCAGTCGGTGAACTTCCGCGAATGAAAGAGGGTGCCCTTGCTGGAATTTTCTGTCACCCAACTGGTGACGGGGCAGGTCAAATGTCATGTCACGGGCAAGAAACCAACCAGCAGTTCGGCTCTCTGTTGACCGCGCATAACTGCGATGCGGTCGGAAACCGCCCCCCAGCCAATGTTGAGCTGAATGTGCATGACCGAGATCAAGAGGGACCAGACAAAAACCCCCAATGCAACTTTGAGTTTCATGGGCGACCTCGGAACAATTCGAGTCGGCCGCTGTTGCCTCCAATAGAAAGAGCCCCAACACCACCAAGAGGGAATGTAAGGGGCCCTGCAGTTTGCAAGCTGGCTCGACAAGCCTGGGACGACCGCGGAGGGATCGTATTCAAGGTGCGGCGGCAATAGACGGTCAGGTTGAACATGGGGGCCTCTCAGCGATCATCGATTCTCCACCCTCAGCACTTGAGGTGGAAACCGATTCCTGCTCGGGAGGATACTCCCAGCCCCTACCAGGCGCTATCGAGAATCACAGCCCAACTAGATGAGGAGTGATATACCTCTGACCCCCTCATATGGCCTTGCACGTGCAGGACTCCGTGGCCAAAGGCAGGCAGATCCCGCAAACGGTATTCAACTTGCAAGCTGCCGGTTGCATCGAGCATACCAACGAACCGCATTGGGAGGAGGGACGAGCCCCCGGAAGTAGTGATCAACTGAGGTCCGAACATGGGCCGGAAGCGATACCCTGGACTTGTGCCAATCATCAGGTAGGCCTGATCCCCTGGCGCTCCCCTGAAATTCAGCTGCAAGCCCTGTTCATCATCAACCAGCCTGTTGACGCGCAGGAAGCGCGCCAAACCGGGAAAGTTCGTCCCATATAAATTCCCATCTTGACCATCTTGGCCGACGTTGGCTGGATCCGGGCTCCAGCCGCCAGTGCCGGGCAAGTAGATGTTGTCCAGGAACCAGGAGTTGGCTGAGCCACCGGAGAAACCCGAGCCCCCATCACCCCCATAGCCGTACTGACCGGTCCAGAAGTCGACGTCCCAATCCGCTACCCCGCCGTGGCCCCCCCGCAGGGTACAGCCGGAGAGAAAAACGTGGCTGCCCCAGGAGGTGACACCGTTGCCACCGTTATAGCCACTTGCACCTGGATCGTCCTCGGTGCCGCCGGAGGTCCCGGTGAAGATCGAAGAAAAAAGTGAAACATGACTGCCGTTGATCTCGAGCCCGTCGACTCCCCATGACACAAAGTTAGACCCGCCCCCCGTACAGGAACAATTCACCATCATCACATCTTCGCAGCTTGCAACGAGAGCACCCGGAAAGCCATTCCACGGGTAGCCACCCGACTCATTGCCACCGACGAAGTTTGAGTTACGAATACGGACCGAACCCTGACAGTCGCTCACAACCAGGGCGATCCCGTCAGACCCGGAGGCGCCAACGCCGCTGATCAAGACCGAACGGCTGGCAGCGAGGTTCATCACCCGATAGGTGCCACTGACCACGACACCTCCCCCAGGCAGGGCAGCCACCAAGGTCAGAGCCTCGTCATCAATCCAAAAGGCCTGATAGCTGCCTGGCCAGATGCGCACCACATCACCGTCCTGCGCAGCGGCTACTGCGGGCTGAATCTCGGTGAAGTCCGGCTGGGGGCCACGCACATTGAAGACATCAGCCGAAGCAAGAGGGCTGAGGAAGGCAAGAGCGGCAAGGGCGAGTTGGTATTGGCGAGGCTGCATTGTTCCTCCTAGTCTAGGCAGAAGAAGGGAATGCAGCATAGGGCGCCTGTTTACTTTTTGTTTACACACGCCTGGGCTACACCAGAACGACCCAGAGGGGTCAGGCAGGTGTCCCCAGCCGCCGCACTTCAGCGACAACCAACTCGCCCACCTCGTTGGTGGGGTGGTCGGCGGCTCTGACGCCCTTCAGCCTGCTGGACGTGAAGAGGTCAATGACCGTGGTCTCAATGGCGTTTGAGGCCTCTTGCTCGCCCAGGAAATCCAACATCATCGATCCGGCCAGGATTGCGGCAATGGGGCTGGCGGTGTTCTTGCCGGCGGCTTCGGGGAACGACCCGTGAACCGGTTCGAAGAGACTGACCTGACCAGGGTGGATGTTGGCGGAAGCGGCGATTCCAAGACCGCCTTGGATCATGGCACCCAGGTCCGTGATGATGTCGCCGAAGAGGTTGCTGGTGACGGCCACGTCGTAGTCCTCGGGGGTGTCCACCATGCGCATGCAAGCGGCGTCAATGTAATCGTGACCAGTACTGATGTCTGGGTACTCGGCAGCGACTAAGGCGAAAACGCGCATCCACAGGTCCTGGGCGCGCAGGGCATTGGCCTTGTCGATCAGTGTCACATGTTTACGGCCACCGCGAGAACGAGCCAATTCAAAAGCATGGCGCACGGCGCGCTCGACTCCAGCACGGGTCCAGACCATGGTCTGGGTGGCAACTTCCAGGTCTTGCCCCTTATGCGCGAAACCGTGCATGCCGGTGTAGGCGCCCTCGGTATTCTCGCGGACAATGACCATATCCACATCGGCGGGACCCTTGCCTTTGAGAGGGCAAAGTCGCTCGTCGTAGAGCTTGATCGGGCGAATGTTCAGGTACAGGTCCAGGTCAATGCGAGCCCTGGCAATAATCCCAAACTCCATCTTGCCCACTTCGATACGCGGGTCACCGATGGCGCCAAGGTAAATGGCTCCCATACCCTTGACCTCCTCGAAGGCCGCATCGGGCCAGATCTCGCCCGTGTCCAAGAAGTGCTGGCTGCTGAAGGGGTACGCTGTCTTGTTCAGCTTGAATCCAAAAACCTCGGCCGCCGCATCCAATACCTTGAACGCCTCAGCGGTCACTTCGGGTCCAATGCCGTCGCCGGGAATAATCGCAATGTCGTGGGTCGCCATGAAGATTCTCTGCTAGTGATTCAGGCCTCGGATGAGGCGGTGGTCGGGGCAAACATGCCCGGACGATAGGAAGCAATATGACCCATCACCGCTGAAGCTGCAACGGTCAGGGGGGAGGCCAGATAGAGACGCCCAGGACCGCTGCGTCCACTGAAGTTTCGGTTGATGGCACTAACGGTGGTCTGCTCGGCATTATCCGAGACACCAGGGCCGCAGCCTATGCAGGCGCCGCAGCCAGGGGAGATGATCTCCACTCCGGCGGATTGGAAAATCGCGTCATATCCCTTGGCCAGGGCATAGTCCCGTACGCCTTCGGAGCCGTATTGCACATACATGCGCACACCATCGGCGACCCTACGGCCGTGCTGAAGAGCGTCCTGAAGCACGCGGGCATAGAAATCGAAGTCATCTTCTTTGCCAGCGGTGCAAGAGCCTCCGTAGGCGATATCGATGGGCACGATGGCCAATTGTTCGATCTGCTTGCCATAGGTGGGGTCGCCGGGTTCGGCGACCATGGGTCGGATGGTGCTGAGATCAATGCTATGCACACCCCCCGTATAAATGGCGCCGGCATCGGGAATCACAAACATGGCTTCCACCTGCTCGATGGTCAGACCTTCACGGTGCTTGACGATCCATTCGGCTAGAACACGGTCCCCTTCGCACACGCCGGAACGGGCGCTGCACTCGGTGGCCATGTTGCAAAGGGTAGCGCGTTCATCCGGGGAGAGAGAGTCAAGCCCCGGGCCGCCGAACTCCATCACCCGGTTCAGGGTGTCTTCATCCTTGGCGTAAGTGTTCAGGATCTCAAGCATCACATCCTTGGCGGTGCAGCCCGGATTGAGGTCGCCCGCCAGTTCAAAGCGGATGGACTCAGGAACCTGCACGCAGGTAAATCCAGAATGAATCAGTCCGGCGTATTCGGTGGCGCCCACGCCCCAGGTCAGAGCATTCGAACCACCGCCCATGCAAGTGTGACTGTCAGTGGCCTGAATGAAATCGCCGGGATCGATGAATTTCTCCCGTGCAACCTCGTGGCAGATGCCTGGGCTGACTCCGTCCTTGGCCGAGTAGTCCCGTACACAGGAGTGCTGTTGGAACTCGTTCTGCAGGTCACGCAGAGTCTGGATCTGAGCCTCGAAGGGGCGCATGCGCGCGACACCAGTTGCATAGAGCAGATGATCCTCGAAGATGGCGAACTTGCCGGGGTTGACCACGACATAGTCCGAGCCGTATTCCTCTTCCAGGAAGTGATGTACCTGAGCCGTGGTGAATTCATGGCTATACCCCCCATCCACATTGACCAGACACATGTCCCCTGGCTGCACCGCTTGATCGTCCCCGCGCCCCACTAATTTGGCTGCAAGGACCTTCTCGGCAATGTTCATGGGCCGTGAGGCGGTGCTAGGAGCATGTACACTTGCCTCTCCTGCACGGAACTTGGCGGCAAAGGGAAAGAGACCCCCAGCTTCCAGCATTGCACGGGTCACCGAATCATACTGACCCGTGATCTGTTCCAAGGGAATGCCCCCTCCGGCCTGTAGTTGACGCAGTAGGTCATAGCCCCCCATCAACTGACCGAGGTTCAGGTTGTTGCGCTCATGAATAGGCGCAAAGGAAGCGGCGATCACCAAACGAATGCCGCTCCAGCGTTCAGCCTGGGCCGCAGTCTCGCGGCTGGAGCCGGTTCCCTTGCGGTGACCCGAGACGATCACCTCGAAGTTGCCGTCCATCAGGGCGCGGGTGTCGAAAACGCGCTGACCCTGATCGTCAAGCAAACCCGCATAAGCATCGAGAGCCAGATCCTTGGGCTGGTGACGGAAACAGACCCAGGCGGGGGTCATGGTGTCCGTGTTGATGTCATCGAGGAGGTCCTTGGGATCCACGTCCTCCATACGGAGGTCTACTTCCCCGCGCAACTGGGCACGGATCATCTCCAGGTCCCGGGTCAGGAACAGAATGCGCTTGCCCGGAGTCAGACGGACTACGCGCCCGCCCTCGGCGTTGTTATGGATCAAGGGATTCACGAGGTTGTTCTTCCTAGAGCGCCGTATTCTCGATCAACATGGCAATGCCTTGGCCACCGCCGATGCAGGCAGAGGCCACGCCGTAGCGCTTCTTGCTGCGGCCGAGTTCCAAGGCGAGGCTGAAGACCAGGCGTGTGCCGGTGGCACCCAAGGGGTGACCGAGACTGATTGCGCCTCCGTTGACATTACAACGATTCCGGTCCAGTTCGAGTTCCTTCTCGCAACCAAGATACTGGGCACTGAAGGCCTCGTTGATCTCGATGCGGTCCACCTGGTCCAGGGCGATACCGCTCTGCTCCATCAGTTTTTGGATCGCCGGCACGGGCCCGATGCCCATTTCTTTGGGATCAACGCCCACATAGCTCCAGCCGCGAATCACAGCCAAAGTGTTCAAGCCCTGGGAGCGCGCATGCTCATCAGTGGTGACAACCACTGCTGCGGCCCCATCCACGATGCCGCTGGCATTGCCTGCGGTGACAGTGCCTTCCTTGCCAAAAGCTGCGCGCAGCCTGGCGAGGCCTTCGATGGTGGTGTCGGGGCGAATGTGGTCGTCCGTGTCCACGATCACATCGCCCTTGCGTGAGGGAATCACGACCGGCGCAATCTCCTCGGCAAAGCGTCCTTCCTGAACAGCAGCAGCGCCCAATTCATGACTGCGCAAGGCATAGGCGTCCTGTTCCTCACGAGAAATCGAAAGGCGCTTGGCAATGGCCTCGGCGGTCTGGGCCATGAATGAATCCGCATAGGGATCATGCAGACTGGCAAAGAGCGAGTCCTGCATCTCTGGGGCCTTTCCAAAACGGAAGCCCTCGCGGGCACCGTACATCACATAAGGCGCCTGGGACATGTTTTCTGTTCCACCAGCCAGGGCCGTGGTGGCCTCGCCCAGTTGAATCATCTGGGCCGCATTGATGATGCTCTGGATGCCGGATCCGCACAGGCGATTGACCGTCAACGCAGGCACAGGCACGGGCACACCCGCCTTGAGACCGATGTGCCGCGCACCATAGAGCGCGTCCAGAGAACTCTGCAGCACATTGCCAAAGACCACATGGTCGATGGATTCAGGAGCAACCTTGCTGCGCTCAAGAGCTGCCCCGGCCGCATGAGCGCCCAACTCGATGGCCGACAGATTCTTGAACTTGCCAAAACCTGGCGTTCCTATGTATTCGGCCATGGGGGTCCGCGCCCCGCCGACGATCACAATATCGTGAGTCATTGTATTCTCTTCTGCTCGCTACTAATTGAATGGAAGGCGCAAGCCCCCCGCATGTCACTTGCCCGTAAAGGCGGGTTTCCTCTTCTCAAGGAAGGCTGCCATGCCCTCTTTCATGTCGTCAGTCACAGCGGCCCTGCCAAAGTACTCGGTTTCCATCGCTTCACCCTCGGCCTGATTCATGTCCCAACCGCGCAATACCGCTTCTATTCCGAACTTAACGGCCAAGGGGCCCTTCTTCAAAATGGAATTGACCATTTTCATGGTACCTTCCTTGAGTTCTTCCTGCACGAATATGCGGTTGACCACGCCTACCCGATGGGCTTCTGTGGCAGGGATCATGTCCCCGGTCAAAATCCACTCGCGAGCCACGCCGGGACCGGCGATGCGTGCGAGGCGTTGGGATCCACCGTAACCGGGGATGATACCGAGACTGACTTCGGGCAGACCCAGGACTGCCGTATCGCTGGCGGTGCGCAAGGTGCAGGCCAAGGCCAGCTCGCAACCGCCGCCCAGAGCAAAGCCATTGACCATTGCAATCGAGGGTTTGCCGAGTTCGTCAAGCTTGCGGAAAATCGACTGACCGAAGCCTGCCAGGGCTGCGGCCCCATCGCTGTTGCCCGCAACCGCAAGCAGCTCGGAAATATCCGCTCCAGCCACGAAGGCCTTTTCGCCGGAACCGGTGACCAGCAGCACGCGCACGCCGTCATCATCGCGCACTGCGTCAAACACCTGGCCCAACTCCTGAAGAGTCTGGTGGTTCAAGGCATTCAGCTTGTCGGGCCGGTTTACCGTTACGGTGGCAACGCCGCCCTCGACCTCGTAAAGCAGATTGGTGAGATCCATCATCACTCCGCGCCAACCACATGGGCCTTGGTGATTTCCACGGGCTCCACCGGAGCCGAACCCTCACCACCGGACTTGCACTTGCCCGCCACGATGGCGTCAAGGGCTTCGAGACCCTCCACCACCTGACCGAATACCGTGTAGTTGTTGTCTAGGAAACTCGCTTCACCGTGCACTACGAAGAACTGACTGCCAGCGGAATTGGGGTCCTGGGAGCGGGCCATGGACAAGATGCCTTTCACATGGGGCTTGTCGCTGAACTCCGCATCCACACTGTGCCCCGGGCCGCCGGTACCCCAGCGGTTCGCGGGACCTTCGGGACTCTTGGTGTTGGGGTCGCCACCCTGAATCATGAACCCAGGAATCACCCGGTGAAACTTGGTGCCGTCGTAAAAACCGCTCTTGGTCAAGCTAATGAAGTTCTCCACATGCTTGGGGGCAAGCTTCGGGAAGAACTCGATCAGCATGTCACCGTGGCAGGTCTCAAGACGGACCTGTGTATTGCTTGCATCACTCATGGTTTTCTCTCTGTGTTGGTTGCGCGCTGTTCTCGACTGCGCTGGGGGTCTACTTGTCACCGTCGTCGCCGACGGTGGATTGAGCACGCACAACAATTGCGCGCAAAATGTTCTGAGGAGTCGTAGGAGTAAATCCCTGGGGTGTGTTTGAGGAGTAGCGGGGATCACCAGTGATCACAATTTTCTCTACTACCTCCATGCCACTCTTCAACTTGCCATAGGGCGAATACCGGCCGTTCAAACTGGGGTAGTTGCGATGCATAACGAAGAACTGGCTGGTGGCGGAGTTGATGTCGTTGCCAAGACGTGCGGCGGACAGGATCCCCGCCCCGTGCTTGCGCGAGTTGAACTCGGCCTTGACCTTGCGAGGAGCCGTCTTCCCAGACGGCGCGCCTCCACCCTGAATCATGAAGCCCGGAACCACCCGATGAAAATGAGAACCGTCGTAGAAACCACTAGAGGAAAGGTCCAAGAAGTTGCGCACATGATTAGGCGCCACATCTGGCCAAAGCTCGAACCACATGGCTCCGCGGTTGGTCAACATGATCACTTCGAATCCCGCCAGTTCAGAGACTGGAATCTCCATGAAGTCGATCTTGTCGACCAAAGGCTGGGGTGACAGAACTTCCATCGGCCCGCCGCTGCCGGGAAGAGCGCAGGCAAGCGAAAAGGCCCCCTTGGGCGCCAAGGCGCCAATTGGCTTCGTCAAGTCAAAACGGGTCTCGACCACCTGGCCCGGAGCCAGAGCAATCACGCCCTTGGGGCGTTCCCCTAGAGCCTTCCCGTTCACATCAAACGCCGCACTAGTCAATGCCCACAGGGGCAACTGCATGCCGTCCGCCGGAGCGGTGATACTGAGACTGACCTCGAACTCGCCACCAGCGATCCAAAGCTCAGAAGCCTCCCAACGAACGGGATCCTCGGCATTCGCCACAGGCGTCCCACCTTGCGCAGGCACTTCACCCTGCAGGGTAAAGATCGGCGCCAACAACAATAGAATCGAAACCAACATCAGCTACGCTTGTCTCCGTCCCAGGTGTAATAGCCTTCGCCGGTCTTACGACCCAGCTTGCCCTCTGCGACCTTGGTTCGCAGGGACTCGGGAATTCCAAAAGCAGACTCGTCTGGATAGCGCTCGCACCAGCCTTCAAGAATCGAAAGTGTCGTATCAAGGCCCACGTAATCGGTCAAGGTCAGCGGCCCCATGGGGTGCCCGCAACCCAGTTGCATTGCCGCGTCAATATCGGCGGCGCTGGCGTCTCCACGATCAAGCATGTTGATCGCTTGCACCATATAGGGCACCAGCAAGCGATTCACCACGAAACCAGGAGTGTCCTTGCAGGAGACCGGCGTCTTACCGCAGGCCTCACCAAAGGCGCGCGCTTCTGCATAGACGTCCTCGTCGGTCTTGTCCGTACGGACAACCTCGACCAGACGCATGAGTTGCACCGGGTTGAAGAAGTGCAGACCGACAAATCGCTCCGGGCGTCCTGAGGCTTCCGCCATTTCAGCCACAGGGAAAGAGCTGGTGTTTGAAGCAAAGATGGTCTCGGCCTTGCAGATCTCCCCCAGGGCCGTGAAGAGCTCTTTCTTGGCGCCCAGATCTTCAACGATTGCTTCCACAACCAGATCGCAATCAGCCAGGTCCGCGCGGTTGGTAGTGCCAGTGATTCGACTTTGAACCGTAGCAGCCCACTCCTTGGCCTCTTCTTCGCTCATCTTGCCCTTTTCGATGCTCTTGGCGGCCAGCTTGGCGATGCTTTTCTTGATACGGCCCAGGCCCGTATCCAAGTACGCCTGCTCGGTTTCCAACGCGACAACAGCGCAGCCGCCCTGGGCAGCAACCTGAACAATGCCATGGCCCATCAGGCCACATCCAACGACGCCGACTTTCTCGATTTTCATGGTTTCTTGATTCCTTGGTCCTAGTGATTGTGTGTGTATGTCATGGATCGAGCAAATGCTCAGTCCATTGGTTGACGGTGAAAGGCAGAAGCAAGCCCCATGCCTCCGCTGATGCAGAGGGTCGCTAATCCGTGCTGCACATCCCGGCGCCGCATCTCATGCAAGAGAGTCACCACTATGCGACAGCCTGTGGCTCCAATCGGATGGCCCAGAGCAATCGCACCACCGTTGACATTCAGGCGATCGATGGGGATTTCTAATTCTTGATTGCAGGCCAGGACCTGAGCGGCGAAGGCCTCGTTGAGTTCCACCAGCCCGTAGTCCTCCACGCCCAGACCATTGGCCTCACTCAAGCTCCTCACAGCTGGAACCGGGCCGATGCCCATGATAGTGGGGTCGACCCCGGCATCGCGACTCTGGCCCACATAGGCCAGGACTTCGAGGCCCTGCTCCTGGGCCAGTTCCTCGTCCATCAGGAGCACGGCAGCAGCGCCATCAGTTATGCCGGAAGCGTTGCCCGCCGTGACCGAACCCGCATCCTTGTCAAAGACCGTGGCCAGCTTGCCGAGGCCCTCCAGGGTTGCATCAGGCCGAGGATGTTCGTCTGCCTCGATGACCGTGGTCGACTTTCGCCCCACCACCTTCACCGGTGACATTTCCGCCTCAAAACGCCTGGCTTCGATGGCTGCGCCAGCCTTCTGCTGACTGGAGAGGGCAAAGGCGTCCTGCTCGCCGCGGCCGATGCCGCGCTCCTTGGCCAGTTTTTCGGCAGTCTCACCCATGACCATCTCGGCCAGGGGGCAGACAAAGCCGTCCTTGTACATAGCATCCACCACGGGGGCATGGCCGAGACGATAGCCGCGCCGAAACCCGGGCAGCATAAAGGGCAGACCGCTCATGCTCTCGGCGCCACCGGCCACCACAGCGCGAGCGCGGCCCAAGCGAATCCAATCCGCAGCCTGGCCGATACTCTCCAGGCCCGAACCGCACGCCATGTTGACCGTGATCGCAGGGCAATCACTGCCCAAGCCGCCACGCACGGCGACCTGTCGCGCCAGATTGGGACCTCCGCCTGCCTGACGGCCATTGCCGAAGTACAAGCGCGCAACAACAGACGGGTCAAGCTTGGAGCGCTCGATCAAGTCGCTCACCACCGACGCACCCAGGTCCGCCGCGGAGAGATCCGCGAAGGCACCGAGATAACGCCCGATGGGCGTGCGCAGGGCGTGAGTGATCACGACCCGTCGAGTCGGAGTGCTTGGCATGGGGATTGGTTGGTCAGAGACTCGCAGAGAGTCTCCCTTCAAGGTGATTTCCGACTTTGTAACCCGACGGATCAGGCTCCAAGCGGCGGTTCCCTAGATTTCGGGCCAACTAGAATAGGACCCCAGCCCTCGGCAGGCAAGCAGAGTTGGAGAGTCTCAAGAATGGGGGTTGGGATCCTGGGATCTGAATTGCATGATGGAGCCTGTGGCTCCCTTGGAGAGCACCCCACCATGGACCTCTTGCCCCTTAGACGCCCCCCTGGCGACCTCCACACCCCCAGGGTCCTGCTCTCCCTGCTTTCAGATGAGTCCCCCAGGGTCTACGGCCCGGTGCGGAGGCAACTGCTGAAACTCGGCAAGACTGCCCATCCGGCCCTACGCCGGGCGACCCGCTCGGAGGATCCTCTTTTGCGCGCCCGCGCCCGGGAGATCCTGCTGGAGTACGATCGCGAGAAAGCAGCCCGCAAGCTCGTGCGCTATTCCCTTCGGCGAGATCATTCTTTGGGCGAGGCCTTGTCGCGACTGGACCAGTTCATAGACCCAGAACTCGACCCGCGGCCCTATCGGCGCGCGGTGAAGGCCATGGGATCTGCCGTGCGCAAACGCCTGCGACGCCGGAGTTCGACGCCCGCGGGAGTACTTTCTGACTACCTCTTCGGTGAACGCGGGTTCACCGGAACTGATGACGATGGCCCCATGCCCGGGCACGCGTCCTTGGCGCGTACCATTGAGTGTCGGCGTGGAATGCCGCTGGTGCTCTGCGCTTTGTATGCAGAAGTAGCCGAAGAAGCGGGCATCAGAGTGGACCTGCTGCCGGTTCCCGGACATGTGGTCTTGATGGTGCGGCAAGAAACCACTGACCAGATTCTCGATCCCTTTGGGGATGGCGAGTTGATCGAACACAAGCATGTCATGGGGTACCTGGAAGCAAACAAGCTGCCCTTGCAGGAAGAATGGCTGGTCCCCGCGCCCTCTACTGCCATGTTCCTGCGACACACCTTGAACACGGCCGCCTGCTTCCAGGCAATTGGGCGCAGGGGGGAAGTCCGCCGCCTGGCAAGAGTTGCACGGGTCCTGGCTCGCCATCCGGCCACGCCCCAGTTACCCGTCTGAGTTGCCTGGGGCTGGCAGGAGTCAATAGCCCTGGCAGGAGTTCTCTTTGGTGAGTTCCTTACCGCTGGTAACCGACCACAATCTCCGCGCTAGGCCACAAGGTGGCGCCTCACGGGCCTGTGTGCAATTCAACCCTCGAATCTGCGGCCCTCATGCGTTACACCTCCCTGTAACAAGAAACTCCCGTGACGGACATCCCTGACTCTTGGCCCCCCCAACCTGATGGGGAACTGACCCCGAGCAGAAGTGTGCATGCGCCGCTTTTCCCCCTGCCCGGAGTGTTCCTGTTTCCACGCCAGTTGATGGCCCTGCACATTTTTGAGCCGCGCTACATCCAGATGATCGAGGACATCCTCGACGGACCCGGCCGGGTCATCCTGGCCACGATCCCCGAGAATCAGGCAGAGCAGGCCATGGACACAGACAACCCGCCCGAGGTACTGCCAGTGGCGGGCATCGGCGAAATCGCGCGCCACGAAAAACTGCCAGAGGGACGCTACGCGGTTTGGATCTTCGGTCTCGGACGCGTGCTGATCGAAGAGGTCTCCAGCACACGGCTCTATCGGACGGCGACCTGCACTCCAATGAGGGAGGTACCCGCCACACCAGCCGAGGCCAAGTCTCTCGAACAACCACTCAGGGATGCGGTCACCGAACGCCACCCTGAGATCCTGAACCTGCCCAACGACCTTCCCATGGGCCTCCTGGTGGACCTGCTCTGCCAGCGACTTCCCAGCAATCAGGCCACCATGGAGAGCATCTTCACCGAGCCCAACCTGCTCACCCGCGCCCAACTAGCTCTTGCGGCCCACGACATCATGCCGCCCATGGACGAGAGTCCTCCCGAAGACCTGGAGAACTAGCGCTGCGCCCAACGGTCGATGACCCGCAGCGCAAGAGCCGCCACCGCAAAGGTGACCAAGGGTTCCAGGGGTGAACGATAGCGCTCAATCACATGGGTCGCGTAGTAGACAAGCGGATACAGCCCCATACTGCCCGCAACCAGCCAGAATCCGCCCCGTCGGTCTCGGTACAACAGACCCCCGATCAAGCCCAGCAGCCCCATACCAAAGTGCAGAGCCCATTTCATCCAGCCTTGCCAGTCCCGAGTCTTGCTGGCCCCATGACTGAGCATGACTGCTTCAAAAGGAGAGGGGCCGAGCCAATAGATGCGCATGCGGCGTAGACAGAGTTCAGCGAAACGACCCGGGTGGTTCGCAATCCATTTCCGAGCGCGGACCATGCACTCATCCCCATAGGAGCGCTCGCCCAGCTCACGGTAAAGGCCAAGCTCATGGGCACTGATGGATGGATGGAATTCGGGATTGAAGTTCCCATTGACCGCATCGTTGTTGCCCACAAAGAGTTCCACTCCAAGATTCATCTTGAGAGCCGGTGAACCCAGAACCAGAGCGTTACGCATCACCCATGGGGAAAGTACCGCAAGAGCAGTACCCAGCAACACGCCCAGGGCGCCAGCCGCCGAACGCAGACTTCGCCCCGGAATCAGAAAGACCGCTACCGCAGGTATGAGTGCCAGAGCAGCAGGGTTGACCAGAGCGGCCAGGCCCAAGAAGATTCCAGGCTGCACCAATTTCTTCAATTCCGCCCCGCGTCCCGCATGGGCCAGACTGGCGAGGAAACTGATCAAGAGCAGCCCCACCAGGGGCCCGTCCCAGGGGCTCGAAACGCAGCGGTAGGCTGCGAGCGGGTGCAAGGCCCACAATCCGGCGGCCAACAGACCGATCCGCGGCCGCTCCAGAGCTTCGCCTAGACGCAAGAGGGGCAAGATGATCAAGGCCGAGATCAAGGCCTCCAACACAGCCACCAACATCTGGGTGTTGCGGTTGATGCCATCAGCCAGGTGGATGGCCGCAGCTAGAAACAGGGGCTGGATCGGACCGGACCAGGCGCTGGGTCCGGTGGCGGATGCAAAAGCATCGCTGTAGCCATCCCCTCGCAAGAGCGCTTGAGCCACCGCACCCTGTTCATAGGCCCAACTCCATTCCGGGTCCGGTTCCAGAGCCGGGGGCAAACCCAAGACCACCATCACCCCCAGACGAACCACCAGGGCGAGAATCACAAGACCAATGGTCCTCATGGATGCCTTGGGAGGTTCTGGATCATGAGAGAAGTGGGCTGGCTCACCAGAGAAGTCACATGGAGAGAATCACCGGCGCGTGATCGGAAGGCTTCAAGCCCTCGCGGCGTGCAAGATCCACTTGCACATCGGTGGCTTGAGCCAGAGCCGAATCAGAGACAAGAAAGTGATCGATGCGCAAGCCCCTGTTGTCCCGGAAGGCGCGGGTTCGAAAATCCCACCATGTGTAGATGTCGTCCTCGGGGTGAAAGTGTCGGAGAGCATCGTGCAGGCCCGGCTCCATCAGACTCGCCAGGGCCTCCCGTTCCGGCTGGGAACAGAGAATCTTGTCGCGCCAGGCTTCCGCGTCATACACATCCCGATCGTCAAAAGTCACATTGAAGTCACCCGTGACCACCACCTTTTCACTCATGGGCAGGCGTTCTGCCATCAGCGTGATCACCCTATCGAACCACTCGAGCTTATAGGTGTACTTGGGATCGCCCACGGTCTTGCCATTGACCACATACAGATTGAGCACCATTACATCCCCCACAGTCGCGCCGATCACCCGGGCTTCAGTTCCCTCAGGATCCCCAGGCAAGCCGCGATAGACATCTTCGATACCGACCTTTGAGAGAATCGCCACCCCGTTGTAGGTCTTCTGGCCGTGATAAACGACCTGATAGCCCAACTCCTCGAGAGGCTCGGCCGGGAAGAGATCATCCCTGACCTTGGTTTCCTGCAAACACACTACATCGGGGCTTTTCTCTTCCAAGAACTCCAGCACCCGAGTCATCCGGGCGCGCAGAGAGTTGACGTTCCAGGTGGCGATTTCCATTCTGTGGTCGAAGGTAGCAAAGGCACGGAGCAGGACCCAGGGCCAGACCCGAACTTGGGCGTGCGCAGACAGATGAAGAGGGCCAGGCTCGCAGATTTCGACCCTTTGTTGCGAACTCGACAGAATCCCCTGACTTGGATGCCCTCATCTTGCCCTCAATCCCTATCCTATTGGCCCCCAATACGAGGGCAGGACCTAAAGGAGATCATTTGAGCGGACCCAGGAGCAGCGGCGCAGACCGCAAGCGTGCTGAAGCGTCAGGAAAAAGAGCGCAGCCAGCAGGCAACATCGAACCCCTGCACCCGACGGAGGATCCGCCGGAAGTGGAGGCCTTCACCGAATGGGACCTGGGTCCCGTTGTGCAGGCAGCCATCGCCGGCATGGACATCACCAAACCTACACCGATCCAAGCCTTGGCCATCGGCCCGGTCCTGGACGGTCGCCATGTGATTGCCAAAGCCGAGACCGGCACAGGCAAGACTCTGGCCTTCGGCGCCCCGATGGTCGCCAAGATCGATCCCTCCCGCCGCACGGTTCTGGGTCTGATTCTCTCTCCCACCCGTGAGTTGGCGGAGCAGGTGCACAATGTGATGCAAGAATTGGGAGCCGGAGCGAACATCAAGTCCGCGCTGATCGTGGGCGGCGAGCCCCTCGGTCCCCAGGTCAAGGCTCTGCAAGGGGGAGCCCAGATTGTAGTGGGCACGCCCGGTCGCGTAATGGACCTGATGGGTCAAGGTTTCCTGACCTTCCCCTGGACTGAGTTCGTTGTGCTGGACGAAGCAGACAAGATGCTCGAGATCGGTTTCCTGGAAGATATCGAGAAGATCCTGGCTCAGGTCAATGAGCATCGCCAGACGCTCATGTTCTCAGCCACCTTCCCAAAACCACTCTTGAAGCTGGCCCGGGATCAAACCGAGAACCCCGTAGAAATCGCCACCGCCAAGGGCATCGCCACGGTGGATACAATCCGTCAGTGCTGCGTCGAGGTGGATGAGGACAATCGCTCCAACCTGCTGCAGAAAATCGTACGGGGCAGCGAGCCTGATTCAGCTTTCCTGGTGTTCTGTGATCGACGAACGGATGTGGACCGCTTGATGCGGCGCATGGAGCGCGAACGCTACGGTGTGCGTGCCTTGCACGGGGGCTATGATCAAAGTGCGCGCTTCCGGGTGATGAGCGCCTTCCGAGCGAAGGAGGTCAAGGTCCTGATCGCCACGGACGTGGCTTCCCGGGGACTGGATGTGAAACACATCTCGCATGTGATCAACTTTGCGGCACCCCGTGATCACGCAGACTACACCCACCGCATCGGTCGCACGGGGCGCGCGGGACGCATGGGCACATCGATCACCTTCGTCACCCCCGCCACCCGGCGCTACTGGCGCGAATTGCTCGCTATCACAAAGTTCAAAGTAGAAGTGCTCAAGGGTCCACGAGACCTGTTCGAGGCCAAGAGCCAAGAACGGAGCCGCAACTCCAGGGATGACCGCCCACGAAGAGAACGCTCTCAACGCCAAAGGGACAAGAGCGATTCTGCCGGTGACAGAAGCTCGAAAGAAGATGCTCCCAAGGACCAACGCCCCAACCGAGAGCAGCCCGATTCCAGACAACCCAACACCAACGAGCCTGCGAGCAAGCCCCGCGAGCGGTCTGATTCGGGCTCTGACTCGGGGGTCCGTGATGAGGCTCCGCGCTCGACGGGCAAGGACAAGCCCCGGCGCAAACGCAAGGCCCCCAAGTCTTCAGACTCAAGAGGCAGCTCTAATCGGGAAACGGGCGATTCTGGTTTCGGTGCAGGAATCTAGACCATCAATCCCATGAGTGAAGGTCCTACTCCCAACGAGACTTCCAGCGAGACAGCAGCCCTGCCGCGGAGACCATACTCGCTCACCTTCATGCCCCAAGAGGTCACGATAGAAGTCGACCCCGCCGATCTGCCTTTCGGAGACCACGGCCTCCCAGGATCGATTCTGGACATCGCCATGGGGCATGACATTGATCTTGAACACGCCTGCGGTGGCGTGGCAGCCTGCTCTACCTGCCACATTCTGGTGCGCGGGGGTAGTGACTCCTGCCCCGAAGCGAACGAACTGGAAGAAGACATGCTCGACCAAGCTCCTGGCCTTGAGTTGTGCTCACGGCTCGCTTGCCAGACCGTGCCTGACGGTAACAACTCAGTAGTCGTTGAGATTCCGGACTGGAATCGAAATTTCGCCCGCGAGGCGCCACACTCATGAAAGCGCGGCTGGCCAACCCGCGCGGTTTCTGCGCAGGGGTGGACCGCGCCATTGAGATCGTAAAGCGAGCGCTCGATCGCTATGGGGCCCCGGTTTACGTGCTACACGAAATCGTGCACAACAAGCATGTGCTTGAGGACTTGCGCCAGCGTGGCACGATTTTCGTCAAGGAACTCGACGAGGTCCCCGGTGGAGCGGTGACGATCTTCAGCGCCCACGGGGTGTCTGACTCAGTTGTGAGAGCTGGCAAAGCTCGCGGCCTGAGGGTGATCGATGCCACCTGCCCGCTGGTGACCAAGGTACATACCCAGGCCCAAAACTACGCAGCCGATGAACGCGAGATGATCCTGATCGGACACCAGGGCCATCCAGAGGTCGAGGGCACCCGTGGTCGCATAGTCGGACCCGTACATGTGCTCTCCACCCCCGAGGAAGTCAGATCCCTTGAGGTCGAAGACCCCCAACGCCTGGCCTATGTCACCCAGACCACCCTCTCGGTTGATGACACCCGCGATGTGATCGCGGCGCTCCTGGAAAAGTACCCTCTGATCAAGGGACCCAACGTCAAGGACATCTGCTACGCCACCCAGAATCGTCAGAACGCGGTCAAGCAGCTGGTGGGTCAGATTGATTTTCTGTTGGTGGTTGGCTCTGCAAACTCGTCGAATTCAAACCGCTTACGCGAATTGGGCGAGCGTAGCGGCGTTCCCTCTGTCCTGGTGGATCACCCAAACCAATTACACAGCGAGTGGTTTCAAGACTGCGAAAACGTGGGCGTCACCGCCGGAGCTTCGGCGCCAGAGGCCCTGGTGAACCTGGTGCTTGAAAGACTGCGTGAGTTCGGAGTGCAGGAGGCAATCGAGCTGGATGGGGAGAGCGAAGAGGTTGTTTTTCAGATGCCTCCTGAACTGCTGACCGAGGATTGACGGCCTGAGGACAGACTGGCTCGCAACCCAAGCCTCTGGCGAATCAGAAGCTCCAGCCCACGGTCACCAGGAACAAGTGATCGCCCTTTTCCTTGCCCGCCGCAGGATTTGCCGTGAGGTCATAAGTCCACTGCAACTTGGTGAACAGATTGCTTGAGACATTCATCTTCAAGCTCGTGTCAAGGCGATAGTAGCCATCACCGCCGCTTTCGAGACTGGGGTTGAGACTGCCGGCCTGCTCAATCAAGATGCCCTCGCCTTCTGAATGCCACTTCAGGCCATAGGCCCCGCGCAAGGCCAGGTACTTGTTGCTTGCACCGGAATCAAATTCCTCACTCAAGTGAGCCAGGCCGAGTTCGGTGTCGAGGGTCCAGGGTCCTTCAGTCCACACCTTGTAGCCCCCTCCAACGCTCACATCCAAACGCAAGTCGAGGGCTGCCTGCGCGTCCATCATGGTGCCTAGGGATCCATATACATATATGGTCTCAGCCAACTCATGGTCGTACTTGGCGTTGCCTTCGTTGCGGCGCTGGGTGACCGCATCCTGGTCCTTGACATAAACCGAAGTCAGCCCAAATGTCCACTTCCCAGGTCCTTCCGTGCGCGTGGCGGCGACCCCAGCAGAAACCGTGGCCACATCCGTGTTGCCCGTGCTCAGGCTAGAACCAAGGGTCAGCGACCCCTCCCATTCTGGACTTAGGGTGGTATCGCTGGCCTGCGATTCATCCTTGGGGAACCAAGGATCATCGTCCCAGGGCTGGGGCCTGTCGGGGACGGTCGCAAGGCAAAATGCGGAAACGAGGAGAGGGGTGAGAATCATGGTCAGGTGGTGAGTTCCGAAGCAGATTGCGGAGCGAATTCAGGCTCGCCGCTCTCGCGCTGACCGCAAGAGCTGGGCGGCATGATCGATGCCGTCAGGGGTGCGTGAACCGTGCCAGGAAAGGTACTCCCCGTCCGCAAGCACAATGCTTGATCGGGGAATTCCTGTCTCCCGGGCCAGTTCATCACCGTCCGAAGGGGAGAAAGAATAGGGTTCGCTGCAGAGCAATACGAGCTCGACTTCTGTATCGCTCAAGTCTGTCAGCGGGATCTCAGGATAGCGCGTGTCCCTGCCCTTGCAGAAGTTCTGCCCCCCCGCCTGGGTCAGGAGAGCGCTGGCAAAGGTGTCAGGCCCGGCCACCATCCACGGGTTCTTCCAGATGAAGTAGGCAAAGCTCACCGGAGCCTGCCCCTGGGCCTCCTGCTGGGCTGCTTGGGTGCGCTTCTCGATCTGACCCGCAATGCGCTCGGCTTCCTCGATGGTGCCCAGGGCCTGACCCACCTCACGCACCATCGCCGCTGTCTCCGGTGCGCTGCGAGGCATGGATGACAGAATGCGCAGGCCCCCAGCGTCCAGCTGATCCGCATCCTCGATGCGGTTCTCCTCATCATTCATCAACACCAGATCCGGCGCCAGTTCCAGGACGCGCAGCACATCGGGGTCCTTGGTGCCCCCGACAGTCTCGATGCTGCCTACTTTGGCCGCGGGATGGATGCAGTAACGAGTGACGCCCACCAGATCGGACCCACGACCGAGGTCGAACACCAGTTCGGTCAGGCTGGGGCAGAGAGAGACCAATCGCATGGATCAGATCCCCGCTGGCGCCACCACAAAGCGCTTTCCCGAGCGTTCGATGCGCGCCATGGAGGTCTCTGGGTCGTGGTAGAAAAGCCCCAGCCACCCCTCATCCGCTGCGCGGCCAATCCACTCGCTGCGCACGCTGTAGGATCGCGCCACATCCAGGTCGTAGGCCATGATGTAGGGGGGTTGGATGTGATGGGTTGTGGGCACAACATCGGCCCAGAAAATTGCGCGCTCGCTGCCTTCCCCGATCAGAATCACACTGACCCCATCCGAATGGCCGCCCAGTTCGTGGACTTCGATACCAGGCAGGATCTCGGTCGTGCCTTGATAGCCCGTGAGCAACCCGGCCTGCTCAAGGGCTTCCAGGTCCTCTGCTCTGTAGGAGGCCGCGCGCACGGGATCAGGATTCTGACAAACGGCAATCTCGATAGCGGGCGCGTACACCGGGACCCCGGGAAAGCGCGGTACCAACTGACCGTCCTGTTCAACCACCAGCGCCCCACAGTGGTCCCAATGACAATGGGAGAGCACCACCTCGGTGATCTCCTCGGGAGCCACGCCTACCGTTCCTAGGGCCTGGGTAATGCTTGGATTATTGTTGATGTGATAGATCCCGCGCAATTTTTCATTCCAGCGATCACCAACGCCCCCCTCAATCAGGACCTTGTGCTCGCCGCGCTCAGCAAGAAAACAATTGAGGGCCAAGAGAATTGTGTTGTCCTCAGCAGGCGGCGTCATAGTGCGCCAGAAGGCTGCAGGAACTACACCCCACATGGCACCACCGTCCAAACGCAGGAACCCATCGCAGAGGGCGGTAATCTTCCAACCAGCCACCTGCGCCGTACGACTATGCCAGGTACCAGTGCTCACGTTCTCTTGGGTCATTCTCAAGTGGGCAGGTTCTGCAACACACTACGGCCGATGATGATCCGTTGCACCTCACTGGTACCCTCGCCGATGGTGCAGAGCTTTGCGTCGCGCCACATGCGCTCCACCGGGTACTCTCGCGAATATCCGAAGCCACCGAGAATCTGGATTGCGTCGTAAGTCACCTTCATGGCCACTTCAGAGGCATGCAGTTTGGCCATAGAGGCCTCGGTACCATAGGCCTTTCCAGCGTCCTTGAGACGGGCCGCGTCATATACCAGATGCTTGGAGCACTGGATCTGAGTGGCCATGTCGGCCAACTTGAACTGCACGGCCTGCTGATCCGAGAGAGTGCCGCCAAAGGCCTCACGCTCCGAAGCATAGCGCGCACACTCGGCGAAGGCCCCCTCAGCGATTCCCAAGGCAAGGGCCGCGATAGAGATGCGGCCTCCTTCCAGGGTCTGCATGAAAGTCCTGAAGCCCTCACCTTCGGGGCCGAGCAGGTGATCCTTGGGGATGCGGGCGTCCTCGAAGACCAGGCTGGCCCAATCGGACCCGCGCATGCCCAGCTTGCGCTCACCCTTCTCCAAGGAAAAGCCATCGATATTCCGGGGCACCACAAAGGCACTGATGCCCTTAGGTCCCATGGTTTTGTCAGTCACAGCTGTGCAGACAAAAACGCCCGAGTAATTGGCGTTGGTGATGAAACACTTACGGCCATTCAGGATGTACTCGTCCCCATCCAGGACCGCAGTGGTCAGAGTTCCGCCCGAGTCCGAACCCGCGCCCGGTTCCGTCAGTCCATAGGCGCCCATGTACTCGCCTGCAATTAGCCTGGGAACGTACTCGTTGCACAACTTCTCTCCGCCCCAGCGATAGATCGGGTAGGTGCCGAGGCTGACATGAGCGGCCAAGGTCAATCCGGTGGAGCCACAGGCCTTGGACAACTCTTCCACCGCCAAGATGTATGAGAGCGTATCGCCCCCTGCACCGCCCAACTCCTCAGGGAAGCAGATGCCGGTCAGACCCAGCTCGACGATCTTGTCCCACGTGTCCTTCGGGAATCGATGCTCCTCGTCGATGTCATGGGCCTGAGGCGCGACTTCTGCCAGGGCAAACTCACGCACCATGTCACGGATCATGGTTTGGTCTTCGGTCAGATCAAGGCCGCGAGTGATAGGGGGTAGGGTGACAGTCATGGGTCTTTCGCTTATTCTGTGCAGTGCAGGGTCAAGTGGGTCGGCTTCGTGTATGGACGGAGGTGATCAATCCCGTTGAATGCGCCAACCTGCTGTGCGGCGATCCTCAGGAACGCTCCCTTCAGACCCCTCGCGGTAAAAATCCATGGAACGCCCAGCGCCAACCCACTCGATCAGGTGACTCCTGGAGAACTTCCACTCACGGCCAATCTTGCGTGCAGGAAGGTCCTCGGAATGCAGCACCTTGTTGAAGGTCTTGACGCTGACACCCAGGAGGGCAGCGGCCTCATCCACGTTCAGAATGTCTCGGTCGGGACTGGTACTCATGCTTGTGCCTCCTCGGCGGCCCAGCGCTTGCTGATTTCGGTTTGAATATACTCGGCGATTGAATCGGTATTGGTTCCCGGACCAAACAGCTTGGCAAAGCCGTCTTTTTCCAGGACTTGCATGTCGTCACCAGGGATGATGCCGCCGCCCACCATCAACACATTATCAAGCCCGCGATCCACGAGCTCTTGACGCACTCTGGGAAACAATTCCATATGAGCGCCGGAGAGAATCGAAAGCCCGACCACATCCACATCTTCTTGCAGGGCAATCTCTGCGATCATGGCGGGAGTCTTGTGGAGACCTGTGTAGATCACTTCCATGCCATGGTCTCGCAGGACACTGGCGACGGTCTTGGCCCCTCGATCGTGGCCATCAAGGCCGGGCTTGGCGACTAACACGCGGATACGACGTTCACTCATGGCAGGTCACAGGATCTTGGGTTCAATGTAATCGCCGAATTCATCGCGCAAGACCTGAGAGATCTCGCCCAGGGTGCAGTCGGCGTGGGCAGCAGTAATGAATGCCTCTAGAAGGTTTGCGGTGCTATTGCAGGCCGTGCGAATCTCGTCAAGAGCCGCCGTGGCGCGGGGCGCATTGCGGTCGGCCCGCAAGCTGGCTAAACCCTTGAGGGCTTCGGCCTCCACCTCAGGACGAATTCGGTGCAATTCAATTTCGAGGGACTCCTCCCCCTCTGAGTAGCAGTTGACCCCCACGACCTTCTTGCGGCCGCTCTCCACTGCGCGCTGGTAGCTGAGCGCCGAGTCGTGGATCTCTTTTTGAAAGTACCCGCTATCTATGGAAGGCACCACGCCCCCGCGCCTCTCGATCTCGTCGAAGTAGGCTTCGGCCTCGCGCTCCATCTTGTCGGTCAAGGCTTCCACGTAGTAGGAGCCACCGAGCGGATCAGCCACATGAACAACCTCGGTCTCCTCGGCGATGATCTGCTGGGTGCGCAGGGCGATCTTAACCGCTTTCTCCGTGGGCAGGGAGAGGGTCTCGTCCATTGAGTTGGTGTGCAGGGACTGGGTACCGCCGAGTACTGCGGCCAGGGCCTCGTAGGCGGTGCGCACAATGTTGTTCTCGGGCTGCTGAGCCGTAAGAGAAACCCCAGCGGTCTGAGTGTGGAATCGCAACATCCAAGAACGGGGGTCCTTGGCTCCGAATTCCTCGCGCAACTTGCGCGCCCAGATGCGGCGGGCGGCACGGAACTTGGCGATCTCTTCAAAGAAGTCCAAGTGACTGTCAAAGAAAAACGACAGGCGCGGCGCGAAGGAGTCCACATCCATGCCCCGCTCGATGCCACGGCGCACGTACTCCAGCCCATTGGCCAGAGTGAAGGCCAATTCTTGAGCAGCTGTCGAACCCGCTTCGCGAATGTGGTAACCAGAGATCGAAATCGTATTCCACTTGGGCACATGCTCGGCGCAGTACTCCATCACATCGGTGATCATGCGCAGAGCAGGTTCCGGAGGCACAAGCCAGGCATGCTGGGCCTGGTACTCCTTCAGAATGTCGTTCTGCACCGTGCCCCGCAACACCGCCGGATCAAGCCCCCGACGTTCTGCGCAAGCAATGTAGAAGGCCAGCAGGACCGGCGCGGGCCCGTTGATCGTCATGGAAGTAGAGACCTCGTCCATGGGAATGCCCTCGAACAATTGTTCCATGTCGGCAATGGAGGAAATTGCCACCCCCACCTGTCCCACCTCCCCACGGCACATCTCGTCGTCCCCATCGCGCCCCATCAGGGTCGGAAAGTCAAAAGCCACGGACAAACCGGTCTGACCATGATCGAGAAGAAACTTGAAGCGCTCGTTGGTCTCCCGCGCAGTGCCAAAACCCGCGAACTGACGCATGGTCCAAAGGCGGCCGCGGTACATGGAGGGATGCACTCCACGGGTAAAGGGAAACTGGCCGGGCCAGCCGAGGTCCTCGGCGGGATCGCCGCAGGCATCTTCAGGACCATAGACAACTTCAAGAGTAGAGCCCGACAGACTGGTGAATTCACTGTCGCGCAGCTTCCCGCCCTCAAGGGCCGCCTCCCAGGCTTGACGCCCTTGGGGAACGGAGATCGGTTTAGTTTCTGTCATGCCTGGAACTCGCTGGATTGATTCTCTTGAGCTGACTTCAGGAGGTTCTGAGTCACCCTTCTGGCAGCGGCGTAGGGAGTTATGCCCGAACACAACATGGCCTCCACCTGATCCCCGAAGTTGCCCTTCATCCAAAGGGACTCATCAAGTCGCTCACCCACCACCTGCCGCACCTGTTGGATGCGTTTTTGGCGGCGATGATCAGGGAGCGTATCGCTCAGGTGATCACGATGGCTCTTGACCGCAACGAGCACATCCTCCACGCCCTCGCGCTTGCCAGCGCTGCACTGCACCACCGGGGACGCCCACTTGTCGCGGCCTGCGGTGCGCAAGTGCACCGCCTCTTGCATGTCACTGGTCAAACGATCAGCGCCTGGAAGATCGCACTTGTTGATGGCAATCACATCGGCCAACTCCAACAGTCCGCTCTTCATTGCCTGCACGCCATCACCAGCACCCGGACAGAGCACCACCAACACAGTATCCGCCGCAGCGACGACATCATATTCCGCCTGGCCCACACCTACGGTTTCTACCAGAACATCATGCATACCGAAGGCATCCATCACATCCATGGCGTCCACCGCCGCGCGAGCCATGCCCCCATGACTACCGCGGCTGGCCATGGAACGAATGAATACACCCGAATCCGCCGTGCGATCTTCCATGCGGATACGATCGCCTAGAAGCGCTCCGCCGCTGAGCGGACTGGAAGGATCCACGGCCAAGATTCCAACAGTGCTCTCTTCCTCGCGGATCATGCGAGCCAATTCGTTGACCAGCGTACTCTTGCCCGCCCCAGGAGGGCCCGTTATGCCCATGCGGCAGGCCCGGCCCACCTGGGACCAAATCGCCTCAAGGGTCTCAGGAAACCGCGCATGTCCATTCTCAGCCCACGAAATCATGCGCGCTAGAGCGGACCGTTCACCGGCCAGCAAGCGTTCTGATAGGGAAGCTGAAGGGGCTTGGGTCACAAGATTGCTTTGGCCAATAGAAAAGGATCAAGCCAGAAGGCTGCGGGCAATCACCAATCGCTGTATGTCGGTGACGCCCTCATAGAGTTCGGTAATGCGCGCATCCCTGAAGTAACGCTCTACTTCGAAGTCGTCGGTGTAGCCCGCGCCTCCGTGGATCTGCAAACACTCGTCCGCTGCAAAGTTGCAGGCGGTGGAGGCTAGGAGCTTGGCCTGGCTGGCATGACGACCGCAGGGCTGACCCTGGTCACGTATCCAAGCGGCCTGGTGGGTCATGAGACGAGCGCTGTCGAGACGTGAGCTCATGTCCGCCAACTTCCACTGGATCGCTTGGAACTGACCGATGGGACGGCCAAACTGCTCACGCTCCTTGGCGTACTTGATCGATGCCTCAAGGCACGCACGACCGATACCGATAGCCTGGGAGGCGATGCCGATACGGCCGCCATCCAGCGCGTCCATGGCGATGTGAAAGCCTCGATTCAACGAGCCAAGCACCATGCTGTCCGGCACAAACACATTGTTGAGGATCAATTCGGTGGTGGAGGAACCACGCAGGCCGGTCTTCTTCTCGGACTTGCCGATCTCGAAACCTTCGCTGCCCTTCGGAACCAGGAAACATGTGATGCCCTTGGCTTTGGAAACCGTGGAGTCCGTACGGGCGTAGATCAAGAACAGGCCTGCCTGCTTGCCGGTGGTAACCCACAGTTTGGTTCCGTTCAGGCGCCAGCCGTCCCCATCGCGCTCTGCAACGGCCTTGAGGGCCGCGGCATCGGAACCGGAGGCGGCTTCGGACAGGGAGTAGGCGCCCAGGACTTCGCCCGTGGCCATACGCGGCAACCAGGTGCTCTTTTGCTCGTCCGTACCGTTCTTCAAGAGAGTCGCAGCGGCCAGGGAGTTGTGCACCGAGATAGTCACCCCCACCGAGGCGCAGGCCCTATTGATCTCTTCCAACACCAGGGACAAAGCCACATTGGACATACCCGTACCGTTGTATTCTTCGGGGATCGTCAGGCCCCAGAGACCCAACTCACCGACCTTGGCAAAGACCTCGTCGTCAATGAAGCCTTGATCATCGTGCTTGCGCGCCCGTGGCGCGAGCTCTGCCTCAGCAAAGTCCCGGGCCATGTCACGCACCATGGCTTGTTCTTCTGTGAGTGCAAAATCCATTGTTCCCGTGTTCCTCTTCGATGGGCTCAGCCCTGATAGTCGTAAAAACCCTTACCGCTCTTGCGGCCCAGGTGCCCCGCCGCAACCATGCGACGCAACAGCGGGCAGGGGCGGTACTTGTCATCACCGAGGCCCCTATGAAGCACCTCAAGAATGTCCAAACAAACATCCAGGCCAATCAAATCCGCAAGGGTCAAAGGCCCCATGGGATGAGCCATGCCCAGCTTCATCACCGTGTCGATGCCATCGCGATCTGCGACGCCTTCCATCAGGCAGAAGACCGCTTCGTTGATCATGGGCATCAGCACACGATTGGCCACAAAACCAGGATAGTCATTGGCCTCTACCGGGACCTTGCCGAGGCTTTCTGAACAGGCCAGCACGGCGCTGGTTGTCTCATCCGAAGTCTCGTGTCCGCGAATCACCTCGATCAGCTTCATCACCGGCACCGGGTTCATGAAGTGCATGCCAATGACCCGGTCAGGCCGCGAGGTACAGGCGGCCAGCTCGGTGATCGAGATACTGGAGGTATTGGTGGCCAGGATCGTGCTCGCCGGCAATGTCTTGTCCAATTCCTGCAGCACGGAACTCTTGACCTCTCTCTTTTCCACCACGGCCTCCACCACCAGCTCCTGGTCGGTGAGGTCCGCGATGGTGGTCGATGTGCGCACCCGCGCACAAATCGTGTCGGCCTCTTCAGCAGACAAGCGCTCTTTCTTGACCGAGCGGGCGAGGCTCTTAGCAATCGCCGCCTGGCCGCGCTCAAGCGCCGCCTCTGCCGCATCGACCATCAGGACTTCGCTGCCAGCGGCGGCAAAAACCTGGGCAATGCCATTACCCATGGTGCCCGCGCCGATTACACCGACCTTTCTGTAGTAGGGATTACTCATGTTCCTTTTCTCAGATGCGCTCCACGCCCAGGGAGACCGCGTTACCCCCTCCGAGACACAGGGAAGCCATGCCGGTGGTGACGTCGCGTTGCTGCAAGGCATGCAACAGGGTCACCAGAATGCGAGCGCCGGACGCGCCGATGGGGTGGCCCAGTGCCACCGCGCCGCCGTTGACGTTGATCTTGGCGGGGTCCAACTCAAGAGTCCGCTGCAGGGCGATGGCGGCCACGCTGAAGGCCTCATTGATCTCGTGCAGGTCAAAATCACCTGGCCCCATGCCGTGCTTTTGAGCGCAGCCCTGGATCGACTTTTCGGGGGCCATCATGACCCACTCGGGAGCACAGCCACCGGTTGCGTAGTGCTTGATGCGTGCCAGAGGAGTAACCCCCAACTCCTTGGCTCGCTCGGCGCTCATGACCACCAAGGCCGCAGCGCCATCATTGATGGAAGAAGCATTGCCCGCGGTGACAGACCCGGTCTTGTCGAAGGCCGGACGCAACTTGGCAAGGCCTTCAACCGAAATATCAGCCCGCGGGCCCTCGTCCTTGCTGAAGACAAGGTCATCACTCTTCCTCTTGGGAATGGTCACGGAAACCCTCTCAGCATCAAAGCGGCCATTGGCCTCCGCTTCCACAGCCTTGCGATGGCTCTCTACCGCAAAGGCATCCTGATCTTCGCGCGAGACCTGGTGCTCTTTGCCCACCAACTCTCCGGTCATGCCCATGTGGAAATCGTTGTACACATCCCAGAGACCATCCTGAATCATGGAGTCCAGGAGCTTGCCATGCCCCAAGCGAACACCCCGGCGAGCCTGAGGCAAGATGTAGGGCGCATTGGTCATGCTCTCCATGCCCCCCGCCAAGACGCAATCCACATCACCCGCACGAATGGCCTGGGCAGCCAACATGACCGCCTTCAAGCCAGAGCCGCAGACCTTGTTGATGGTCAGGGACCCGACTGTGTTGGGAACTCCAGCAGCAAGAGCCACCTGACGCGCAGGGTTCTGGCCGAGACCCGCTGTGAGCACATTGCCAAATATGCACTCCTCGATACTGGCAGCATCAATGCCAGCGCGACGGATCGCTTCAGAGGCGGCAATCGCTCCGATCTTGGGAGCGGCCAAGGGCGAGAGGGCACCCTGGAATCGACCGATGGGAGTGCGACATGCACTGGCAATAACTACTTCTTTCACTATGAAATCTCCGCGTCCGGAGGGGTTCGCTCAAGGCCCGGGGGGGAAGGTCCCCGGGACCTGTCAACGCACCCCGTGAGGGGCTGAAATAGGGCAGCATTCTAGGCTCCTGCGCACCCCGGGATAGGCCTAAAAGTGGGTAGAAAGGGGGACCAGACTGCCTCCATCTTCCTACTCCCATGGGACTCTGGGACCCTGCGCGGACGACCCCTTGATGGGGATCAGAGCAGACCGTTGATTCCGGACCCCCGGAAGGGTCTGCTGGCAGAGGAGAAACGTCCCTTGCCCACCCCCGACCCTGAAGAACTGCTGCTCGTCGAAGGCCTGAAGTCCAGGGACGATGCGTCCGTGGAGGACTTTCTTGAGCGCTACCGGTCTCTGATCTTCCATTGCATCGGTCAATTCGCCCGGGACTCGTCCCAGCGGGATGATCTCTACCAAGACCTTGTGATCCATGTACTGGAACGCTTGGACCGCGATGCATTTGACCCTCAACGAGGCTCCCTGGGCACCTGGCTCTATCGGGTGGCCTGGTGTCGCTGTGTAGATTTGCGCCGCCGTGAATCCGCAAGACGCCGGCCGCAATTGACCATGGCCGGGGATGACATGCCCGAAAAGGTCGACCAGAGCCCCAGCCCGCCGGAACTCGCCGGGAGCAAGGAATTGTCCGGAGTGGTGCGCCACGCCATGGATGATCTCCTGCCCGAGGAACGCACCCTGCTCAACCTGCGTTTCGTAGATGGCATGGCCTTGGGAGAGATCGGGCGTGCCTGCGGGATCTCCCTTGAACAGACCAAGTATCGGCTCAGGCGAGCCACAGTAGCCCTCAGGCGCCGCCTGCTGCTCGTGCACATGACGGGGAAGGCCTCACTATGACCGATTCTGGATCTTTTTCGTCTTTTGAGCCCCTTGGAAAGGACTATTCATCGGATGATGAGGGGTGGTCCCACCTCTCTTCAGGACCCGAATCCCCCTTGCCCGCCCCCCGCTCCACCCCTGAAACCGACCGGATTCCCGGTCCCCTTGCCGAGGCATCCCTCCGCGAGCGTCTGTGCCGTTGGGATGAGCTCCCGCCGAAGGAGCTGGCCCAGTTGGAGCGCGACCCTGCCACCGCCGCCGCTTTGGCACGCCTGCGGGAGTTGGAAACCCAGTTGGAGGACAACACCCCCGCGGATCCCCCCTGCCCGGTTCCAGAGGAACTCTACTCCTTCGGCCGCGGCCCCGGTGCAACGCCCCTGGATCCTAACCGCCGTTATCAGATTCGCGAGCACATCCAGCACTGCGCACCCTGCGCCAGTTGCGTCAAGACCTTGCGCCACGCACCGCCGCCGCCCCTGGTCTTCGAGCCCTTGGAGGTCACGGCCGTTGGAGGAGTACGCCGGGTCCTCAATCCGCTGCGTGAAAAACGGTGGCGACGAGAGTCCACCAGCATGCTGCGCTGGACTCCCCTGGCCGCAGCCGCCGCCCTGCTGCTGCTGATCGGCGGCAACCTGGGTTCCGATACCACGACGGGCGACTGGCCCGGCCATCCGGTCATGCGCGGCGAGGAGTCGGCCACTCTGCTGTTCCCCCGCGGCCCGGTACTAGGTGGCGCATTGGGAGCTTGGGCCTCGGACCCGACCTTTGAGCTGACATCCCTGGGACCGGACGAGTCCTATCACATCGAACTTTTCCGCACGGATGGTTCGGCGTTCGATGAAGGCCTCTTGGTCTGGCAAGGGGAAAGCTCCAACCCAACGATTCAACTGCGCCAGCCCCTGACCCCTGCGCACTACACCTGGCATGCGAGCTTGTTGCGCGATGGATTGACTCAGCGGCTTGGTTCCATGGACTTTGAAGTGCGCCAGGATCAAGGCCTGGTACGCGCACTCATGTTGCGCCGCGGAGTCGCTGCCCTTGCATACCTGCACAAGGAAGGCTACCTGACCGATGCACGCCAAGCCGCCCGAGACGAGCCTGACAGTCCCGAGCGGAACGCATATCTGCACACGCTCCCGCGGCAATGATCCCTGGACGCGCAGGCGATTGGGCAAGGCGAAGCCGCTGCCTGGCGGTATTGCTGACCGTGGGCCTCTGGAACGCTCCCGGGCTGAGTTCTCAAGAGGACCCTGGACACGAACTTCGCCAGCTTCTGGCTGAATTCAACCAATCTCTACAGACCCTACGCGCCGGCAATGATGCGATGCGTGAACAGGTGCGCACAACAGCCGCACTCCTTTGCGAGCAGTACGGGCGTTGCGATGTGCCTGGTCTGGCACGGTTCTATCTGGACCTGCCCCGGGAAGCACGTTTGCTGGGGGCACACAATGAAGAGCGCGTAGCCGCTGTGCGAGCAATTCTCAGGCAAGCGGGCCAGGAAGGAGTTGGAGACTGGCCAAGTCTTCGCGAAGACCTCATAGACCAATTGGACGACCTGGCGAGAGAAGTGGGAGGCCTGAGGGACTTCACCCCTGCGGCCCAAGCGGATGCCCTCAGAGGAACCTTGCTCTTGGGATGGGCCGAAGCCGAACCGGATACGAACCGCCGCAAGCAGCTGCTGAAACAGACCCGCACAGCAGCAGTTCAGGCCCTTGATCGCTTTGAAGCCGCCGGGCAGCGGACCCCCGCCCTGGAGCCGCGCTGGATCCTGGGCCGAGTGCACCGCGCCCTCGGTGAGGAACAACAAGCAGCGGAGGCCTTTGACCGTTGCGCACGCACAGCACAGGAGGTTGGGCAAGACCTTTGGCGTGAAAAGGCCCTTCTGGGTCTGATCGCCATGGCCCGTGATCGCGGCGAATTGCGTCGGGTGCAGGAGTTGATCGCCAAGCTCGCCGAATTCCGTACCAACGCCGAGTCCTGGCCCCTGACTCGAGAACATGCAGCTCTCCTGTTGTCCCAGGATCTGGCCAAGAAATCCATCCAGGTCCTGCGACAACACGAGCCCTCTGCCGCCAGCCACCGCATTGAATGGCAAGCGCACCTGGCCCTGGCCCACGCCCGCGCAGGAGAACACAAGGCAGCAGCCAACGCGCTGAAGGTGCTGGAGCAAACAGCCCCCGCAAACGCCCCGGTCTGCGCCCTGACCCGCGCGACCCTGCGTCTTGAAGAAAAAGACTATGCGGGCGTACTGGCTGCGCTCGAGGACTTTGCCCCCGCTACCGCCCAGGCCAAAGTTCAAGGTCTAGCCCTCAAGGGTGCGGCCCTCTTGCATGGAGGAAAGCCCGACCTCGCTGCATCCAACTTGGAAGAAGCGCGCCAGTTGGCTCTGGAATGGTCGCAGACGCACCTTGTAAGTGGCGGCAGTGTGGTGGGCGAGTGGCTTGGTGTGCAAGCCCTGGTCTGGCTGGCGGAGGCTCAACTGTCCTTGGGCGCACCGCAAACTGCGCTGGCGGTGATGGAGTCCCAAGGCGCAGTCGGCCTGCGGAACACAAGTACTGAGGTCGATCTGGCCTCCTGGGCAGCACACTTTGAACAAGGTCTGGTGTCGATCACCATTGGCGCAGACAGCGGCATCGCGCTGGCCATGGACAACGCTGGCAACGTGGAGGGTCAGTCGATTCCCCTGGGTCGAGCCACCATCTGGCGTGCAATCAGCCACTTGGAACAAGCCGCGCGCAACGGAGAAGATGCGCGAGCACGGGACCTGGGAAAAGAACTGTCCCATGCCCTGCTACCCGAGGGCCTGATCAAGAACCTGCGAGCAGAATCAAACCCTGGACGCCTGCTGTTGATTCTGCACGGACCCCTCGAGGCTCTGCCGGTGCAATTGTTGGTCATCGAGGAGGACTGGTTGGATCAGCGGGCCACACCCCTGGTACTGCCGGCTCTCCCAGCAACCAAGCCGGGAGAACGGCCGCCCATGAACCAGGCCCAGTGGTTGTTGGCAGGAGCTCCCCTGTTCAACCAACAACTGCATCCACCGCTCCCAGAAGCTGAGTTGGAGTTGCGACGAATCGGCAAGTCTCTGGGTGGTCGTCAGACTTTCTTGACGGGCTCGGCTTTTACGCAACGTGCATTGATCGATGCCCTGGACGATGGCAGGCCCCTTCATCTGGCCACGCACTTGATCAAGACCGATGCCTGTGCACACGGGGTCTTGAGTCCTGTGGGCATTCTTACCAGTGACGGGGTTATTTGCGCAGGACAGGTTTATGGGCATACGCCAAACTTGCCCTTGGCGGTGTTGAATGCCTGTGGAACCGCCCGGGGTGCGCCGGTGGATGGGGAAGGAATGATGGGCTTGGGCCGAGCGTTCTTGGCCGGGGGCACCCGCAATGTCCTGGCGACTCTCTGGCCGATTGAGGATCAAGCGGCGCGCCGGATACTCGAGAGTTTTCATGAGGACTTGCAAGCGGGCTTCCGGCCTTCGGAGGCTTTGGCCCGAGCCCAACGGGAATTGCGTGGGGAAGGAGTCGGGATTGGCGACTGGGCCGCATTCAGGCTCAGTGGTCGCGATTAGTGGGTACTAACCCAACTGAATAACGGTACCCAAGGAGGCGACGCCCGGTCCGAATAGGTCGCCGCGAGCACCTTCAGGTTCTGGACCGCCTCAGCTTCGGAGATCCTCTACTTCGCGACCAGCCTCAGGCTGCGGAGCTTCATGAGAGGGCCAGCTTGCTTCCGGTTGTGCACGCTGATCCGGTGAAGGCCGGGCTGGATGGTAACCGTGCCAACCGGTTGCTCCATGTACACGCCCCAGGAACCCGTCGACTGGATCTTCGCGCCCAGAACTGAAAGGTCCTTGCCGATGCGGATCTCGTAGTGACCGCCGTGCTCACCTTCCAGACAGGCTACAAGGGCCCGAACCTCATATGAACCGGGCTTTGCAACTTCGACCTCCCACTCGACGTAGTCGTCCTTGTTACGCCAGTAGCCAAGCGACTTGTGGATGGCTTCATACCGCACGAGTTTCCCTCGCGCAGCAGCAGTGTCGGCCATCAGCTCTGTGGTCCCTGTCGGCTTGAGAATCTGTCGGTGGATCCGACCCGCGCCAACACGCATGACTTCCTGCAGTTTCTGGAGGTGATGGGTGTAGACCTCGCGTGGATTGCAGCTCTCGGATTTGCACACAGCAGCTGCCATGCCAACGATCTCTCCCATGGCGCCGGTCGTCTTCATCACCCGCACCGCACCAAGCGCCTCGTGAGTCACACTGATGTCGCGGCCTGCCATAAAGAGATTGCCCAGGTTGCGGCTGTAGAGACATCGGTAGGGAACCCAGTATGGCTGCTTGTAGGTGAACCCCACACCCTGGGTAGCTTCTGCGATGAACTCGTTCCCTTCGTGACCTTTGGAGTATTGCGTGTTCGGGTGATGGGTGTCGATGCCCCATGTGCAAGGGACACTCCCGTCAGGGTATTCCTTGCCGCTGCGGAGGTCCTCGCCGGAGAGCACCACGTCACCCAACAGGCGTCGTGACTCGCGCTTGCCTGCGATGTAGGCCACCCAATTGAGCCGGTGTGCGGGATACCGGTTCTCGACGTTCTTGATCGCGTCCCAGGCCCCATACATCGCGCGGAAATTCATATCCCGAACCCGCTCCATGTCGTGGATCGGGTCTCGGTCGAAACCATTCTCCCAGAACCAGTTCCCCAGCGTGATGGGAGTCGCCCCCGCAGTGGGCTCCTGCTGCCCCTTGGCCCGACCGGGAAAGGGCTTGTCGCTCAGGTCCACAGCCCACGGACACCGCGGGAACGTCGCACTCTGGGTGGCAGCCTGCAGCTCCGAAGATAGAGGGTCCTCATCGTCGCAGAGGCACTTGATGTTCCAGAGGTTACTGGCGCCCATATGCCCTCGCTCTGTTTGTTCAAAGTCCGCGCCACCCAGATAGCCGACGCAGCCATCGCCCGTGCTGTCGAGGAACCAGCGACCCCGGATGGAAACCCGGTGAGCGTTGCGAACGTTCTGGCACGTCACGGACCGGATCAACCCGCTGACGGTCGCCACCCCGTTCATGCGGTATTCCATAAAGAGCGAGATGTTCGGCTCAGCCTTCACTATTCGCATCTTGCGGTCATCGTCGAAGACCACCGCCGCCTGACCGTTGGCCGAGTTCGCCTGGCGTGTCGGGACCAACTCCATGACCACATCCCCGACCCGCGCAAACGGCGGATGATTGAGTTTCCCTTGTGGCCACACACGGACCTCAGAGCTGGAATTGCCCCCCAGAACTGGCCGGTCCTGTACCAGGGCGACTCGCAAGCCAAGGCGCGCCGCCGTGACCGCCGCACTAGTACCGGCAATGCCGCCACCGATGATGACCAGATCAAACTCGCCAGCGTCTGTCGGCTCAGCCGGGATCCCGAGGCTGGACCGGCGGAAGCTCTCCAATTCCGTCATGTCTTCAGGAGGCTTCCAGCCGAGATCGGCGCTGAACACGATCGCATCGCAACGCCCTTCAAAACCGGTCAGATCATGCAGCACCACGCTGGTCTTGCCGTCGACCTCGACAAGACCACCGTCTTGCCAGTGCCATTTAGCTCCCTGGGTGCCGAAGGTGGTTCGCAAAGGCTTGCCATCGATGAGGAGCTGAAATCGCCCAGGTGCGCCGGGTGCCTTCCAGGGAGCGACCCAGTCCCTGGTGCGGACCCACACTCGCCGCTGACCAGCACTGTGGAAGTGGACGTGGGTCTTGGCGTCCTCGACCGGGACCCCCATTCCGTGTGCCAACAGGTACGGAGACCCCATCAGGTCCATGAACTGCTGGTCCAAGACCCAGCCTCCAAGGGTCTCAAAGGCCTCGGCCTCAACTAGGACAGACGTCCTGCGGGCTGGATCCTGAGTGGGAGATACCGATTGAGAATGCAACCCTGCTGTCAGGACACCAAATGCGATGACGCTGGCTAAGGCAGGGGTGCGCCCGAGGGTTGTGTGCAAGCTGTTCATCAGACTACTCCTGCATGGTATCCGAAGAGACTTCGGGATTCTGGCACCAGAGCTGCCCTGCAGCGCGAAATCGGGGAAATGGTCACTGTTGGATAGATCTGGCTTGCACCACTCCATCGCGAAGTGAGGACGTGGCCAAGCCCTGCTCAATGTGGCCAGAACCCCTCGATCGCACCCTGGGACCTTGGAAAGGGTGTGTCTCACTTTGATTCAAGTGATTCAGAGCGCTGGTCGATAGCCGGGGCGCCGCCTAGCGCGGACTCCCATGCTGCCGAATCTCCTCCTGATCCTTGCCTCGGGCCTGCAAGCCCCCGCCCCAATCGAGATCCCCACCAGCTTGACGGGACACGATGTTGTTGCGGTGGTGCAAACCAGCGCCACTCATTTCTGCGCAGAGAACCCCTTCACCGAATCCGTCGTGATTCTGATCGGTTTGCGAGATGTTGGGCCCGTAGGAGGCTTGACCCTGGCCCCTGGCGCGCGCGTGGTATATCCCTTCCCTCGTGGCGGAGCCGACCACATGTGGTTCGAGGTCTTCAGCCGCAACGCCGAAGACGTGACCCGCAGCCGCAAGCTGCACTTGACGGGAGCCGGGCAGGCAAGTGAAAACACCCTGTTCATCGAGCGCGCCAACAGCTGCCTCATCGCCTGGCGTAACGACCAGCCGCTTGAGCGCATCGACCCCTTCGCCAGCCTGACCCCCCACGTCCCCGGCCACCCGCCGGTGGATGCACCCGCTGACCTGCCCCCAGTGATCAGCGACAAGACTTTGCCTCCTGCCTGAGCGACGCTCTAAAGGATGTCAAGAGACAGATTGTTGTAAGCGGGGAGGAGCAATAGCTCCTCCCCGCTATTTCTTGGTCTGGTCCAGCGGACTGCTAGACTGGGAGCGCCCCTGCGACCCCATCGGGCACCCCCATGGAACAGCTCTCCCAATGGCCCCTGCTGCAGCTGCTGCCCCTTTGCTGGGCGGTCGGACGACTTCTGCTGGCTCTCTTGCCAGCTGGAGAACCGGGTGGTGGTCGGATCGGAGAAACCTGGTTGGTGCAAGCCACATCTTTCGGACTGGGCTGGCTGGCCTTGGAGAGCGAAGGACGCTTCCTCAGTTGGATTGGTGTGGAACTGTCACCATGGGCGCAATGGGCTCCCTGGGGATTGTTGCTGTTGCTCTGGTGGGCTTCTCTGCCGGGCAGGATAGTACCGCGCCATGCACCTGAGCGTGACCCTGTGGGACTTGCAGAAAGGTGGGTATCTCGTCTGGGTCTGGTCCTCTGCCTGCTCGCGATCTTGTTGCGCGCACGGGTTGACCAAAAAACAGGTATTCCCGGGGAAGCAGCACACGTGATGTTGGAATCTGCAGCCCTGATAAGCGTTGTGGGGACCCTCTCGGTGTTGCGCACGCGTGGTTGGGTGCGGGCTCTGGTGTTGTTGGTTGGAGGCTTTGAGATCTTGGTGCATGAACACCCCCTCGATCTGAATCAAGCGGCGGTCCTTTGCGGAACAGCGATAGGGTTGATGGGAGCCCTGGCCTGGGCGCGGCGAGGTGATCGCCGCAGCCGTGTGCTGTGTGCCCTGATTGCTTTGCTGCTCTGCGCCCAGGGCATTGTCGGGTGTTGCGCGGCCCTGGCCTTGGCTGGATCCCTTTGTGCGGGAACGGCACCGGTGCGTATCAAACAGACTCTGGCCGAGGTTGCGCCAGCCCTCGGGGTAGCGGGCTGGATCCTCATGCGTGATGTGAGTCCGCTGGGAACCACGCAAATCATGCCGATCCCCTATCTGATCCTGGTTCTGTTGGGCCTGGCCGCAATTCGAGTTGCGCGACAAAAGGACAGGACCTGGGGGCGCATGGGAGGTCATGAAGCCTCGTTGCTCTGGGCTCAACCTGTGATCCTGCTGACCTGCGCGGCGCTTCTACCCCTCTCGCCTCCCCTGGGACTGCTCTTACTGGTGCCCGGACTGCTGAGTTTGACGGCCGGCCTGTTCGCACCCTTGGAGCGAAGTGCGCTGGCTCCTCCCTGCCCTTCGGTCAATGGAGTGCGGGTCAAATGACGAGCAAACCCATGCCAGAGGCAGCCCTGGCCAAGCACCTGACCCAAGCACCCAGATCTTCAACCTGGAGGGAATTCCTGGAGCCCTTTCTCGCTGGACTCGATTCCCCCACCGGCGACCGGATCATGATGCTGATGGAAGAGAGCCGCGGAGCTTGGGCGGTCCTGCTCGCACAGCAACCGGGAACGGCTCTGTTTGT
>DUBE01000013.1:59323-158599 GCA_012960475.1 Planctomycetota bacterium
GTAACCGTAGCGGACCCGAATCCAGAACGCTGCGCATTTGCGGAGAGGCGTGACAATGAATACGCGCCCGGGAAAGTGTCTTGGGTGCACGCCGCCCATGACCAGCTGCCCTTTGCCCCCAAGAGCTTTGATCTGGTGGTGCGTGAGGACGCGGCAGATGGACTCGACCTGACTCGGGCCCCAAGCCTGGAGAAACTCAAGAACCTGAGCCGTGGCGCGCAGGTTCATCTGGCGGACAATCGCTGGGCCTACAAACGGGCCACGGGAGAACGGGGCCGCTTTCGACGGCATTCGCCCCTCTCCTTCATGCGGCAGGCGCTGTTCCCCGCTCCGGGCCTACATACTTTGGCAGGGCATCGCCGCAACCTTGACCCTGAACTACCAGCCCGCACCTTTGCCCTCTATCCCGATGGACGGGAGTTCAGTCATGTGGTCAACCTGGATGGCAAGTATCCACGACTCACCGTTGGCCCCCGAGAAAGAGCAAATCTACCCAAAGTGCTCGCCAGGAAAATCGGCCTGTTCCCCCTGCTGACCCCTAGTTTCGCCCTGATCAGCGAAGCCGAGGGCGCGACTTTCAGCGCACGGTTGTTGGCCTTTCTGGCAGAGAAAATCGGCGAAGAGGCCGGCCAACTTGACCAGTTGATTGCGACCCGTTCCAACTGCGCCATGTTGATGACCGCACCCAAGGGAGTGCACATGGAAGAGGAACAAGCTCCCATCCCAGGGAGCTGGGTGATCCACATTCCCCTTTCACCGGGCAAACATCGGGTCCTCTCGCAGCATGTACAGTTCATGCGCAGGGCGGCGATAGAATTTCCGCAATTGAAAGCGCCCGAGGTACTCTTTGAAGGCACTTTTGAGGGGGTCTACCTGTGTGTCGCCAAGCGTATAGGTGGCTGGACCGCAACCCACGCCACCGATGATGCGGGGCAGATGGCAGCACTTGCAATCGATCTAGGCCGCCTGTTGAGTGAACTTGTGGTGCGCCCCGCACAAGCATTCAGCGCAGAGGACTTCGAGCGTCTTCTGGGTCAGCGATTCGAGCGGGTCGCTCAGAAATGCAAGCGACCCGAGACCGTGGCGCGGGTGCATGCGGCCACCGAATCCCTGCGCGAAGCCCTGGTGGGAGCGCAGTTGCCCTTGATGTTCCACCATGCGGACCTGCGAGCGAAGCACCTGATCATCGACGATCAGGCCAAGGTACGCGCTACCTTGGACTTTGGATCCGCCGAGCCCGAGTTCCTGCCCCTCGTTGACCTGCTGCATCACCTCGGACATCAACGCAAACAGAAGCAGCAATGCAGCGCGCAGCAGGCCTGGCAGGAACTACGCAATCCGGCAACCCGCTCAGGACACGAGCAGCAGGCTCTTGAGGAACAAGCCCAGACCCTCAACATTGAAACTCCCATCGTGGCGGGCATGGCAGAAGCCAACTGGGACTGGAGCAGGCCCGAGTGGATTCACCGTGAATTCGGATGGTAGGAGACCCATCCCGGGGAAGGGTCTTCAGTTGGTCCAGGAGATTCTGGATCGAGTGCTTCTGGTGCTTCACTCTTCATCATAGAAATGACCTCTCGATCCTTAGAGACAAACACTCGTTTCTGTAGGTGTTCAGGTAAAGAGCAAGAAGACTGTGTTGAGTAGGATGCTTGAACGAAACAAGAACCAGAAAAGTCTTCAAGCTCTTACTTGCATGGACGAAGGAAGAGACTGAAATTTCCCCAGAACCTTGAGTTAGTGTCGATAATCTCTACTCATGAAAAAAATTCTACCCATACTTGCTCTCTTCTTAGCTTCTTGTGGTTCTGATCCGGCCTGGCGAGATGCTCATTATCGCGAAGATGGGGAGTTAGGATCGTACATGGCTGCTACTTACCCTCAAGTTGTGTGTGCTGGAGTCGCGCAAAAGATGGCCTTGAATGCTGCAATTGAGCATAAGGTTCTCGGCAAGTTAGGAGATTGCAGGGACTTTGTGATCGAGGAGTCTTGCCGATCTATGGAGGGGATGAAGACTGACCCCTCTAAGTATGGTCATTCGTATCGAGAATGGAGATATGAAAGCACTTACCAGCTAGGACACATTGAGCCTGATTCTGTGAGCTTCTGTGTGAAAGAGTATTCGTATACCGGCGGGGCGCACGGGAATTGGAATTTCTATCCTGTGAATTTTCTGTGGAGCGGTGGAGGTGTCAAGGAAACCCCTCTAGAGGCCCTCTTTGATCAATCGAAACAGTGGCGTGAATGTCTCGATGAGCTTATCTGGGCTGGCTTTCTAGACTTGTTGTCTGAAAGGTCTGACAACGAAGAGTACTTACGCAAGGTGCGAAAGGATGCAGAAGCTAAGAAGGATATGCACAAGGAGACCCCGTTTGCTTATTCCGCAGAGGGGGTCACGTTCTTTTTTGATCCCTACAGGCTTTCATCGTTCTCTATGGGCGATTTCTGCATACTTGTTCCACTTAATAAGATTGATAAGCTGTTAGATCAGAATGGGCCAATGAAACGCTACCTGGTCTCAAGGGCTCAGTTCAACCTTGGGTTGATGTATGGCAGTGGAGAAGGCGTACTCAAGGACGACAAAGAAGCGGTGAAGTGGTATCGCAAAGCCGCTAATCAGGGACTTGCAGATGCTCAGTTCATGCTTGGGAGTATCCACCATGATGGAGTAGGCGTACTCAAGGACTATGTGGCAGCTTATGCTTGGTACAGCCTTAGTGCATTCATTGGCGATGAAGACGGTAAGGAGAACAGAGACAAGTTAGCCGAGAAAATGACACCAGAACAAATCGCAGAAGCGCAAGAACTCTCCAAAGAACTTCTCAAGCAGATTGAGGAGAACAAGAAGAAGGCTAAGTAGAACTCCCTCCAACGAACTCCCACCTAGCTCTGAAGGAGTTCCCAGGGAAGGCTGGACGGTGGCACCTGCCCCAGGGCAATGGTGCGCAGGAAACCCAGGAAAACGGCGAAGATTCGGGCCTCAGGAGCCCCCTCCCAATGAGATTCTTGGCTACCTGACCGATGATCACGTGGGAACCTCCCGATCCCTGTCCCGCCCCCAGACCCTTATGCCCTGGCCATGACCCTGACCCTCATCATCGCCGCCTTGGTTGGCGGCTGCTTGCTCTTCAGAGGCCATGCCTGGTTGAGTCTGGTCAGCACACCGGCACTGGTGATTGCGGGCTGGACCGCGACCCAAGGGGACTTCGCAGCGCCCCAAATAGTCAGCACCGGCGCGCTCGTTCTCGTTGGCCTCATTACCAGTGTGCCGAAGCTTCGGCGATGGATCCTGACCGGCCCCGCCATGACCCTTGTCGCTCCCCTCCTGCCTCGAATGAGCCAGACCGAAAGAGTTGCCTTGGAAGCGGGCAGTGTTTGGTGGGACGGAGAACTCTTCAGCGGAAATCCAGATTGGGCCAAGCTCGCCGCGTTTGAAATACAGCCACTCTCCCCTGAAGAAGAATCGTTCCTGGAGCAAGAGGTCGAGACCCTCTGCCACATGACCGACAGCTCGCAGGTGGATGACCTGGGAGACTTGCCCCCGGAGACCTGGGCTTACTTGAAAGCCAATGGCTTCATGGGTTTGATCATCCCCAAGGAACATGGTGGCCTCGGCTTTAGCGCGCAAGCTATCAGCGAGATCATCACCCGCTGCTCCAGTCACAATGTGACCCTCGCAATCACTGTCATGCTGCCCGCGTCTTTGGGCCCGGCAGAATTGCTCTTGCACTATGGCACGCAAGAGCAAAAGGAACACTGGCTGCCGCGCCTGGCCCGAGGCGACGAGATCCCGGCCTTTGCCCTGACCGAACCCCTGGCCGGTTCAGATGCAGCCTCCCTCACCAGTCGCGGAGTGATCTGCCACGAAGAATGGAAGGGCAAGAGAGCCCTGGGCGTGCGCCTGACCTGGAACAAGAGATACATCACCCTTGCGCCGGTGGCGACGCTCTTGGGTATCGCCTTCCAACTTGAGGATCCGGATGGGCTGATCGGAGATGAAGTCCACCGCGGAATCACGCTTGCCCTGGTCCCCACGGATCTGCCCGGCGTGAAAATCGGCGACCGCCACGATCCCCTGGGGGTCAAGTTCATCAACGGACCAACCACCGGCGAAGAGGTGTTTGTGCCCCTGAACATGATCATTGGGGAGACAGAACAGGTGGGCAATGGCTGGCGCATGCTGATGGATTGCCTCTCAGCTGGACGCTCCATCTCCTTGCCCGGACTGGCAACGGGCGCGACCCAGACCACCCTGCGCACGGTGACTTCCTACGGACTCCTACGCGAACAGTTCGGCATGCCCATCGTGCGCTTCGAAGGGGTGGAAGAAAAAATCTCCAAGCTTGCTGGCCATGCCTGGTGGATGGACGCCGCCCGCCAACTGACCGCCGGGGCCGTGGCCAGCGGCGAAAAACCCGCGGTGCTCTCGGCGATCATGAAGGCCTACACGACCGAATACATGCGGATCACGGTCAACCAAGGCATGGATGTACTGGCGGGCGCTGCAATTTGCCGCGGACCGCGCAATGTGCTGGCGGGCTTCTACCAGTCGATTCCCATTGGTATCACGGTGGAAGGCGCGAACATCCTTACGCGCACCATGATCATCTTTGGCCAAGGAGCCCTGCGCTGCCATCCCCATGCCTTTGACGAAGTGGATGCGGTGGAGAAAAACGATGCAGCCCTCTTTGACCGTGCATTCAGCGGACATGTGGGCCATGTGGTCTCCACGGGATTCCGCGCTGCGCTCTTGGGTTGGAGTGCTGGACTCCTCGCGAGCAATCCTCTGCCTGGCCGCACGGGACGCGCCGCCCGTCAGGCGACTCGCCTGTCGGCGGCCTTTGCCCTGGTGTCCGAGGCGGCCATGATCACCCTGGGCGCGAACCTCAAGCGCAAAGAGCGCTTGACCGCTCGCCTTGCGGATGCCCTCGCGCACCTCTACTTCGCCAGCGCCGCGATCCACCGTGACGCCACACGGGGGCAGCGCAGCGAAGAAGCACCCTTCTTCGAGTGGGCCATGCGCACACATCTGGGTGCGGTGGAAGATGCTATTTTGGGCGTTCTGGAGAACCTGGAATCGCGTTGGTTGGCGCGCAGCTTGCGCCTTCTGATGTTCCCTCTGGGACGACAGACGAGCCCGCCCTCAGATGCCCTGGAGCAACAACTCGCACTTCTGGCCATCTCTGACGAGTCCGTGCGTAACGACCTGACCCACAGTGTGCACCTGCCAAAGCCCGAACGGGGCGGTCTCGGTGCCCTCGAACAGGGCCGCGAGGTTGTGCTGAAGGTGCGGCCCCTGCGCAAGCGACTGAACACAGCCGTTCACTCAGGCGAGCTGCCCAGGGGTAGCGAAGCACAGGTCACCGAAGCCGCCCTTGAGAAAGACCTGATCACCCAAGAGGAGGCGCAACTGATCGAAGAAGCGCGTCTCCTGCAAGTGGACCTGATCCAAGTGGACACCTTCGGACCCGAAGCCTATCGCGCCCGCTGCGGTGCCTGAGCGGGGAAGAGCAGAGGGACTGGATCAAACTGAGACATAGGGAACTCCCCATGGAGCATACACGCCCCAAGGCGTGTCCCAGGTTGATGTTCGAGTCCATGGCTGCTCCGAGCGCGCCCCTCCCTGAGTCGATGAGGAAGCAGGATGCTTCTCTCCTCCTCACGCCGAGGCGCTCTCCTTCACCGGGTGCGCTCCAATCAGGGTATGACCCTGATCGAAGTCATGGTCAGCGTATTGGTTCTGACCCTGTGCACGTGGATGCTCAGCACTACGCTCATGGCATCTGCCCATCACGCAAGCACCAAGCGGGAACGGGCGCTGGCAGTGAACAGCGCGACAAATCTGTTGGAGCACCTGCACGCCTTGCCCTTTGATCAGGTCTTCGCGCTCTACAACGAAAGCCCCGAAGACGACCCCCTTGGCCCGGGCACGGCCCCAGGCCCGCATTTCCAAGTAGAAGGCCTTGAGCCCCTCTTGGAAGACACAGATGGTTTCGTCGGCCGTCTGATCCTGCCGAGCCCTGGCCCAAGCCTACGCGAAGACACGGATGACAAACGGCTGGGACTGCCGCGGGATCTGAACGGCGACTTGTATGTCGATGAAGAAGACCACGGAGGCGACTATCTGGTCTTGCCACTGGTGATCGAAGTCGAGTGGCAGGGTTCCGCCGGCCGCAGGATCTTCAACCTGGAAACGATTCTCTCTGGCATCGGGAGACACGACCAGTGATCCGTTCGCGAGCTGGATTCACCCTGATCGAGCTGATGGTCGCCATGACGATCTTCGGTTTGGTGTCTGCCAACATGATGATGATTTCCAAGAGTGGAGCCAGCGCGATCAAGAACGAAGCCTTTCATTCGACCCTGGAAGACGAAGCCAACTTGACCTCCAACCGCATTCGCAGGGCATTGCTTTCGGCTTCGGCGGATTCCCTGGACCCGGTCATCCCCGCTCCCCTGGGGAGCGACCACCTGCAGTTCCAGATGACCCTGGGGGCTGATGAGAAGGGCGAGACACTCTTTGGGGAACCGGAGAAGATCCACTGGGCCGCAGACCCGGATGGCCGCGGGCGTGTGCTCTGGACCACCTCACCCGCCCTGTCCAATGAGCGCACCCTGGTCTGGTCCAGTGCGATTCCGAACCTCGCAAACGGGGAGTTGGCCAACGGGCTCGACGACAACGCGAACCTCTTGACCGATGAAACCGGCCTGGCCTTCGCCGTGCAGGAACAAGAGGAACTCAAGCGAGAGGTGGAAGTCTATCTGACGGTCCTACGCATCGACCCGAATGGCAAACCGACACCAAGCCAGCGCCGCATCCTTGTCACTTGTAGAAACTGAACATGCAATACTCTTCATTCAGGACCCTCCAACGGGTTCCCAAGACGCGCCGCGGCGGTGCATTGATTGCCTCTCTGATCATGGCCACTCTTCTGGCCGGCCTCGGCGCGGGGCTGGTGCAAGTGCAGACCGCCATTACGCGCCGGCAAATGTCCGCCATTGACCAGACCCGGGCCATGTACATGGCCGAAGCGGGGCTGGCAGAAGCCTTCATCGCCCTGGCCCAGGGCAAGAGTGGTGCCATCGCGAACGCCAACCAACCGGCGAAATTGGGGGGCGGATTGTTTTGGGTGGAAGCCACGGAAGGAGCTGATGGTCAAGTCCTGCTGCGCTGCACAGGTATCATCGAACGGGCCCACGCGACCCTTGAGTCAGTGGTCGAACGCTCGGTCAGCCCCTTCGGACGCCTGGGATTCTTCGGTCTAGAAGAAGTAGTCCTTCGCAAGGGTGCCCGCGTACTGGCAGACAAAGATCAACCGGCCCTTGTACGCTCCAACGGAGATGTCTCCTTGGCGCCGTCCATTGGAGGCAACCTGATCGAAGGCCGCATCATCGCAGGCACGAATGGTTTGATCGCAATGGGGCCCGGCAGCAGCGTGAGCACAGGGATGGAGCAGGCCAGGCGTGCGGCGGTCCTGCCCGAGATTCTCGTCCCCAACCTCCCCCAGGGAAACCTGCAGCAAGCTCTGGAACCCAAGCACGCAAACATCGGACCAGGAGGGTTGGATGCAGAGGAACTGGAAGTGGACGGAGGACAAGAGGTTCGCTTGATCGGGCCCTTGGTACTGGCCCTCGACACTCTGGAGGTGGAAGACGGCGGAAGCCTCTTGATCGACGCCAGCGCAGGGCCAGTGATCATTCACGTACGCCATGAACTCACAATGGAGGAGGGCTCGGTATGGCAGCACGAAGCGGGATCAATCAGCGATGTCTCGCTTTTCTTCCATGGGACGGACCCTGTGGACTGGAAGGTCAAGGGGGTCTTCAGGGGAGCAATCGTGGCCATTGAACAGGACTGGGCCCTGACAGGTGAACTGGACTTTCAAGGCTCCATCGCAGTCAAGAGTCTGGAACTCTTGGCGGATGTCCAGGTGCGCGGCTCCGAAGAAGCGACCAACTTGATTGCCGGTGTTCCGTCAGTCCCGACCCTGGTGGCCTGGCAATTCAGCGATGCTCCAGACGCGGAGATTCTGAACTGCCTGACAGATCCAAAAAACTGGCTTAAGCAACACCAGATCGAGCCCGTGAAGAGTTCCAGCGCAGCCGCAGAGAGCGAGGTCTCTTTGCAATATGTCACAAAGGACGGGGCCATCGGTGTCTACCAAGGGCTCCCTTCCGAGTTCGATTTCAGCAAGGCAAGCTCAGTGGTGCAGCAGGTCTGGATGGACGGCTTGATCGGCGAAGGACAACTCGGCCCGCCGCCAGCACCCCTGCCCTCTTACGCAAGTCCGGTGGGCAACGGTTCATCCAGCAAGGACCAAGAGAAGAACGAAGGTCACGGCTCCCACAAGAAAGACGGTGATGACCACAAGGACCACGGTGCCCACCCCAAGCACAAGCACAAGCAAACAGGATCAAAGAAACAACACGGTCATGATGGCGATCAAAAGGACTCGAAGAAGAAGCACGGTCATAAGGACCACAAGGTGAACAAGCACAGCAACGACGACTAACACCCCATGATCTCGTCCCTCCTGCTCTTGCCCCTGTGTGTGACACCAGCCCTCCCCCAGGAGGTGCCCGTGGCCCATTGGTTGCAGAATCTAAGCGCGACCCACCCAAGCGCGGAACAGGTGGTGACTGGGTTGGGGCAACGGGGTGCCCAGGGTCTCCTGGACTTGGAACGAGCACTCGGAGCACGCATCTCCCATCCAGCCTGGGAGCGAACCCTGAACGGATTGCCCCAGCAATCCGTCCTGCGCATGCAGACAACCCCCAGCGCCGAGCTACGCACCTTTGGCATGCTCGCCGCCCATCGCCATGGGGAAGCGGGATGTTTGAGTGCTCTCGTACAACTGTCAAAGCTACCCGATACCACTGCGCTGCCACAACGCCAACAAACTGGCAAACGCCTCGCCGACGCCCTTGCCGCGATCTTCCGGCGCGATCATCAAGCCCTGCCCAAACTGAGTTGGAATACGATTCCCCGGGAACATCTGCCTCCTCTTGCGGATCGTCTGGGTGGCCTTGCTGACCCGCGCGCGTTCGAGGTCCTGATAAGATTGATGGACGGAGAGACCGGCTTGGAACAGGTCGCGCTCTCTGCCATCGCACACCTCGCGCGCACGATTTCACTAGAGCCTGCGGACGCGGAGTTGCGCAGGGTCCGCTACCGCGTGGAACACCCAGAAGTCAGCCTGCGCATGCTCGCTTGCCAGGCTCTCGGGTTGTTGCATGATGAAGAAGGAGCACGCTTGCTCCAGGAGCGCCTGACGGATCCCGCATCGTCAGTACGCAGCGCCGCCCACACCGCTCTGAAACGGATCACGGGCCTGCGTCTACACGCGGGACCAAAGGCCTGGCTCTCATGGATCCGCGCACAAGAGAACTGGTGGAACGAGCGCAGTGACAAGGTACTGAGCGCCTTGCCCCTGGCACGGGGAGCTGAGCGCACGGCCCTCCTGCGCGAACTTGCAGGCGCCCGCCTTCATCGGCGCGCCCTGACCAAAGAACTATTGTCCTTGCTCGATCAGAGCCAGGGAGAAAGCCTGCGTCTTCTGCTGTCAGCCATCGTGGCCCTCGACAGCCCCCAAGCCCTGCCCGCTATCACCCTGCTCCTGAGCCATCCCGAACTGGAAGTCCGGACCGCCGCAAATCAGGCCCTGAATGCCCTGAGAGGCTCAAGAGCCTCGACACCGGGTTCCAAGTACGCCCTCTGAACCACAGCCAAGCCCCACGATCATCGCAGTCAACCTGACTGAAGAAGACCCCTTAGCACCCTATTCGGACCCATCATGACACGCAAACGATTTCAACGCCGCCGCAAGCTGATCAAGCCCAGTTTGCAACTCAAGCTGACGGCGATTTTCACGGGGCTCTGCGCCTTGTCCCTGCTCTTGCAGTTCATCCTGTTCCAGTCTGCCTTGACCTCAGCAGCCCTTGAGCTACCCGCTGACAGCGCCCGCATGTTGGACTTGAGCCAAAGCATCGTGCTCAAGGTTCTGGCGATTTCGTTCCTGGTTTGTCTACCGTTGACCTTCCTGGTGGGAATCATGACCACCTTCAGGTTTGCCGGTCCGGTATGGCGCTTCGAGACATTCTTGAAGTCCATCCTGCGGGGAGAAAAGCCACAGGACTTCACCCTGCGCAAGGGTGATCAGCTGACCGAGTTGGCAGAACTCTTGGTGCGCTCCACACGACCCCTGCGGGCAGATAGCCCCCAAGCTGCCCCCGCGACGGGGACTCCCACCGGCCGCCCCTCCGTCCCTGCCGGCTTGCGCAAGGTTTCTTGAACTTCAACTGAACCATGTCGCTCTCCACACGCATCACCATGACCCTCGTCATCGTCGTAGCGGCCTTTGCCGTACTCGACGGCTGGGTGGTTCAGCGTGTATTTGGCGAGCGGTTTGATGCCCTCGAAGAGAGCAGCGCCCTGACGGACATGGATCGGGTCAGGCAAGCCCTTGAACAGGAAGTGCAGCAGCTTGCGAATCTGACCCACTCATTGGCTGGCGCACCCTCATTGCGCAACGGAGAAGAGGGTGCAATGCCCAGGGCGGAGGAACTCATCGCCTTGGACTTGGATGTCTACTTCCTGCTTGGTCCGGCTGACCGAAGCCAGAACCGCCCAGTGCTGCGCTCCCGGATAGAGCTGCCAGCTGAACGGGACGATGCACAACTCACTAATTTCCCAAGAGCGAGTTGGTCTGGCCAGCACCCGCTGCTGACCGGAGATCTCAAGCCTCAACAAGACAAAGGAGCCCTGCGATCTAGCATCCAGCTGACCGAAGCTGGCCCAATGCTACTGGCTGTGGACCCTGCCTGGTCTCCAACCGGCGATGCTCAGGATCAGATCCTGATCACCGGCCGCTTCCTCTCCTGGAATCGCATCGCCCGTCTGCGCGAACGAACAAAGGTTGAGTTCCAGGTCTGGCAACTGGACGGCCAAGATCAACTGCCCAAACACATCCTCCAACGCCTGCCCCAGGTCACCGGTTCTCCCACACCCCACTTGGAACAGGGTGACGAGTACCTCTTGGGCATGAGCACTTTCGACGATCTGCGCCAAAGACCTCAGCTGTTGATCGAGGCAAAACTGCCGCGAACCATCAGCGCCGAAGGACAAGCCGCCGTCACTTTCGGACGGATTTCAGTTCTCACCGGCGCCGCAGTCCTGGTACTGGCTCTGCTGATTCTCCTGCGGCGCATCGTGCTCAATCCTCTAGCTGCCCTGACTGACCACGCGGAATCGGTGGGCAGCACCGAGAACATCAGCCTGCGCATGAACTCACCACGCACGGACGAACTCGGGCGCCTCTCGGGAGAGTTGGACTCAATGCTCGACAAGCTGGTGGAAGCACGTGCTGCCCTGGTGGACGCCGCACGCACCGCAGGCAAGAGCGAAGTGGCCACAGGAATCCTGCACAACGTGGGCAACATGCTTTCGGGGATAGGAATCTCTTCTGATGAACTGAGCGAGTCAATTGAGCTACTGGGGACTGATGATCTCAGCACCGTGGCCGCTGCCCTGGAAGAACATGCCGCAGACCTGGAGGGTTACCTCTGCGAAGACCCCCACGGCCAGCACCTGCCTCCCTTCGTGCAAGCCTTGGCCGAGCAACAGACCACCCAGCGAGATCGCCTGCGGCGAGAGCTGCGCTCCCTGCGTCAGGGCCTCGAACATGTGGCCGAGTTGGTCCGCGGGCAACAGCAATTCACCCAACGAGGCAGCTTGACCGGTGCGTTCAACCCCAGTGCTCTTATGGAAGAAGCCCTGCGTCTGGTGGAGCAAAGCCTGGGCCAGGATCCAGAGCTTGAGATCTTGCGCTTCTTCGATCCCAACCTGACCACAGTGCCAGGAGACCGCCACCGCACCCTGGACATCCTGGTCAACCTGATCCAAAACGCCTTCCAAGCCATGGAAGGACAGGTCGCGCCCCGGACCTTGATCCTGCGCACTCGCCGGGAACAGACCATCGCTTGCCTGGAGGTCGAAGATTCAGGACCCGGCATCGACCCCGCCCATCTGACCCAGGTCTTTGCCCCGGGTTTCACCACTCGCAAGGATGGTCACGGCTATGGCCTGCACACCGCCGCCAACGCCGCCCTGGAAATGGGCGGCCACCTGGAAGCCCACCCATCCAGTTGCGCCCAGGGTGCTGCATTCCAGTTGCAGCTGTCAACTCAAAATGCGCACGCTCGACAATCAACTTCACAACATATCTCTGTCTCTATACCTGAAACCGCGCCTCCTTCAGGAGTGCCCTATGGAATACACCAATCGAATCCTAGTCGTGGATGATGATTCATCGATTCACGAAGCCTTCACCAAGATTCTGGCCAGCGATCACGGTTCGCATGAATCACTAGACGCCGCGCGGGCCGCATTCATGGGAGTACCTGACAAACAGCCCAAGCGCGGCTCTGACAAGTGTGAACTGCTGCACGCGCACCAGGGCGAAGAAGCTGTTCAAGCCGTCAAACAGGCCGTCGCAGCGGGCACACCCATTGACCTGGCCTTTGTAGACGTTCGCATGCCCCCGGGCATGAATGGAGTCGAAACGGTGCGACATATCTGGCAGGTGGCACCCATGACCGAGATCGTGCTCTGTACCGCCTGGTCGGACTACAGCCATGAAGAAACGCTGCAGGCCCTGGGACAGAACCACCGGCTCCTGATCCTGAAGAAGCCCTTCGAATCCATCGAAGTGCGTCAGATGGCGCTGGCCCTGCATGAAAAACGCCGGGCGGCAGAGCGGGAAGCCATCCTGATAGAAGATCTGCAGGCCGCATCAAGAGAGACCAAATCCTATGCGGCCTCACTTGTAACAGCCAACCGAGCTCTCTCCCTTTCAAAGAAGGCGATGGACCACGCGGCCCGCTTGAAAACCCAAGCCCTCGAAGATCTGACATTGGAACTCCGCGACCTGATTGAGACTGTGATGGGACAGTTTCTTGCTACGAATGACCCTCAAGAGATGGAGCAAGCGATCAAACAGGCTCAGGACCTGCTGGCCCGGGCTGAGGAGGCCCGCGGCCACTCGCAGGCTTGAAAGCACAATCTAGAACCCTTCTGTTCTGGGACCATTGTCCACATTCTCGCGCCACAACTAGGGAAAGCACCTAGAACGAACTCCCTATGTGCCTGATGTGCCCAAGCCTCCCCGGTGCCGCCCGGTTCAAATCCTAAGTCCTTCACGAGAAGAAGGTTACGACGGCTTCTTGCTCGTCCACTGACTGGAGGCCTGCTCTTGTTCGGAGGAGTGCCTCCTTCCATAGCCTGTTCGGACCAACTTCGGAGCCTCACACGCCCAGTTCTCCCCAACTTGTCCACATGGGAAGTCCTATTTGACAGGATGGAAATTCCACCAAGCCTAAGTCGCTCTCGAGACTAGGGTTCGGACAGGTCTGAAAGGCAAGACCTTGACCAGTTGGAATTGTCTGATCTCACCACCAGGCTGTTCTCATTTCTTGGCTCCCCGATCCCGGAGAAAACAACACACTCGTGCCAGCGCCACAGCGCAAACGGCCCTCCAGGGCCGCCTGCCTGCTAAACTTCCCCTGCGTGGAAAGAGCCCTGCTGGAAGTCAATGGCCTGACCAAGAGCTATCGTCGGCGACGGGTGGTGGACGGGGTCAGCTTCAAGGTCGGCGCGGGAGAAATCGTCGGCCTGCTGGGTCCCAACGGAGCGGGCAAGTCCACCAGTTTCCGCATGACCATTGGCCTGATCGTGCCAGACGCGGGCCAGGTGAGCATCAGCGGAGTTGACTGCAGCAAAGCCCCCATGTACCGCAGAGCGCGAATGGGCATGGGATACCTGCCCCAGGAGACAAGTGTTTTTCGCCAGATGACCGTACGCGACAACTTGCTGGCGGTATTGGAGGCCATGCCCATCTCACGCAAGGAGCGCCTCGCCGAAGCCCATCGGCTAATGGCTGAACTTGAGCTTGAACACCTGGAAAACAACCTGGGAGAAATCCTCTCAGGAGGCGAGCGACGTCGCTTGGAACTGGCCCGTGCCCTGGCCACCAAGCCCAAAGTGCTGCTGCTGGACGAACCCTTTGCCGGAGTAGATCCGATCAATGTGGAGGAAATACAGCGCCTGGTAGGTCGCCTGCGCGAGCAGGGTCTGGGAGTCTTGATCACCGACCACAATGTGCGTGAAACCCTGCAGAGCACCGACCGGGCCTACATCATCTTTCGCGGCCAGATCCTTCGTCACGGGGATGCGTCGCAGTTGATCACAGACCCCAAGGTGCGCGAGGTCTACCTGGGACACAAATTCGATTTGGACCTGGAGGCCAACGAACAGGCCTAAGGTTCCTGGACTCCCGGTCTGGACCCTCATTGGATCCGAAAGCGTCGGCCGCTGGCCCTTGAGAGATGCGAGCCCCATGGCTATCCTCATCGCCCCCATGATCGGCCCCGGCAGTTCTTGCAAGGACCATTCCCGGCAGAATCCCCACGCCACTTCATTCCCCCTTTGAGCGCCATGAACATAGTCGCCTGCGTCAAACGAGTTCCCAACACCGAAGCGGTGGTTAAGGTTGCCGATGGAGGCACGTCCCTGGACGAGAGCGGCCTCTCCTACATGATTTCCTTCTATGACGAACTGGCCATTGAAGAGGCGGTTCGCACCAAGGAAGCCCACGGGGGTGAGGTCACAGTTCTGACTCTGGGGCCCAGCGAAGGCACCAAGGAGATCCGTGAATGCCTGGCCAAAGGCGGCGATCGCGCAGAATTGCTGGCCGACAGCAACTGGCTCTCCCGGGACTGCCGCGCCAGCGCCAAGGCTCTGGCTGCCAAACTCAGTGACCTGGGTGCGGATGTGGCCTTCATGGGCCGCGTGGCCACGGATAGGGACAACGCTGCGGTGGGACCGATGGTCGCCACCTACCTGGGTTGGGCTTGCGTCACCGATGTGGTCTCACTCGAAATCGCCGAGGACAAGGGCACTGCCAGGCGCGAAACCGAAACGGGCATTGAGACCATCGAGTTCTCCCTGCCCGCGGTCATCACATGCAACAAGGGGCTCAACGAGCCGCGCTACTCCAACCTCAAGGGGATCATGGCTGCCAAGAAAAAGCCCTTCGAAGAGAGTCCTGCAGAATTGGTGGACAACCAGGCGAGTGTGATCGCCCTGACGCCCCCTTCGCCCCGAGCGGAAGGCCGCATCCTGGGTACCGGACCAGATGCGGTACCGGTCCTGATCGATGCATTACGCAACGAAGCCAAGGTCATCTAATACTCAGATCAGCATGAAACCCATCCTCGTCTTCGTCGAACTCACCGCCGGTGCCCCGCGCCGTGCGAGCCTGGAAGCCCTCGGAGCCGCGCGCGCCACCGGGGCAGAGACCATTGCCATTTTCGCTGGCGAAGGGTCCAATTCCGCAGCCTGCAGTGGCGCCCAGAAAGCCATCGCCCTCTCAGGCGATGCCTCAAGCTCCGATGCCCTTGCCAGCGCCCTTGCTGAAGCGGTCAAGAGCAATGACTGCGGCGGATTCATGGCAGCCGCCAGCAGCGCGGGCCGCGATCTGGCCCCACGGGTTGCCGCACACCTCGATGCAGTGCTCTTCAGCGATTGCATCGGAATCACCGCCGTAGGCGATCAACTCAATGCACGTCGGCCCTGGTTGGCGGGCAAGGTCATCGCAGATCTTGCCTCCAACGCCAGTGTTTTTTGCGCCACGACACGCCTGAACGTGTTTACCTCCAGTGAAGAAGCCGGGCCTGACACCTGCGACGCAGCTGCGATCAGCGCAGAACCCAAAGCACGGGTGGTTTCAGTGGAAGCCAAGGCAAGCGCGCAACTGGACGTACAGGAAGCACCGGTTGTGATCTCCGGCGGACGAGGAATGGGCGAACCAGAACAATTCAGTCTGCTCGAAGGACTTGCCGCTGCCTTCGGTAATGCAACCGTGGGCGCCAGTCGCGCAGTGGTGGACGCCGGGTGGCGACCCCATGCCGAGCAGGTAGGCCAAACCGGCAAGACCGTCTCACCCCAGCTCTACTTTGCAGTGGGCATTTCGGGAGCCATCCAACACCTGGCCGGCATGCGCACCAGCGGTGTGATTGTAGCGATCAACAAAGATGCGGAAGCTCCGATCTTCAAGGTAGCGGACTATGGCATCGTTGGTGACGCCCTGGAAATCCTACCAGTGCTGACCGAGGCGATCCAAAAGATCAAGGCCGAGGCTTGAGCCTGACCGGGAGCATTACTTCTCCCCTCCTCCATAACCACTTGCACGTATCGCTTGATCCAAAGCGGGCGGCAGCACAATCGGCTGATGCGGGTATTGGTGTTGCTCGGATACGAGTTGGATAGTTCTTATTTCAGCCTGTAGGGCGCGCAAGAGCTCGGGGCCCAGCCCCTGACTCAAGTCCCGCTGCGGATTGCGCTCTTCCGGATCCCGATCGAGATCGAACCAAACCACGTCGCCGCTGACTTCGTTCCAAACCAACTTGCCCGAGCCACTGATCACGCTGCGCATGCGATTCTGATCCGCCAGGAGTTCGCTGAGGGCGGCTCTTGGGGCACTACCCTCGCCCGTGGCCAAGGGGGCAAGACTGATGCCTACGAACCGGTTGCTGGGAGGCAACCCAGAGAGTTCCATCAGGGTCGGGCCCAGATCCACCATGCGTGAAAGGTCATCGACCACGACTCCGGCGGGTAGCTGACCCGGGGCCCGGATTACCAGGGGGATTTCGATTGCCTCCCCATACAAGGTGCGCCGATGACCCTTGCCACCGTGGTCAAAGAACTCCGTGCCGTGGTCACTGGTCACCGCCACGATAGTGTCGTCGGCCAATTCCAGATCGTCCAGCAGTTCAAGCAGACGCTTCACATGGGCATCACACCACATGATCTCGCCGTCATAGAGCGCAACCAACTGGTGAAGATCCTTTTCCGCCATGGTGCGGTTGATGCGCTGATCAAAGAAGAACTCGCGCCCGTCGACGAAGCCCTCGTAGTCGGGATCACCAAAACGCGCATCAAACGGCTTGGGTGGCACAAAATCAAAGTGCGCATCCCACAGATGAACGAAGAGAAAGAAGGGCTCTTGACCGTGCTCTTGCAACCAGGCCGACGCCGCATCCACCACTCCTGGATTGGTGACCCCGTGGTGCGAACGCCGATGGGCGGCTGGATCTCCAGCCCACTCTCCCACGCTTTGCCCGTCCATGCTTGCAGCCAGATCAGGCACGCAAAAACGATACTCATCAAAGCCCTGACCCAACCCAAATGCCGGGTGCAAGTAAGGTCCCGCGAAAAAGCCACCGGTACCATAGCCCGCAGTCTGAAAGCGCTCAGCCAAGGTGACAATTCCGTCCGGCAGGGCGTTGTCCGTCCCATCCACGCAACCGTGCACGGAATCCGGCAAGGAGCTGAACATGGCCGCGTGCGCCGGCAGAGTCCAAGGAGCGCTTGAGATGTGACGCGCAAAGCGCACGCCCTCAGCAGCCAGGCCGTCAATGGTTGGCGTCGTGTTGCGCTCATAGCCATAGCACGACAGGTGATCCGCACGCAGCATGTCGATGGAGATCAAGAGCACACTGGGCTGGCGCTGCTCCGCGCCACAGGCGACAAGAGCAAGCAAGAAAATCATCGGAGCTGTGCGCAACATCATCAGCAGGGTACGGAGTCAGGGAACAACAGGTGAGACCTAAGGCGTCTCGATCCAGGCCTCTTCCCGGCCATAGGCAGCTTGGCGCTCGAGCAGACCCGCACGCATCTCCACGGGCCAGTCAGCGCCAAGCTCAAGAGCGCGGACAATCGTCCTCTGGGCTGCAGAAAAATCACCCGCAGCCGCCTGGGCCGCGGCCAGGGTATCGAGGGAATCAGTGCTCGGCGGGTCTGGCAGGCGGTCCTGGAGCAATTCCAGGGCCCTTACCCCATCGCGCAGTTCGGCGTCAGGAGTCGTGGCCAAGAGCCAGACGCACAGAGAGCGGACAGGCCAAAGCTCCGGGGTCTCTGCCAGCCACACTTCCAGCAACTCCACCAACTCCACACTCAAACCCGCGCGCAGCAACTGACGCACCAGCAAGTCCCGACCCGGTTGATGGTCCGGACCATGAACCAAAGTCTCGCGAGCCAACTCCAGGGCTCGCTGATCATCCCCGAGCATTTCCGCCGCCAGCCCACAGGTGTAGAGCACATCGGGCTCCGTGGGCGCAAGGTCCAAAGCCTTATCCAAGATCTCCAGCGCCTGCCCGGCCGCATCGGACTGCAGCAGAGCAGCGCCCCAACCCTGGAACGCTCGCCAATCCAAAGGATCGGCCTGTGCGGCCACTTCAAAGCGCTCAAGCGCCGCGGGCAAACGCCCAGCTTGCGCCAAAGCGATCGCCACTCGCCTTTGCAGATTACCATCGCCAGGACTTTGATCCGCCAAAGCCAAGAGGGCGGCCAGCCCTTCGCTACCCCCCGTCAACTCCGCCAACAGAATTGCTGCTCGCGACTCACCCGCCTGATCTGCCAGCAATGCCTGGGCACTGGCCGCCTGGCGGTTGCCCAGATCCGAGTACGCCTGGGCCAGAGCCAGGTGAAAGCCCCCGCGCCAACGATCAGAATCGTCCCAGCCAATCCTCTCCACCACCAAAGAAAGCACAATCAACACGGCCGCAGCAGCAAGCCAACGCGATCGCCTCATGACCGCCAGGGAGACACCACCCGCAACCAAGAAACTCGCAGCGGGCACGACCGGCAGGCGATAGCGCGGGGTGTACCAAAAAACCACCACCACGCCCAGAGCCGAGAGTGTCAGCAGCAACGCTGGCAGCAAGCAACGCGCATTTCTGCGCAGACCCAACAGGCCTGCCAGAATTCCAAGGGCCACAACCAGATGACTGGGCAAGGGCGCCAACCAGAGGGTCGACAGCACTTCATCACGCTCCAGGGTGACCAAATCGATGTCTCCGTAGTTGCGTCCCCCGAGGAACAGGGCGCCCTTGCGCAGGGCCAGCCCAAAGGCCCGTTTGGGTTCGGACTTCCACCACTCAAGGCCGCGCGAGAAGAAGTGCCCACTCACATCCGACCAGCCCGCATCAGGTCCCAGAGCAGCTCGCGTTTGCTCCAGAGCTTCCCGCTGGTGGACACTCTTGTCCATGGAGAGGCCTGAACCCGTGATGGTCCCGTCCGCGCGGAAGTTGTTTCCATGGTAGAAAGTCACGCCGGCATGGGCCGTCACCGGAATCAGGTCTCCGCTAGCCGCCAGGTTGTGAAGGGTCGCGGGAGCGATGCAGACGACCGCCGCCAAGGCCGCGCCCATTCCAGCCTTCGCCCCGGCAATCCAAACAACCCAAAGAGCCATCAAGAGGAGCAGTGGCAACATCACCGGCCAGGCCAAGGTCGTCGCGCCAGCTGCTGCGCCCAGCCAAAGAGCGCGCCGCAGATCCGGCTGCAATACACAGGCGACGGCCCGTTCGATCACCCAGGCCACGAGCAGCAACTGCAGAGAACCGGACAGGACCCTCCCGGGGGCGTGAGCACATTCGGTACTGAAGAGCACGAGCCCCGCAGCCAGAGCCGGGGCGGTAGCGCCCCCAAAGGCCCTCATCACTGCGCGACCCACCAAAGCCGCAGCCCCAAGCACGAACACACCACCGAGCACTTGCCAAGCCAAGAGGCCACCTCCCAGAGCTCGCACCAGGCCCGCCACGTAGGGCGCAAGAGGTGCACCGAAAAAGGGCATGTCCCCGATCAACTCTCCGCGGGCGATGCGTCCGGCCCACTCCCAGTTGTGCGCCGCGTCCACCCGGGGCACGTGACTCAATGGATTTTGCGCCCAGTCCTGAACGCGAATCAGAATCTGCACTAACAAACCGGCCAGGAGCACGAGCAAGAGACGTTGTTGACCCGCGCTGTTCTGAGCAGGACTGGGTCGATCAGGCTTGGGCCCTCTAGAATCAGAAGCTCCCATCACTGGCCCCACGCTCCCGACTGCACCTCTCCACTCGCCTGATCTATGCGGTATGTCCGCCCCGCAGACAAGGCGCCGACCTCCAATCGACTGCCATCAGGCCAGACAATCCGCAATCCATCGAGTTGCTGCGCCTCGCCCAAACCAAAGTGCAGACGATTATCACTGCTGGAGAGAAAGCCTGTCTGGGATCCCACCCAGCGTTTCTGGATCTGCTCTCCAAGCAGGCCCTCCACAATCGCTCCAATTGCTTCGCGATTGCCACCTTGACCCACGAGTTCCACCAACAGACTGTTTCCGCCGCGCCCAAGATTCTCCAACACCACCGGCGCACCATCCAACACGCCCATGACCAGATCCAAGTCCCCGTCATGATCCAAGTCCCCGACCGCTCCCCCGCGCCCGGAGCGAGGAACACGAAATCCCGGCCCCCCTTGTTCCTTGGGCTCAGAAAAGTGTCCCTGGCCATCGTTCTCAAAGATCTGAGCGGGCTGGGCGTAACTCGGCCCTCCAGGTACGGCGTCCATTTGTGGGTACACATGGCCATTGAAGGCCCATAGATCCTGATCCCCATCGCTGTCCAGATCCGCAAAACCACAGGCCCAGCCAAGGGAATTCCAAGTGGGCGCGTGCAAGCGGGTGCGGGTAGTGCGATCGCGCCAGAATCCGTCCTTACCCCGGCGATAGAAGGTGAAATAGTCGTTGGAAAAATTGGTGATGAACAACTCCGGCTGCAGATCTCCGTCCGCATCTCCTAGAGCAATGCCCATACCCGCCTGAGGCCCACCCTCCATGGAGAGGGCACAACCCAGGCGCCCTGCATGGTCCACAAGCGCTTGCCCGTCCTCATTGCGCCAGAGCTGGTTTGGCGTAGTGTCATTGGCCACATAGAGATCCAAGTCTCCATCCCCATCCTCGTCAAAGACAACCACGCCGAAGCCATAGTTCGGGTCGCGTCCGAGTTCTTCCCCTGGCTGGACCAACTCAAAGCTCCCGTCTTCCCGACCCAAGTACAAGTGGTCCATCTGGGCGGGCAACCCCGTTGGGCCATAGTACACATGCTGACCGAGATAGAGGCTCTTGCCCCGCTCCTTGATCGCCGCCTGATCGAAGTCGATGTGGTTGACGACAAAGAGATCCAGGATTCCATCCCTGTTGAAGTCGAGCCAGGCCGCGCCGGTACTCCAACTCTCATCCCCGAGTCCGCTAGACTCGGTGCGATCCTCAAAGGTCCCATCTCCCCGGTTGAGCAACAGACGATTCGGACCAGCTCGGGTAATGTAGAGATCTACATCCCCATCCCCATCAAAGTCGCAGGCATTGACCCCATAGGCCCGACCACCGGGTGTGGCCGCCAAACTGGAATCAGCAGACGCCCGCCGAAATCCCCCGCGCCCATCCCCAAGAAAAAGGGCGTCTGCCCTGGCTTCCCCCGCAGCATTCCCGCCGCCAACAGCAAAGAGGTCGAGGTTGCCGTCTCCATCAAAATCCCGCAGGGCCACGCCGGCTCCAAAGGAATCGCTGACATAGTCTTTTTGCCCTGTACCGCTGATGTTCTGAAAGTCCCCTTCACCCACCGGCCGAGCTTCAAACCAAAGGGTTGGCTTGGGTGCGCCAGGCCCGCAACCAACCCAAGACAGGCCGAGCAAAAGCAGCAGACGCGCGGATCGCATCAATCGTCCTTCTCCGTGGCTTGACTCGCCTGCTCGATCAGATCGCGCACATGCGCGCGCAAGTGCACAGTTTCCCTGCGCTCGGGATCTCGCAAGAGCGCCAATTCCAAGGTCTCCAACGCTGCACCTAGTTCGCCCAGGGCCAGAAACAAGCGAGCCTGAGCAAGGAAGACACGCGGGTCAGCAGGTGCCACCACTGTTGCCTGATGAGCATGGTTGCGTGCAGCGTTGCGATCCCCAGCAGCCAAGGCCATCTCGCTGCGCTCCATCCAGGGGCGCGGGTCGTCCTGGGCTAGGGAAGTGACCAACTCAAAGTGGACTAGCGCGGTGTCCGGATCCCCGTGCAGGCGAGCGATGCGCCCAGCCACCATGTGCGCCTCGGGATTGTCATGTTTGAGTCCAAAGGCCCGGTCAACCCAATCCTGGGCATCATCCACAAAGCCCAGGTTCAAGTGCGCCGCCGCCGCCGCGGCCGCGAGCATGGCGTCACCCGGCTGAGCCTGAGTCGCCTGCAAGGCCGTCAAGAGCACCTTCTCGGCTCCAACAATGCGCTCGAACTCAGCCAGAGCTTCTTCGGCCGCGAATTCATTCCCCAAACGACGCTCCACCTGGGCTAGACGAAACCAGGCTTCCTTGCGCAGGAGTTCGCGCTCAAGAGCAAGTGAGAAGGCAGCTTTGGCCGCTGCGTCCCGCCCCTCAGCTTCATAGGCTTCGCCCCGAGTCTGATGAAAACGCGCACTATCCAGGCCCATTGCCTCTGCGCGATCGAGAGCGTCTGAAACACCGGCCAGGCCGGAGAGCAAACGCATCTCCCCCAAGCGATGCCAGGCCCCAACATGACCAGGATCGAGTTCCAGGGCACGAGCCAACAACTCCGCAGCCTGCGGCGTGTTTCCCGTCCCGGCAACCGCCTGAGCCTCGATGATCAAATCACGCGCACGATCCTTCGGGGTCTGGGGCTGCGCCGACTCTGAACCGTCGTTGCAAGCGACGGCCAAGAGCAGGGACACGGTCAGGGGCAGAAACAATCGCATGATGGCAGAGTCTAGACGTCTGCTCCCTACGGTCCAACTGTCGGCGTGTGGGAGATCGGAGGCTAAATCCCCGAAGTTGCCGTACCCGGTGCTCCCTGTGCCTCAATCGAGGAAAGCACGGTCAAAATCTCGGCGGCAGCGGCGAGAGCGATAGCGCCAGGTTCCTTGGATGGCCGTGCCCCACCGATGGGGCAGTGCACACGCTCAAGTTGCTCTGCATTCATGCCCCGCTGGATCAAGCGGCCTCGAAAGCGTTGCCACTTGCGTTCTGAACCGATCATGCCAAGGTAGGGGAATGGCCGCTTGAGCGCCGCCTCCAGCAACGTCAGATCGAGGGCGTGATCGTGGGTCATGATCAGGACGCAGGTGTCTGGGCCAAGGGTATCCAACTCCGCTTCCGGCGCAGAACTGAAGACCACGGGAAAGGCTGGATCCGATGGCAATTTGGGTTCCAGGGTGTCCTCGGATCGAGAGTCAATCAACAGGACCTCGGCTCCCATCCAGGGCGCCAACCCGCCCAAGGCCTGGCCCACATGCCCCGCCCCAAAGACTGCCACCTGCCGCGCTTGCCAAAGGAAGACCTCGATCAACAATGAAACCTGGCCGCCGCAGCATTGACCCGCTCGCTCGGCCAGAGGCAAATCCAAGCTCTCGGTGCTGGCTGCTCCAGCAGCCAGCAACTCACGGGCACGCTCCATGGCCATGTGCTCAAGTCGTCCCCCGCCGATGGTTCCAAAAGCCAGTCGGTCAGCAGTCACAATCATGCGCGCTCCCACATTGCGCGGGGTACTGCCGATGATGCCGACGACCGTGACCAGAGCGCAGTGCGTCCGGGCCCGGCGCAGGCTGGCCAACTCCTCGATCCAGCGTTGTTGGTCGTGTGCCATGGGGATTGCCAGGAGCCAGTGTAACTGACAAGTGGGCAATAGGTGTGATGCCCCGGACCTCGCCCCTCAGCAGTCAGGGCCTAACCCGCCAGAACTTGATCGGGAACAGCGAGAAATCTGACGAGGCACATCAAGGTGGTGGGCCGTAGTGGACTCGAACCACCAACTTCCACCGTGTGAGGATGGCACTCTAACCAATTGAGTTAACGGCCCTCTTGAGGGGGCGGGATCTTACTCCCGAGGCCGGGGTCTGGCGACAAGATTCTGGCGGGTTGTAGCCCGGAGATCCATGGGACCCTGAACGAGAGCCAGCCAACCCCTTTCCATCGCCCTGCTCAGTCCCAGGGCGTCATCCGTCGACGCTTGCTGGGTTTGAAACCAATGCGATGGGCAACTACTTCGATTTCGGGCACCTCGGGCAGCACAGTGCTGGGCTCATAAACCCACCAGACTTTTGCGCCAGTAACACGCCAGCCGATGGAAGCTCCGGGGGTGGCGCAAGCAAGCCCATGAGCTGGCGTCAAGGTCACGGGCTCAGTCGTTGGCTGCTTCCCCGAAGGAGGCCAGAGCTCAGTTCGCACCATCTCGCCCTCGGGCAACAGACCGAGATCTCCGGTGGCCTGCATCCACACACGCAGGGTCTTTTCCAGAGCCGCTGCGCGCTCAGTATGCTGCGGATCGTCGATGAGGTTGTGCACCTCGTGGGGATCGGCTTGTGTGTCGTACAACTCCCGCGGGGGCTTTGGTGTCAGCAGCATCTGCCATTGAGCTGCGTTGGCCTGCCCACTGGCCTGCAACTTCTTGATGTCCTCCATCATGGGAATCGAATTGGCATAGGCCACGGGATAGAGATGCGGCTTATCGGGCATCAGGTTGAGCAACAGCCGCCAGCGGCCATCGGTAATCGCCCGGGTGCGATCGGTTTCCGAGTCCATACGATCCGCATGAAAGGTCACATGGGGTCGGCCCTTCACTTCATGCCGCCCAAGAAAAGCACGCCCCCCCATCCAGTCCTTGGGTTGGATCCCCGCCAGAGATAAAATCGTCGGTGCAAAATCGATGAAGCTCACCAGCCGCTCGACAGTTGCCGACTTGCCCCCGGGCAATCGCACGATCAAAGGCACATGGGTTCCCGAGGCATATGAACTGCGCTTGCCCCGAGGCAGGCCTACCCCATGATCGGCGAAGAAGAACACCACCGTTTCTTCAAGCAGTCCATCTTGCTTGAGTTGGCCCAAGATCTCCCCCACCTGCTGATCCATCGCCGCGATGTTGTCGTAGGTGCGTGCCAGATCCTGACGCACGAGGGGCGTGTCAGGATAATAGGGCGGCACACGGATATGAGCGGGATCGGTGACCTTTGGATTACGCTTCGCCTTGGGAAAAGTACGGCTCTCGTGCGTCGTGGCCAGATTGAAGACGCTGAAGAAAGGCTGCGAGGGATTGGGCCGATTACGCCAGTGAGCCTTCCCATTGGACTGGTCCCAAACCGTCACCGGCTCGCGAAACTGGTAGTCACGCTTGGCGGCATTGGTGCAGTAGTAACCAGCCATGCGCAGAATCTCTGGGAAGCAGCGCACCTCCGGGGGTGGAGTAGCTTCATAACTGGGGATCGCCGCATAAGCAGCGGGATTACGCTTCACAGCAGCCGAACTGGGTTTTCCGGCGCGGTGATGCATTGAACCAATCGCAGTAGCCCAACATCCGGTGATCAGAGTGGAACGGGCGCAGGAGCAAACCGGTGAGGTGGCATGTGCTTGGGTGTAGCGCAGGCCCTCTGCGGCGAGAGCGTCGAGGTTCGGCGTCTGGGCCAAAGGATCCCCGTAGCAACCAAGCCAGGGACTCATGTCTTCAACCGAAATCCAGAGGATGTTCAGAGGGCGTGCCGAGTCTGCCTCGACAGCATCGCCCTGTGCGGAGGCAATGGACACGATACCCAAGGCCAGTCCTGGCCACAGAAGTAGAGCCCAGCGCACGGGCTTAGTCCTTGGACTTGTCCCCGAGCACATGCTTGAGGCGGTCGCCCAGTTTGCTTTCAGCCCGTCGCAACATCATGCGCACAGCGTCTTCGGACTTGCCGCCCATTTTCTCCCCTGCAGCACGCAAGGTCAGGCCTTGAAAGAAAACCAGAGTGATCGCCTGACGATGTTCAGCTGACAACTCTTCAAGTGCCTGATGCAACAGGACAAACGACTCGTCTCGGGCCACCACTCGGGTGACTGAGAGGTCTTCGGTGGGAAAATCCTGCCCAGGACGGTCAGGGTCATTGGAGCCCGCGTCAATTGGACGCTCAAGAGTCGTGTCCCGCTTGCCGGCGCTGTAGAATTCCGCCCGATCGCGAATCTTGTTCTGCAGAATCTGGATCAACCACCGCAGGAGCGAGCCCTCGCCCTGATATTGGTAACGTGCAAAGTCCCGGGTCGCCTCACGGAAGGTCGTCTGCGCCAGATCGTCGGGTTCTTCCTTGGCAAGCAGGCGGGCCCCGAGCTGGCGCCGCGCCACCTGGATCATGGTCTCGTGATAGCGAGTGAACAGATCGTTGAGCGCCTTGGTGTCCCCGGCCTGGGCCTGATTCACCAATTCCTCGACCTCAGAGGTGAGGAACTCTTCCGGAAGCTCAATTGCGGGGGCTTCGGAGGGCTGGGAATCGTCGGGGAGGGACATGGGACTGGGGCAGCTCCTATTCTAAGCCAGACGCATCCCAGATGGGAAAATTCCAGCTTCCCCAGGGCTTGTTTCAGGGCATCCCTGCTGACATTCAGGAAAAACTCAAGCAGACCCATCCGCCAGCAATCCCAAGAAATCCTCTTCCAACAGCACCTGCACACCCTTGTCCTGCGCCTTCTTAGCCTTGCTGCCGGGCTTGCCTCCCTGGACGAGGAAATCGGTCTTGGCGCTAACAGAAGAGGAGACGCGCCCACCGCGATCCTCTACCAACTTCTTGGCTTCAGCCCTGGTGGTGCCGACCAATGTGCCGGTGAAGACAACTGTCTTCCCCTCGAAGGGCCCGCCCCCCTCGATAGCAGCTGGATATTCAATGGTCATTCCACCTTCGAAGAGGCGCTCGAAGAGAGCCACGCTCTGTGGCCTGCCGAACCACTCGACTATGCGCGCTCCGTCGATGGGTCCGATGCCATCAATCTGTTCCAGGTCGGAGAGTTCGGCCGCCTTCAGCGCATCCAAGTCCGCAAAGCAGCGCGCCAGCAAGCGAGCGGTAGCTTCTCCCAGCCCAGGAATTGAGAGTCCTGCGAGCAGCCTGGCAAAGGGCGCTCGGCGCCGTTCTTCCAGTTGAGCCATTAGCTTGGCTGCGCTTTTTTCGCCCCAACCATCCAGGCCGGAGAGTTGTTCGGCTCGTAAGTGGAAGAGATCAGCAGGATCCTCAAGCAGCCCCTCTCCATAGAGTTGAACGATCAGTTTCTCGCCAATTGCATCGATCTCAAGGCCGCTGCGTCCCGCCAGGACCACCGTACGCCCAACCAGTTGCGGACGGCATGCATAGATGTTGGGGCAGGAGAAATACTTGCCGGACTCCTCCACTTCGCTGCCGCAGGCAGGACAGTGAGACGGCATCAAGAGGGTCTCGCCATAGCGCCAGACGACGCCGGGTACAACCTCGGGCTCAGCCTCGCCCGTCTCCTCCAAGACTGTGCTCAGAAGGCTCTCCGGAACCCGCTGATTCCAATCTTTTGGCCCTTTGCCCTTGGACTTGCGCTCCACACCGACGATTTTTGGAATCACATCTCCGGCACGCTTGAGGGAGACTCGATCACCGATGCACAGCCCTAGCTCCGCCACATGATCGGCGGTGTGCAGGGTGGTATGGCGCACCACGACCCCCATGACCTTCACCGGATCCAGATGGGCCCGCGGGGTCAAGCGTCCACTGACCCCTACCTGCACCTCTATCGCACGCAGAGTCGTAACCGCCAACACAGCCTTGAACTTCTGAGCGTACTGCCAGCGGGTCGAGCGTGCGGTGGTGCCGAGCCGCTCACGCAAAGCGATCGAATCTAATTTGCACACCACCCCATCCACTTCAAAAGGCAGGTCATCGCGGGCCTCCTCCATCTCCCGGTGATAGGCCAAACAGGCCTCCAGCCCCTTGACTCGACTCCCCAAGCCAGAATCTGGTAAGCCCCAATCTCGGAGAGCGGCCACCATCTCCGTGTGAGTCTCAAAGGGATCAGGTCCTACTATCCGGGGCGCAGAGTAAAGGTGAAACTCCAATGGGTAGCGCGCCACCTCGACGGGGTCATTGCGACGAATAGCTCCGGCAGTGGCGTTACGTGGGTTCGCCAGTTGGGCTTCGCCTCGCTCCCTGCGGTCTGCATTGAAAGTGTCCAAGGCGGCCTTGGCTATCAACACCTCCCCCCGTACTTCGAGCAACTTGGGCAACTCGCGCCTGGATCCATCAAGGACCAGGGGCAGGTTGCGCACAGTGCGCAGATTGGCGGTCACATCTTCCCCCTCCACACCGTCTCCGCGAGTCAACCCGCGCACAAGCACACCGTCTTCGTAGATCAGAGCCGCGCTGACCCCATCGAACTTGGGTTCGCAGGACCAAGAAAGGGACTCCACTTCGTCCATGCCCAGAAATCGCTGGATCTTCTCCACAAACTCCTTGACCGATTCCACGCCAAAGAGGCTGGCAATCGAGAGCATCGGCACCTCATGGCGCACCTTGATGAAGCCCTGTCCCTCGGACAGAGCTGAGCCCACGCGTTGAGTTGGACTCTCGGGAACCACGAGGATGGGGTGATCCTCTTCTAGTTTGAGCAGCTCCCCAAAGAGCAGGTCATAGTCCTGATCCGAAACCTCCGGCGAGGCTTCCACATAATAGAGTCGGTCATGGCGCAGGATGCTCTGGCGCAACTCCGCTGCCCGCACCTGCACGGAAGCTGGAACTTTCCTCTCAGGCGTCATGACTCTTCGCAATCAGCCGCGCCCGCCCCATTGGGGCCCCCCAGCAGGCCCCCATGAAAAGCCCCGGGCAGCAGTTCATTCAAGGTCGCGCGGCCCACAATTCCCTCGGGACCACCCCAGGCAATCTCAAGGTCCAGCCCGAACTCCGCCATGAACTGACGACAGGCTCCGCAGGGGGGAACCTTGGCTTCCCCCACAAAAACGATCACCATAGAGCGAAACTTGCGCGACCCGCTAGCCACCGCGCTGCACACCGCCACCCGCTCTGCACAGATTGTCAGGCCATAGCTCGCGTTCTCCACATTGCAGCCCACATGCACCACTCCCTCTGAATCCAGCAAGGCCGCCCCAACGCAAAACCCCGAATAGGGAGCATGAGCTTGATTGACCACTTCAAGAGCCGCGGCAAGCAGTTCATTTTCTTGGGGAACGGGCGTTTGCACGGGGGCAATTATCACCCTTTTCGACCTTGGGGTCAATCCAACGCGCCGAACCCTTAAAAGGGATCCGGTTCCCCAGGGGCAGACTGGTTGAAGCCCGTGGATTCGGAGTCAGGATCCGCTTCCACCTTCGCCCAGCCGTTGTAGGGCACCACCAATTGCTCTCGCCGACTGCCCAGCAGGGGATCCTCGTAGACCTCTTCTACGAGCCGCACACGCGCTTCCTTGCCCACCAGGTCCGTGGGATTGACTTCAAGTTCACCCTGCACGTTGAAACCCAACACGCCCAACACAGAGCGCACCCGATGAACGCCCCGCTCGCTCCAGGTGATCGAGTCCCAGGCCGCATGATGGCCTGCGTGTTCACCATCCAGCACCTCGAGTTTCATGCTCCAGCGCGAGCTACCGTCCCGGGACAGCCCCTCCCGCACCTCCCGAATCGCGCAAATGTGCACTCCTGCAGGCACACTGCGCAAACTGATCGTGTCCTGCACCTCATCAAAATCGTACTTCATCTTGCTCCTTGGTTCAGCCTCCGGCGAAGTACCAGAGGCTCAAACCAAGAACGAAGGTTCCGATCACAGGTTTCAGGTGTTCTTGTTCAATTCCTGTAGTCTGCGTGTTGGGAGCACCAGGAAACAGGCTCATGACAACTCCCGGAGGGAATCAAAACGGGTCTCAGCGTGTAACAGGTGGGACACAGGCTCACCACGCAGAGCCCCAGAGATGACCAGGCCTTGTTCGAATTCTGTCCAACAAGCCGCCAGAGTCCAAGATCACTTGGTCAATCGACCAATCTGATCTACAATCCAGTCAATGAAACAAACACTGATCACCATCGCGCTCAGCACCCTGCCCATCACAGGCATCTGGATGAAATTGAAGGGAGGCTGCTGAGGCACCGCGCGCGGAGTGGCCAGTTCGGCCCTCATTTTTGGCGGAGCGGTCGGCTTGTTCTACATGTGGAAGTGAACATCCCCAGCCGGATCGGGTAGCAAGCACACTGACTCAATTCAGCGCCGGCGGAAGGCACTCAGGGTCACCTCCCGCGCACGCCCCCCCGGCAGTTGCACTTCAGTGCTACCGACAACCTGCTCCAGCCACTCGCCGTTCACCCGCAGATGATTTTTGAGGGGAGCAAAGCCTTGGCGTGCCCCTCCCTTGATGGTCGTAGGGTCGCTGGTCAAGATCACATCAAAGTCCTTCGCCCAATGTTCAAGCTCAGCGCTCGACCAAGGTGGCGCCGTGTTGTCAGTAGTAATGATGCGCCCGTGTGGATCGCGAATCAGGTCTCGGGCACGCGGATCGCCTGGGCGCAGGGTCTTGAGCCCCATGGCCCAGGCCATCGGCGAAAATGCCTGGGAGTGGCCAAGCCAGGCAATGCGGTCTCCAGACTGGAAGGCAATATCCAGTAGCTCGATCAGACGGTCGTGACTCGCGCGCTCGATGCCGTTAGTGGGCAGGCTGCGGCCGGGAGCCAGGCTGCGCTTGGCGGCCAGAATTGCCTCCTGCTCCGCGCGTTTCTCCGGTCTGGCCCTACCCACTGCATGCAACATGGCCATGGAATCCGCCACGGGCACCACCAAGCCAAAACCAAGAAGCGCGGCTCCCACGAAAGCACCGGGAGAACCGAGGCGCGCGAGGAAGCCCGAGACTCCGATAGCCGCCAAGGCAAACAAGAACGGAGCACCGGGCAACAGGAATCTCTCCAGTTGAAAGTTGTGGGTCCAAACGGGAACTCCGCCGAGAACCAGTACCAACACCAATGTCCGAATCGCGCGATTGCGCAACTGAAAGAGCATCAGTCCCGCAGCGAGCACCACCCACAAGAGTACCCGCGGGCTGGGAACCAGGGACAAGGTCCAATGCACCCAGCGGTCGGCTGCGGGAGTCTCCTGCAGACCGGTGTTGCCACCGAGGAACGAGATGAACGCCGTTCGGTGGGAAGCAGCGGTTTCAAGACCTGCGGGAAGAGGCAACCCGAACCACCAAAGACAAGCGAGAAAGCTGGGCAAGCCCAGACGCAGGACCGAAAAAAGGTACGGGCGCAAATTGTCACGCCGCGCGATGCCTTCCAGGGTCAAATCCACCGCCAGGGCAGCTCCCAAGAGCAACCCATAATTCCACTTGGTGAAGAGGCAGGCCGCAAGCAATACGCCCGTGCCAACATCCCAGAGAGGCGAGTCCTTTCGACTCCGAACGATCCAGGCGGCCACCGCCAAGGTGCCCCAGGCAACAAAAGAGGACTCCAGAAATAGTGTTCCTCCAAAAGCCAAAGCCATGGGGCTCATGGCCAGCAAGGCCAAAGCCATCCAAGGAGCACCACGCGCACCAGGGGATGGTTCATCGTCCTCGTCCGGGCGACACGCCGCGCGAACCAGGAAGAAGATCCCCAGCAGCCCCAGCGCCCAAAACCAACGCTGGGTCTGACGCATCAAGAGCTCATCGCTGCCAAGAACCCAACCCAAGAACCCGTGAAGAGCCGGGGTCAAAGGAGGATAGCGCTCGCAGGAAAGCACCACATTCACAGCCTCGCGCACTTCTCCTTCGCCCAGAGCCTGGCTGATGTGAGCAGCGGGAGCAGCCAGGTGCATGGCCTCGTCCCAACCCATGCTGTCGCGCATAGAAACACTGCATGCGCCGATGATTCCAATCAGGAAAACCACCACCACGCCACTCATGGGATGGTCGATCAATCGGGACAGCATGGAATCAGTGTAGCACGAGGAGGGTCGTGCCCCAATCAGGTGCGTGGGTTGGGGCAGTCTTGCAAGGAGCGAACTCATGTCCGCAATCTGGCAGGCACCCGCCCCCAACACACCCCTTATGCGCCTGACTGCGGAACGATGCGCCTGGACCCTCCGATCTTGATCCCTCCCAGTTCAAGAACTGAAGACAAGGACTGAACTCAGGAACAAGAAATCGCCCCAACCAAGACCCCGCTGCTCACACAAGTGACACGCGGGCTCGAGCTTCCCACACTCCCCCTCTGCTCTCCGTTACACTCCATTCATGCCTGTCACACGTCTACAGAACTACATCGGCGGCGAGTGGGTCGACTCCAACGCAAGCACCACATACCCAGTCACCAACCCCGCCAGCGGTGAAGTGATCGGTGAGTGCCCACTGTCCAGCGCCGACGAATTGGATGCTGCAGTCCAATCAGCACGGGCGGCATTTGAAACCTGGCGCCGAGTTCCCGCCCAAGAACGCGTGCAGTACCTCTTCCGATTCAAGACACTGATGGAGAAGCACGCGGAAGAACTCGCCGCCATCGTCACCCGAGAAAACGGAAAGACCCTCTCCGAGGCAATGGGCAGCGTAGGCCGAGGTATCCAGATGATCGATACGGCCACCGGTGCGCCGAGCATGCTGATGGGACAGGCCCTTGAAGACATTTCAGCGGGCATCGATTGCGAGTCGATTCGCCAACCCATGGGCGTTTTTGCCTGCATCGCTCCGTTCAATTTCCCGGCAATGGTGCCCCTCTGGTTCTTCCCCTTCGCCGTGGCCTGCGGCAATACATTTGTCTGCAAGCCCTCGGAGCAAGTTCCCTTCAGCCAGAAACTCGTCTGGGAGCTGATTCACGAAGCAGGTTTTCCTCCCGGCGTTCTGAACCTGGTCAACGGCGGCCGAGAAGTTGTGGAGAGCATGTGCTCCCATGCGGACATCGCCGGGATTTCATTTGTCGGATCGAGCCCGGTGGCCGAAAAGGTCTATGCGGCAGCCGCCAGCAACAGAAAGCGTGTGCAAGCTCTCGGGGGCGCCAAGAATTTCATCACCGTCATGCCCGATGCGGACATGGTGCACACAGCCAACAATGTCTGCGAATCGGCCTTTGGATGTGCAGGGGAGCGCTGCCTCGCGGCATCCGTCGTGCTTACCGTTGGCGAAGCCCACGGCCCCGTGCGCGCCGGACTGCAAGAGCAGATGGCCAAGATCGTGGTGGGCGATGGTTCCCAGCCTGGAGTGACCATGGGCCCCTTGATCAATGCGGACTCCAGACAGCGCGTGCTTGACTTCATTGAAAGCGGAGTGGCTGAGGGTGCCGAGTTGGTTGTGGATGGTCGCAAGGCCGATGTTCCAAGTGAGGGTTTTTTCATGGGGCCAACCCTCTTCGATGGTGTCACCCAAGACATGAAGATCGCCACAGAGGAGATCTTTGGCCCGGTACTTTGCATCCAACAGGTCGCCAGCCTCGACGAAGCCCTGGCCATTTCGAAGGCCCAACCCCTGGCCAACGCCAACTCCATTTTTACCAGCTCCGGCAAGTCCGCGCGCCAGTTTCGCTATGAGGTGGACGCCAGCATGGCCGGGGTCAACATCGGTGTGGCCGCACCCATGTCCTTTTTTTCCTTTGGAGGCGCCAAGGGTTCCTTCTTCGGCGACCTCAAAGCCCACGGCCGCGAAGCCTATGACTTCTTCACGGACCGCAAGGTCTTCATCACGCGCTGGTAAACTGATCCCATGTCAAGAACTTTGCGAGGCGGACTGATCCAGTGCGCCAATCCTCTCAACGATGAGAGTCTTCCGGTGGCCGAGATTCAGGCCGCTGCTTTTGAAAAGCATATCCCCTTGATTGAAGAGGCCGGGACCAGAGGCGTGCAAGTCCTTTGCCTGCAAGAGATCTTCAACGGACCATACTTCTGCCCTGGCCAAGACCCCCGCTGGTACGATGCGGCAGAGACGGTTCCCGGCCCCACCACCGAGGCACTGACTCCTTACGCGATCAAGCACAGCATGGTGATCATCGTGCCGGTCTACGAAGAGGACGGCGCGGGCATTTTCTACAACACCGCCGCCGTAATCGATGCGGACGGGACTTACCTGGGGAAATACCGCAAGAATCACATCCCCCAAACTTCAGGTTTCTGGGAGAAGTACTTCTTCAAGCCTGGCAACCTGGGCTATCCCGTATTCGCAACCGCCTACGGAAAAGTCGGCGTGTACATCTGCTATGACCGACACTTCCCCGAAGGCGCGCGAGCCTTGGGTTTGGCGGGAGCCGAGGTAGTCTTCAATCCCTCCGCCACGGTGGCGGGCCTTTCCCAATATCTCTGGAAACTGGAACAACCAGCCCACGCGGTTGCCAATGGTTACTTCATGGGCTGCATCAACCGGGTGGGCGAAGAAGCTCCCTGGAACATCGGGCGCTTCTATGGCTCGAGCTATTTTGTCGACCCGCGTGGTGAGTTCTTGGCAGAGGCTTCCGAAACGGAAGACGAACTTGTGGTGGCGGACATGGACCTCTCTATCATAGACGAGGTCCGACGCATCTGGCAGTTCTATCGGGACCGCCGCCCTGAAACCTACGAATCGCTGACCGGCCTCTAAGTCCCATGGGAATCCTGATCAAGAACGGCACCATTGTCACGGCTCTCGACACAACCGTGGGCGATGTATTGACCCAGGACGGCGCGATCGTGGCGGTCGGAGCGAACCTTGAAGCGAACAGCGGCGACACCACCATAGATGCCAGCGGCCAGTATGTGTTTCCCGGTGGACTCGATCCCCATGTGCACATGGAGCTACCTTTCATGGGCACGATCTCTGCCGACGACTTCGAAACCGGCACTGCTGCGGGCGTAGCTGGAGGCACCACCTCCATCATCGACTTTGTGATCCCCGCCCGAGACCAGAACCTGATGGAGGGACTCGCCGAATGGCATGCCAAGGCGAAAAAGTCCGTAGCCGACTACGCCTTCCACATGGCGGTCACCTGGTGGGGTGACGAAAGTGCCGAGTGGATGCGCCGTTGTGTGCAGGAGGAGGGCATTCCCTCCTTCAAGACTTTCATGGCCTACCGCGGCGCCATCGGTGTGGACGACCACGAACTGATCCAAGTCATGCGCACAGCCAAGAGTCTGGGCGCTTTGACCACCGTGCACGCAGAGCACGGGGACATGGTGGTGCACCTGCAGGACAAATTGTTCGCCGAGGGCAAGACTGGCCCTGAGTACCACGCCCGCTCACGCCCCGCGCCTGTAGAAGCAGAAGCCACAACCCGCGCAATCATGCTGGCGCGCATGACCCATGAGCCTCTCTATGTGGTGCATGTGACCACCGCCCAATCAGTGGCGGCCATCGCCGAAGCGCGCAGTCGCGGACAAAATGTGATGGGCGAAACCTGCCCCCAGTATCTCCTGTTGGACGACTCGGTCTATTACAAGCCCGACTTCGAAGGAGCAGCAGCGGTCATGTCACCTCCGATCAGGCCAAAGGGTCATCAAGAACCTCTTTGGGCAGCTCTTCGGTCCGGAACATTGGAAGTCGTCGCAACGGACCATTGCCCCTTCAACCAAAAGGGACAGAAGGACATGGGCATCGATGACTTCCGCAAGATTCCCAATGGCGCGGCGGGCATCGAGCACCGCCTGGCATTGATGTACACCTACGGGGTGCTGGAGGGCCGCTTGAACCTGAACCAGTTTGTGGATGTGACCAGTACGCGAGCGGCCAAGATCTTTGGTCTCTATCCGCGCAAGGGCTCCATCACAGTGGGTGCCGATGCGGACTTGGTGATCTGGGATCCGGAAGCGAGTGGAACAATCTCCGTCAAGACCCACCACCACAAGGTAGATCGCAACATTTTTGAAGGCTTTGCCACCAAAGGAGCGCCATCGACAGTGGTGGTCAACGGCCAGGTGCAATACCAAGACGGCGATCTGCGCGTGACCCGCGGAGCAGGCCGTTACCTCAAGAGAAGCCTAGGATGAACCAAGCCGATTCTGATCCCAGCACCGAAGAGGTACTGACCAAACACAAGGAGTTCCTGCTGGGCGCCGTGGCCAACTACTACGCCGAGCCCCTGGTTCTGACCGATGGTGACGGCCTCAGGGTCACTGACCGGGAGGGCCGCACCTACCTTGATTTCTTTGGCGGCATCCTGACCATCTCCCTGGGCCAGTGCGATGAGCGCGTGAACACACCCCTCAAGGCGCAGCTTGACCGCCTGGGCCATGTATCGACCCTCTATCCCACCTTGCCAATCGTGGAACTCGCCGAACGCCTGGCACGGATCACGCCCGGGCGGCTTCAAAAAACCATGTTCACCGCCAGCGGAACAGAGGCGGACGAGACCGCGGTGGCTCTAGCGCAGGTCTACACCGGGTCCATTGAGTTGATCGCCTTGCGGCACGGTTATTCGGGGCGCTCTCTTCTGGCCCAGTCCCTCACCGCACACTCTTCCTGGCGCGCGATCCCCTCACAAGTTGCCGGTATCAAGCACGCTCCCGCGCCCTACTGCTATCGCTGTCCCCTCAAACTGACCTATCCCTCCTGCGAAGTGGCCTGCGCCACCGACATCGAAGAACTGATCCAAACCACCACCACGGGCAAGATCGCTGGCTTCTTGGCCGAGCCGATCTTGGGCGTAGGTGGCTTTGTGGTGCCCCCGCCGGAGTATTTTTCCATCGCAACTGAGATCATCCGCAAGTACGGCGGGGTTTTCATTTGCGACGAGGTGCAGACCGGCTTTGGTCGCACGGGCGGAAAGATGTTCGCCATTGAGCACTGGGGTGTGGAACCCGATGTGATGACCATGGCCAAGGGAGTGGCCAACGGCATGCCCCTGGGGGTGACTATCGCCACTCCAGAAATCGCCGATGCGTTCCAGTCCCTCACGATCTCGACCTTTGGGGGCAATCCCATGTCCAGCGTGGCCGCCAACGCGACCTTACAGGTAATCGAGGAAGACAATCTGGCCGCCAACGCGGAGATCCAAGGCGCACGCCTACGCGCTGGCCTAGAAGAATTGCAACGCAAACATCCCAAGCACATGGGCGATGTGCGTGGAATGGGCTTGATGTTGGCCATTGAGTTCGTGGCAGACGAACCCGCCGGCGATCGCACTCCCGACCCCGCCACCACAGGCATCGTCTTTGAAGCCGCCAAGCAAGGTGGCCTGCTCGTGGGCAAGGGCGGCCTGCATGGCAATGTGCTGCGCATATCTCCCGCCCTGACCGTCAATAGCGACGAGATCGACGAAGCCCTCGCGATCCTCATCCAGGCCTGCGCCCAGCTTCCTGCCTGAGATCCAAGAACCATGGCAGACATCAGCATTGAAGTCGACGGTATCCGGTTCGTCAACCCATTCATCCTGGCATCGGGCCCCCCCGGCACCAACGGAAAGGTCATCCAGCGATCTTTTGAGCTGGGCTGGGGAGGAATCGTCTGCAAGACCATCAGCCTCGACCACAGTCAGGTGCACAACACCGTTCCGCGCTACGCCAAACTGACCGATCCTGATGATCGCAAGAAGGTGCTGGGCTTCCAAAACATTGAACTGATCAGTGACCGGCCATTTGACATCTGGCTGGAAGAACTCACCGCTGCCAAGAAGGCCTACCCTGATCGCGTCCTGATCGCATCGATCATGGAAGAGTTGGAAGAAGACAAGTGGATCGAGATCACTGAGCGCACCCAAGCGACCGGAATCGATGCTTTGGAACTCAACCTCTCCTGCCCCCACGGCCTGCCCGAACGACAGATGGGCGCCGCCATGGGCCAGGATCCCAAGATCGTGGCCCAGGTCACCGGCTGGGTGAAGTCTGTGTCCAAAGTACCCGTCTGGGCCAAGATGACCCCCAACATCACCGACATCACTCTGCCCGCCAAGGCCGCGGCCAGCGCTGGCGCTGAAGGCATCAGCGCCATCAACACGATTCTGTGCGTGATGGGCATCAACCTCGACACCATGCGGCCGATGCCCACAGTGGAAGGCTACACGGTTCCGGGTGGTTTCTCGGGCCAGGCGGTGCGCCCCCTGGCCTTGCGCCAGGTGATGGAGTGCGCCCGCGCCTGCCCCGAGCAATCCATCAGCGGCATGGGCGGCATCGAGAACGCCCTTGATGCGGTGCAGTTCATGGCCCTTGGCGCCTCCACCGTCCAGATCTGCACCGGTGCCATGCTGCAGGGATATGAGATGATCGACAAACTCTGCGCTGACCTCTCGGACTTCCTCGATTCCAAGAACATGGCATCCCTGCAAGAACTCATCGGTGTCTCCCTGCCCTACTTCACAACACACCACGATCTGGTGGACCGCCAGCGCCAGGCCAAGCGCGAAAAAGCCGGTCAAGCCGGCCGCGACAGCATGTGGAAAGGAGATATCAAGTCCGAGACGGAAGGTCTGATTACGGACTGAGTTGCTACTGTTCGGTAGTGCGGGGTGGAACGCGTCCGCAAAGCTGCATCCCAACCCAGTAGACCGCAACAGAGATCGCGAAACCAACAAACCAGGCGTACTGGTAGAGATCAGTCCAAAAAGACTGGCCTTCCAACCCTCTCACCGCAGCGAGGAAGCCGGGAACGTTGGGAGCCACGCCCAGCACCAGAGCCAGAATCGCGATCATGTTGACACCCCTCTGATAGGAATAGGGGCCGTCAGATTGGTACAGCCCCTCCAGATCGAGGTTGGTGCGCCGCACCAGAAAGTAGTCCGCGATCACGATTCCTCCGATGGGGCCCAGCAACGCGGAATAACCAAGCAGCCAAGTGAAAATGTAACCGCCGGTGCTCTCGATCAAGTGCCAGGGCATGATGACCACTCCGATACCAGCGGTGATCATGGCCCCCATGCGGAAACCCGCCCGGCGCGGGGCCAGGTTCATGATCGCATTGGCGGGGGCGACCACATTGGCGGCGATGTTGGTGGAAAGGGTCGCGATGGTCAGGGCGAAGAGCGAGATCACCACAGCGAAGCCCCCTCCCATGCGCCCGGCCAAGACTGTGGGATTGGGGATCGCTTCGCCAAAGATCACCACGGTGGCCGATGTCACGGCAACTCCAATGAAAGCGAAGAGAGTCATGAACAGGGGCAAGCCAATCGCCTGGCCGAGCATCTGGTCCTTCTGACTCTTGGCGTAACGCGTGAAGTCGGGAATGTTCAACGACAGAGTCGCCCAAAAGCCGACCATGCCTGTGAGTCCGGGCCAAAAGGCGCTCATGAACTGACCTTCCTTTTCGCCACCCTCATCAAAAGCTGACTTGGCGGAGAGCATCTCACCAAAACCGTCCGCTTTGATGTAGGCCCAAGCCAGAAGCGCCAACCCCAGCAAGATCAAGAACGGCGCAGCCCAGGTCTCCAACAGTCGGATCGAGTCAATTCCGCGCAAGAGAACCGCCACCTGCAAACCCCAAAAGGCGAAGAAACAGAGCAACTCACCCCCGTTGATTCCAAGCCAGGTGATGTCCTCCCCCACCAGCATGTCCTCGCCCAGGGCGTTGACCAACTGATAGATCGCGCTGCCCCCGATCCAGGTTTGAATCCCAAACCAACCGCAGGCCACAAGCGCGCGCAAAATCGAAGGCACATGGGCCCCCACAATTCCAAAACTCGCTCGGGACAGCACGGGAAAGGGCACCCCATACTTGGTGCCCGCGTGACCGTTCAACAGCATGGGCACCAGCACGATCACATTCCCGAGCAGCACAGTGCAAACCGCCTGCCACCAGTTCATTCCAAGGTCGATCAAGCCACCTGCCAACATATAGGTCGGCACACAAACAACCATCCCAATCCAAAGGGACGCCATGTGATGCACCTTCCAGGTGCGGTCTTGCGGAGAGGTGGGCGCAAGATCGTCATTGATCAGACGGGGGTCAGGGTTCTTCAGCATTGAGGTATGAGGCTAGCGCTTTGGCCTTGGTGAGAGCCAGTGTTGCTGGCCTTTCTACTGGCCCCCGCCCTCTTGGTCAACGCTCTTCAACCGAGCCGTGGCCGCAGCGGTTCTGTTCCCAGTTGCCTCTGCAAGTACCCGTTCAGTATTGCTGAAGAGCACCTTCTTGATAGACGCGGAGTCAAACCCGCGAGACTCAAGGCCGGGAACCAGAGCCTGGTAGCAACTGGCATCGATGAGTCCCTGGGGTGTACATTCGATGCCGTCGTAGTCGGATCCAATGCCCACGTGATCAATGCCGGCGACTTCCACTGCGTGGCAGATATGATCCAGGACACGCTCCAAAGGCAGGGGTTTGACCTGGGCCTGCAGCCATTCGGCCTGCATTAGAAAAGTACCAGTGGGGTTGGAACCCCGCAAGGATTGGTACTCCTCGGTCTCACGCAAGCGGGATTCGGTGGCGCGCGCATCCGCGTCAAGGAAGGGAGTGCAAAAGACAATACCCAGGACGCCTCGGTTATCTGCCAGGGCCTTCATCTGTTCATCGCGCAGGTTACGTGGATGGTCATGCAATGCATAGCACCCGGAATGGCTTACAAGGACGGGAGCGCTACTGACTTCCACAGCCTCGTAAAAACTCCGCTCCCCCGCGTGGGAGAGATCCACCAACATGCCCAGGCGGTTCATGGTCTGCACAACCTCACGGCCGAAGGGGGAGAGCCCAGGAGGAATTCCGGGCCCGGCACCATCCCGACACGAGCGAATCCAGTCCAGGTGATTGTTCCAGACAAGAGTCATCACTCGCACTCCATGCTCAAAGAACCACGCGAGATTATCGAGACTGCCTTCAATGGAATGACCTCCTTCGATACCGAACAAGGCGCCGATGCGCCCGGACGATCGAGCGGCCTGCAGGTGCTGGGCATTGCCGACCCACTGAACCTGATCCGGATGACGCGCCAGGAGTTGGTGACCCTGGGTCAAAAGACGCGCGGTACGTTCGCGCGCCCCGATCTCGCCGGCTTGAATGTGCAAGGGATCACACCAACAGACCAGCACGACCGCTGCCAGGCCCCCCTCGCGACCGCGCACCAGATCCAAGTGTCCGGGCGTACGCTGGCCCAGGTCATGAGCCAGATCCAGATCCCTCTGCAGGGAGTCGCAGTGGACATCAAAAACCGGAATCAAGTCCTCCATAGCCCCATTCTGGCCCCCAGGGGCCTCTCCATGTACGTCTTCTGCCATTCCGACAGGTCTCCTTGTCGCGGCTTGGGCGATCTGCCAGAACGGCAGCACCCGAGCTTCGAGAGTCCCGCTGGGGACCAGACTCCAGATGGCCCAAGCCCTTGCATCATAAGGACTTGGAACGTTCGAGCCCAACAGGCCTCTGGGAAGATTGATCGGCACGGACTTTGCACTTCCTGCTACTCGACCAGTGCCCCAGGTGCCTTCCAGGCCCCCTCCCAGGCACCCCAGACCAGCCACACCCGACCCCATGCTACTCCACCGCATTCTGATCGCTGACGACGATCCCGAGATCCTGGCGGGGGCCGTGGACCTGCTCAGCATGTCCGGCCGTGAGGTACTCACCGCGTCGGACGGCCAAGAGGCCCTGGACACCCTGCAACTGGGCGGCCTGCACCTGGCCCTGCTCGACCTGCACATGCCACGGCAATCCGGCCTCGATATCTTCCAGCATGTGCGTGAACGCAACATCACCATCCCCTGCCTGTTCTGGTCCGGCGAGGCAACAGACACCACAGCCCAATGGCTGCTCGACGAAGGCGCCGCTGGCTTTCTGCGTAAGCCAGTCAAGCCCAGCGAGTTGCGGGCCTGCGTGGCCAAGACCTTGGAACAACACTGGGGTCTCGCCAGCTGAACGCAAACCAACATCCACCGCTGGTCGCACCACAACCTAAAGCAACGCGACCAACGGCTCCAACCAACTTACCCCAACCCCATAACTTCATTCCCAGACCCCCCATGGCCACTACCAAGTCCAAGAAAAAAACCGCTATCCGTCCCCTCGGTGATCGCGTCCTCGTCCAACGTGTCGAGGCCGAAGACATGACCGCCGGCGGCATCCTGCTGCCCGAATCTGCCAAGGAGAAGCCCAAAGAGGGCATCATCATCTCCATCGGCTCTGGCCGCACCCTCGATAACGGCGACAAGAGCACTTTCAGCGTCGCAACCGGCGACCGAGTGTTGTTCACCTCATACGGTGGCACCGAAGTCAAGTTCAACGGCGAAGATTATCTGATCATGCGCGAGGACGACATCCTCGGCGTCATCGGCTGATTGCACATCTGTTTCCAACCAACCAAATCAAGAGGACCTACTCATGGCCGCTAAACAAATCTCCTATGACAGCAACGCACGCGAGCACATCAAAGAGGGTGTGCAAAAGCTTGCGCGGGCTGTCAAAGTCACCCTGGGCCCGCGTGGGCGCAATGTGATCATTGAAAAATCCTTCGGCAGCCCGACCGTCACCAAAGACGGCGTGACTGTTGCCAAGGAAGTCGAACTGGACGATGCCTACGAGAACATGGGCGCCCAACTGGTCAAGCAAGTTGCCCAGAAGACCAACGATGTGGCCGGTGATGGCACCACCAGCGCGACCGTGCTGGCCGAGGCCATCTTCCTTGAAGGCCTCAAGAACGTGACCGCAGGCGCCAGCCCGGTGATCCTCAAGCGCGGCATCGAAGGTGCCGTCAAGACCTGTGTTGCCAAGCTCAAAAAGCTTTCCACTCCGGTCAAGGGACACAAGGAAATCGCCGCAGTCGCCGGCATCGCCGCCAACAACGACGTGGAAATCGGCCAGAAGATTGCCGATGCCATGGAAGCGGTTGGCAAAGACGGTGTAATCACCGTCGAAGACGGCAACACCCTTGACACCGAGATCACCTTGGTAGAGGGCATGGAGTTCGACAAGGGCTGGCTATCGCCGCACTTCATCACGGACCCAGCCAACATGGTGGCTTCCTTCGAGAACGCCCACATTCTGATCCACGAGAAAAAGATCACAACGATCCAACCCCTCGTTCCGATTCTGGAGCAAGCGATCCAAGGGGGCCGTCCCCTGGTGATCATCGCCGAAGACATCGAAGGCGAAGCCCTGACGACCCTGGTGGTAAACAGGCTGCGTGGCTCCTTCCCCATCTGCGCCATCAAAGCCCCGGGCTTTGGAGATCGTCGCAAGGCCATGATGCAGGACATCGCGGCTTTGACCGGTGGCACCGCAGTGATGGAAGACATGGGAGTGCAAGTCGAGAACCTGACTCTCAAGGATCTTGGTAGCGCCAAGAAAATCACCATCAGCAAGGACAACACACTGATCGTCGAAGGCGGCGGCCGCAAGGCCGACGTCAAGGCGCGCATTGAGCAGATCCGCGGCGAGATTGAAAACACCAAGTCGGACTACGACCGCGAGAAGCTCGAAGAGCGCCTCGCCAAATTGTCCGGTGGAGTTGCCCAGATCAATGTGGGCGCGGCCACCGAGGCCGAGATGAAGGAGAAAAAGGCGCGTGTGGAAGACGCCCTGCACGCCACCCGTGCAGCCGTCGAAGAGGGCACCGTCCCCGGAGGCGGCAGCGCTCTGCTCTCCTGCATCAAGACTCTCGAAGATCTCAAGCTGGAAGGTGACGAGCGTGTCGGTGCCATGATCGTGCGCCGCGCCCTTGAAGCTCCCATACGCCAGATCGCGATCAACGCGGGCCAGGACGGCGCCGTGGTGGTACAGAATGTATGCAATGAAAAGAGTGCCAACTACGGCTACAACGCCGCGACCGACACCTACGAAGACCTGACGAAAGCTGGCGTAATCGACCCCACCAAGGTTGTGCGCTCTGCCCTGCAGAACGCCGCTTCCGTGGCCGGTCTGCTGCTGACTACCGACGCCCTGGTTTCCGAAGCACCCGGTGCTGAGAAGGAGCCTTCTGGCGGCCATGGCCACTAGGCCGATCTAGCTTCCAGAAGCAAGAACGCCCACCCCCGCTATCAAGCAGGGGTGGGCGTTTGTTTGATAGAAACCGGGTCAGGCTTCGCACTCGGGCAGGGTGGCAAGTGCCGGTCTGAAGTCCCAGCGGATCACTCTCGCTCCGCCAGCTCTTCCCAACGGAGCATAGCGGTCATGAGGGCTTGTTCCACTTCTTCGCGTTCACTGGTCAAGGCAAGTGCCTGCTCGTTACCGCTGCGATAGAGATCCGGTTGAGAGAGGGCTCCATCCAGACGAACGATGTCGGACTCAAGACTGCTGATACGCTGGGTGAGTTCCTCTAGTTCAGTGCGCTCCCAATTGCTGAGGCGCTTGGGCTTGGAGGAGGGTTTTGGCGAGGTGGAAGCAGGCCTGCTCGTTTGGCGTTTTGTCTTTCGACGCTCTTCCCCTTCGCTGGCCAGCTTGTCAAGCAACTCACTCATGGAGCCGTGATGCATTTGCGGTCCCTGTGGCCCGCCCAGGTGCAAGATCCGCGTAGCCACACGATCCAAGAACCAGCGGTCGTGGCTGACCACGATCAATACCCCTTGGAATGCCAGTAGAGCTTCTTCCAGGGCCCGCAAAGTGCTCAGATCCAAGTCGTTGGTGGGCTCATCGAGCACCAGCACATTGCCGCCGGAAAGAAGCAGCTTGGCCAAGACCACGCGCCCCCGTTCGCCACCAGAGAGCTTGCCGATGAGGACATGCTTCTTGGGCCCCGGAAAAAGGAACTGGTTCAGAAACGAAGCCACACTGATGCGTTCCGTGCCAACAAGGACAAAGGCTCCCTCCCCGGCCACCTCCTCCACCACCGTCTTCTTTGGATCCAAGTCCGACCGACGCTGGTCGATAGTGGAGAATTCAACGGTCTCGCCGACCTCGATAGTGCCATGATCGGGCTGTAGCTGACCCAACAGAATCCGCAAGAGAGTCGTCTTGCCCGCACCGTTGGGACCCACAATTCCAAGACGCATCCCCGGAGTGATTTCCAGGTCCAGGGAGGGCAGAACCACGCGCTCTCCAAGAGTATGCTGCAATCCCTTGACCTCCAACACGCGGTTGCCCAGGCGGCGACCCATCACAAAGCGCATAGAGAGGTCGTTGCTACGCTCTTCCGGTTCGTCATTGACGAGCTCCTCGTAGCGTTCAATACGCGCCTTGGCCTTGGTGCTGCGGGCCTTCGGACCACGACGCATCCAGGCAGTCTCCCGCCGCAGTAGGAGCAAACGTGAGCGCTCATCCTTGGCCTCCACCTCAAGCCGCGCGGCGCGCTGCTCCAGATAGGAGGAATAGCCGCCGCTGTAGTGATAGAACTTGCCCTGGTCGATCTCCACAATACGGTCCACGATGCGATCAAGCAGGTAACGATCATGGGTGACCAAGACCAAGGGCGCCTTGATCAACCGCAGACGCTCCTCCAACCAAGCGATCACAAAGGTGTCCAAGTGATTGGTGGGCTCATCCAACAAGAAGACATCCGGCTGGCTGACAAGCAACTGGGCAAGGGCCACCCGACGCACTTCACCACCGGAAAGTTCACCGCACTTGGCACCCGAATCGAGCAGGCCAACCCCGTGAATGGTCGCCTCAACCACATGCTCCACATCCGCGCCCCCCAGATCATCAAGCCGCGCCTGAAGTTGCTCTTGGCGGCGCAAGAGTCGCCCCAAGACCTCGCTCGCCAAATCAGGATGCGCCAGAGACTCATGCAACTCATCGAGTTCTGCAAGCAACTCCTCGCGGCCCACAAAGCCCTTGCGCACCGTCTCTTTGATGGTCTCCTGGAAGTCAAACTTGGGTTCCTGTTCCAGGTACCCAATGCGAAGCCCGTTGGCTCGAACCACCTTGCCGCTCTCGGGTTCCAGCTCGCCAGTCAAGAGACGTAGGAGAGTCGACTTGCCGCAACCGTTGGCACCGATCAGGCCCAAACGATCGCTCTCGCCCACTGTCAGGCTAACCCCGCGAAGCAAGGGTTTGTCCGCATCAAAGGACTTGCAGACATCGACCAGACTGATCAGAGCCATCCAGCAGACCTCTAGACTGTCTCACGCCGCCAGGCCATGGCCAGGCTGTCCGCGTACTCGTTCCAACGGTTCCCTGCATGAGCGGCAATCCACTCAAGAGTGCAGTTCGGATGGGCGCGGGAAAGGGCCAGTAGCTCCTTCACGAGTTCAAGGTTCTTGATCTCGCCGCCCTTCTTCTTCCAGCCTTTTTTTTCCCAACCTGGAGCCCATTGGGTGATGGTGTCCACACATAGGCGACTGTCGGTATAGAGCGTGACCACGGCGTCCTCGGGCAGGAGCCCATAGGCCTCGATCAAAGCGGTCAATTCCATTCGGTTGTTTGTGGTTTCTGGATCGTGGCCGTGGCACGACGCGCGAACCTCTCCGCCTTCGACCCAGACCACACCCCAGCCCCCGGGGCCAGGGTTGGGCACCGAGCTGCCATCGGTAAAAATGCCTTCTGCGGGGCCATCCGTGTATTTCTGAAGGACCTCGGCCACGGTCAGGTTCTCTTCTCGGGCACTGGTGCGCCTGGACCTTCTGGACCCGGATGCCCTGGTGCTGGAAGACTTGGACCGGGAATGCTCGCGGCAGAACTTCGGTTCCCAGCCTGGATACTTGTCGAGGGTCGCCTGGGGCAAATCAAAAGTCTCCCCGCAATCTTGACAGGCAAATGAAGGCATGGCCCCACCATAGACAACTGCCGGCAGGGTTCCCAGCACCTCTCGGCCAATCGGTTATCCTATCCGACCGCTGGGCGAATCAATGCAAGCGCTCGGCCCCAAGACCATGACCACAACCGAAGCAAGCAACCCTCTTCTCACCTGCGGCAAGCACCCGCGTTTCTCTGAAATCACCCCGGCCAGCGTACGGGAAGCGATCCCGTCTCTACTGGAAACGGCCAGCATCGAGTTCAACGCCTACGAGCAATCCATCGAGTCCACCTGGTCCGGGATATTTGATCGCCGCCGCCGCATTATTGATCCCCTTGGATATGCCTGGGGAATCACTTCGCACCTGATGGGCGTGCTCAACTCGGATGATCTGCGAGAAGTACACGAAGAAATGCAGCCTAAGGTGATCGAGTACTTCACCCGCATCGGCCAGAGCAAGCCGGTCTATGAGGCCCTTGAAGCCCTCAAGAACGGAGACGGTTGGGGCCAACTCAATGGTCCCCAGCAACGACTGCTGGAAAAGGAACTGGTCGACATGAAGCTCTCGGGGATCTCCCTGGAAGGCGAAGAGAAGGAGCGCTACAACGCCATTGCCAAAGACCTCGGCGAATTATCCACGGGCTTCTCCAACGCAGTACTCGACAGCCGCAAGGCCTTCGAATTGATGCTGACAGAGAAGGCTGACACGGAGGGGCTGCCCGCGACCCTCTTGCAAGCCGCCGCCGCATCAGCTGCGGCCAAGGGGTCTGAGGGCGCCAACGCCGAAGAAGGTCCATGGCGCATTACCCTTGATGCCCCCATCCTGGTGCCCTTCCTGCAGCACAGTCAGAACCGCGACCAGCGCGAGACTGCCTACCGAGCCATGATCACCGTGGCCTCGTCCGGCGAATTCGACAACCAGGAGCGCATCGAGAATATCCTGAGCCTGCGAAAGGAAAAAGCAGGGCTACTGGGCTTCAACTCCCATGCGGAGATCTCGGTCAGCACCAAGATGGCCGAGAAGGTCGAGGCGGTGGACGAACTAGCCTCCGACCTGCGAGCAGTGGCCTTTCCCAAGGCCAAGGAAGAGTTGGCCGAGCTGATCGCCTACGCTCGCAAGAAGACCAGCAACGAGAATTTGGAACTGGCCCATTGGGACATGGCCTTCTGGGCCGAGCGCATGCGCGAGGAGCAGTACGACCTCTCGGATGAGGAACTGCGCCCCTACTTCCCATTTCCCAGAGTCCTCGAGGGTCTGTTTGCGGTCACCAAGCGACTCTTTGACGTGACAGTGGAGGCCGCCGACGGAGAAGTGGATGTGTGGCACGAAGATGTGCGCTTCTTCCGCATCAAGAACAATTCAGGCGAAGACATCGCCAGCTTCTATCTCGACCCCTACTCCCGCCCGGAGAACAAACGGGGTGGGGCCTGGATGAACGACGTCATCGGCCGAGAGAAACTTGAAGACGGGACCCAACAGCTGCCCACCGCGGTATTGGTTTGCAACCAGAGTCCGCCCACCGGGGACACGCCCTCCCTAATGACTCACCGCGAGGTGGAGACCCTCTTTCATGAATTCGGTCACGGTCTGCAGCACATGCTGACCACTGTGGACCTGCCCGACGCCGCTGGCATCAACTGCGTAGAATGGGATGCAGTAGAGCTGCCCAGCCAGTTCATGGAAAACTGGACCTACCACAAGGCGACAGTGATGAACTTCGCGCGCCACTGGAAAACCGACGAGCCACTGCCCACCGAGCTCTTCGATCGCTTGGTAGCGGCAAAGAACTATCGCGCCGCCACAGGCGTCATGCGCCAGCTGTACCTGGGTGGTTTCGATATGGAACTGCACCACCGTTACTCGCCAGGCAAGGACGAGAAGGTCAAGGAGGTCAAGGCGCGCGTCAATTCCAAGATGTCCGTCATGCCCCCGCTTGAAACTGATCGATTCGAGTGCGGCTTCTCACATATATTTGCCGGAGGCTATTCCGCGGGCTACTACAGCTACAAGTGGGCCGAAGTACTCTCCGCTGATGCCTTCGGAGCCTTCGAGGATGCTGGCTTGGACGACGAGGAGGCCCTGGCGGCAACGGGACGCAGGTTTCGGGATACGGTGCTTGCCCAGGGTGGCAGCCGCCACCCCATGGAGGTCTTCCAGGAATTCCGTGGTCGCGCCCCATCCACAGAAGCCCTGCTGCGTCACACGGGGCTCACTTGAGCCCAAGCCCAGCGAGGCCATCCAGACTCTTACACAGCGGCGCGGTCTTACCCGCCGGATTTGAATTGCGAGAGGCCTACGTGGAGGCATCCCAGGCCAGCGACCTCATGGACGACCTGCTCGCCACAGCAGATCTCGAAACTCACAGGATCCATGTCTTTGGGCGCAGCTGCCCCATGCCCAGACGTATCGCCTGGTTCGGTCAAGAGCCCTACTCCTATTCTGGCGTGCACCATCCGGCGCGGCCCCTGCCCGAGAACCTCAAGCGTATCGCCGAGCAACTGAAACTGGATCTCGGCCAGCCTTTCAATTGTGTGCTGCTCAACCACTACCTGGACGGGCGTGACAGCATGGGTTGGCACTCAGACGATGACTACGCAGCGGGGGACTATCCCAAGATTGCCAGCATCAGCCTGGGGGCAACCCGGCGCTTCCGCCTGCGCCCAACAGGGGATCCCGCGCGCAGCATTGGAATGGACCTCACCCACGGCAGCCTGCTGACTATGGGCGCGGGCACACAACTGACGCACCAGCATGCGGTGCCCCGCACACGCCGACAGGTGGAACAGCGCTTGAACTTGACCTTCCGCTGGATTGAGCCCAAGTAGGGGACGCTACTTCTTGGCTGCGGAAATGTGCGCGATCGCCGGAGGCGTATGGTGCCGCAGAGTTCCGTGGATCACGGCCAGAGTTTCCATGTAGATTCCGTTTTCCACGGTGTAACCGTCCGGGACCTGCTTGATCTCTTCCATGAAGGTCTCATCTTCGAAGTAGTAGTCCCGGAAGGGCCCGCGCCGACGCTCGACAACCTCTGCGTCAAAACCGTTCTCGTCCAAACGACGCAGGGTCTTGTGTAGGTCCGCCATGGAGGACTGGATGAAGACAAGCTCTCCCCCCGGTCGCAAGCGCTGGTGGGCATCGAGGATCAAACTGTCGATGTAATAGCGCCGGTTCTGCTTGCCACTTACGCAGAAGGGCGGGTTGGTCACGATCAGATCGAAAGAGCCCTCGGTGGAGAGCCAGTCCGCAACCCGGTATTCGATCACTGATTCTTGGGGTCGATTGCGCTCCACATTGGTGCGAGTCGAAGCCAGAAGAGCGTCGTCAATCTCGGTGACCACCAAAGAACGCGGCCCCTGTCGCAGCAATACGATCGTGTGGTTGCCCACGCCGCCACCCAGTTCCAGCACATCCTTGCCTTTGGCGAAAAAGTTCTTGGCAAGGACATCAGCCAGGAAGCGCCCGTGGGGTGTAGGTCGCCAATCGTCGCCGCCTGCACTGAGTTCCATGGTTAAAAGGTCGTTGTTTTTCTCAGAAGTCATTGCGTGCTGTACGGGGGGGAATACGCCAAGGAAGTGAGGCGGGAAGGCTCCGGTCTGGTATGCCCTTCAGGAAGATCGGCGGGCTCCCTTAGTCCGCATGATCTTGGTACAGGAGACCTGGAATCGGGAGAAAACCCAGCCAAAAAAGGTCTTCCTGAGTGCTTCTGGTGCCCTGGCCACCCCTTGAGCGCCCTCAGGCCCTACGGGACTCACGCACAATCTGGTTGCCCCCCTCAGGCACCAAATAGAAACGGCCGACCTGAACCTGGAAGTCACCCCCCTCGGCACTGGCAAAGGAATAGGCCCCTTCCATCGTGCCCCAGGAGGTGCGCAGGGGGCAATAGCTGATGTACTCGAAAATGCCACCGGGAGCCAGGACCGGCTGCTTGCCCACCACGCCTTCGCCCACCACCTCTTCCCGACGGTTGTTGGCGTCCAAGATCATCCAACGCCGGGAGAGCAACTTGGCAGCCACGCTCCCGCTGTTCTCGATACGAATGCGATAGACGAAAAAGAAACGATCCCGATTTGGATCAGATTCTCCGGCCAGATACTGGGCCTCCGCGCGCACGCGCAGGCCCATAGTGGTGTGGTCTGAGTTGAGGTTAGGGGACACGACTGTAGACTTGGGGGGACAGAGCTTCGTACCCCTATGATACCAGAGCCAAGGAGCACCTGATCACCCCGTTGCACAACGATGCACTTCTGCCGTCCAATTGTCCCAATCCTAGCTCTCTTACCATTGTGCCCCGGTTGCTCCTGGCGCTCGCAAAATGCAACGGTTCCTGCGCGCCTGCCAGGGATCAGAGCCGCAGATCCCAACGGCCTGGCTGAAGAACTCTTCGCCGAACGCATGGACAGAGTGCCTCGACTGGCCGACAAGATCACCACCAGACCTGCGCGCTCAGACTGGGGCCAGGAGCAGGAGTGGACTGAACGTCCCGCCTTTGGACAACTGGGTGGCATTCGCATCGGCAGTATCGATCAGGCACTCTCCACGGCCGACGATCAAGAACGAGAGACTCTTCAACGCATCCGAGCCGAACTGCGCTTCGAAGCGCTGGAGCCTGCGCTGACCCTGGATCGCGCGCCGTTGGGTCCTATGCGCGGTCTCTTGCGTATTGGCTTGCTGCACCTCTACTTGGATCATCCGCTTGAGAGCGGGCCTGACCTGGAAGCCTTCCGTGCGCGACTGGAAGCGTTGACCGTCTGGACCCTACAAGCTGCAGAACGGAGCAAGCATGTCAAGGGGACCCAAACGCCACTCCCCTCCACTCTGATGAGCTTGCGTGCTATGGCATCTCCCGCCTTGGCGGAAGTCATTCTTGAACGAGTCGCCCAAGAAGCGCGCATGGCGGTGGACTTGACCCCCAGCTCCCGCTTGCAGTCCATGGGCGAAATTGAAACCTTGCTGCGAGTCTCGCTGCCAGCCGCGGCGACTGATCTTCTCGCCGCACTTGAAGCCCCCCATCGCAGCCAACCCAGGCGCGGACTCGTGCGCCAACCCGGGGGCCTGCGACTGCATCGCGAACGCGTCAAGCAGTTGGTCAGCGCGGACCTTACCGTGACTGAAATCGAAGCTCGCCTGAGAACTCAAAGCCGTGAACTCGAAGAGGCCCTGCTCAAGATCACCACCAGTATCAACTACATAGGCGATGGCCTCGATCTGCTGGCCCAATTGCGTGATCAACACGATGATTCTGTGGGACACCCTCTGGCTGACCTCGACCGTCTTGAACTCCTGACCCAACGCGCTGACCTTGCGTTCAAGATCCTCGGCCCCCTCCTTCCCGCCGATCTCGGAGAACTGCCAGGCGTGAACCGGCTGCCCCTCTGCCTGCGTCCCCTGGCCGATGGCTTGCTGCGCCAGAACGCACACCACGGTCGTGCACGAGCACGCAGACTCATGCTCGACCCAGCCCGACTGCATGCTGCAAGCATGGACTCCTTTGCCGTGAGTTGGATCCTGGGGACCAAGGCTCTCAGCTACTGCGACCAACCCACGAGTGACCTACCACGCTGGTTGAGGCATGCCCAATGGCCAGGATGGGATGATGCCATGGGGCTCTATCTGGCGCGCTTGCATGACGAACTCAAACCCGGTCGCGATCCGTGGCACAGGGCAGCGGGACTGGGCTTGGAACTTGAGTGCGTAGCCCGCGGACTGACAGACCTTGGCTTGCACTTGCACGGATGGTCCCGTGCGGAAGCAATCAAGTTCCTTCAGGCGCGCTGTATGGCCCAACCAAGTCGAGTGGAGTTATGGGTCGATGACTGCTTGGATCGACCGGGCCTGGCTCTCGCAGCCCCTCTGAGCTTGCAAGAGATCCTCGCCGCTCGAGCGGATGTACGGCGCTTTAGAGGAGTTGCCTTTGACCTGCTCACGTTCCACCGAGCGCTCTTGGAAGTTGGCCCGCTCCCGGTGGATCTGACACGCGAGGAGATTCTGCGACGTCTGCCCTAGATCAATCCCCGTAACCGATGGCCTTGAGGTTCTCCAGTTCCTCAGCGGTCAGAGTGCTGGTGTCTCGAGCGGTCCAAACCCGACGCTGAACGAAACGGCGCACCAGGGGCGGTAGGAACTCGGTCACTTGATCGGGGCGAATGGGCTTCAATTCACCGGGGTCAATAGCGAGATCAAAGAACAGGACCTCGTCGGGGGTGCGAGCAGGGGCATCGCCACTGAACCAACCGGCCACAGTGATGCGGTCCAGATCTCGATCCTGTGCCAGGATGCGAGCTGCGGCTGCGGGCACGCGCAGGGTCTGGCCCCCCACAGCCCAAAGGCCTTGGCCCTCGGTGCCACCAAAGGGGCCGCGCAATTCGAGGGTCTGTTTTGCGCCGGGGCCATAGAGCTTGAGTTTCTCGATCACCATGCCAGAACTGTCCCCATAGCCCACAGCCTTGACCATCTCGCCAGCTACGAAAGCAGGGGAAGCTTGGGTACGATCGCCCAGTTCACCATAGAGAGTCCAGCTCTCGCCCAGTTCAAGGGGAACCCCGGCAATAGAAATCCGACGACCTCTCACCTCCAGCGGCCCCTTGAGTTCCACTCGCGATTCTGCGGGATCGTCGCTCTCCTCAATTTCCACTGCAACCAGATCACGCCCCGCCCGTCGCAGCTTGACTTCGAGCCGCATGCCCATGGGGGGCAGAGCATCCTCGCCCAAGTCCTCAACTCGCGGCTTGAAACGTTCAATGTACTTGGCACTTGCCATACGAAGGGAGCGCTCGTACCGGCCGGGTTCGAGGTGTTCAGCGAAGAGCGGACGAGCCTTTGCGTTGGCGCCCAGTTGGTCAATTCCCTCAGTGGGCGGAGCGGGTACATCCAGGGCACCCATCAGGGTCGGCAACAGATCCAGCAGACTGACAGGATGGGTCACGCGCTTAGGTGCACGACCGGGCACTGACATGATCCAGGGCACATGCAAGAGGCCCTCGTAGAGCCCATGACCGTGACCGATGCGCCCGTGCTCGCCGAATTCCTCCCCGTGGTCACTGATCAAGACGATTGCTGTGTCTTCAAGCAGGCCCTCGTGGTCAAGGAACGCCAGCAAGCGCCCAAATTCCGCATCCAGGAACGACAATGCTCCGTCATAGAGGGCGATCAACTCATCGCGTTCGGTTTCCTCTAAAGGCCGATCCCCATGATTGACCTCGTCCCGAAAGGCCTTCCAGTTCTTGCCGCGAAATCGCTCCACGGCTGCTGGGTCCGCAAACCGGGTAGCGTATTCGAGAGGTACGGGATAAGGCCAATGCGCATCAAGCATGTGAAGATAGAGCAGGAACGGTTTTTCCTGGTCACGCTCAAGCAAGAAGTCCATCGCCTTCCAACGGATCTCGCGTGCATCGCCCCCCTGATCGTCGTATTCATCAAATCCCTGCTCGATGCCTTGGCCCAGGCGCAATTGGGCGTTGCGAATGAAGGCCACTGTCTGGTAGCCGCGCTGTTGCAAGACCTCAGCGATAGTCACAGATTCCTTGGGCAGCACATCGCTGACAACCCCCGCGGCATCCTTGGATGATCCACGATAGACCCCATGTTGCAGAGGCGGAGTGCCGGTCAGATAGGAGGGCACGCTGGGCTTTGTCCAACAGGCGCTAGCGCTGGCAGAATCGAATACCGTGGCGCCCTTGGCCCAAAGGTCCACATGCGGCGTAGTGCCATGCGTCTTGTAGCCATAGGTTCCCAAGTGATCCGCACGCACCGTATCCCAACAGATCAGGATCAGGTTCTTGGTGCCCGGTTCCTCAGCGGGAATCTGAAGAGCAGCGGACAAGAGTATTGCGGCAATCATGGCAACAGGGAATATTCTAGAACTTCATTCGGACTTGAATGCGAGCCATTTGAGCTGGATCCTGCTCATCGTAGGCACTACCGGGCTGAAAGTGAGAAATGGCGAGTTCCAGGTCAAGACTACGCCAATAGCGCGAGCCCAGAACCAGGTCGAGTTCCCAGCCAATGTCGCTGCCCACACCATTGGTATTTTCGCCTAGACTCCCCACACGCACGATGTCTGATTCCACCTGGCTGTATTCGTGCCAGATCAGGTCCAACGAAGTACGCTTGCCCAAGGAAACTCCGGCACTGGCAGTAAGAATTCCAAGGTTCGAAAGCTCTGGTTCAAGCAACTCACCGTAGTACTTTACGCTGGTGGCTCCACCGAGCTTGTCGTTGTTGTCGTGGTAGCCGGTTTGATAGAAGGTACGATCTACCCCATCACCGGGATCGGAGTCCCCCGAACCCATGGCCCACCCAAGAGAAAAATGAAAGGGATCGAGGGCATCGGGCTCCCACACAAGCCCTCCGTCCAGAGCCCAAGCGCGCAAATCCTCTGTGTCCCGGTATCCGGTCAGATGTGACAATTCAAGCCACACATCCGAGTCCGGCAACCACTCCCCCAGAGCACGCAGGCCCAGGTGAAAAGGATAATCTCGCCCCATTTCTGTGAAGCGCCGATCCACCAGGTAAGCCGCCAAGATGCGGTCGCTCTCCTCCCAACTGTAGTAGGCCAGAAAATTCTTGCTGCTACGATCCCGATCAGAGGCGTCGGAGTATGAAATCGCTGCGGCGAGTTCCAAACGGTGACTGCCGCGGCTCCAAGCCACACGCAGGGCGTCTAATTCCTGATCCCAAAGCCACTCCCGTTGCTCTTCGAAATCCTGTCGGCCAAATTGAACTTCCAAGCCACCAGGAAGGTCATCCCAATAGCCGAAAGCCTCTACAATTCGGGCGTCTCGGCGGTTGGAAGGGCCGTCGTCTTCGTCTTCACGGTCCCGATAGAAGAAACGCGCACTGGCCACGCCTGAGAAATTTCCGGGCGGCGCCCAGGTCATCTCAGCCTTGAGAGAGTAGTCCGCATCGAAACGGTCCTCGTTGTCCGAATCCCGCAGGTTTAAGTTGTTCTCATCGGTGATCTTGGTCTCTGCTCGAAACCCCAAGAACAAGTCCGGGCCATAGGGTCGCCCGGGGATCTGGTCCTCTTCACGCATGCGGCGGCGTTGGACGCGCCGAGTCTGTTGCGGCGCCAGTTCTAGACCTGACAGAGGTTCTACTAGTTCGAGCTTCTCGGTGATCTTGGCGGTTATGAGGAAGCGCTGCACACGCAATTCCATGAAGCCTCCCTTGCGGTGGACCGCGTCGATCCGGCCCTCCACTCTGGCGCGACCTCTGGAGCGCTGACGCACCTGGCCGGCGACAAACTCCGGACGGCCTTCAAAGTGGCCTTCCACGCGTACGAGCTGACCATTCACAACAGCTCCGTCGGGCAAGTCCGTGCGACTGTTGGTGACCACGCGTTGACCCAAGACACGGAACTCGTGACCCCCATCGATAGAACTTAGACCTGAGACGGTTCCCACCAGAGACTCCTCATCATCCGCATCCACGACCTCCACCTCGTCCGCCAGAAAGTGATCCTTGGAGGTCAACTCGCCACTGATCACCACCCAATGCCCAACCTTGAGATCCTGAACCGTGTGCTCTTCCTGGGCCTGAGCACTGGCGCTCAAGACCAGCAAGCCGGCCACCAAATACGTCCAGTGACACCTAGACACGGCTGACCTCTGGACGCAAACCGCCCTTGGCTACGTCCATCAAGCCCGGAATCAAGGATGTCCAGCGGGGGCGCAGGCGGTAGACCATCACCAAGCGCAAGGCGGTGGTGCGTTCGTAGAAGTCGAGCAAGTCCCGATTCAGTTCGCCGCCCTCGAATCCATAACCCTCAAGCAGAGCCTTGCGAGCTTGCCACGCTTGATCAAAGCTGCCAAGCCCTTGCCAGGCCCGCAAAATGAGATGCACACCAAGGTTCGCCAAATCCACCTCCCGGTCCCCTTGGGCCAAGAGATCCCAGTCAATCAGGACCAGGCCCCCATCCGGACACACGATCAACTGACCATCGTGCAGATCCCGGTGCAACGGAACCGTACTTGCGGATCCTGGCATGCGATCAGTGAGAACCGCGTGCACGGTTTCGACGTCCTTCGGCAGTTGCAAGCCAGCCAGCACCTGGCGCATACCGAGGGCTTCCATGATTCTCAGCTCTGCAACGGCATCGTGGATAGGAAGATCCTCAGTGGAAACCGTACGCTGCATGACAGCCACCCCCCGACCAACGATCGCCCAGATCTCCGTCTGATCAAGGGCCGGTGTGCAGCCGTCAACCCAACCATGGCGCATCAAGCCGAGTTCAGGATCCTGACTGATAAACGGCGCGGGAACCAAGGGCGCGTTTCTCTCGCGCAACACCTGAACCCTGGTTGCACGGTCAACGGTCTTGGCCAGACGCGAAGGACGCAAGGCTTTGATCGCATCGCCAGTCTCATGATCGCGCCAGGCGGCGCGACGCCCAGGACGCCAGGAATTCAAGATTGCAGGTCCCTTCTGACTCAGACCAGGCAAACAATCGTCGTCCTCTGTGCCTAGCTGCGACCACTTGCCCGAAGTGGAACGCAGATAAAAAACCGAAGCGGCAGATGACTCACTCTCCAACACAAACTGGCCGGTTTTCTGGACCTCTGCGCGCACGACCGTCTCAGGATGGACGCCTTCCGGTAGGGGAATCGAAAGGGCCTCCGGGGAAGTCAGGCGGCAGCGATCCTCCAAACTCAAGGCGAATTCTATCAGGTTGCGCACCTGCTCTTCGGCGTTCGCCTCCATGCGCCTTAAGGTGCTTGAAGCATGAATCACAATCTGACGCAAGAGCAACTGGTCCAACCGGAAAGTGTTGATACCCGGCCCGCCCGCAGCCTTGTAAGCGGCCAAAAGGCGCTCGCGCTGCCCTTCGAGGGAACCGCCCGCTAGATGAACATCTGCCAACCAAGAGGCCAGGTCTTCTTCGGGCTCGCCGGGACGCAAGGCGTCAAGGTCAAGCATCACAACCCCTTCGTCATCCAACAGCCATTGATCAGGATGCAGGTCCCCGTGAATCAGCACATGGCCGCGGGCCAATGGGATCGTACGCAACAGGCGGTCCGCTTCCACAGCAAGGTCTATATCCAGAACCCGTAAGACTCCGAGTTCTGGACTCACCGCTGGCATCTCGCCCGCAGGGGGCAACAAGCGATGCAGACCAGCAAGCGCCGCGCCCACAAGCTCCACATGTTCAAAGGAGCCCTCAGGGGGCGCACTACCCGACACCCATTCCTCAAGCAGAATACCCACCTCCGGGTCCGTACCCAACAACTTGGGATAGCGCAGTCCTTGACAAGGTCGCAGGGAGCGACGCACGGATTCAATGCGCATGGTCTCCTCTGGGGGGTGTACACGCATTCCAATTCGACGGTCTTCACGACGGCCATCCGGATACTTCAAGGAGAGATTGGCCACAAGAACCGCGCGACGCTCAGGCTTGTAGCGCAAGGCAATGAAACTCGAACGCCGACGGCGCACATCAGCGGGATGGAAGAGATCCAACTGTTTGATCCAGCGAACTGTACGCTTGTCATCGAAGGCTCGCTCCAACCCCGGTAGGACTCGATCGCTAGGGAAAGAAATCAAGTAGGCCCCATCGGGCAGAATTGCCCCGGGCAACAGGCGCTGTTCCGAGGTGGCACGCCACTCGGTCCCTACTATGCTGCTTGCGTGTTTGCTGGCCTTGCCCGAAAGGTGCTTCTTCCAAGTCACCCAACTCTCAAAACCATCAGCCCAGCCCATGCAGAAAGTCGCGGCCGCTGCGACGCCGTGCTTCCAGCGAGCATGGGACCAATGGACGGAGGTAGGCGGCTCTCCCCCTTCTGGAATAAGCAATTCGCAAACCAGTCGCAGGAGGTCTCCCTCCACCGGAGGACTCAAGCCTGCATCCCCCGCCCTCGCGGGCAGGTGACAATCTCGGTCTCTTTCTCGCAGGCCGCTCATGATGTGCAGGGCGCAGGTCCTCCGCCGCCCAGGGGAGATTCATCGCTGTCTTGCGATAGGTAGGGACTTGAGTCCTGATCGGTTGGGGCATCTTCAAGATCCTGATCAGGATCCGCGCTGGCCTCGACCTGAATTACAGTGCCAAATTCGGCAAGATGGACCGGGTCATGGGTCACCACAATAACAATGGACTCAAGCGAGCGAGCCTTGAGCGATGCGAACACATGACGCGCAGCCGCAGCATCAAGCCCAGCAAAGGGCTCATCTGCCAACAGAATCGGCGACTCGCGCAGGAAAGCGCGCGCCAGGCAAAGTCGTCGCCGTTGACCTCCGGAGAGCCCTGCCCCCTGTGAGCCGAGGGCCGTGTCAATTCCATCAGGCAATTCCTCGACCACTTGAAGGGCGCCAGCGGCGTCAATTGCCTCCCAAAGTGCCTCGTCCGTTGCATCGGGCTTGGCCAGAGTCAGATTCTCGCGTACGCTGGTCCCGAACAGGACCGTCTCCTGCAATGAAGCGGCCACAGAAGAGCGCAAACCGTCGAGTTCGTACTCATGCAAGGGAACCCCGTCCAGGGTCACTCGCCCTTTAGTGGGATCCATCAAGCGCAAGGCCAAAGCGACGAGAGTACTCTTACCCGAACCACTGGCCCCCACAAGTGCGGTGAGCACGCCCCGATCAAAGCGCGCATCAAAACTGTCCAATGCCACGCGGCCATCGGGGTAGGTATAGCGCACATTCTCCAGGGCCAAGACCGCCGGCTGAGCGGGAACCACACGACTGCCCTGCCGTTCACGCACAGGTGAACGCTGATCGAGCACATCGAGCAACCGATCTGCACAGGCAACGCCCTTGGCCACGCGCGCCTGTTGTTTGGCGGCGGATCGAGCGGGCTTGAGGAGACCCCGCACATAGGACATGAAGACCAGCAGTTCGCCAGGACTCAAGACCCCGTCCAAGACGCGCATTCCCCCGAGGCCAAGGGTCAATGCAACGCCAACGGTCAAGAGTGACTCCACCGAAGCGGACAGCCGCGCCGCAGCTCGGGCAGCTTTGAGTTCGGCACGCGCTGATCGGCGATTATCACGGGCAAAACGATGTGTGACCTCCGCTTCCTGGCCCATGGACTGCACCAAGGTAACAGCCCCCACAGCCTCGCCCATGAAGTCCGCCAACGCTCCTTCCTTCTTGCGCTGCTTACGGATCGCAACCGAGAGCCTCCGAGAGAGCACCCGCACAACCCAAGCCAGACCAGGCACCAACCCCAGGAGGATCAAAGTCAGCTGGGCATCAACGGTAAACATCACTGCCAAGACTGCGATCGCATGCAGGCTGCGGGCGAACAGCGCGGTTGAGGCATCCACCAACATGGTCTTGACCATGGGAGCGTCACCCATCAAGCGCATCAGAAGGTCACCGGATCGCTGCTTGCCGTGATACGCAGGCGGCAACTGCAAGAGACGTTCGAACAAGACCAGACGCAAGGCGCGAGTCACACGGTGACCGACCTTTGCAACGGTCAGGTTCGCGTTGTACTCCACCAAGACACGCAAGACAACGATGACAAGCAAGGCTCCCGCGCACAACAGCAGCAGTTCGCCACCGCCCCTCGATTCCAGATCCAAGGGAGCCAGGACCCGGTCAAAGGCAACCTTCATGGGCCAGGGTTGCAAGACCGAAAGCGCAACCACGCAGAGCTGCAAGAGCACAACCCCCGATAACGCCAAGCGATGGGGTCGCAGGACAAATCCGAGCCTGACGCCAACACGCCAGGCATCAAACAATTTCAGAAAGGCTCGCACGCTGGAATTCCTCCCAGGGCCGTCAAGATTTTGGCTGCAACCACGGTCCAATCGTGCCTCGTAGCTTCTTCAATTGCAATTCTAGCGAACTCATCCCTCAGGACTTTGTCCCAGGCAAGCTCGTACAGGCAATTCGCCAAGGCCTCCTCGTCCCCGGGAAGATAGAGCAAACCAGCACGGCCGCTCAAGACAGCATCGGGCAAGTCCCCCAGAGTGGGCACGATGGGCACCAAGCCCATGGCCATACCCTCGCGCAACTTGAGGGGCGAAAACCAGGTCGAAGTCTCATTGGAGTGAGAGAGTGCAATCAAATCGCAAGCTCCCACACGTCGGGACACGCCGAACTTGTCAGACCAACCACAGATTCGAATAGCCTCCTTGGGCAACACGTCACCCACGGCCTCTTCAAAATCCCCACGCCCGGCACAAACCAGGACCATATCAACGCCGTTGTCACGAGTACGGGCAACAGCTCGGCCCAACAAGGGCAGATCATGCCAGGGGCGCAGACGACCGTGAAAAACCACTGCGATCTGATCGTCCGCCAGGTCAAGCTCCTGACGGGCAGAGGCTCGATCCTCAAGTGGAGCAAATACTGAAGTGTCCACTCCATTGGAGATCACACTTATAGCTGACGGAGATGCACCCAACTTGATCGCATATTCAACAAGGGGCTCTGAAACAACCGCCACCAGCTGCGCGCTGTCGAACGCCACGCCCCAGTCTTCATTTCGTTGGGGATAGATAGTTCCATTGCGATAGACAGCTTCCTCAATATCCAGTGGCGAGTTCACCTCGATGCCGTAGGCGATGCCCTGTCGTTTGGCCCAGGTCGCGATCGGTCCGGTTCCCAAGGAGAAGCGCTCGTAGATCACGTCGAAGGGCCCCTGGTTGATCAGTTGAGCAATGGCTTCGCCCCCGTCGGGCTCTTCAATCAAGGAGACCTCAGCGCCACAGGCCGCGAAAGCTTCGCAGAGACTGGCGATATGCACCGCAGCCCCTTTCTCGCGGCCCGCTCGAATGCCTCGATCCTGATGAACGATGGCAATCTTCATGCCACCGACCTCGAATCAATGACCAAACGGTGCCATTCGTTGAGTACCCGGGCCACGACCCGGCCGTCGAAGTGCTTGGCGGCGTGGGCAATGCCTGCACGCGCGATCTTGCTGCGTTGATCCGCATCTGCGAGCAGTTCCAACAGGTTTGCCTGCAACTGTTCCACATCATCGATGGGCACAATGCGGCCAGCCTTTCCATGGTCAAGAATCTCAGGGATGCCGGTTACTGGGGTCGACACACACGGCAGACCCGTGGCCAGAGCTTCAAGCAAGACCGTTGGCAGAGCATCTCGATTGCCGTCTTCTCCGATGCGACAAGGCAGAGCAAAGACCGTAGCGGATTGCATGTGAGCCTGGACTTGACCCTGATGTAGTGCACCGGTGAGTTGCACATGGGATCCGATATCAAGTTCACCGATCAAAGCCTCAAGGTTCTCCCTCTCTTCCCCATCACCGACGATCACGCACTGGACTTGTGGCCGCTCTCTGGCGATGCCCACCATGGCCCGGATCAAGACATCAAGGCCCTTCTTCTCCACCAGGCGCCCCACGCTCAGGATCACGTCCTCTTGACGAGGCTCTTCAGGCGGTAGGAACTCAGTAAGGTTGATGCCGTTGAACAACTTGCGGAGTTTCGGCTGGGCATCGGCGTTGAGGAAGGTCTGCAGGTGCTGCAGGTTGGCCTGACATACTGTTGTGGTGAACTCAGAACCCGACACAATGCGCGATAGGAATTCAGGGTTGATCGTCGAACGGTAGATGTCCTTGGCGTGAGCAGTAATGCTGTAGGTCGGGCCGCCCAGGCGATGGAGAAGGTGCGCCACAACTGCCGAGTCCGTGGCAAAGTGAGTGTGGATATGGGTGAGACCCAACTCGCGCACGCGCCCGCTCAAATAAAGAGCTTCAGCCACCAACTTGCCGAAACGTGGATGCCCATAGGGTCCAAGATCGCGCACAATCGGGCCTAGACGTTCCAACAATTCCGCGCCCTCAGGGCCTTCGGCGAACAAGATCGACCAGGGATCGAGACCAGAAGTAGATGGCAAAACCTCGATAGGGGCATGCAGCCCATCGAGTGCCGGATGCTTGGGCTCATCGTCAGGAGTCTTGCGGGACAGAATAACCACATCTGCTCCAAGGGCCTCCTGCTGGAGGATTTCATTGAGGATGAAGGTCTCTGAGAGCCGAGGAAATTTCTTGAGGAGATAGCCGATTACCGGTTGCACGCCTGGCCTCCATGGGAAACGGATTCGGAAGAATCTCCAGCGCCTATCCGCTTGGCGATGATGTCAGCAGTGCGTTCTGCACCACCCAGATCTACAGAAATGTCGCGTCGCAGCCCCCCATCCAGCAATTTCTGGACGGTTTCTGGAATGCGAGTCAGGCCACTGCGCACGAGGCATTCGGCCACTCCAAAGGACTTGAGACGGGTAGCGCGCACGAACTGCTCGCGCCTGGGAGTGGTGCGCGGGAGAAGCACGGCGGGTGTTCCTGATGCGAGGATCTCGGCGCAAGTGTTGTAGCCAGCCATGGCCACCACAACATCGGCCTGTGCAATGTGAGTGCGCAGGTCCGGATCGAAGCGAATTGTGCTGACCCCTTCGATTCTTGCGGCCAGGTCTTCAGCAGCACGTGCCCGTTTGTCATCGGCAAGAGGACCAATCACCACACGAGATCTCCAAGAGACCTCTCGGCCCAGCAAGGATCGCAGATAGGCTTCGATGCGATCAAGCCCATCCCCACCACCGCCGGTTGTGAACAGGACCTCCTGCACGCCCGGTGAAGGCTTGAGACTGGATTCAGGCCGCACCACATAGCCCACATGGTGCACACGCTCGCGCAATTCGGGGGGCACCGGATATTCGCGGCGCATGTCAAAGACGCGCGTGTCTCCATAGACCAGCACATCTTGATAGGACTCGGCAAGGGCCTCGCGGATCCTGGGGTGACTCCACTCGCGGGCCACATGCAGAGGGGAGTCGATCACATCTCGCAAACCAAGGACGCAGGGGATGCCCTGTCGCTTGGCACTAGCCAGTGTCTCGTGCAACTCGCCACGCAAGCCAATAGGGGTGTGGTCAACCAGCAAGAGATCCGGTTCGAAAGACTCAAAGGCCGCCAACACGGTCTTCGAGCGCAGTCGCAGCATGCTCTCCATGTCAATGCCCAGGCGCAGGGAGACGTAATGGGCCCCCCCCTTGGTCACGGAGGGCAGTTTGAGTACATCCACGCCATCCGGCACTGGGAACTGGGTAGCGCAGGGAGATCCGGTCACGATCAGAACCGAGGCATCTGGCAACCGATTGCGGAGACTCTCGGCCAGAGTCAGGCAACGGCGCAGGTGTCCCAAACCGAATGAGTCATGGCCGTAAAACATGATTCTGGGACCTCGTATGGAACTGGTTGGACTGTGGGGATGGCTGCTTGACATCGATCGGTACTCCTTGGACCACTCATATCGCAAGGGGCGTGCCAAGGGGCTCCAGGAGGCTTGCGTAAGGGTTGACGGCCAAGTCTTGTCCGAATTCCGGATCTTGTGACCGAAATCTGCACACAAGACTGGCACAAACCCTGCTCTTGGCGCCCTTGAGGGGGATGGTACGGCGCTTGCATCAAGCACTTGCCCGGCCACCTGCACCTGCAGTTCTGCGCCGCGACCCCCAAGAACCACAACGAGTCACAAATCCAATGCGCCTCTCATTCCTAAGCCTGGGCCTTCTCCTGACGGCCTCCACAGCCCAAGCGGACATCATCACAGGCCGCGTCCTGGACGCTGCTGGCCAGCCGATCAGCGGCTGCAACATCGACATGATCGATGAAGTCACAGGTACCAACATGACGATTGGCAACGATGGCACCAATGCTCTGGGCATCTTCAGCATCGTTGTTCCCACAGGTCTCTACCAGGTAACGGTCATCCCGCCCCAGCCCCCCGTGACCGTCAGCTTGATCGAAGAGTTGAACGATGTGGTTGTGGTCATCACTCAGGACCTTGGCGACATTCACCTGGCGCCTGGAGGGCTCCTGAGTGGAACCATCCTGCTGCCTAACGGCCTGCCTGCAGTAGGTGTAAACCTGGATGTCGAAATGCCTGACGGAAGCGAATACATACCCGCTTTCGATGGAACCGACCTGCTGGGCAACTTTGCCGTTGTCGCCCCCCAGGGGGAGGTGTTTCTCCAGATTCGCCCGGAGAACCTGACCACAACCCTGCTGGCCCCCGAGCAGTTTGCCCTTACCAATCTGGGCGCCGCCCATGACTTTGGCACGATCAACCTGCGCCCCGGCTTCTGGACAAGCCTCACGGTTCTCAATTCACAAAACGCTCCTGTTTTCAATGCCGATCTTGACGTCACCGATCTGACCACGACCTTGCGGCTCTATACGCCCAGCGACAATACAGACGCCAGTGGCTTCGTGGATGTGGTCTTGCCCCCCGGATCCTTTGAGATCGAGGTGGAGCCGCGCTTCCTGGACAGACTGGTGGGAACCCTGATTTCACCGGTCAGTGTCAGCATGAATATGGACCTGGGCGTAGTCAACCTGGATCCGGGTGTGGTGCTTTCAGGTACAGTGACCGACACCCTGGGCCAGCCCCTCATCAATGTCGATCTCGACGCATTCAATGAGGGCACAGGCAACGAGATTGCGCTCGGTGCCGACAACACAAACCCCAACGGACAGTACGCCGTCGTCGTTCCGACAGGCACACTGACCCTAATCTACACTCCAAGCCCTGCCGGTGCGCAAGTACCCCTTGTCGAGTCGGGTGTGGTCGTTTCAGGCGACCTGGTCCACAATGTCCAACTTGCAGAATGCAACTGCGGCACTGTCCGCGGTGTAGGAACTGCGGGCGCTGGCGGCCACACCCCTCGACTCACCACCACAGCCGCTTGCCCGACCCTGGGCGACACCTCTTGGGGTGTCACGCTCACCCAGGGCCTGGGTGGCGCGCTTGCGGTGGTGCGGGCGGGCCTCGACGCAGGCCCGTCCGCCGGGATCGGTCAGGTAACAGGCAGCCTGTTGCTCGGGCCGCCGGTCATCATCCAGCTCAGCGGCACTCCCGGAACCCCGGGAGTAGGTACCGCATCCCTGAACCTGCCTTTGCAAGACGATCCGTCCATGGCAGGTATGACGCTGCGCGCTCGTGCAGTGGTTTTTGATTCAAGTGCCCGTGGCGGGCGCTCAAGATCGCGTGTCTTGGAGGCAACTTTGTGTGGCCAGTGAGAGGGGCTGCTCAAGAAACATCCAAGACGGCGTACCGCGGGTTCTCGCTTCAAGCGAGAACCCGCACCCTCCAAACTTTGGAACTAGGGCAATCAGCATCGACGCGCTGATTTGTCAAGCCAAAGAATGAACAGGACCACTTTCGTGGTGTACTGAGAGCCAATCGAGAAAGAGAGGCTGGTCCTGATTGCAGGCAAGAATCCGCAGCCCAATACTCGGATCAAGAGCTTGAACAATGAAGAATCTACCGCTGACCCCAAGCGCGCCGCATTTACCTGTCTGGCTCTTGTTGCTATGTGCATGCTCGCGCTTCAGTGCACCCCCGCCGGGACCAACCACCGGGCCACCGACGATTGAGACCTCAAATGTCTTCTCTGCTAGCGTAATTTCCGTAGCGGCGGGACCCGATCAGGCACTGCTGGAAGCACGCATGGCGGGAGGGTTTGACCCCACCGCCAACTTTGAAATGCGCCATGTGACCATTGGTGGAGATCTTGGATCCGCCCCCGGAGTGGCCCTGGATCCCTCGAATCCGCGAGTTCTGCTCACCGGCCTCGAAACCCAAACGCGCTTCGAAGCTCAGCTTTTTACGCGCAGAGAAGGCGGCTCCTGGCAACCCACCGGCTCGCGCGTGGAGTTCGCAACCGGCCTCGTGATCTACACAAACGCTGCCTCCACAGCTACAAGTCCAAACGGCATGAGTCCAGACTCCGCCTTCCCTAGCCTGCACATCGCCTGCCTGATTGCCTCAGGCATGGCCAGCGGAACCCACGTAAATGTGTGGGCCGCGGAGGGCACTTTCACCGATGTTGCCAACGTGCCAATCAAAGGCTTCGCCTTGGTCGGTGGGTTCACCCAGACCTTTGAGTTGGCAGAACGAGATCCCGCCCGGCACCCGACCCTGATCATTTCGGCAAACGGAAACGTCCCCGCAATCTTGAGCCTCTTGCCCGACATCACTACCGACTTCCTCTCCAGCCTCGATGGCCTCAAGATCGATGGCAACGGAGAGGCCCAAGCGGGGGTCTTGGTAAGTGAAAACGAACATGAGTTACGCAACATCTTCGTCACCAACTGCAACCGGGGCTTGCGCCTTAGAGCAGAAGGGGCCAGCACCCCCGTGGACGGGCTCTTGTTGGCTTGCGAAACAAATGAAAACGACCTTGAGGGCATTTCTGTCGCCGGAGCATGGGATCTCACCATCGAAGGCTGCCAGTCAGCCTTCAACGGACAGGAAGGCTGCCAGTTCGACAAGCTCCTTTGCCCACTGGGAACCACGGTCAAGGTGCGCATCAAAGACTGCGCTTTCACCTACAACGGCACGGATGGATTGGACATAGACCTCTTCGTGGATGGACCCAATGTGACTCCGGGAGGGCTCTTCGATGTTCGAGTGCGCAACTGTCTCTTCGCCGGCAACGGCCGAGAGGGGTGCCTGATTGACGGAGACTATGAACTGAGCGACCTCTGGACCGCCAACATTCTGGTGCAGTCCGCTTTGACACACGGTAACCAGATGGCGGGAATCCACATCGACTTGGATGGCCACGCCCGCGCCGTAGTGATCACCTGCAGCAGCAAGGGCAACGGTGGCGATGGATTCTTGTTCACCAGCGAATCCCAGGCGGGGATCATCTCCCTTCTCGGTTGCCTGGCCCAGGCCAATCGGGGGGCGGGGGCACGTTCGGACCTGGGACAGTTCGCTCTCTGCACCAGTCACTGCGCCTTGATTGGCAACAGCCAGGGCGGCATCGTCGAGACGGCCCTCCCGGGCTATCAGATGAATGCGGCTGCCTGGCTGCAGACGAACCCGTGGGTTCCCACGCGCACATTTGGATCGGCTGCCAGCAGCGGAACCCCCCTGTTCAACAACGCACCGGGTCAAGTCATTCGCACAGAAGGTACAGGCGCGAGCTTCAACCTCCTGGATGCGCCGGCATTTGGACCGGGCGCAACGGTTGAATGGAATGGTGACAACACCCCGCGCGCAGCAACCTCGACCTCGTCGAGCAGTCCGAGCCTGAGCCCTGCAGTCACTTCGACTTCCAGCGCCCACTCCCTGGCCTGGTATCCCTCCGGGTCGGTTAATAACGATCTGACCCCCGCCCCTGGGTCGGCACTGACAGGCATCGGTGTGACCGCCCTGGGTGATCCCCTGCTCGACGCTGGTCCCCTTGGACTCTTTGGGGGAGCAACTCCTGGCAATAGCACCGCTCTGACCCCTGAACCCTTCCGAGTGGGCCGCCTGCAGCCCTCCAGCGGACTGGAGAGCATGCAGGATCTGGTGATCGAACTGCAAGGAGGCAGCGCCGACCCGAGTCTGTTGGCCGTGCGTGTGCGGGTCATGCTGAATGACACCATCGACTCGGTCAATGTGCTGCCGGATCCCGTTGGATTGCGCCTGCCTCCGCCTGTGGGCGGTTGGCTGCCGGGGCATCGGATCGAGATCCTGGGCGGGATCTTGTCCACCACCGGAGAGCCCCTGCTGGGGCCCCTTGCTTTGCCCGTGCCTCTTCCCTGAGAATTCCCAGGCCTGTCCACGAATCGTGCAGTAAGCTGTACGAATCATGGACAAGACCCCCTCGGGGCACCCCCTACCAGCCGGAATGACCCTCATCCGGGTCCTGGCCGAACGCCCCAGCGGCCCGATTCTGCTGGTGGAAGAACAAGGCGAAGCCCGGGTTTTGCGTTACGTCGATGACCTGGGAGGCCTCTCTGCCCAGATGCGCCTCCTGGGTCATGCCCAACGGGAAGGTCTAGCCCTGCCCACGTCCTGGGGTCAATTACCAGGAGGCGGTGCCTATGTGACCCGCCCCTTCCTCGACGGCCCGACCCTGAAGGAAGCAGCGGGAACACTCGATGGCCCGGCCCTCTTGCAGGTCACAGCCGACCTGCTCGAGGCCCTCGCAGCCCTGCACGATTGCGGTCTGCTGCACAGAGATATCAAACCTGAGAATGTGATCTTGGTCGACGGGCGAGCACACTTGATCGACCTGGATCTGGCAGACACCAGTGGTACGCTGGAAGTCGCAGGCACCAAGGGGTTCTTGTCCCCCGAACTTCTGATCGGCGCACCTGCCACCACATCGGCGGACCTGTTCAGCCTTGGAATCACCCTGATCCACGGCGCGGGCCTGCGGCCGGATCGCCGCGCAGAGGTCGACTTCCCGCGCCAATCCTATTGGGAAGCGGCGCGCTTGGATCCCAGTCAGCTTCCCCAGGAAATTCGAGCCCTGGTGATTGCAGTCCTGCACCGCTGGCCGAACGAGCGGCCGGCGGACGCACGAGTGGCCTTGGACCTGACGCAAGGGGCTGCCTCCCGCTCCACCACCTGTCCAGACCTACCGAATCTGCCCGGTGAAACCACCCAACTCACCGAAGCCGCGAACTTGCTGCAAACAGGAAACACTCCCCTCCTGATCACCGTGCGACATCCGGAAGAGACGAGCGCGGCCTTGCACCTGCTGCACCTGGCCGCTTGCCAGCAGGGAATGCAGCCTGAATGCTTGATTGCCGAGCAGGAAGGCGACCTCTCCAAGACCCAGTACGGACATCGTCTGGTGCTGCCCGCCAATCATGTCTCCTTGGACACAATCGCCACCGATGTGATTCGCCGGGCGGCAGGAGCTTGTGCCTGGATTCTCGAAATCCAGCGCGGAGAGCAGCTGCATGCCGAACTCCTTGAAGCAGGGGTCAAGATGACCCATGTGCGACTCGGTGGAGTTTCCACGGAGACCCTGGAAAAGCACCTCCTGCAAGCCACTGCCAGCGGCCAACCGGAGAGCGCCCGTCTACTGGCCGAAGACCTGGTCAAACGCACCGACGGCCGGGTCAGTTTGATCAACGATGCCCTCCGCCAGGGAGTTGAAGTCGGCGCCATGGTAGCCACGGACAACGGACTCGCCCTCAAGACCGACCGTTGGCCCGGAGAGCTGGTGGCTGGTGACAGCGCCCTTGTGATGCCCGAGGATCACGACCAACGCGATTTCCTCCTGGCCCTGGCTGCCCTGGGAGAAGCTGCGACTCTCTCAGATGTTGCACTTGTGATTGGCATCAAGACCGATGATTCCCATACAGCACGAGCGGAGCTTGCGCGCAGTGGCTGGATCGAACAAGCCGGAGCTCACGGATCGCTGTATGTGACCCAAGGGCCTCGACTGGAATCGGTTCAGCACGCCCTCGATCCAGCGTTGCGCAAGGCACTTTCGATCAAGTGGCTGCAAAGCGACGCGCCCCTGAGTCCCAGGACCATGGCCCATCTGCGCCTCAAGGCCCAAGTGCAACCGGAGGAAGTCCTTGAAGCCGCACGTCAGGCCCTCTCGGCGGGAAGAATGGGATGGGTCCAAGGCCTGGTGGAACCCCTGGCCCAATGGAAAGAAGCGGGAGAAGCACAAGCGGAGGCGGTCTGCATTCTCGCCCAATTACAACTTGCGCGGGGAGACCACAATGGCGCAAGAGCGGCTCTCAGCAAACACTTCGGCACAGAACTAGCCCAAGGAACCTGCAGCGCCTGGTTGATCCAAGGAGAGATCCTCGCCGCCGACGGACAGACCTCCCTCTCCGCCGATGCCCGAGCCAAGGCCCAAGATCTCGCCTCCGGCTCCGAACAAGTAGCCCGGGTCGCCATTGCCAAGGCCTACGCGTCTTTCCTGGAAGGTGACGGAGACAAAGCCGAAGAGCAACTCAGCCAGGCCCCCAACAAGGACCTGCGGCCTGAAACACTTGGAACCCTGCACATGCTGCAGTTTGCTGTGAACTTCTCCCGCGGCGACTTTGATGCCGCTTCCGAGGCCCTCAAACAGGCTCGAACAGTGGGCGCAGAAAATATCCCTTCGCTGCTGGGACGCATCGAACTCAACCAAGCGGTCCTCGCACGGCGTCAGGGCAATCTGCCCGCAGCAATTAGCTCCATGCGCGCGGCCCAGGAGGCCTTCGGCCGCTGCGACAACCTGAAACAGGAGGCCCTGGCTGCGAACAACCTGGGCGTGCTGCTGAAAGACTCGGGCGATCTGACAGAGGCTCGCAAGAGCCTGACCCGCGCCCTGCGTCTGCGACGCCGGCTCCGGGATCAACACGCAGAAGCCTCTTCCCTGGGCAGTCTGGCCCTGGTGGACATGGAAGCTGGACACCTAGGATCCGCAGGGGAAAGACTCGCCCTTGCCACACGGAAATTGGAGCGCGGAGACCACCAACGGGAACTCGACATCTTGGCACCTGCCCGTGCCCTCTTCACCCTGCGCACCAAGGGTCCCGTCTCCGTTCGATCTGGCTCAGACCCGGCTCATCTGCGCGCCGCACGCACAGCCCATCGTCCCGCTGTGCACCGCTTCCTGGCAGAAATGGCCCTGTCCGAAGGCCGACCCAAACGAGCACAAGCCCATCGCTTGGCCGCTGTGACCTGCTCATCACCCAACAGTGCCGAGGCATTCCGCAGTTGGAGCACGCGCATTGCCCACGAGGGAAGTGCCTGGCTGCCCGCAAAAGACCTGGAACAACTCGCCACGGATCTGGCACCTGTGCGCAAGAGCGAAATGCAGTGGCGTTTGCATGCCCAGGCGGGTGACCTTGAGACGGACGAACTGAACGGCCTCTTGCACGTCTTTCAGGCCGGTGGACGCAGCGACCTGGTAGCTGCCGTGGCCCGCAATCTGATTCGCATTGCCAACCAGCGGGCAGATGCGGACCTGCGACGACGATCCACGGCGCGTTTCGAAGAAGCAAGACGCGCAATCATGCGCGGGCTTGAAGGCCCCCAAGCAGAAATGCACTTCGAGCGCACCTTGCACCTTGCTGGAAACAAGGTCCAGGAGAGCCCACAAGACAGCAACCAAGATGTGGACTGGTTGCTGGAGTGCATCCGCCGACTCGCCTCCAGTCGAGATCGACGCGAATTGCTCGAACGCATTCTGGACCATGCCCTTGAGCGCACGGGGGCTCGACGAGGCTATGTGGTGATTGCCCGAAACCAAGAGATCGAGACATCCGCCGCCCGGGGCATGGAATTGGATCGGGAGGACAGCGGTGATGCCTCAATCTCCTCAAGCGTGATCCACGCTGCCCTGGCTGACGGCAAGCCGATCTCCACCGCGAATGCCGCCCACGACGAACGCTTCCAAGATGAACAGAGCGTGCGTCACCTGCAACTGCGTTCAGTATTGTGTGTACCCTTCGCCGACCAGGGTGTAGTGCGCGGAGCGATCTATGTGGACAACGACAGAGCGGACTCCATCTTTGACGATGACGACATACGCGCACTTTCAGTCTTGGCAGATCCCGCAGCGGTTGCCCTGGCCCAGATCGAAGAACGCCAGCGCATCAAAGATCTGAACCGCCAGCTCGCGGACAAGGTCGAAATCCAAGAGTCCGAACTGGTCCAAGCCCGAGAAGCCCTCAAGCGCAGTGGACGCGTGGCGCCCCTGCCCGGGGTGATCGGCACCAGCCCCGCCATGCTCGAAGTGGCCGCCATGGTGGAGCGCCTGGCCCCCACCGACCTGACCGTGCTGGTGACAGGGCCCAGCGGCTCAGGCAAGGAATTGATCGCGCGCGCCCTGCACCACAGGAGCAATCGCGCAGACGGCCCCTTGATCACCGAAAACACCGCCGCCCTGCCCGAGTCCCTGTTGGAAAGCGAACTCTTCGGCCACAAGAAGGGCGCATTCACCGGCGCGGAGCAGGACCGCGAGGGTCTCTTCAAGAGAGCCCACAGTGGCACGCTCTTTCTCGATGAGATCGGCGACTTGCCTCTGCCTCTGCAGGTCAAGCTTCTGCGGGTTCTTGAATCCGGCGAGGTACGACCCCTGGGTTCCAATGAAACAGAAACCGTATCCGTGCGTGTAGTGGCCGCCACCCACCAACAACTGACCGAGAAAGTACAGCGGGGAGAGTTCAGGGAAGACCTCTTCTACCGTCTCAACGGTGGCGAAGTCTCCCTGCCTGCCCTGGAAGAGCGATTAGAGGATCTGCCTCTGCTGGTGGCTCACTTCATGGGGCAACTCAGCGCCCAGTATGGTCAACGAAAAACCGTCAGCGATGATGTGCTAGCGGCGCTCTTGACGCGCGCCTGGCCCGGACAAGTGCGCGAGCTACGCAACGAAGTGGCGCGCCTCTGGTTCCTCTCCGATGAAGCAATCAACAACCCCGCTCTGATTCGCAAGCCCATGGACAGCATGAACGAAGCCAACAAGGCACCTGAGTCCATGCTGCTGATCGACGCAGAACGCATCGCAGTAGAGCGAGCCTTGGCCGCAGCTAGTGGTCGACGAGATCAAGCAGCCAAACTGCTAGGCATCAGCCGCTCGGGGCTCTACACCAAACTCACGCGCCTCGGACTTGACTAGCGCAACACGCGACAGGGCAAGGAGGGCAGAGGCAAGGCCTGCACGCTCGCAGTATTGTCCACAGCCACTGACTGATCGCCACCCGAAGCGGGAGACAAGCCCAAGAGCAACTTGCCACCAGGAAGGAGCCCGAGGGTCGAGGAAACCTGTCCCACAAAGGAGGCAGGCAACCATGAACCATGGGTCCCCCGGATACTGGAAACCCAGGCGTCATCCTCTGCTCCCACCGCAACAAAGGCGATGTCGCCACCGCGACTCCGCACGGCACGCAGAGTCGTGCCCGGCGCAAATGTTCCCACGAGCATCGCCTGTTGGGTAGTCCCACTCACTGGATCAATGCGATGCACCTGCACGTCGGTCGTTCCACTGAGAACGGAAGTAACCATGACTTGACGGCCAGCCATGTACAGCTCCGGGTCTTCTTCTAAATCAGACAACAGCACATCGATATTCGATTGACTGTGGTAGTAGCCGCCGGTATAGATCACAAAACTCGCCAACTCAGAGGTATCGTCAAACTCGGCCTGGATCAAGAAACGTTCGCCATTGTGATCCAGGTAGGCATCAGAAACACTCAAGGTCGCAGGCACATCAAAAGGCGGCCAGACCACGCCACTGGTGCGCGTCAGGTTCCAAGTAGTAGGGACTCCCTGGGGATCGGTCACCGTAGCGTACATGTCCGCAGCACCGATCAGATCATCGTTGTCCACCACAGCCAGAACCACATCGCCGGCCAGGTAGCATACCTGCTGGGGACTGGCAAAACCGATCACGCCGATGTTGTCGATGTAGATCGGAAAGTCCGGGGCCAGAGTAATGTGGGTCTCGATCGGAGTGCTTTGGACTTGCGTGATGAACAACTCCTGTGGCGGGCCATCGCTCAACCAAGCCAAACGCTCACCGTCGTGAGAGAGGGCCATGTAAGGGCCAAGAGGCTCGGTCGTGCCCGGTAACTCGATGGGCTGGGGCGTGGCGACAGCCACATGCACTGTGCCATCAAGGTCCGCAACCAGCACGCGCCGGGTAGTGGGGTCATCTTCGGCGACTACTGCCACGCGGTTGCCTTGATCACTCATGACAAGGTCCTGACGCAAACCCTCTTGACCTATCAGGGGCAACGCGATTTCAGTCGCCTGAGTTGTGCGTGAAGCAGTCCAGAGTTCGTCTCCCGTGATCCACCAGACCCCAAGGCGCGAATTGCGCAGGCTCTTCGGACGGTAGCTAATTGGGTCGATGTCAGCCGTCAGATCAATCGGCATTCCCCCTCGCAGGAGGTCAGCCTCGTAGAGGTTTCCACCGTGAATGGCATCGGTGCCATAGACCAGCCAACGGCCGTCCAGAGAAATTGAAACGGATTCGCCGATCGCATCGGTTGAAGCGGCGTTGTCAATCGCCGCTACCCAACGAATGCGCCCGGTCGCCGGAATCAAGAGCAAACCTACCCGAGTCCCTCGGGTAACCATGTACAAGTTGTCCCCATTGGGTAAAGAAATCCAAGAGGGCAGCCCCGGTTCTTCCTGTTGAGTGGGTCGGTCAAGACGAAATTGGTCGATCGCCCGCTGCCCCATTAGATCGAGAGGCAGAAACTCAATGCCCGCCTCCAAAAGGTGCGCAGAGGAAAGGTCGCTGGAGAGGGCGTGCAGGTCAAACAACCCCGGTGTGATCTCAACCCCCACAATGGGCGAGACCGCTCGGCTGCGGGGGCTCAGATTCCCCGGATTGGTAACGGTCTGAGCCAGAACAGATGTTGAGAGGAGCACTGAACAACAGAGGGTCTGCATGACCCGCGATTGAGACCCCAAGAAGGTGATTTTCATAAGAAAACAGGCTTGGTACCGGAACGAGAGAGGACACCCAATGTACTGCAAATTACTGCCTGTCATTCCCCTGACCGGAAGCCCTACTCAAGGCCAAAGAAGGCCCACAGCAGGCTTTGGGGACCACTAGAGGCCGTTTGAGGTCGTAGTCTTGCCCACTCCGGAAGACAGTATATGTCCCACATCGAGACACACATTCGCATTGCTGAACCCACAATGGCGCGTGTTGTAATTCGAGGCAATGAAACCGGTAGCAAACCGACTCCCGCAGCCGAGCCGCGAGACCGGGCAGCATCAAAACCCTCAACTTGGGTACACGGTAAGCCTCAGTCCATGAACAACCAACCAGGCTCAAGACGATGTGGGCGGCGACTGCTCCTACTGGGCCAGGGCCCGAGTCAACTCCCGCCTTGTCACGGGTCCGGAAGCAGACAGACAACAGTGATCTGGCTGCAGGTACTTGCGCGCGACATCACGCACCATCTTGGCCGTCACTGAAGCAAATACTCTGGGCAGCACAGCCAGATGATCGTCAGCGTGGCCGTGAACCTCGGCGGAAACCAAATAGGAAGCCCGCTGAGAAGCGCGTTCAAATCCCAAAGGGAACGAACCAACCAGGTAATCCCGCGCAAGATCGAGCTCAGCCATCGAGACTGTTTCGTTCTGTATACGTCGCATCTCCTCCAAGAACCCTCCCACCGCCGTGTACACATGCTGGGGACTCGTGCCTATGTAGGCACGAAAGCGGCCGGGCAGGCGACCCGCCGAACTGTGAATATCCGCGTACACCGAGTAGGCCAACCCCTGCTCATCCCGTAGGCGCTTGGTGATACGCGCAGTGAACCCGGGACCGCTGCCCAGAATGTGATCCATCACCACCAAGGTCGCCCAATCGGGATTGCTGCGACGCACGCCGAGATGGCCGAGGAACAAATGCACTTGATCACGGCTCTTCCTGAATGCATCGAGTCGATTGCCGCCCTTTGGAAAGCGGGGCTTTGTCATATTCACTGGCCCCACTCCCTCCCAACCACTGGTCAGGCGTTGCACGAGGCGCTTGACAGCCGCCGGATCCACATCACCGCAAATCGAGAGAATCGCACGATCGGGACCCCAGTTGTTCCGGTGATGAGCTAACAGATCCTTGGGATCCAGGGCACCGATGGTTTCGACGGTCCCGTGGGAGGGCCGTCCCAGCCAGTGCTTTCCATAGATCAGGCGCAGGAAACGCTGCGCCGCCTGTGCCTGTGGGTTCTCCTGTGCCACACGTAACCGCGCTTGAAAACGCTGCTGCTGCCTGCGTACTGGATCGTTCGGGTAGGCCGGATGGCACGCGACCTCCAGCAAAGTCTCAAGCAAGACCTTCCAGTGGTCCCCAGCCACGGAACCGGACAGTCCAGCCTGATTGCCAGCAAGGCTGCCGCCACAGGGTTCAAGGCGCGTGGCCAATTGGGCCTCGTCGTGTTGATTTGTGCCCTGATCTGCCAACTGTCCCACCAACCAGGCCAAGCCCTCTTGGCCCGCCGGGTCGAGACTGGAACCCCCGCGCATCATGAGTCTCGAGGCGGTGATCGGTGCGCCCTCACGCCGTGAAACGATCAGCGTCAGGCCGTTGGACAGGACGCTGCGCACTCTGGGAAGGTATAGCTCGGTAGGCGTGACTTGGAATTTCATGCTCCGCCTCCGGGCAGGCTCCAACCGATCACCCGCCGGTCCGAAGTCAGGAGTTTACGCGCGGTGACGCGTATGCGTCTTGCGTTGACCTGCGCTCGGCGCTCCTCCAACTCAAGCAAGAGCCGCCAGTCCGCATCCACCGCAAGACCACCGAACCACTCGGCCAGATCTGACACAGTCTCTGCCTCATAGGCGTCCAGTGAGCGCAAGGTTCGCTGCACCCGGCGCATTTCCTGGGCGGGAACCAGTTCTTCGGCAAGGCGCTGAATCTCCTCATCGACCACCTTCTCCAGAGCAGCAGGATCGACTCCAGGGACGGCCTCCGAATGCAGCCAAAATGCACCACCCTCTACCAAGGTTTCCGAAGAACTGCCCACCATCGTAGCCAGGCCTTCGGTCAATACCAACCGCTTGTGAAGCCTCGAAACACGGCCACCGGTAAGCAGGGTATCGATCAGGTCCAAATCAAAGTCCTCGTCAGTACCCACAGATGTCGTACGCCAGGCCATTATCATCCGCGATGCTGCGTCATCCCAGCGCTTCTCAATGCGCCGCTCCCCCTCGGGGGCCCGAAGGGGCGCGCAAGGCACAAACGGGGCCGGTTCACCCCGTGGAACCTTGCCGAAGTGTTTTCGCACCAGACTCAGTGTGGAACTGGGATGTAATTCGCCGGCCAAAACCAAGGTTCCCATGCAGGGTTGGTAGGTGCGCTCATACCAGCCACGCATTAGATCCACGTGCATGGATTCCAAGGTCTCAGGGTGGCCGATGATCGGGGCCCCGTAGGGATGGCGGCCAAATAGCACATGGGAAACATCTTGTCTCAAGCGACCCCAGGGGCTGTCCCGGCCCATGGAGAGTTCCTCCAGTACAACCGCCTTTTCGTTCCTGAACTCAACAGGATCCAAGAGCAGACCACCCATACGATCGGCTTCCAATTCCAGAGCAGCCTCGAACCGATCAGATGCCAGTTCGAACCAATAAGCAGTGTGATCGTAACTGGTGAATGCGTTTATGCTGCCTCCCAGCGATGTGGTGGTCGCATCGACGACGCCCTTGCCAAAGCGCTTGGTGCCCTTGAACATCATGTGCTCAAGAAAATGTGCGACCCCTGCCTCGTGAGGCGCTTCGTGCCGGGAACCAGCCCCATACCAAAGCAGACTGGTCACCACGGGAATATCAGGGCGCTCCAACAAGATAACCCTGAGGCCGTTGCGCAGGCGGTGCTCGTGTACTTTGGCGCCGGTTCCGGGTAGGGGCACACCCCGAGCGGGAGCCGGTTTCTTGCGCCGTGTCTTCGGGCGACGGCGAATAGTCATGGATCGAGTCACGAGGACCGCCTCCGACCTGCCCGCCGAGTTCCAGATCTACGCCGGACAGATGCTCTACGCATTCCGATTCGAGGACTTGACCCACTGCGCCGCCGCGTCGATCGACGCCCAGCCCTGCGTCTCGGGGCGCCACCGTCATCAGCACCACCCAGAGGCAAGAGAGCCGCCTGCTCATCTGACATGTCCAGGAGAGACTCAACCTCTTGGCGGGATAGTCGCCGAAAGCGGCCTTCTTTTAAGCCGCGCAAGACCAGCGGGCCGATTTCTTCGCGGGTCAACTCCAAGACCTTGTGCCCCACACGCGCGAAGACCCTTCGTATCTCGCGATTCATGCCCTCGCGCAAGGTCACCAGCGCGGTGGAACGCAGCTTGGCCCGCTTCACAATGACGACGCGCGCACCCGAGGTCTTGCCCTCGGAGAGATGCACTCCTACCCGGATCTTATCGAGGCTATCGTCATCAAGAGACCCAGCAACCACAACGCGATAGGTCTTCGACACCCCGTAGCGGGGATGAGAAATCCGATGGGCGAAATCGCCGTCGTTGGTCAACAGAATCAGGCCGCGGCTCTCTTCATCCAGCCGCCCCACGGTGTAGATACGACCAGCAGCAGGGTCGCTGATGAGATCAACCGCCTTGGGGCGCGTCTCGCGCCGGTCATTGGTGCATAGCACTCCCTTGGGCTTGTGCAGCAGATAGTAACGACGAGGGTCCTCGCTGCCAGGAAGCACCACGCCATCAACAGTCACCTTTTGCTTGCTGGGATCGACCTTGACCCCCAACTCCGTGACCACTAGATCATCCACCAGAATCTTGCCCTTGGCGATCAACTCGTCACACGCACGGCGCGAAGCTACTCCATGATCAGCAAGAAACTTGTTCAGGCGCACCAAGGTTGTGCGCGCCTCGCGGCGGGCACTGGACCCATCGGCAATAAACCCCCCTGCGGAAACCGAGCGCGGACGCCTGCCACCCCTGGAACCGCGAGGTGTACCCCGTGAACGTCGCATAGCCATGATCTAACTTTGTCTCCCTCTGAACGAACGCAGGGCCAGCACCTGGAAGTCCCCGTCTTCGGGCAGCAGGTCGTGGGGCCCCAGATCCGCTGGCAAGAGCCAGGTCTGGCCGCTCCTGATACTCCAGCTCTGTTCTTCTTCTTCACCGCTCACACGAATACGACCTTGACCGCTGATGACGAACAGTGCGCCCGCTCTCTTGTCCGTGTCGCGCTCAAAGAGCTCATGGATCCGCAGCAACTCGCCCTGATAGGACTCATCCTCGAAGAGCTGGGCGCGCATGCTTGTCCCTTGCTCATGCCACTCGGGAGGGCTCGGCTCAAGACCGTCTTGATCGTAAATGATCGAACTCAAGGCAGACTCCACATGCTGCTCGCGCAACTCACCGTTTTGATCCTTACGGTCCCAGTCATAGATACGGAAGGTGGTGTCGGAGTTCTGTTGCACCTCGATGATCACCAGCCCCTTGCCGATGGAATGCACCGTGCCCGCAGGCACACGCACGAAATCACCGCTGCGAACGGGATAGGACGTCAACAGGGCAACCACATCGCTGGTCCCGGCGGCCTCGGCGAACTCACTGGCGGTGGTGCCATTGGACAGGCCAAGAAAAACTTCCGCGTCCTCGTCCGCAGAGAGCACCAACCAGCACTCGTCCTTGCCCGCAAGAGAGGGACCCATGCGTTCCGCCGTGGCGTGATCGGGATGCACTTGAATAGACAGGTTCTTGCGCGCATCCAATAGCTTCAAGAGCAAAGGAAATGACCCATCCGGATCGGGTTGGGTACGTCCCAGAAGAGCCGTTTCCTCGGAGAGCATCAACCCGCCCAAGGTACGCCCCTTGAATGGGCCCTCTGCCACCATCGAAGTAGCTCCCTCGCGATCGGCCAAACACCAGGCCTCCCCGATGTTCTTGTCCACGGGCAGGCCTTCGGGCAACAGGGGCTGCAGGGCGCGACCACCCCAGATCTTCTCCAAAAAGATCGGCTCAAGACGTAGGGGCTGACGAATGGACATGGATTAGGGAGAGGATTGGACCCGATCGACTCAGGTCAAGCCGCGAAGAATAACCGGGAGGGAGCGGCAGGCAGCGAAATTCGGGGGAGACTTCTTGGGCTCGGGACCCAAAAAGGGCCTGGAACGTCCCTCACCGCATTCCCGGCAGCCTGCGAGCCCCGACAGGGTCAGAGGTCCAGCAGGGTCTCAAGCACTTCGGCCACGATCCGGTTGCCTTCCACCGAATAGTGCCCGCCCGGAGCCCAGTGGCGCCCTTCTTCGGCGGCACCGCTCGCCACCAGGGCCGCGCTGCAGTCAATCACCTCGATCCCTGCCCGCTCCCAGGCGTCAGTGACCGTTTCCCAATAGCCACGGCCCTCTTGAGCCAGGTCTTCCAAAGCACCGCGGTCAGGCAAAACCAGCAAGCGCAACCGAGCGCCGTCACTTGCCGTCTCTTCCCGGAACGCGTCCACGATCGCCAACAGCAATCGAAAAACCTCGCTCTGCTCGTCAAGCAGCCAGTCTGCCACTTCCCGGTCCCTACGCTCGTGAAGAGTCAGGGCCATGCGCCCCAAGCCCGTGAGGTGCAACCAATGCGAACCCTCAGGGGCGTAAGCCAGGGGCGAGCGTGCAACCCACGCGTCGTTTCCATCCAGAGCCTCCAGGAATTTCTTCTGAGAACTCAATACGGCGTGCATGTGAGCAATGGACTCCACGGGATTGGGGATCAGGCGCAAGTCCCCTGCCCGGGTAATTCGAAAGCGCGGCTTGAAGCGCACCATTCTTGCCCAGTGTCGCTGAGCTGGACGATACATGGTCACCAGCCTCAGAGAAGCCGCTGGCATCCAGCCCAACCACACTTCATCCCCGCGCAGGGGCCGACCATCCCGTCGATAGCGCAGAAGGGCCTGATCCAACCCGTAGGCACCCATCCCCAAGTTTGCAAATTCGTGCCGCGCTGATGCAGCATCCAGAAGATACGGCCAGGCCTGTTCATCTTCTACTTCGTCCCCGAGTGTGAAGGAGCAGCCCACACAGATTATGCGCGTCAGGTCCGCGTGACGCTCCCGCTCCAGGGGAGAAACGCTGCAACGGGCGCCGGCCCAATCAAATTTCATTTCGCCGATAGGGTGCCCAGGCGTTGGTGCCCAGCCCAACTCCGAATCGAAGAGGAACGGCGTGTCGCCCGGACTTTGCTCACGATCATGAGCAGCTATCTCCCGTAAGCTGACTTGCTGGCCGGGATAGAATATGGGTGGATCAAAGGGGGCTATTCGAGATCCACGCAAATAGCCACTCCCCAGCGCGCAATGCAGCAATATCTGGTCCATGAAGAGGCCGCTGCCCAACAGCAGGCCCAGGAGGAGGAGGCGTTTTCGCCTCAATCCGCCCCCCTACCAGATGCTGCAACTTGATCCTTGGACATGAGTCACGAAGTGAGATGCACCAGAACGCAAGCCGCCAGCAGTCCCTGTCCAAAGCCAATTACTTCCCGGAGGATTCTGGGCAACCTGCTCACCTGTATGCCGCCGCCCATCAAGAGACCAGCCCCTCCACAATGGTATCGCCGGTGATAGCACTCAACCATGGACAGAGAACGTCTCCGTTCTCTTCAACCAGGGCCAGGTCAAGCAGACTAAGCGCCACAAGGTTGAGGAGAACCGAGGCCCCAAGAGGGTGGATCACTTGCCTTCTATCGCGGTCTTGGTGTAACCAGCGCGATCGGAGGAAAATGTCTTCTTGCAACGACCGCAGCAAAGCGCAACCCCATGACCTTGCCAGGTCACCGAATCGTCGGTGTTCACGGCCTTTCCTGAAATAGGGCAGACGGTGTTGCCCACCGCAGTCGGCTTGGCGTAGGCCTTGGCCACCGCCGCAGCGGGATCTGCCTCGGCAGCCGCTACACACTTGCTGCAACAGAAGTAAGCGCGCTGCCCTTCATGCTCCACAAAGTTCTCAGGCTTGGTTGGATGGCCAGAAGTGGCACAAGTAGTGTTACCCAGGAAGAGCGTTGTGGTCTCCGCAGCGGAAGACGCGTTGTCGGGAGATTCACTGACCTTGTTGTTGACGCAAGCGGCGAACGAACACAGGGCAGCAATGATCAAAAGGTTACGCATGGTGATTCTCATTGAGGGGTTTCCAGAAAGCCCACGATCGGGCCTCCTTGATAATAAAGGAATCAGCCCCGGCCGACTAGGGCGGTTTGCGGACTAGCCGTGCCCGCAGGCCATGTGCACCTAGGCACCATTCAGAAGGTCAAGCAACTCTGCCCGATACTTGTCAAGATCGTCCTCCTTCGGACGCCAGCCATGGGCCAGGCGCTCCCTAACGCTCCTGAGGGCTCGCAGAGTCCTTTCCAACACCTTCCGCGGACGAGAGGGTAAAGGGGCAGAAAGGGCTCGCTCCAATTCTCCCTGGGCCAACCGCAGAGCGTTGCGCTCCATGCACTTGGCCGCGCGGATGGCGTGCAGGATCGAGCCCTTGGGAGTGTGCTCTTTCAAACGCAAGATACGCGTGACCTCAAGCCATGGCTGGCCAAGCAGATGCTCGCGAACCACGCAGTTCACCCGGATACGTTGATGGCGCTTGAGGGATTCAAGGCGCCTGCTGCAAGAAGCCTGCTTTGAGATATAGAGATGCTGGAAGTCGTTTGCGTGCTCGCTTGGGTTCCACAGGAGCTGATCTCCATCCCAGACCACAAGGGCCAGATAAGTGGACGGTTGAAAGCGAGTGGTGTAGCCCTCCCAATGGAAGCGCTGCTCCTGCACTTGCAAGGTCAACTGGATTTCTTGGCCGAGGTAGCGCTCCGGGCGCTCCCTGACTACCGCCAGATTCACACCCGGCGGACGTGCAATCCAAGCGGGCCCGTCCGTGGGCAGGACATAAGCAAAGGTGCTCACAAACAAGAAAAGGAGAACATCCATAATAGGAGACAAAGCCAAAGGCTTTGATCGGACGCGAGGCCCCTTGACCTTGAGCCGGAATTTGCAAAGCGCTGCTCTATTTCCAGACATACAGCAGCGCCGTACGGCCCATCACACGGTAGTCCAACTGCATGTCTGGCAGGCTGAGAGCATCTTGACCCAGATCCCGAGGATGACCATGCAAGACCAACGCACCCCCAGAAAGCAGCACATCCTGGACAAGAGTGGTTGCCGCCACCAATACCTTCTCACGCTCTCCCCCACGCAGCATGGGATAGGGCGGGTCCATCAGGATCACTCTGGCCCAGGGCTGGAGTTCCACAGAAGTTCCCGGAGCCCCCTCCCTTGGCGCGCCCCAATTTCGCTTGTCCAGGGCATCTCCGCCAATCACCTCCGCCCGATCATGAGCCCCCACCAGCTCTAGATTGGCCCGCAAGACATCCAGTGCCTTGCGGCCACGCTCAAGAAACCTCACATGACTTGCGCCTCGACTGAGAGCTTCGATGCCCATGCTGCCGCTGCCACTGAACAGATCGAGCACGGCCTGGCCTTCTTCGATGCCCCCAAGGGTTGAGAACAAGGATTCGCGCACCCGGGCCAGCATGGGCCGGGTCTCCTGACCATCGGGGGTGCGCAGAATGCGACCTTTGAATGCTCCGCTGTGAATCCGCACCCGCGCAATCTACTCCTACGCAGGGGTCGCACGGTGCTCCCATCCGAGGTATCCTCGTGCTTCTGCGGACGATCTGATCTTCGGATCTACGCACAAGAACCATGGGAGTCAGCGACCGACCAATGAGCAGCCCCCGCCTGCACATCAATGTGGACCATGTGGCCACCTTGCGCCAGGCCCGACGCGAAGAGTTCCCGGACCCGGTCCAATGGGCCCTTGCAGCAGAAAAAGCCGGTGCCCACGGAATCACCTGCCACCTGCGTAAGGACCGGCGACACATCCAAGACAAAGACGTGCGCCTCTTGAGAACCGAGCTGAAATCGATTCTGAACCTGGAACTATCCCTCAACGGAGAGATGGTCGAACTCGGTCTGGTTTCTGGCGCCGATGCCTTCTGCCTGGTGCCGGAGTTGCGCAAGGAGCTAACCACTGAAGGGGGCCTCGATTGCAAACACGAACAGCAACGCCTCGCAGATGTGATCCCGGCCCTGACCGAAGCGGGGGGGATTGTCAGCCTCTTCGTTGATCCTGACTGCCACCAACTGGATGTCGCCCGGACAGTAGGGGCACCCTTCGTGGAACTGCACACGGGGTCCTACGCCAATCAAACCGGAGCAGCCCGGGAGCGGGAACTCCAGCGCCTGCTCACAGCCGCCGCCCACGCACAGGACATCGGCCTCAAGGTCAACGCAGGCCACGGACTGGACTACGAAAACGTGGGGCCCATGGCGGGCATGCCCGGAGTACAGGAACTCAACATCGGCTTCGCCATCGTTGCCCGGGCGTTGCTGGTGGGGGTCGAGCAGGCAGTGCAGGAGATGCTGCGGCTCTTGACCCCCGCCCCGACCACAAGCGCCGTTGCTGAGGCCCTCCCCGGGGCCAGAAGCTAGGCTGGAGACCCAGCTGAAAGGGGGGAGACTGGCACGAAATCCTGCTCGTGTGACCCTCCAGGCGACCTCCTGACCAGACTCGGACCTTCCCTGGCATGGGGTTGAGGGTCGGTTTCTCTTGAATCGAGAAACATCACCCTTGGATCCAGCAACCAGGAAAGGCAGATTTGATGCCACCCGACGGTTTGAGAAAAGCGACAGTCGGAGACGAGTCAGGAGTTAACCAGGATGCAGACAGACCGATTCATCCCCAGGGACAGCATCGTAGCCCTGCCCACCCCGTTCCGCGGGGGAGGCCTAGCCTATGACCTCCTCGCTGACGATGTGATGCGTCACCGACTCGCGGGAACAAATGCCTTGTTGATAGCCGGAACCACCGGGGAAGGCGCGGCCCTCTCGGAGGCCGAGCGAATAGTCGCATTCCGCACAGCCTGCAATGCCGCCCGGGGCCAGATCAAAGTGATCTGCGCCGTGGGCACCAACGACACGCGCGTCAGTTTGCGTCTGGCCCGCGCGGCGCAGGAATGCGGCGCGGACGCGATCATGGCCATCGTGCCCTACTACAACCGCCCACAGGCGCGAGGCCTCGAAGCGCACTTCTCTGCCATTGCCCAAGTGGCGCCAAACTTGTCCCTGACCCTCTACGATGTTCCCAAGCGCACCGCCTGCGAGTTGCCCCTGGATGTGATCCAGCGGCTGGCCGCCCAGCACAAGAACATCACCTCGATCAAGCTCGCCTGCACGGACTTGGATCGAGTGGAGCTACTGGTGCGCGAGAGCGGCCTGCAGGTCTTATGCGGCGAGGACCGCTTGATCCTGGAATTCATGCGGCGAGGAGCCGTGGGCGCAGTGTCCGTGCTCGGCAACGTGATGCCCCGGGAAACCAGGGCCCTGATTCAAGCAGGCCACCGGACTCCGGACGCGCCCCGAGCGCGTTCCCTAGCGGCGCGCCTGACGCCTTTGGCCCAGGCCCTCTTCGTGGAAACCAATCCGGTGCCTGTCAAAGCCGCACTGGCGATATTGGAGGGCTACCCCAACGAAGTGCGCCTGCCCCTTGTAGGGCTCGAAATGGACAATCGGCGCATGCTTGAAGATGTGCTGCAACGACTGGTTGCCACTGCTCAGACCTCTTCCAAGAGCCTGACGCCCACGGTCTGACAGGGACTCGAGGCGTGGCAGGGCAGCCTGCCAAACATACAGTGGCGTGCGCCAAATTGGCAGGATTTGTCTAAATCTACCCTATTCCAGGCCATCGTAGAGCGCTTTTTGGCCCGGCATGGCTCTTGCACCTGGAGAGTCAATGCCCCGCGAACTGCGGGCCAGAACAAGGAGTACCCACCATGCAGTCCAAGACCACCACCAAGAGTCAAGCCGCCTTCACAGCAGCCCAGACCCTGGCCCAGGAAGGAGGCCACCCGCAACTCACCCCCATGCATTTCGCCGCTGCCCTCTTGGCGGAACCGGAAGGAGTCATGGGTGGCGTGCTCGCAAAACTCGGCATCGAAACCGGGGCCCTCGCAGCGCAGGTCGCTCAAGAGCTCGCCAAACAACCGCGGTCCAGCGGTGGCGAACTGAGTATGAGCCCCGCCATGAGCGAAGTCATGACCGATGCTGCGAACACAGCACAGGCCATGGAAGATGAGTACATCTCCACCGAGCACCTGTTGCTCGCTTTGGCGCGCAAGGGCGGGACTGAAGTTGTCAGCTTGCTCTCCGCCCACGGCCTTGAGCCGCAGCAAATCGAAGCGGCCCTCTTGGAGGTGCGCAAGGGTCGGCATGTAACCAGCCCAGAGCCCGAGAGCACGTTTGAGGCTCTCTCAAAGTATGCCCAGGATCTGACCCAAGCCGCACGGGATGGCAGGCTCGACCCGGTCATCGGGCGCAACGATGAAATCCGGCGCGCAGTGCAGGTGCTGTCGCGCCGCCGCAAAAACAACCCGGTCCTGATAGGTGATCCGGGCGTAGGCAAGACAGCCATTGTAGAGGGTCTTGCTCAACGCATCGTAGCCGGGGATGTGCCCGAAAGTCTCAAGGGTTGCCGCGTCATGTCCCTGGACATGGGCACGCTGCTGGCCGGTGCCAAGTACCGGGGCGAATTTGAAGAACGGCTGAAGTCCGTACTGGAAGAGATCGCAGAGTCCAACGGGGAAGTGGTGCTCTTCATCGATGAGTTGCACACCCTTGTGGGCGCTGGCGGAGCAGAGGGTGCGGTGGACGCCGCCAATATGCTCAAGCCCGCCCTGGCCCGGGGTGAGTTGCACTGCATTGGTGCTACCACCCTTGACGAATACCGCAAGTACATCGAAAAGGACGCTGCCCTGGAGCGCCGCTTCCTGCCGGTACTGATCAATGAACCCTCCATCGAGGACACAGTGGCGATTCTGCGCGGGCTAAAGGAACGCTACGAGATCCACCACGGAGTGCGCATCGGCGATGCTGCCCTGGTGACCGCCGCTCGTCTGGCGGACCGGCACATTACCGACCGCTTCATGCCCGACAAGGCGATTGATTGCGTGGATGAGGCCGGGGCCCAACTACGCACAGCCATCGATTCCATGCCTCCGGAGCTCGACAAGCTCGAGCGACGCCTGCGCCAACTGGAAATCGAACGAGCGGCCCTTCAAAGGGAAGAGAACGACCAAGACCAGCCCCGTATCGAGGACATCAACCGTGAACTGGCTGACTCCAACGAAGAGCAAACCGCGCTGCGCTCCCGTTGGCAAGCGGAGAAAGACCTGATCCAGTCGATTCGTGCGGGCAAGGCGCTGATCGAGAGCCTGCGCGCTGAAGCGGAGCAGACTGAACGCAGCGGTGATTTGGAACGGGTGGGTGCGATCCGCTACGGAGAGCTTCCCGAAGCCGAGGCCGACCTGGAGGCTAACTCCTTGGACCTGGAAGAACTACAAGCAGGCGGCGCAATGCTCCCCGAGGCGGTGGACGAAGAAATGATCGCTAGCGTAATCAGTCGCTGGACCGGCATCCCCGCCACGCGACTCCTGGAAACCGAGCGCGAGAAGCTACTGCACATGGAAGACCGCCTGTGTCAACGGGTGATCGGCCAGCCCGAGGCGCTGGAGGCGATCTCCCAGGCCGTGCGCCGTGCGCGAGCTGGCCTGCAGGAAACCACACGCCCCCTGGGCTCGTTCCTCTTGGCCGGCCCCACCGGTGTGGGCAAAACCGAAACCGCGCGAGCCCTGGCCCATTTCCTCTTCGACGACGAGCACGCCATGGTTCGCCTGGACATGAGCGAGTACATGGAAAGGCACTCGGTCAGTCGCCTGATAGGCGCGCCTCCGGGCTATGTGGGGCACGAAGAAGGGGGCGCCCTGACTGAAGCCGTGCGCCGCAAGCCGCACACAGTGATCCTGCTGGACGAAGTGGAAAAGGCCCACCCCGATGTGTTCAACACCCTGCTGCAAGTGCTCGATGATGGCCGCCTGACGGACAGCCGCGGCCGGACCGTGGACTTCACCCAGACCCTGGTACTGATGACCAGCAACCTGCGGGACAAGGACGAAATCAAGGCTTTCTTCCGCCCCGAGTTCCTCAACCGCCTGGACGAAATCCTCGTCTTCAACAACCTCATCCGTGAGCAACTGCGAGCCATCGTTGACATCCAAGTCAAGAACCTGGACAAGCACCTGTGGGAGCAGGAGATCACACTCGAGTTGAGCGACGCCGCGCTCGATCGCCTGGCAGAAATGGGCTGGCACAGCGAATACGGCGCTCGCCCGCTCAAGCGCGCCCTGCAACGGGAAATCCAAAACCCCCTGGCAGAGGCGGTGCTGTCTGGAGAACTCGGACGGGGAATGTGTGCCCAGGTCGACTGGCGAGAGGACAAGGGCTTCAGCCTGCAGACGCAGCCCAAGCAAGCGACCTCCGTTGCGGCGGCCTGACTCCAGGGATCTCCTTCCATGAAACCGAACGAGCAGGAGCCCCTGTAGACTGCACTCCGTGAGCGAGTCCTTCCGCACCCTCGATACTGCTTTTGAGTACGAGCTGGACCCAATCAAGGGGTCACGCTTTCTGGCGGTTCTGGCCCCCACCGCGCACGAAGAAGCGGCCATGGAATTCGTGCAAACGGCCCGCAAGCGTTGGCCGGATGCTCGTCATCACTGCTTCGCCTGGCGGCTAGGACCCGACGGTGCGCTGTTCCGCAGTTCGGATGACGGAGAGCCTTCCGGCAGCGCAGGCCAGCCGATCTTGAACCAACTCAAGGGGCACGGGGTCACCGACCTGACCTGCGTGGTGCTTCGTTGGTTCGGCGGGACCAAGCTCGGGGTGGGAGGATTGATGCGAGCCTACGGGGGCGCAGCGGGCAAGGCCCTTGATCGGGCCCCGATTCGGGAAGTGGTGATCACCGTGCCGATCCGCTTGCTGTTTCCCTGGGAATGTTCGGGTGCCGTAAGCGGCGTTCTCCATGCCCTGAGCCTCAAGGAACAAGCTGCCGACTATGGAGAGCAGGTCAGCCTGGATATCGATGTACCCAAGAAGATGCTAAAGGCCTTGGAGACGGAACTTGCGGAGCGCACCGGAGGCCGAGTACTGCTGCAAGGCCGGTAAACCGCGGGCGAATCGAAGCATTTGCCACCCCCACGCCTCTGCAACAATTGGACCATGACTTCTACCACCCCCCGCGGCCTGCGCTAAACCATCTGGCTCCTCTCCACCCTGCTCTTCGTCCTGTTCATCTGGCTGCAGGGCTTCGTGCTGGGAGACATCAATGACCAGGAGGGGCCTGATCAACAGCTCATCCAGAACAAGCACATTGAGGCTGAACTGGTGGGGAGAGAATCGGAATTCAAGCGCCAGGCCCGGGAATTGGAACGCGACATCGCCCGGCAGGAGGAAATCAAGACCAACCGACAGGAGTCCATGTCCGTGGCCGAGCGGACTTGGAACCAATTCGGCCAGGAACGCTGGCGGGTTCTGGACTCCGGAGGGCAGCCCGCGGAACTATCCACCACAGAGGAGGAGGCGAAGACCCTGTATCAGAAGGCCACGCGTGAGTTTATAGAGGCCAACTTCAAGATCAGCGACCTGCAACAGAGTCAGCACACGATTTCGTTGGAACAAGAGACCTTGGACCGCACCTTGAGCATCCAACGGGGCGCCGGTTACAGCGCGTACATGACGCTCTACCGCGCCCACCGCTGGCGTGTGGCAGCGGGCAAGTTGAGCTTTGTGGTGCCCCTGTTTGTGCTCGCTTCCTGGCTGGTGGCCCGCAGGCGCAAGTCAATCTATCACCCTGTCTTGATCGCGCTGCTCGTGTCCTCGTTCCTGCGGGTGGGGCTGGTGATGGAGGAGCACTTCCCCTCAGAGTTCTTCAAGTATGTGGGCATCATCGCATCGGTAATCATCGTCCTGAGCTTCCTGGTGCACGCCCTGCGTTCGGCGGCCACACCCAAAGAGGACGTACTGCTGCGGCGCCGTCGAGAGGCGTACCAGAAAAATTGCTGCCCTGAATGCGCCTACAGCGTCCCCCATGAAGAAGGCAAGACCATGGCCTGCGCCGCCTGTGGGGTCGATCTCTTCACGGTCTGCGATACCTGCGATGGCATCCGGCACGAGCTACTGCCCAACTGCCGCCACTGTGGTGCGCAATCGGAGCGATGGCGAGGGGTGCCCGCTGTCGCTCCCTGAACCCAGGTTCCGTGTCCCGGTCCAGAGTTTGCATTCGAACCGGATAATCGAGACCATGAGGTACTCCCGATCCCGATGATTGCCCCATGAACCAGACCCGTTTTCCCCTCACTCGTCTTGCACTGCTCCTTGTCGCACTCCTGACCATCAATTCGGGGCCGGCAGGAGCCCAGCCCACCACGCCCTGGCAGGATGCCCCCAATTCGGAGGCGGCGGCCGATTCGGGAAGCGATGAGGCAGAGGGAACAGACTCTGGCGCGGACCTTGAAGAAAGCCCGGCTTCCATTACGGATGACCCCGGCGCATTTCTGACCAACCTCAAGACTCAGGGCGTGTCCTGGTTCAAGAAAGATGGCCTGGCTGCCCTGGGAAAGCTCGCCCTCTTCTTGGGCCTTCTGCTACTCACCCGTCTTGCCGCTGGCCTTGTTTCCAGACTGGTGGACCGCGCCCTGAGCGCCTCACGCCTCGGTGCCTCCAGCATGCTGCAGCGGTTTGCTGTCAACAGCAGCCGCCGAGTGATGCTCTTCCTGGGCTTCCTCCTGGCCCTTTCCACCGTAGGTATTTCCATTGCACCCTTCCTTGCGGCCTTTGGAGTGATCGGCTTTGTGGTGGGCTTTGCCCTGCAGGAGACCATGTCCAACTTCGCGGCGGGAGTCATGATCCTTCTCTACCAGCCCTTCGATATCGGAGATGTGGTTTCAGCGGGAGGCGTGACCGGCAAGATCAATGGACTGAGTCTGGTCAACACCACCTTCCTGACCGGCGACAACCAGACTATTTTGGTCCCCAACGGCAAGATCTGGGGAAACACCATCACCAATACGACCGCCAACGACACCAGGCGAGTGGACCTGACCGCCTCGATCTCATACGAAGACAGCATCGAACAGGCGGAGAAGGTCCTGCGAAAGCTGTGCGCGGACCACCCACTGATTCTCGCTGAGCCCGAAACCGTGGTGCGGGTGGGCAACCTGGGGGATTCCTCAGTGGACCTGCAGGTCAGGCCCTGGGCAAAGGCCGAGGACTTTTGGACCGTGCACTTTGATCTGCTGCGCGGGATCAAGGACACCCTGGACCAGGAGGGGATCTCCATGCCCTATCCCCAACGTGCACTTCATATCGTTGGATCAACAGGGGCCAATCTACCCCCCAAGTAAGCTGTACCTGGACTCTGACACTCTTGTTCAGGAAACAGGGATCCAGGGCAGGGCACTCCGCACCGCTCTGACCAGGTGGCAGTTAGCCCGCATATAGCACCCCTGCCAGCCCCAGAGGGCCCCCAGGGGCCTATTGACGACATTCCGCGTATAATACTTGCTCGTATACTAATGCCCTGACAGACTCTCCCCCATGTTCGTTGGACGTGATCGAGAACTAGATGTCCTGCGGGAGCTCGCCTCCTCCGGACGGCCGGAATTGTTTGTTCTCTACGGCCGACGCCGCGTGGGCAAGACGGAGTTGTTGCAGCACCTCTGCAATAATCGCCGGGCGGTCTACTTCCTTGCGGCCCAGGTACGCGAACGGGACAACCTGCGGGCCTTCCGAGACAGTCTGCGCGAAACCCTCGACGACCCCCTGCTGGAGAACATCGAATTTCCGGACTGGCCCACGGCCCTCGCCTACGCGGCGGACAAAGCAGGCGACGAACGCCTCGTGGTGGTGCTTGACGAGTTCCCCTACCTCTGCGAGAACAGCAAGGGCCTGACCAGCCAGATCCAGCGTTTTTGGGATACCAAGGGCAAGCAGAGCAGCTTGATGCTGGTGCTCTGCGGCAGCCAGGTCTCTTTCATGGAAAAAGAGGTGCTGGCAGAGCGCTCGCCCCTCTTTGGGCGCCGAACAGGCCAACGACGCCTGGAACCTCTGGAACCCGAACAGACCCTGCCATTCCACCCTGGCTGGTCCGTGCGCGACTGCGTCATCACCTACGGAATCCTGGGGGGCATGCCCGCCTACCAGCAGCGCTTCCGGGAAGAGCATGACCTCAACACCAACATCCGGCGTGAGATCCTGCGGCCCGAGGGCTACCTCTTTGACGAGGTGGATTTCCTCCTGCGCAGCGAACTCACCAGTCCAGCGACCTATGGCTCGATTCTGAGCGCAGTAGCCCGTGAACCCGGACGGCTGGGGGACATCGCCCAGGCAGTGGGCATCGACTCCACAACTGCCAACAAGTACCTGACGGTCTTGCGCGAGATGCGATTGGTGGAACGCGAGATCCCAATTACCGACCCCAACCCATTGCGCTCACGTCGGGGTGTATATCGTATCTCCGACCGCTTCATCGCCTTCCACTTCCGCCATGTACGACCACACCTCTCCCTGATCCACGCAGGCCGCGGAGAAAGAGTCCTGCATGACAAGGTCGTGCCAAGCTTCGATCGATTGCATGACGAAGCACGGGTGGAGTTCATCCTCTCTCACTTGCGGCGCGAAGCAGCGGAATGCGTAGGGGAGGAGATCGTCGAGGTAGGGCGCTACCCGGGCCGTTGGGTACGCGCCCTGGGCCGCACCGATGGAGGCAGCACAGTTGCCGCAATAGTGGTTCCCGACAACCCCACATCCAGCGCCTCCCTGGAACAGGAACTGGGGGAAGTGAGCGCAGTCTTCGGTGACAATCCGATCAAGCTGGCCTATGGCCTGACCAATCACCCCGACCGCCCCCTTGAGGTGGAACGGGTTCCCCAAGGAGAACTCCTATGAGCGATATTACTACCGAATTCCGCCGCTGGTTCGAGGCCCTCGACCGAAGTGGCGGCAAGGACCGTTGCTACCTGTGCCGACGTGCCCCGGCTGAGGTGAAGAATTTCTTTGGCTTCGACGAGGACGGCCAGGCCACCGAAGCCGCGACCTTTGGCCTGGAGGACGTGACCCTCGAAAAGTCCGACATCCTCTCCTACCGAAGCCTACGACCGATCTGCGCCGTATGCCAACTCAACCTGGAAGGCATCATGGCCCTCGGGGAGGGCGCTGTCCTGCTGGAGGTCCTGAGAGAAATGCGCGAGGAAAGGGACCGCCTATGGCCCTAGTTACCAAGGGCTGACCTGCCTTTGAGGCGCGAATGGAAAATGATGAAAAGCGACCAGGTTCGACCTCCCTAAACCTACCGCCAACGCTAGACTATTCAGCCTCTGACGCCCCCACAACCACCCTGATCAACCCAAATAATCTCATGTACGACCCCCAAATGGTCCAGCCAATGCGTGATGAACTCACAACCCTGGGCGTGACCGAACTCCTAACTGCAACGGACGTGGACAGCGCCCTGCGCACCCCCGGCACAACACTGGTATTTGTCAATTCGGTCTGCGGCTGCGCGGCGGGCAGCGCCCGCCCGGGTCTGCGACTGTCCCTGATGGCCGAGAAGAAACCGGACCAGATCGTAACGGTCTTTGCCGGCATGGAGACCGAGGCCACCGCCCGGGCACGGGAGTACTTCAAGCCCTATCGGCCCAGTTCCCCTCAAATCGCCCTGATGAAGGACGGTCAACTGGTCCAGATGATCCAGCGCCAGGACATCGAGGGCAGCACGCCCGATGTGGTGGCCACCGAGTTACAAAGCGCTTATGACGCGCACTGTGGCTGATCTGTCATCCAGCACTCTCCCAGGGCGGTGGCTCTGCCTGCGGCTCGGACAACAGGATCGTAAGTAGGGGCCATTCAAGGGGCTCATGGAGACGGTCGCACTGCCCCGTTTCGAGGGCCGCCATGCCCAGCCTGCGAGGCATGAATTCTCATGGGTGTTTGGTCCAATTGAGAACACGATCGCACGCCTGCGACAATTTATACCAGCCCGATATCTGAATTCCTGAACAACAGGACTCCCACCAATCGGACAGCCTCCTCAATCTTCGAAAGAAAAACTCTCGACTCAGAAGGAGCCTCTCTGTATTGTCTTCGCCCCATGACTGACCGCGTATCAAGAATTGAAAAGGACTGGAAGAAGTTGGCCCCCCGTGGTGACACGGAATCCGTGGGTGTTGCTACCCGCTGCCGCCTTCTTACCGAACATTTCTATCAGGCCTCCCAGGACGCACTTGCTGACTTCGACCTCGTGACCTACGAGTGGGAAGTGCTTGCCATGCTCTTGCGCCGAGGGTCACCCCATCAGGCCAGCGCTGGTGTCATCGCCCGGGAAACCGGTCGTTCCAGCGCCTCGATCACCCACCGCTTGGACAAGCTGGGCGAGCGTGGCCTGATCAAGCGCGTCACATCAAAGGATGACGGGCGCCTGGTGATGGCTCAGCTGACTGCCAAGGGCAAGCGTCTGGCTCAAAAGGCCTTGCGCCCGCGCCTGGCGGCGGCCGAGGACATTGTCGGCAACCTCAAGAAAAACGAGCGCAAGCAACTCAACGCTCTGCTCGGCAAGATACTGGTCGGCGTCGACCCCGACGGGGTCAACGACATCTGAGCCTGCCCCTGATCCATCAAATCCACGCGGCCCCCTCCCCACGGAGGGGGCCGTTTTTTTTGCCTATCTCTCTTCCAGCTGCAGGGTGATGATGCGCCGCTCAACCTCGCTGGCCCTGGAAATCAGTCGCGCGCGGATCCCCGCGCCGGGCTCAGAATCAATCGCCAGAGTTGCCAGCACCTGCGCAACTTCCAGGGACAAGTCTGTCCCGGGTGGATGGGCCTCCAGGTGCCGCATGAACTCCTCGCGGTCTGCGCAGGCCTGACCCTGCAGGCCAACGATCACATCGATAATGGCCAGAGCACCCTGGGCGGTTGCCACCGAATTGAGTCCCGCTCGGTAAGCTGGACTGCCGGGCACCACCTCCAAGGGCAAGACGCCCTTGACTCCCAGGGGAGCCAACATGATCCGCGCTTGCCAGTCCGGAGCCAGATGAAATCCGAGTTCGAAGTTGGGAGCAATCCCAACTCGAATCAGCTCGGGCACGGCAAGCGCGATCAAATCCACCGGCACTGCGTAGCCCACGCCCACGTTGAATGCCGGGCCATCAGCATCGGCGAGATGCACGGCAGTCGCCATGCCAATCACTCTGCCCAGGGAGTCAAGCACTGGCCCGCCGGAGTTGCCAGGGTTGATGGCTGAATCAGTCTGAATGACCCCCTCGACCACATGACCACTCCCCAGACCCAGACTACGATCAAGGCCACTGATGATCCCACTGGTCAAGGTTGTCTTGAGGCCGAAGGGATTGCCAATCACCAGGGTCTCCTGCCCCACCACAAGACTGGCGGACTGGCCCAGGGGCAGAGGAAAGAGGACCCTGCGCGGGGCTGCAATCGCCAACACAGCAACATCGACCTGATCCAACTGACCCACATACTCGGCCTCCCAGACACTGCCGTCGAAGAGTGTCACCTGAATCTGGTTGTGCCCCCGCAAGAGGTGCGCTGAGGTCACGATCAGGCCATCAGCATCCCAGATCAGACCAGATCCCTGCCCCGGTGGAACCGCCTGACTGGGCAGGGGCTCGGCCAAGGAGGCCGCCTCGTCATGCACCGCGCGAACATGAACCACGGACTTGACCGCCGAACGATAAGCGGCCGCTCGACGTTGCTCGGCAGATGTGAGCGCCAGGTCAAAAACCTCTCCAGAAGAGACCCGCTTCTGATCGCTCAAGCTGCGCACAAGCAAGGCAGCGCCCAAGGTTCCAGCGAACACGAGCGCAGCGAAACCCCAAAGGGGAATCTCAAGAGAACGGCGGATGGTCATGACCCTGGTGTACGGCAAGCAGCGGGGTGAAGCGAGCGTCCGCTTGGGAAATGTATTTGATGTTCGCCCAACGATGTGAGCCCCCGCCTTCATCTCCCTCCATGAGAATCCTCTCTTCTCCCGCGCGCAGACCAGCCTTGAAGGGACTCCATCGACAGGCAATTCCATATCAAGGCAACTTGCATGGAGTGGCAACTGAAATAGACCGTGCCCATCTTCGCAGGGGAGAAGGAAGACTCTGACCAACAGGCAGCCAGCCAACCACGGTCTGGGCTGGACCAGCCAAGCAGAAATGACTCACAAGGTAGCCACAAGGAGTAGAATCGACTCACGGTCCAGGACACGGCTCCCCTCACAGGCAACCAAGTAACCCCTGTCATCTGAGCACCTATGCGTGCACCACAATCACAATGAAAGAGGACACAACCAGGACCACCAAGAGTTTCATTTCAACCACCTTTGGAATAAGTCTGGCCCTTCTTGCAGGAAGCTGCAGCGAGTCAGATCCAGTCGAAGCCTCACCTGAACGTGAATCCACTGAGGTCATGGCATGGTTCGAAGACGTCCCTCCCGGGAGCGTGATCATTCGGGACATGGAAACGGATGAATCGGGAACCAGGGCCTGGGAGTTCGGAATCGGATCACCTTGCAACTTCGAGTTTACAATCACCGGTTCCAATGGCAACAAACAGGTCGGCTCGACCATTGCTGGCAATACCTCCAACGAGACCAGTGCATCGATTCCATTCAATCGATTGCGTGAGTTCCGGTTTACAACTGAAGAGGTCGAGGGAAGCCAGGTGCTCGGAGACCTAGCTGCACTTGTCGGGAGCGGAGCCGCAGCCAAGCTGGAGCAGGCTCACCCGGAACTCGAAGACAGCACCGTACTGCGATTCAACATGAACTGGAACAACTACGCCAGTTATGAAGGGGTCGTCCCTTCATCGTTACGCAAGCCATCAGACGAAGTGGGAGTCCTGATGACTGGCGGAAGAGTCGGCCCGGACACCGTGCAGATGGGAAAGACCATCTACCTGGCTTCCCACATCACATTCAGCAAGGGCGGAAGCGGCAGCATCAAAGAAATGGACGGCGAGATCTATGTCTCAGAACTCAATGAGGAGGGCGTCCTGGTCGATGTGCCCCTCGCTGAACTCAAAACTCCCAGCTGGGTGTTGTCGGTGAAATTCGAGGCCATCGAGTAGAAGTGCCCGCGACCTCGGGCAGCCGCATTGTGCTCATCCCTCGGGATGACCGGCCCTGGACCGCCTTGGCGAGAGCGGTTGAAGACCGCCGAGGAGTGATGGCGGGCCTGGCCGATCCCATGGAATCGATTTCGTTCTGAGACCGCAGGGCTTGGGTCCCTACTGTATCTCACTCGCGGAAGTCCCGCGCGTAGGTCCACCGTGCCTCTAGCCCCCATGACCTCCACCCGCCCCCGAAGGCGCTGGGCCGTATTGTTGCCTTTGCTGCTGTTTGGTTCATGCATGGACCAAGGTCCGAGCCAGCCCTCAAGAGTGCTGGTGGTCGGTTGGGACGGGGCGAGCTTCGACTTGATTGATCCCCTCTTGGCGGCGGGGCGCTTGCCGAACCTCGCACAACTGCAGGCGAAAGGCCGCACGGCCCAACTGGAAAGCACGCGCATTCCGATCAGCTCTGCAGCCTGGACCAGTGCCTTCAGCGGAATGGGACCGGGAGAAACAGGGGTCTTTGGTTTCTTCGAACCGGTGGCTGACAGCAGCGATGTGAGGCTGATCTCCAGTCGCTCCAACCAGGCACCACCGCTCTGGCGCATCCTGAGCTCCCGCGGGGTGGGCGTGCATGTGTTCGGAGTTCCCGTCACCTGGCCACCTGAGCCCATCAAGGGTGTCATGGTAGCGGGCATGTTGGCCCCCCACGAGGGCGGCTTCGCCCTACCTGAGGCCTATGAGCGTCGGCTGCTGCAGCGGGGCTTTGTGCCAGATCTGGGAGTCTGGCGTGGGAGTTCTCTTCCGGATGCTCAACGAGTCCAACAACAGTTGGAGATCAAGGAACAGGCTCTGGTGGAGCTCTTGTCCCAACACAACTGGCGTTGCGCGGTGACGGTCTTCAAGAGCCTCGATGTGATCTCGCACCAGCGTTATTCAACTGACATGGAAGGGCCCGTGGCCCAGTTGTTGGTGCAACTGGATCAGGTCCTGGGTTCCCTGATCGAAGCGGCGGGTCCCCAGACCGATGTGCTGGTCGTAAGCGATCATGGATTCCAGAGGTACCCACGGTCTCTTGACCTGGAAGCGTTCTTGATCCAGAACAAATGGACCGAGCGCAAGTCGACGGATGCCCCTGTGCGCGGCCAAATGGGACCCCTGGCGGATGCCCGACCCACGGCCCATCGGGCCCGCATGAAGAACATCGATCTGGCCCGATCCCGCGCCTTGGCCATGGACTGTGAGGGCAACTTTGGCTCCCTGCGCCTGAATGTGGCCGGTCGCGATCACGGTGGCGTGGTGGATCCCAAACAAGTCAACGAGTTGCTCAAGGCTTTGGAAGAGGACCTGCGATCCCTCAGTATCGACGGCCAGCCAGTAGTCACCAAGGTCTGGCGCGCCAGCAAATTGATGCCCGGGCCTCAGCGCCGGGCCTTGCCGGATCTGGTGTTCGAAACCGTAACCGACCTGCGGGTTGTCCTGGGTTCAGGAGATATCTTGCACTCACGCCTGCCTGCCGGTTTCCCGGACCACGCCCTGGACGGAATTGCAGTCCTTGCAGGGCCTTCCATTGCAATGGAAAGCCAACGGGCACGCTGGTCGATTACCGATCTTGGGCCGACGATTCTGCACCTCCTGGAGCAACCCCTCTACACGGAGTTCAGTGGCTCATTTCACGGGGAAATCCTGCGCACAACTCGCAAACCCCAGATGATTTCCAAGAAGCTCGATCCCACGCTGCGCAGCCGTTCCCAAGCGGATCAGGGAACGGTCCGTTCGGACAAGGAACTGGAAGACCTCATGCGCACCCTTGAATCCATGGGCTACTCGGGAGGCGAGGACGATCGATGAACAGCGCTGAACCCAAGCGAGGTGGACAAAAGAGCGCATTCGTCGCTTGCGCCTTGATCGTAGTCACTGCCCTCGGGGGACTCTGCTGGATCAGCGCCCTGCCCCTCTTGGGTTATGACGCCTACCCGCTGATTGCTTCATCGAGTGTGAAAGAACTGGGAGACCTATGGCGCCTGGTTTCCATCGAACTGATGGACGGCCGCTACCCCGACGGCCACTTTCACCGACCCCTGGTGCAGCTATCTTTTGCCCTCGACCGCGCCCTGCATGGACTTGAGCCCCGGGGTTATCACCTGACAAACCTCTTGGTTTGCGCCATCAGCGGAACTTTGGTCTTTGGATTGGCCCGCCGGATCGGAGGTCTCAAGATTTGGAGCGCGTGTGTGGCAGGGCTTTTCTTTGTGGCCCATCCACTACAAGCAGAGGTCCTGCCTTTCCCTGCCCGACGAGCGGACAACCTGGCACTTTGCCTCACCCTGGCTGTGCTGCTGATGCAGGTTCGTCCTGGCGCTGCGCTGGGGAGAGGCCGCGCTATTGGACTCTGTTTGCTCTCCTGGTGCGCGTTTGCGGCCAAAGAGACGGGCGCGGTGGTTGCTCTCCTGGGACCCTTGTTGCTGTTGATCGAAAGTGAGGGAACTCTGGCGCGGAGATTCAAGAGCGCCATGCGAAACGCATGGCCCACGATCCTCGGAGTAGCCCTTGGAGTGGGAGCACGACATCTGGTACTCGGCGGTCTGGCGGGGCACACAGATTCCAGCTTGCTTGGCAGCCTCGCCTTACCTGCGTCAGAATACCTCTGGCGTTTGCTCTACTCACAGCCCTGGGCGGGTTGGAACAGTGCCACCCTCCCGATCCTGTGGGGCCTTTTTGCGATGCTGATGATCTGCAGCTTGAAGTCAAGACCCCAGGGCACCGGCTTCCTGTTCGCCTGGCTCACAGCGCTCCTGATGGTCAGTGGGCTCGCGGGCCGAGTGCACGATTGGTATGCCCTGCTGTTTGTGCCTGCCATGGGAATCCTGGTGTGCGTTGTGATCGAAAGAGCATGGGTCCACCTGCATGCCAACAGAACTCCGACCAAAGCCGTTCCGGGAATATTGGCCCTTGGTCTCGCCCTCTCCCTGCTGGTCAACGGGCCGCTGCTCCGGCGCTATGGCAACTT
>DUBE01000014.1:0-38906 GCA_012960475.1 Planctomycetota bacterium
TTCAATCCTGCGCCGACCCCGATGAGGGCAAGAAGCGCCAGCGCATGATATTGGGCGGCATCGCCAGCCTGGTCGCATTGGTGGCGGGATTTGGTCTGCTCTCCAAGCTGGCGCTAGAATTCGAGACCTGGATCATCATCAAACTCTTCTGCTGGTTGGGCATTGCGGCGCTCTCGGGAGCCGCCTACCGCGCTCCGGGAAAAGCGGACAAGTTTGGCCTGATCACCGCGGCGCTGGTGTTGATCGCGGTTTACTGCGTGTACGGCCTGCGCTCGTAAGACGAACGGCGATTGAACCGCACGAAAATCGCTTGAGCATCTGGATGCGGGTGCGTTCGTACACAAGTGACTAAGCCATCGCAGTTGGAAGAAACCCTGCACAGATCACATCATCCGACACCGCAGCCCCAGCGAAGCCGGTCTCCACATGTGCAGCGGCTATCAAGCTGGCGCGAACCGGGGAGAAGATCTGAATCCACCCTCAGCGAACGCAGATGGAGTAGGATCAGCAGCATGATTGCTATCCGTCATCAGAGCCTCTTCGCCATCCTTGCGATTCTCATGGGAGGGCCGGCCCAGGCCCAAGCAACACCTCAACTCGCTCTGCAGCCGAACGCTCGGATTGTGCTCATGGGTGGCGGACTCGGATCGAGAATGCAACACTTCGGTCACTTCGAGGCCGGACTGCATGTGCGCTATCCCGCGCATCAGCTGATCGTGCGCAACATGTGCGACGAGGGCAACACGCCTGGCTTCCGCCCCCACTCAGGACGCGCGCACCAGTTGGGTTTCCCAGGAGCCGAAGCCTTCCACGGCCCCTACTCAGACAACAACACCGCCAACGGGGTTGGACACTTTTGGACCGAAGAAGAATGGCTGGAACACCTCAAGCCCGATGTGCTGGTCTGCTTCTTCGGGTTCACAGAGTCCTTTGAAGGGCTGGATGGACTCGCCAACTTCAGCTCCGAGCTCGATGCATTCCTGAAGCACACCAAGGCTCAAGCCTATGGCGCCGAGACGCCTCCCCAGCTGGCGCTCGTCTCCCCCACGGCCTTCGAGGATCGATCCGGCTCCATGGGAGTTCCCGATGGCAAGCGCGAGAACGCCAACCTGGCAGCCTACACATCCGTGATGGAGTCGGTGGCGACGCAGAATGATGTGCTCTTCGTCAACTGCTTCAACGCCTCGCTCAGGTGGTACGAAGAATCTCGACGCCCGTTGACCAGTGATGGCGCACTTCTGAATGAAGCGGGCTACTCAGAGCTGGCTGAACACTTGCTCAACAATCTGTTCAACGCACCGCTTGAGGTCGCCATGCTGGCCGCCAGCAACACCGAACTCATCCACGCCGCCGTCCTGGAGAAGAACTGGTTTTGGATCAACGACTTCAAGATGCCCAACGGAGTGCACGTGTTTGGTCGCCGCTACGATCCATTTGGTCCAGCAAACTATCCCTTCGAGATCGGGAAGATACGCGAGATGACGGTCATCCGCGACGAGGCCATTTGGGCCGCTACCAAGGGAGAGACAATAGATCTGGAGGCTCGCGACGCCGAAACCTCCGAGTTGCCACCGGTCAAGACCAACTACAGGTCCAGCAACAAGAACGGCGAATTGACTTTTCTTACGGGCAAGGAGGCCCTGGATTCAATTCAGGTACCCGAGGGCTTCCTGATTGAGCAATGGGCCACGGAAGTCGAATTCCCCGACCTGGCCAACCCTGTGCAGATGTCTTTCGACAACAAGGGTCGCCTGTGGGTTGCCACCATGCCCAGCTATCCACACTACCTGCCCGGAGATCCGCGTCCCGATGACAAGCTGCTGATCCTGGAGGACACCGATGGAAACGGCAAGGCGGACAAACAGACCATCTGGGCCGATGGACTGCACCTCCCCATGGGCTTTGAGTTTGCCCCAGAGGGCGTCTACCTCTCACAGGGCATCAACCTGATCCTGCTTACAGATACGGACGGCGACGACAAGGCCGACCGACGCGAAGTCATCTTCAGCGGCTTCGACGATCATGACACCCACCACGCCATCGGCGCCTACTGCGCCGATCCATCCGGCGCGATCATGATGTGCGAGGGCACTTTTTTGCGCTCCAATGTGGAGACCCCCTACGGAACCGTGCGCGGCACCAACGGCGGATTCTTCCGATTCTCACCCCAGCGCCGTCATCTGGAACGCCACGCGCAACTTCCGATCCCGAACCCTTGGGGTATTGCCTTTGATGAATGGGGACAGCACTTCTTCTTGCACACCTCTGGTACCACCACGGAGTGGATGCTGCCTGGATCGATCAGGCCCCGCTACGGAGTGTCCACACCCGGCAGCAAAGACTTGATCGAACCTGCCCACAGGGTACGTCCCACATCGGGCATTGAGTTCCTTAGCAGTCGTCACTTCCCAGATGAAATGCAAGGGGACATGATGCTGAACAACACCATCGGTTTTCTCGGCACAAAACAACACCGCATGAGCGAAAGCGGAACCGGCTATGAAACCCATTGGCGCCACGACCTGACAAAGTCCAGCGACGGAAACTATCGTCCAGTGGACATCGAAGTTGCACCCGACGGTTCCCTGTATCTGGTGGATTGGCACAACCCCTTGATCGGGCACATGCAGCACAACATTCGTGATCCCCACCGCGACCACGACCATGGGCGTATCTATCACATCACCTATCCCAGTCGACCTCTCGTTGAACCGGCCAAGATAGCGGGCGCACCAGTCGAAACTCTGCTCGAGAACCTGAAGCTGCCTGAGTACCGCTCAAGATACCGCTCACGGCGTGAGTTGCGTGGGCGCGACGCGGATCAGGTCCTGAGTGCCCTGGCCCAATGGACAACTGGATTGGACTCAACGAACCCCAGGTACGAGCACCACCTGCTTGAAGCTCTGTGGGTCAGTTGGGGCCTCGATCGGGTGGATGACACTCTGCTGCGTCGCCTTCTTCAAGCGGTTGACCACCGCGCCCGTGCGGCCGCCGTACGCGTCTTGCGTTACAACGCCCACCGGATTCCGGACCAAGCCGAGCTCCTTCAAGCCGCTGCGGGTGATTCCCATGGGCGAGTCCAACTGGAGGCAATTGCCGCCGGATCCTGGTTGGATCGGGACGCTGGACTCAAGGTACTTGCCGCCGCCGATGCGGTCTATCAAACCGATACCACCGAGGCAAAGGCCGCTTATGTGACGATCGAAAACGCAGGCAGGACAATCCGCTGCAGCCACCCCGCCTTGGCCGCAGGCCAGATCAGCTCCCTGCGCATGACCCTCCCGGGGAACAACCGGGTGATCAATCTCGCCGAGATGGAGATCACCTCTGGAGGCAAGAACATTACCGCTGACGCCAGTCTGTCCCAGTCCACCGAATACAACGGGGGTCAGTACCCCATCGCCAATCTTGTTGACGGTGATCACTCCAACTTCAGCCACACTGCCCCCCAAACCAATCCTTGGATAGAAGTGAGCTTCGATCCTCCCGTAGCTATCGATTCGCTCACCATCTGGAACCGCCCCGGTTTCGAGGACCGTTTCAATAGAGCCCGGCTTGAGTTCTTCGATGGCGAGACCACCTTGGCCACACTGGAAGTAAAACTCGAAGGGGGAATGGGAATCCTTGCTGATTCTTGGCTCAAGAAGCCCTATCAAACGGCAAGGGCTCACCTGCTTGGACAAACTATCGTGGAGAAAGTTGTCATCGAGATTCCAAGCCACCTGGCGGAATCCTCCCATGAGAGTTATCTGAAAGGTGCCGAGATCTACGCGCGCGATGGACACTGTTCAACCTGCCATCAAAGCGATGGCCTGGGTCTACAAGCTGGCGGCTTCCCGCCCTTGGGCAAATCCCCATGGGTCACTGAAGACACCGACCGCCTGATCATGTTGACTCTCAATGGCCTCTTGGGGCCCATGGAGGTACTCGGCAAACCCTACCCCGGTCTAGTACCCATGACACCATTTGGAGCCCTGCTCAATGACCAGGAACTCGCCGATGTGCTGACCTATGTACGCAACTCCTTCGGCAATCAAGCGGACCCAATTGAGCCCGAGAAAATCCGCGAGGTGCGCGTAGCGACTCAGGGCAAGGAGGGCTTCTATACGCCGGAAGAACTCGAAGGGGGCGCCGCCATCATCACACGGCCCTTTGTCCAGTTCTGGGAGCTCGCCGATTTCCAATCCGACCTGCAAAGACCCTTGCGCGGCCGCCACTTCGCCAGTGGCCAGGCCATGTTTGAAGCGGCCTCCTGCTCTACTTGCCACAACATGGAAGGCCGCGGCGGCAATGTGGGGGCGGACTTGTCCCAGGCGGGCAAGAACTACCCGGGCGCTGAACTACTACGCCATATTCTTGAGCCTGCAATCACGGTCAAGCCCGAACACCGGATCTTTGGTATCGAGCTCAATGATGGCAGCCAATACTTTGGCCAGGTCGTCAAGGACGACGGAGAGAGCGTCACAATCACCGAGTCCCTTCAGGAGCCCGATGTGACCGTCACCCTCTACCGGGACGAAATCGACAGAATGGTGCCACTGCAGATCTCACCCATGCCCACGGGCCTGCTGGTCACCCTCAGCCACGATGAGGTTCTGAATCTGCTGGCCTACATCGCGGCCAATGGGAACAAGAATGACACCGTCTTCAAATAGGCCAGGCCTGCGCCGCGCCTAAGTCAGCACACCGGCCCGTTGCATGGCCCGTGAATAGAGAACCAGACCCAGGCTGACGATGAAAATCACAACGGTGAAGATCAGGCCTTCATTTCCCATCACTTCGGCACCATCCGAAAATCCAAAGAGGTAGGTGTTGGAGCCAACCATGCAACCCAAGGAAATGGCATAGATATTCGTGGCCAGCGCCTTTCGCATCAAGAGCAGCACGGATGCCAAGACACCTCCAAATACGGCCGCAGCCCAAATGACAACCAACCACCTAGGGAAGCCATAGAAGTACTCAAGCTGCTCGGGCGTGAAGTTCCCCATGCACTCCGCATTCTTGGTTTGAGTCATCACAAAGTCGAGGACACCCATACCATCGAATAGCAGGGCGAAGATTCCAACTGCCCATAGATGTTTGGGTGTAGTAGTGACGGGATTGGTCATGGATGTGCCTGGGTTGAAGGGTTGATCCTACTGAGCAGGACCCCACCGTTGGTAGCGCTTCTCGCGCTCTGGACCTGCAGCCATTCCAGACCCTCCTCTCCCGGAGCAAAGCCCACGAATCGGATTTCAGGCTTCGTTCTGAACCTCCCCAAGGGGCGCCTCCGTGCTACCCTCCCGCCACCAATGCGCCCGTAGCTCAGCTGGATAGAGCACGGCATTCCTAATGCCGGGGTCACAGGTTCAAATCCTGTCGGGCGTGCCACTTGGTTGGATCTACCGATTCCTTGGAATCGGTCACCGAAAGAAGATCAACTGGTGCGGCCCCACTTCCTTGCCATTTGCATCGGTAAGGACACAACTCACCGTGGCCGGTTGATCCACCCGCCAGGCCTTCTGGACCCCCTTCAGCGTGATCTCCTTCTGAGCCTCTGCAGGCTTACTATCCCAGGTGATGTAGGTCCACACCCCTGAATTGATCCCAAGCGTGACGCTGGTTGGTTGGACGCCTCTCGGAAAAATCACGCGCACGGACCAGGGATTCGGCGTTCTTGTATCTCCAAAGTACCCATCCATGAAGCGCACACGCCAACTTCCGTTTTGGCCCCAGCCGCTGCCGCGGGTGCGTCGCCAGTTTTGGCGGGTGAGTACCACTCGCTCAGCACCCTGCCCCCCCATGCGAATGGGCGGCGGCCCGTTGGGCGGCCAGGATGGAGTCCAACTCTCCCCATAAGGATCGGGAGTGCTCACATCCTTGAACCAGACCGAATAGATCTCTGTGAGGCGTGCGACCTGATCTGGAAACTCCGCGCTCACATCCTTCAGTTCAAAGCGATCCCGCGAGAGATCAAACAGTTCTGGCTTCCAGGGCGCCGCCTCCTCGCGCACATCAGCACGTGGGTGGTTGACCAGCTTCCATTTCCCATGGCGCACAAATGTGTTCTGCCCATGGATTGGGCCATTGCCCCTATTCCATTGAACCACCAAGGGATCACGGGGCACCTGTGATTCTTCCCCTTGCAAGACGGGCAAGAGAGAACGCCCGTCAAGCTCCAATCCGTCAGGTACGCTCACCCCACAGGCATCCAGGATTGTTGGAAAGAGATCGAGGTGCGCGCCAAAGTCACTACTCCGCGGTCCAGCCGCCAACTTGCCCGGCCAACGCACAAACAACGGGCTGCGTACACCGCCTTCATACACATTGCCCTTAGAGCCCCGTAGACCCCCCACAAACCGGCGTCCCTGGGGACCATTGTCGCAAAGGAAGATCAGCAGGGTCTCGCGCTCCAAGTCGCGCTCTTCCAGGAATGAAAGCAGGCGACCCATGTTCTGATCGATGTTCTCAATCATCGCGTACAAGCGCGCGAGTTTGTCCGGATCCATCTTGCCTGGCGCCCGGCCCTCGCCCCCAGCAAATGCCTCGCCCGAAAGATCCTTCTGCTTGTATTTTTGATAGAGCCCTTCAGGCACATCATGCAAAGGCGTGTGTGGCGCATTGGGAGCGATGTAACAAAAGAACCGCTCTCCCGCAGCATCCTGCGTGTCCATCCAATCAAACGCCTGCTCGAAATAGATGTCGGTGCAGTATCCATCAAAGGCACGCTCAATTCCCTGATCCATCAACACCGGGTCGGTGTATTTGCTCCTTGCCCCCAGAGGGTCCGACGGCTGGCCGATCCCGCCGCCGCGATGCACCAAGGAGCGCTCAAATCCCTGATCCAGGGGCCGCATGGGCGCGCAATCTCCCAAGTGCCACTTGCCAAAAACCCCGGTGTGCCAGCCCGCGTCGCGCAGCACCTCGGCGACTGTGACCTCCTCTGGCTCCAACATGGCCCGCCCCACATAGGTGTCAAAAGCTCGCGTCCGTTGAGGATGTCGCCCAGTCATCAAGGCCGCGCGCGTGGGAGTGCAAACCGGATGCACGTAGAACTCAGCCAATTGCGCGCTCTGCTGCATGAGCCGATCCAAGTGTGGCGTCTCCAGCACCGGGTTGCCGTGGGCTGATAGATCTCCCCAGCCCTGGTCATCGGTCATGACCAAGATCACATTGGGAGCCCGAACCGCCACTTGCTGCACATCTTCTGCGGGCGCGCCACAAGCTGCAAGGATCAACACCAACCAACCCCAATGCATATTTATTCCAGATGAGTTCATCATCTTAGTCTAGCCCTTTTTCAAGGGCTCCAGGTCAAGCGCTCACTTCCACGCCGTCGCTTGATCTGATGCTCCACCTCCTGAGCCTCCGAACGATCCAAAAATGGTCCGTGGGACTTCGCAAGAGTCCAAGGCCTTCCTCTCGTAGTACGCCGTGCCCCTCCGGCCAGTTCCCCATTGTGCTGCCCAAGCCGGCGCTCCAAGTCCACGGTCACGCCCACATAGGTATCTCCTGTTTGTTCAGAGACCAGCACATAGGCCCACCACTCTTGCCAATTGTCTGTCACGGGGACGAGTATACTCGCATCCACAGGATTCCTATCTGAATCAAGGCTCAACAGCCCTAATGCTCACCGGGATCAACGCCACTCTTTCCCCGGGTTTCAGACAACGCCTTGATGTGCTGCAATACCCGCCTGTGAATCCGGGTCACTATCCCATCCCCCCAGAGCTTCCAGTAGTGCAGTGGGCCCATGTCCACCACATACCAGGTGCTGCCCTCAAGGCGCGTGCGGCCGTCTGGCAAGGCAGTCAGACGGAATTCTCCACGCACACTTCGGAAGGAGTCTTCCAAGTGCGGCGCATTCACATGGGCATAGAAACTCCACTCCTCCATGGGATCCGGCTGTTCTGTCACATCGAAGGACAAACGGGCGGGGGCATCCCAACAGGTGATGGGCTCGACAAACGACCCCGTGGTGAATTCGCAATGGCGCACGGCCCCCACGCCGCTCCCTTCAATACGCGCCCTGAGCGGATAGGCAATGCCTGTTTGCAGCAGCCATCCCTTCGGCGGCGGGAGTTCGCTGAAAGCAATCACATTCTCCCAGACCGTCTCACGCGGAGCATCGATCACAATCGAAGTCATGACCTCGCGCTCCATGGGCTGAGCTTGATACTGCTGACCCAAGGCGCCAAGGGGCAGAGTCAAGATGACCAGGCCCAAGCTGCGATCAGGAGCCACGGACATGCGCGCCAGTGAGCGACCGAAGATAGATCCCGGTGCAGCAGCAGCTAACATGATGGGATAGGCCATGACCAGACACACCGCCCCTTCCAAGGCAAAGGCCATCAGGGCCAGAAAACCGATCAGCAACGCGATCACCATCATACCCAGGGTCGCCGCCACCGTGCGTTCCTTGGGCAAGTTGTAGAGATACCCAGCCACTGCCCCCATCAAGAACGGCACGCCCAGAAACAGAGCGGTGCCATAATAGTGCATGCCCTCTGTCAAGACCGCGATCATCCCTACACCAAACAACACGGTGAAGAGCACGCCAAAAAGCGCTGTTCGAAAAGTGAACTCATCCGGTCGGCGCGTGGGGTTGGGATTAGGCCGCGAACGTCGCATAGCCAAGAAGATCACCGTGAAGTAGGTGATAAAAGGCAACAAGAAACACAACCCCAGCCATTGGGAGAGCCCAGCATCTCGCGCTCTTCGTGCGCTCATGGCCACACCAACCCAAAGAAACGGCAAGGCCCAAACGATCAGGAACGCCAAGTACGCGGGCGGCAGACGGTCCACCCCACCCATGCGCCCGGAAAAAGTTGGATCCACATAATTCCAAGGACTCCAGAACCCCCTCATGACGAGGAGGTAGCTCGCCGCATCCACAGTGTACTTGAGCAAAGCAAGGCCTACGCCCACCGCCAGGTACTGGGAACGGCCGACCGTTCCCTGCAGGGTAAAATACTCTCGGAGAACTCGCACAGACCAGAGTGTAGCCAACGGAATTGGGCAGGCAGCAAAAAGAACCCCTGGGTCTGAGGTCTGCAACCAGGCTGCGCGCTTCCGTGGGACATGGACTACCCACAGAGATCGCCCATAGCGGTCTTTTGAATAGGCCCACAAAAGCGGTAGCCTTCTCGGCAAAGAGGCCTAACCTTCAAGTCCGACTGCCCAAACCTCTTTCCTATGTGGATTGCCCTCCTTGCCCTGATCCTGCCCGCCGACCTGATTGCAAGTTGGCCAGCGCCCGCACACAACATTCAGACCTGGGAAGGCGCCCAGGCTTCCGAAGAAGGAAAGGTTCAACGCAGAAGCAACGAATTCAACCCTGACGGACAGAAGCTGAAAGACCTGAGGGGTCAGGTCGTGCTGCTGGTGCGGATCTCGGATGCCCCAAAGACCCTCGTCTTGATCGCAGATCTTCTGGCGTCGAATCCAGATCGAGATATCACGGTCCTAGGTCACGCCGAGCCCCTGAAAGCTTCTGAGGCACGGAACCTGATTGACTCATTCGGGCTGGAATTCCCCATAGGGCTGGCACCTGCCGAGGAAACGCCCTATGGCAGCACGCCGCTGGCGGTGATCGGTCGGGCAGGTGACCTGGTCTGGGCTGGAGATCCCGAGCAAGGAAACAAGGACCTGATCGAAGGGCTCACGCAAGCCCTCGACATGTGGCCCGCGGCGCCAATTGAATTGGACCTGCCCCCCATCTTTGGAGAGGCCTTGAAACACTACTATGGCGGCCGCTGGAACAAGGCTGTCAAGGCTGCCAAGAAAGCACAACGCAAGTCCCCCGAGCAGGGAGCTCTGCTACTGGAGCATCTGAACGAGTTCGAGTACTCCCTACGCGAGAAGGCAGTGGACATGAACGGGATGAAGGACCATATGAGACTGGCCTTCCTCGATCGTGCCCTGCAACGGGGTTGGCCCAAGTCCGAGGCTGCCAAGTTGTGCAGCGAACAAGTCAAACAGGCGAAGAAGTCCTTGGGAGCATCATCCCTACTCGATTCCCAGGCTTGGACAGAACTACAGGATAGTCGTCCACTCTTCTTTCACACCCGCAAGAGTTCCGGCGATCGCCTCTTCGAGCGCAAGCTCTCAGCCCTGACTCGCAACAACAACGAAACGGAAGTCACGCGCATAGCCCGGAAGTTGCTGGGCAGTTAGGCGCTCATACCCGGGAGTACGGGGGCTTGCACGCCCCACCCCACCTTCAACAACCCGCCTCAATCGCCGTGGCCAAACTCTCGGCGTCACACCAGCCGCTTGTCAACAACCGCAACTGGTCTCCTTCGCGCACCCCGATGCTGGGAAAACTATTGGCCCCAAGGGTTCGACGAAGAGAGAAATCCCCTTCCAGGAGAACCTGTGTCGCGGGGTCATCCATCGCCGCTCCAAAATCTTCACGGTCCAGGCCAATATCCCCGGCAAGTGCAATCAGAGTCTCGATGTCAGAAGGATTGCGCGCCTCTTGGTAGTACGCCCTCTGGATTGCCGCCAGCATCTCTTCAGCTCTGCCCTTCTCCCTCGCAATAATCACCGCCCGACAGGCGGGATAGGTGGATCGACGGGGCTGACACTTTGTCCAAAATTCATGATTGAAGGCAGCCCCTGTTCGGTCAGCCACGTCATGCCAGGCCTGCTGCACATGGGAACGTGTTGCCTCGTCCATGGGCTCGTCGGAATCCCGCGCAAGGCCGCCCATCACCAATTCCCATTGCAACCCCGTATGCACCGCCCGCACTTGCTCTATCACTCCACGGAACCCCCAGCACCAAGAGCACATGGGGTCCACCACATAAAGAAGCTGCGCCATGGGGGCAGCATACAGACCAGCTAGGAGACCTGGCGCCTTTCCCATGTTCCGGCGGGCGAGAGAGGCTAATGTGGGGACTGCAAAATGGAACCTCCTCCCCCCATCACTTCAATTTGCAACACCAACGGAATCAGGGCCACCCTCAGCTCGCGGGGGGCTTCGTTATTGGAACTGCATTTGCCGGACGCTTCCGGTGAACAAATGAATGTGGTGGACTCCCGCCCAAGCCATCGCTTTGCGGGAGTCACGATCGGGCGCGTTGCAAATCGGATCCGCGGTGGCACATTTGACTTGGATGGAGAACATTTTGAACTCACTCGGAATGAAGGAAACCACCACCTGCATGGCGGTTCCCAGGAGCCCATGGATGAACTCCTATGGAACGCAGAGAAGACTCCCTCGTCAGTGCGCTTCCACATCCGAAGCCCCCATGGAACCGGCGGCTACCCGGGGACGCTCGATCTGCAGGCCTCCTATCTGCTTACCGAAGACAACGCCCTGGTGATGGAATATTCTGCGACCACCGACCGGCCCACGCCTGTCAACCTCACGAACCACGCCTATTGGAATCTCGGAGGTCCGATTCAAGAACATGAATTGATGATCGGAGCACAGCGCTATGCCCCCACCGATAAGGAGCTGATCCCCACAGGTAGCCTCGATCGCGTGGTCGGTACGAGCATTGACTTCACTCGGCCGAGGCCGCTCGGAGCGGCCCCAATTGATCACACATTCGACTTGGACAACTGCTCACCAGCGGCGGTGCTCAAGAGTTCGCAGTCCAGCCGCTGCATGGAAGTGCAGACCACTCAAGCCGCCTTGCAGCTGTTCACTACAGAACACGCCCTTTGCCTGGAAGCCCAGGGCTTTCCCGACGCAGTACACCAGACCAGCTTCCCCTCGGTGATTCTGCGACCAGGTGAGGTGTACTTCCAATCAACGATCCATCGATTCTGGAACGAATAATGACCCAAGGCTCAACACTCTTCCCTTGATGAACTCACTCACTCTTAGCCCAACCCAGATCGCGCAGTACGCCTCGCAAGGATACCTGCACATCCCCAATGTCCTGACGGAAGAGGAGGTGCTGACAATTGAGCCAGCCTACGAGTGCTTCATGCGCAATGAAATCTCATCCATGGGGCGAGACTTTTGTGACATGAGCGGCCCCTATGACCGGGAATTCCAAGACTATGCGTTGGTCAATGCCATGCTGCCTCGGGTCTATGCGCCGGAACTCCAAGGCAATGTCTTTGAGAATCGATCCGCCAACATCGCAGCTCAACTCATCGGCGCGGACATCCAAATCGACTACGATCAGTTCCTAGCAAAGAAACCCAGATGCCCAGGTGCCGCATTTGCCTGGCACCAAGATCAAGGGTACTGGCCGGTGGGTACGCCTGACACGCGCACAGTAACTTGCTCTCTCGCGATCGATGACTCTAACCTGTCCAACGGCTGTATCCGTTTCATCAAGGGATCGGGAGCCGAGAGATCCCTGCGCCCTCACCGTCCCGCTGACTCGAACCGCGAGGAAGGACACACATTGATCGCCGAGATTGGCGAAGAGGAGATCATCGAACACATGGAGGTCCAACGCGGGGGGATCACCGTGCACAACGAGTGGGTCATGCACGGCTCCGCAGGCAATCCATCCGACGGCTGGCGAAGGACTTATGTGATCGCCTATCGATCCAAGGCCACGGTGGCTCACGAACGCTCAATCGGATTTACCCACTCGCACAACGACCGCGTGAATTGGATTACCACCTTGGGTGCGTATGAAGAGCAGATGAAGGATGACTGGTAGACGGCCGGCCGCGCGGAGGATTCTCAACCTGAAACATGCACAGGGGCTTCCCGCAGTGCTCTGTAGCCACAACTCTGGCAGCATCAGGGAATCCATGAGAAGATGACCCCTTGCCGTCGACTCATGCCTGCCTGCTGACGATCGCTCTGCTCGGAGCGTTGGGAAGCGCTGTCTCTGCCCAAGGGGTAGGACCGCGCAAGGTCCTGGTGATTGACCTCGACGATCTCGGAATCGAGTTGCTGCAGGCGACACCGACACCGCACCTCGACAGCCTTGCTGTGCAGGGCCGCTACTTCCCACGCTTCTATGCGGCGCCCATGTGCACCCCAGCGCGGGTGCTGGCACAGCTGGGAGCTCGAGGTAGCCGAATCGAAGTCCGTTGCATTGGAAATGTTCAGAACACGAACGACTATCGTTTGCCCACTGCACCATTCACGCCCCTCGGCGTACGGGTACAGACCAGTGGCAAACGGGCCATGAAAATTGGCAAGTGGCACCTCTGCTCCGACGATACCCTTGCTCATCCTACAGCTTTTGGTTGGCTGCCTTATGTGGGGGTGATGGGCAATCTTGGTCCAGCTGGAGGGGACTGGTTCAACTATCCCGAGAACGCAGCGGGGACTTCGCACTCCGTGACCAACACCTATCTCACAACGCGCGAAACCGATCTGGCCTTGCGTGCGGTACGCGATGGGTATGACCTAATTTCTCTGAGCTACCACGCGCCCCACAAGCCTTTTCACGATCCGCCAAGCTACTTGCACACGATTCCCCTGCCACTGGTCTTCAACTGGGACCGGGCGCGCGCGGCTTTGCAGGCTTTGGATACAGAACTCGCGCGCCTGACACCCATGGCATTGGCTTTGGGGTACACGGTCATCATCTACAGCGACAATGGTCTGGCCGCAACCCTGGGAGGAGACAAGGGCACCGTCTACGAGGGCGGAGTGCGCACGATGCTTTGGGCTCTGGGACCGGGAATTGTGCCGGGGCAAGACGACTCGGTGATCGAACTCGTCGATCTCTATGCCACGGTGCTGGCCCTGCTGGGGATCTCCCAGGGTCCCTTGGCTGGACCTGATTCGGTCTCTTTTGAGCCCCTCTTACTAGGAGGCAGCGCGCCCGGGACCATCGCAATTGCCGAGCGCGGGACCTTGGCAGGAGCGGATCCCCACCTGCAACCGGATACCTGGCGGCGCATGGCTTGTGAACAACGCTTCAAACTGATCGTCAATCAGGACCTCTTGATGCCCAGGTTGTTTGACCTGCAGAATGACCCCGGAGAGCAAGTAGACCTGCTGGCCGGGCCCAGCCTCACGAACACCGCAGCCCAGGCATTCATCGCCCTGCGTGCTGCCCTGGCGGGACTGTAACCAGATTCACTCAGTGACCGCCTCTCATCCCAGTGCGTCAATTCTCAAGGGAATCCAAGGCCTAAAGACTGTTGTTCTGCCGAACCACGGACAGAGCCGCAGCTCAAACCCGTCGGAGAAATTGTAATGCGCCGGTCCTCCGAGGGGATCACGGTACCAGAACTGGAAGAACCAACTGGTTCCCGGAGTAATGAGACCGCCAGGCAAGGGCGTGGAAGTCGGATCAAGAGGCCACTGAGCAAGACCGGCGCCATCCACAACGACTACAGGTAAGCGGAAAGTCGCTGACCATGCTCCCACCCTGAGAAAAGAAAGCGCGTAGATGAACATGGGTATCTATCGGCACCGGTGCGCCACCGCCTTGGGATCTTGCAAGGCAACACAGGCTGAGGGCCACGCCAAGCAAACAGACAATTGAAGCTGGCTGCTTGTTCACGGGGATCGGAGGCCAGTTTCCATTCTGATCTCGGCTGGCCACCGAAGTCTAAATCCATTTCAAACGAAGTGGTTTCGCGCCATCTTGTGAGATACGGGCAGATATCCCGTACCAATTGGGGCTTGAAGCATTCAGAGGCGGAGAATGATCAACTACAACATGCAGCCCAACCTTATCATCAGCTCATGATCCCCTGCCCCAAGCGAAACCTCTTCATACGCACCAGCGCCCTGACTCTGCTCGCTATGGCCTCCTGTGCGAGCACGACCCAGCCCCCCACCCTGAACATCAAGAACTTCTGCCACCTTGCTCCAGGCGTAGTGGGAGGAGGTCAAGTGGATGTAGCTGAGTTCTCTGCAATGGCCGAAGGTGGCTACACACTGGTAGTCAACCTGCGCAGAGCGAGCGAGCCATTCCCAGCAAACGAAGGTGATCTGGTGAAGCAAGCGGGCATGGCCTATGTGCACATTCCAATGGGCGGTGACACGTTGGTAGCCAACCATGCGGCGCAACTCAATGCAGCGCTCGAAGAATTCGGATCAGGTCATGTACTGGTTCACTGCGGCAGCGGCAACCGCGTGGGAGCTCTTTGGGGGTTGCACACGGCGATCCAGGAAGGAGCCACCCCGGAAGAAGGTGTGCAGATGGCCAAGGACTCGGGCATGCGCAGCGACTCCCTGGCCAACTGCGTGACAGCCGCGTTGACCCGGGAAGCTGCTCCATTTGGTTTCCGCGCCTGGGGTTCCATGCGAGAGGTCTTGCGCAACGGGAAAACTGAGGGCCGGGTGAAGTTGTCAGTGTTGAATGATCCAGCCATGATCGGTGTCGGAGCCATGGCAGAACTCTCTGGTGAGCTGACCATCGATTGGGGTGTGCCCCACGTAGTGGCGGCGTCCGGAGATCAGGTGACCTTTCTCACTCCCGGCGACGGTGCACAAGCGACGCTCTTGGCCCTCGCGAAGGTTCCCGCGTGGGAAGAGTATTCCCTCCCCGCGATTAGCAGCTTGGAAGAATTGGAGAGCATCATTGCCGCCACCGCTAAAGAACAGGGAATCGACACAGGAGCTGTTCCAGCCATCCCTTTCCGGGTGACAGGCAGATTCGAAGGCCTCTGCCTGCATGTGCTCAACGGTTCCTGTCCCATCGCCAACCCCGAAGGTCCCGAACCCTGGCGCTTGACCGATGCCAACGCAGAAGGCGCATTGATTGGCTTCTACGCGGAGAATGCCGCGGGCCAACTAACCCACCATGGCCAACGCTCCCATGTGCACGCGATTGTGACCACCAGTGCAGGGGGCAAGGCCGGTGGGCATGTGGACCACACGCGTGTACGAGAAGGGGCGTCCCTCTTCTTGCCTGCAAGCACTCACTAGAGGAACACTGCGCTGGCACGCGACGCGCAACGGTTCCTCAAGAAATGAAACCACTGGGCATGGTCGCGTGAACGTGAGTCCAGGTACAGACGCCTCTTCCGCGCTCCAGCCAAAAGAAGCGAATCGAATTGAATCACTGAAACGTGATCGATATCCCGTCACTGAAATTCGAACTCGATCCATCGACAAACCAGGCCTGGAAGTTCCACGTTTCCCCCACCAGTACAGCATGGGGGCGCCATACCGGGAGGGCACCAAGGTCAACCTGAATACTGAACTCACCAGCTGGCCCAGAGTTTTGGATCTGACTGACAAAACGACCCATACGACCCACGAGGCAAAGGGCTCCTTGGCTTCCACCAGCGCCTGGGATATAGCTTTGGAATTGGCCGCACAGGAAATACCCCAGTTGGTTCGTAGGCATACCGCTGACAGTCAGTGCCAGATTATTGCTTATCACCGCGCTTGTGCCGCTTGCGGAAATCGCTGCGGAAGCTCCGCTGGAATTGGCGATCGAGGGAAAACAGTAATTGGTCCCAACAGGAGAGAGCACCTCGATGATTGAACCTGCGGCACCGTCGCTTACCACCGTAATGTTGACCCCCACCACAGCGGGCGCGCCGCTGACGGTGGTCTTGCTCAAATGTTCGTTGATGTATTCCTGGACGGTTTCGTTCGTGAAGGCCAAGATCGAGTTGGGCAGCAGGTCCACGGTTGATCCATTGATCGGAGTTGCTGGCCCTCCAAAAGTAGCCGTACAGCCTTGTGTGATCTCGAGGTGGGTGCCGTTGACAATGAAGTACGTAACAAGCTGACCTCCATTGATCATTCGCACGGTGGGTCCACTCGATGCAGTGGGCGCCCCCCCGATCCCATCGTTGCTAATAACGATCAGGGTGGAATTGTCCAGAGTCAAGACCCGACCGCCGCCTATCTGGAAGCGCACCTGGCCTGCGATGTTCGGAAACTCCACCGGGCTGGCCGCGTTGGCAATCACAACATTGTCGTCAATGGTCACATTGGGATCGACCACCGTGACCGTCGAACCCGACAGATCCCAATTGCTTTCGTCAAAAATGTCATTGCTCACCGCGCCGGTCCAAATGATGTCGGCCTGGGCAGGAACTGCGAAGAGGATCAAAGCGAAGAGAGATGATTGGAGGGGAGTCATGGCGTTTTCCTTTGATACAACCTACTGCAATTGATCGAGACATGCTCAATTCGGGGCAATGGCACAGTGTGGAGTCCAACGGAACGCCCCAGCAACCCCCAGGCTCTCTGACATGACCACAACAGGCGGGCAGCATGACAGAATACCCTCCGCACGAAGCGACGCCCATGACCCATGCCCAGCCGAAAGCCACCCAGCGCCCCGAGTTCTGGTTGTTGCTCGCCATCATCTGCGGCTCCCTGCCCCTGGTGCTGGGCCTCAGCGTGTTCGGCACCTATCACGCCACGCGTATGGACCTGCTGCTGACCGTTGGTGGAGCAATCATCATCGCCGGTCTCTCCATGGCGCTCTTGGGAGCCGTGTCCGTCGTGATGTTCATCAGACGTGCGCGCCTGTCACAGTTGAATCTGAGACAAATCCACACAAGAGCAACCTGCGCAAGCGTTCTCTTGCTCTCCAACTTTCCTGTCGCCCTCTTCTGTATCCTGATCACAGCGCAAGGAATGAGTATCGAGCGCATCGACCTGACCAACGACTCTCCGAACCCCTTGCGCAATGTGGCAATCAACTGGCCAGGGGGTGAAACCACGATTCTCGAACTAGGACCAGGACAAACCACGCACCTGGAGCTGCTCATCCAAGCCGATGGCGCGGTCCAGTTTGCCGCGGACCGCGCCGGCCAATCATGCAGCGGGACCTTGATTGGCTACGTAACCCCCAACGCGGCGAGTGATCATCGACTCTCGATTCTCACGGACTGCAGTGTCAGGGCCCTGGAATGAGCCGTTGATCCACGCCCTGCGGAGCGCTCAATTTTGACGGCTTCAATGGAAGCCGACTCCACCCAAGCGAGCGGGGCGCGGATCGCAGGATTGCACCCCATTCCAGGTGAGAGTACCCAGTAGGCTGAAGGACCCGAGCGATCCCCATGAACCAGCCTCTACTCCTCCTTTGGACCCTCGGCAGCGCGGTTCCCCTCAGCGCAACTCCCCTCGCCACAGCACAATTTCCCAACATCATCCTCGTCATGGCCGACGATCAGGGCTGGGGAGACACGAGCTACAACGGGCACGAGGTCATCAAGACGCCAGCCCTTGATCAAATGGCAGCGGAGGGCATTCAGTTCAATCGCTTCTACGCCTCCTCGCCGGTTTGTTCTCCCACCCGAGCCAGCGTTCTGACAGGCCGCCATCCTTCACGCATGGGAATCCTCGGTGCCAACCACGGACACCTGCCGCAAGCTGAATACACCTTGGGCGAATTGTGTAAACAAGCGGGCTATGTCACTGGACACTTTGGCAAGTGGCACTTGGGAACCCTGACCAAGACAGTGCAGGACTCCAACCGTGGAGGCCGCGTCAAGCACCAAGAACACTACTCGCCACCCTGGCTGCATGGCTTTGATCGCTGCTTCTCCACTGAAGCCAAGGTCCCCACCTGGAATCCGATGGTCAACCCAGAGAACGGCAAGCCCTATGGCACTCGTTACTGGAACGAAAGTGGCGAGATCGTGACCGAGAACTTGGAAGGGGATGACTGCCGTATCATCCTGGACCGGGCCCTCCCATTCATGAGCGAGGCTGCGGCGAATGAACAGCCGTTCCTGGCGATTGTCTGGCTGCACGCGCCCCATCGCCCAGTTGTGGCGAGCACTGAGATCACGGAACTCTACAACAAAGATCTCAAGCCCAACCAGCGCGACTACTACGGAATCATCACTGCAGTAGATCAGTCCATGGCTCGCCTGCGATCGCATCTGTCCAGCCTTGGTATTGCAGACAACACCATGCTCTGGTTCACCAGCGACAACGGGCCGGAAGGCAATGCGAAGAGTGGCGAGGGTTCCACTGCCGGGCTGCGTGGACGCAAGCGCAGCTTGTATGAAGGCGGAGTGCGGGTTCCCGGGCTCCTGGTCTGGCCCAGCCGCATTCCGTTTCAAAGACAGCTGTCCGCCCCGGTCTCCACCATGGACTACTTGCCCACCATCGCAGAAGTCTTGGGGCGAGACCTCCCTCCCACAAGACGCCTCGACGGAGTCAGCCTGATCCCATTGATGACAAAAAATGCGCAGGATGATCGTCCAGGCTCACGAGGCATCGCTTTTCAGTCCGGCAAAGCCTCAGCGTTTCACATGGGATCGCTCAAGGCCATCCGGCCGAAGGCAGGAGCTGCCTGGGAGCTCTACGACCTGGCTCAAGACGCGGGTGAAACCGAGGACCTGGCTGACACCAAAGCACAAGTGCTGTCGCGCCTCGTTGCCGAGTTTGAGAAATGGCAGGCGGAGGTGCAGACCGAACGCGATTCCTGAAGAACAAGGTCTCCAGTTGAAGGGGGCGAACACCTATGTCAGGTCCCGCAAAGCAAGCTGAATGCTGAATGAACGAACGCGGCTTGCTAACCCTGAGGTCAGGGCACTATTCTCACAGGCATGTTCGACTTTCAATTCAAGACCTTCATTACACTTAAACTCGTTTCGCTGCTCTACATCCTGGGCCTGGCAGCGATTGTTGCTAACGGGGTCGCACAGATTGCGGCCGTGCATCAATTCGAAGCCCTCAAAGACTACAACACTCTTTTTCTGATTGGCGGTTCGCTTGTGAGTGCACTCAGTCTGCGAGTCATGCTTGAGCTGATCGTGGTGATTTTCCGAATCGAAAAAAATACAAGAGGTTGATCCAGCGCAATTGAAATTCACACCTCGGGCCTGGCCTCGCAGAAATTCTTGAGGCACTCGAGTTCATTATCGAGGGCCTTGCAGTTCGAGCGGTTGAAGACCCAGCCAAGCAGAGCGAACATCACCTTGGTGAAGCCACGACCGTGCACAATTGCACGCTGAGAAACGCGCGTCCTCCCGCCCAGGTCCTCGCAACGAAACTCAGTGTCAATCTCGATGGTGACTTGGAAGTCCATTGCAAGGGTTATTCTAACCGTAAGAATCTGCCCTTTTCCCCCTAGAGCTACAATCCCATCAGGCCAACACCCTTACCAAACCAGGAATCCCCATGAACGACTTCAACTCCACCCACAATCGCGCCGTCTGGTTTGACATCCCTGTAGAAGACCTCGACCGAGCCTGCGCTTTCTACGCCGCAACGCTTGGCATCGAAGTCCACAAGATGGAGACCCCTGAGTTTCGCATGGGCATCCTCGATCACAAAGAGGGAAACGGTGGGTGCCTGTTCGTCAACCCGGACGAGATCAGCTCTGGCGGCGGCCTCTTGGTCTACATGAACGCCGACGGGCGCATCCGCGAGGCAGTTGCAAAGGCCACGGACAGCGGTGGCAAGATCGTGCAGGACATCCATGCCATCGGTGAGCACGGATTCCGTGCGGTGATGCTGGACAGCGAAGGCAATCGCATCGCATTGCACTCATCCGTGGATACCTGAGACGGGGGGCCTGCTCGGTACGCGACCCCGACAGTCAAAGCAGGATCTCTAGCTCGACTTCCTTGAGATGAGCCCTTGGCTCAGGAAGGGTTCCAACGACCCCAGTGGGCACAAAGCCCATGGCCCTGTACAACCCACCGGCCGCCTGGTTCCATTCTCCCATCTCCAACATCAGTCGCGCGTAGCCGCCCGCTCGGGCCCAGTCAATCACCCCTTGCACAAGCACTACCCCTACCCCTTGGCCTCGAAAGGTGGGATCCACCCACATACCAAACAAACCTGCCGCATCGGAATGGCCACGCATGGGAGCGCCGGTGACCATGCCCGCTTCAGCGCCCTCGCAAAAGGCAATCCAAGTACAGGCTCCTGCCAATCGCTTGCGCCAAAAGGCCTCTCCCTCGCCGACCTCTTCCTCATAGGTCATCTCAAACGCATCCGGGTCGTTCTGAAGCGCCCGCAATCGCAGATCCCGGACACGTTCCCATGAATCGGGCGTCATCAATTCGATTCTTGCCATGGCGGGATTCTAGCGTTGAGCAACCCCACCCATATTGAACCCTGCCAGCTCCGTACGATTGGAAGTCCTGTATGTCCAAGGGAGGTCCGCGACCAATCCAGATCGAACAGGAGGGGGGTAGGGCTCTCCAGTGCGGTCGTGAGTTTCTTCTACTGGTGAAGCTCTGGCGCGCCATGGCCAGCTTGACTAGATTGAGGGTGTGCCGCGTCTGATTCCATTCCTGACAGTGTTTGGCCTACTGCCTCTCTCGATGGCGCAGGAGGGGCAAACGACAAGCCTGGGAGAATTCATCGAACAGCGCTGTTCCAAGTGCCACGGAGTCGAAGATCCCGAAGGGGACTTGAATCTGGTGGCCCTTGAAAATGAGGGCCTGGGCGAAAACCGGGACAAATGGCTTCTGGTGGCAGAAGAACTGTCCCTGCAGGTGATGCCGCCACATCCCGAACCCAAGCCTGCGCGCTCGGAATACCTGGCCATGTTGGCCATTCTGAAGGACTCTTTGGGTGACGAAGTTCCCGAGCTCTCGACACCGGTCACCCACGCCCCCTTCTCAGCTCTGCGGCGACGCACCGTGCGCGAAATCGCTGGAGCCATACTGGCACTGACCGACATCGAAACGCCGGTCGATGCCCTGCCCATGGAAGCTGGACTGCACGTCTATGATGTGGTGGGTGCGGGAATGACACTTGATGCGGCCTGGCTTGATCGCTGGCTCTCCCTGGCAGATTCTGTTTCCCGCGAGGCAATTCGTCTGCCCGAACCCGATCGCATACCCCATGTCCAAGCGTCCGGGCGCAAGCTGAGCAGCCCGAGAAAGTCCGGAGGGCGCTTGAGTACTCAAGGCACCGCGCACCTGACCCATGAGTTTCCCCGAGATGGGGACTACACCCTGCGAGGCAAAGCCTGGGCACAACAAGCGGGTACGCGCCACGCCTGGGTGGCATTGACTTTGGATGGCAAGCGCATTGAGGAACTGCAAATCACGGGCGAGGGTCCCGATTCTGCAATAACCATGACCGTGCATATGCGCGTGACCAAAGGACCTCACCAGGTGGGAGTTGCTTTCCTGAATGATTATTTTCAGCCCAAGGAAGAGGACCTACGGGAACGCGACCGGAATGTGATCGTGGAACAGGTGTCGATTGACGGCCCCTCGGATCCTCAGCCTCCCACCAGTTTTCAGACCGAACTTCTCCTTCAGGCGGGTGAAGGCGACGAATCGCAGGCGCAACTGGGCACTGCCATGACTATCTTGGCAGACCGGGCCTGGCAGGAAGCCCCCCGTGCTGCAGACATACAACGCTTGCTTGAGTTGGTGCAAGAAGAGCCCTCCCCCCAGGCGCGTTTGCGTTTGGGATTGGCAGCAGTCTTGGCCTCCCCACGCTTCTTGTTGGTAGGCGAGGTGGGAGAACCTGGAACACCCTTGAGCGGCCCCGCCCTGGCCACGCGACTGGCCCTCTTCTTATGGGGATCTCTACCCGATGAGCAACTCCTGCAGTACGCGCGCAATGACACCTTGCAAGAAACTGATGTGCTGGAGCGCGAGGTTGAACGCATGCTGCAAGACCCACGGGCACGAGGACTTGCTGCGGGCTTTGTCCCCCAGTGGCTGCAGATCGTACGCCTCAAGAATCATGAGCCAAGCAAGGAACTCTTCCCAGAATACGACGCACAACTACGCGAAGCCATGCTTGCTGAGCCGGTGGAGCTCTTCCATTCCATCTTGCAGGAGGGCCTGCCCGCGCGGGATCTCGTACGGGCAGATTGGACCATGATCAACCAACAACTGGCTGGTCACTATGGACTGCCCGCAACGGGACGCTCCAAGGAAACCGAACGCTACTCCCTGACTGAAACTGTCCGCCGCGGAATTCTGGGTCATGGAGCAATCCTCACAGCAAGCAGTGATCCCGGGCGCACCTCGCCAGTATTGCGGGGTAAGTGGGTCTTGGAGGCCTTGCTGGGTGATGCGCCCCCGCCCCCTGCTCCAGACACATCGCCCTTGGACCTGAGTGCTCCTGCGGACCGTGGCCTCTCGATGCGCGAGCGATTGAAGTTGCACCGCACCGAACCTGGCTGTGCCAGCTGCCATGTGGCCATGGATCCTCTGGGGTTTGCCTTGGAACGATTCGACGCGGTGGGAAGAACGCGTGTTGGAAAAGTGGACGAGCAGGGCACCCTGCCGGATGGGACGCAGCTTGATGGCCCCTTAGGTCTAAGCAAGATGCTCACGAGCGATGCGCGCTTCCTGCCTCACCTGACTCGCAGTTTGGCGACCTATGCGGTGGGCCGCCCGTTGAACTCGGAGGATCTCGACACTCTTGAAAGGGCCATGAAAAAGGTCCCTGAACCAGATCCGCCCCTGAGGACCTTGGTTCGTACCATTGTCCTGTCGGATCTGTTCCGTCGTCAGCCTCGGGATACCCCAAACCAAGACCAATGACCCTGTTTCACAGTCGCACCAACCCCATGGACCGACGCGCACTCTTGCGTGGAGGCAGCGCTGCTTTGGGTTTGCCCTTGCTCGAGGCCATGTTGCCCGCGCGAGCGTTGGCGCAATCTGCCCTGACGCCAAAGCGGTTGATTTATGTTTACGTCCCCAACGGTGTCAACATGGAGGAGTGGTTTCCACATCGCCCCCCTGAAGGAACGACTGCCGCAGCCAACGCAACTCTATCTCTGGGTCCATCCCTGCTTCCCCTCGCTTCTCACAAGCAACACATCTCGCTTCTGTCGGGCTTGACGTTGGACAAGGCACGCCCCAATGGAGATGGCCCCGGGGATCACGCCCGAGCCAGCGCGGCGTTCTTGACCTGTGTACAACCACTCAAGGCTGAAGGCGCAGTTCAACTTGGGATCTCCGCCGACCAAGCCGCCGCGGCACACCTGAGAGGAAAAACGCCTTTCCCCTCGCTCACAGTAGGCGGCGAAGCACCTCGCTCCTCGGGCCAATGCGATTCCGGTTATGCCTGCGCCTACTCCAGTCATCTCTCCTGGCGCTCGGCCACCCAGCCCGCAGCCAAGGAAACCGACCCTGTCCGGCTCTTCGACCGGCTGTTCCGCGGTGGAGCGAATTTGACCACGATTACCGAGCGCAGAGAACACGCCCACCGTCGTCGAAGTCTCTTGGATTATGTGCGCGAGGACGCAAGCAAACTGCATGGGGTTCTGGGTTCCACAGACCGACAGACCCTCGAGCGATACCTGACTGCGGTTCGAGAATTGGAGCTACAACTTGCAGCCTTGGAAAAGGAAGACCTGCACGAGGTGGCAGACGAAATGCGTCCCAAGAATGCTAGCTACAAACGCTTTGACAGGCTGCGTATCTTCAACGACCTGATCACCTTGGCTCTGGCCACCGACCGCACACGAGTTGTGACCTTCTTGACTGCCAACGAGGGATCAAACCACGCCTACTCTGAACTTGGAATCAACGAGGGGCACCACAGTCTCTCGCACCACGGCAAGGACTCGGCCAAGATGAAGTCCATCGCGAGCATTGACCGCGCCAATGCGAGAGTGCTGGGGCACCTGCTCAAGGGTCTTGCCAGTCATCAAGAAGCCGGAGGCTCACTCTTGGATAACTCGGCCGTGGTCTATGGCTCGGGCATCGCCAGTGGCAATGCACACAAACACCACAATTTGCCAATTCTGTTGTGCGGCCGGATGGGAGGAGTCCTGCGTCCCGGACGGAACATCCAAAGTCCCCCGAACACGCCCCTCGCAAACCTGCATCTGCATCTGCTGCGTTGCCTTGGGGTCAACGCAGAACAACACGGGGATTCCACGGGGGTCCTCGATATTGTTTGAACCAGAGCGCATGAGACAGAGCCCCATGATTCTGCTTGTAGCCCTGATCACAGGTCTCTGCAGCCCCGTTGTTGGAGCTCACGAAGATCCCACGCGCCCCAACCTGCTGCTGATCGTGGCGGATGACATGGGATATGGAGATCTCGGCTGCTATGGCTCTCTGCAGATCAAGACGCCGCACCTGGACGGCTTGGCGGCGCGAGGCGTACGCTGCACCAATGGGTATGTATCGAGTTCGGTGTGCGCACCCTCCCGTGCCGGCCTGATGACCGGCCGCAATGGGGCGCGCTTTGGGTTTGAGCACAACCTGCGTCGGCCGGAACACCTGGAAGCCAAATTTGCCGGCATTCCCTTCGACGAGCCCCTGCTGCCAGAGCGATTGCAAGATCTGGACTATCGTACCGGACTCGTGGGTAAGTGGCACCTGGGGGAGAGCCTCCCTGAACATCACCCAATGGAGCGGGGGTTTGATTTCTTCTTCGGCATGCTAGGTGGCAGTCACGCCTACTGGCCAACTCTTGAGAAGAACCACCTCTTGCGAGGTAGAGACAAGCCCACGGAAATCCGCACCCCCTACTTGACAGACTGGTTCACTCTGGAAGCGCTGGACTTCATTGGCACAGAAGGCGAACAACCGTGGTTCTTGTACCTCTCCTACAACACGCCCCACGGGCCCATGCAGGCCCGAGACGAGGACCTGGCTCTGTACGCCCACATCAAGAACAAGACCCGCCGGACATACTGCGCCATGCAGCACTGCATGGATGAAAATATTGGCAAGTTGATGACAGCGCTTGAGGGTGCTGGAGAACTCGACAACACACTGATCGTTTTCATCTCGGACAACGGTGGATCGGTTGAAGTCAGCCACGCAGTCAACGCGCCCTTGAATGGAACCAAGGGCACCTTTTTCGAGGGCGGCATCCGCATACCTCTGATCGTTCACTGGCCGGTGCAACTCAAGCAGACGGTATATGACCGACCCGTATCCTCCCTTGATGTACTCAGCACCTTTGTCACAGCTGCAGGGGGCAAACCGCCAAGGCCTGGCCAGCGCCATGAACGCAAGGGACGTAAGAAGAAGAACGGCCCGATCTATGACAGCGTGAACCTGATCCCCTATCTACGCGGCGAGACCGAGGGCGATCCCCACGCCACGCTCTTCTGGCGTATGGCCCTGCGTGGTTCAGCAGTGCGCTCGGGGAATTGGAAACTGCTACGACCAAACTCTCTTGATCCAATGCTCTTCGACCTCTCCAAAGATGTGGGAGAAACCCAGAACCTGATCCAAGACCATCCTGAAATCGCGCTACGACTCCTTCAAGAACTCAACTCCTGGGAAAATACCCTTGAGCGCAACCCTCTCTTCATATCCAAACCCTCCTGGCTGGGTTACAACCGACGACTGTATGCCAAGAAGTTCTCCCGTACACAACCGAAGCCAGAGGACGACGAGGACATCTGGAGCTTTGGCAAGAACAAGCTGAAGTGAATGCCATGAGAAGCACAACCCCGGCCCAAGCAAGCCCCCCACCGGGCAAAGTGAACCGCGAGGTGTTGTTGCGCGATGTACGCGTCGCTCTTGCCAAAGGCGATGAAGGGCGCTCGAAACTCTCCGCGAAGAAGGACCTGCAAGAATGGCAAGCCCAACGACGGCGCTTCATGCGCCTGGCATGTGCGCCGCGTCCCCCGGAAGATCGCCCTGCGCCCAAGGTCACGCGCCAATGGACCCGCCAACGAGACGGCTACCGCATTGAAGGAGTCTTGATCCAAGGACGCGAGGGACAGACCCTGCCCGCCCATTTCTATTTGCCCGATCCCTGCCCCAATGAGACCGCGGGCATCCTTATCTGCAGCGGGCACGCCTTTGAAGGCAAGTCCTATCCCCTGTACCAACAAGCCGGTTCCCTCACTGCTAGAAGTGGAATGGTGGCGCTGGTCACCGAACCCTTCGATCAGGGAGAGCGCATTCAAGATCGCAAGGCCAACGGGGAGCATCAAAGTTGGGGCACCCAGAGCCATAACAACACCGGTGGCAAGGCGCTGCTTCTGGGCTGGAGCCAATCAGGTCTTGAAGCCTGGGATGGAATGATCTCCCTGGATGCACTCGCTGCTCGGCCAGAAGTAGACGGGCAGCGTCTGGGAGTGATGGGCAGCTCCGGCGGCGGCACCCAGTCGGCCCAGCTGTTCGCCCTGGACGAGCGCCTAGGGGCGGCGGCGCCGTCGTGCTACTTGACCAGTCACGCATCTCTGGCCGGAGCTGCCGGTCCCCAGGACGCAGAACAGTGGCACCTGGGTTCTTTGGAACTGGGCCTGGACCATGCGGACTACCTGGCCATGCGCGCTCCCACACCAGCCTTGATCTGCGCGGTGGAAGGGGATTTCTTCCCCATCAAGGGAACCCGAGCCTGCCTGGCCGAAGCACGCAAGGTCTACAAGGCGGCCGGTCAGACTGACCACGTACAACTGGAAGTCGCTCCAGGCGAGCACGGTTGGCACGCGCCCCTGCAGGTGGCCGCAGTGCGATGGATGGCACAGCATCTCTTGGATCGTGAGATCACCCCAACTCCCAGCGAAGCGGTTCCCATGACCCCGGCCGAGGCCCGGGTAAGCCCCAGCGGTTGCGTATTGGACCTGCCGGATGAAATATCCCTTCACACCCTGCTGGCCCAGGAAGCCGATCATCTGGCCAGCGCTCGACGATTGATGGCAGATGACATGCGCTTGAATGCTGTACGTGATCTCGCTGGGATTCGCGTACAGGGAAAACGTCCCGCAGCGGTTTGGAAAAAACTGTCCAATGACTCAAACGCCACCAACCAAAAAGGTCTCGTACAAATGAGCGACGGCATGCAGATGCCCGCCACCCGTGTCGTCCCCGCCAACCCAAGCACCGGGACACCTCAACTGATCGTGGGACGCGGAGCATGGCATCGTGGTCTGACCACTCCGGCGGAGCAGGAAACCCTCTGGATAGATCCCCTCACCATGGGCGACGCCCAGCCAAAGGAGGGCGCGTGGTATGGGTATTTTGGGCACAGCGCGCGAGACGCAGCCTGGTGTTTTCAACTGGGTCACACCCTTGTGGGCCGCCAGACGGAACAGATCATGGAAGCGGCACGACTCTTGTCCAAGCCTCCCCGACTGATAGCCGAAGGCTTCATAGCCATAGCCGCCTTGCACGCCATGGCGCTGGAGCCAGTCCTCTTTGCGGGAAGCTCCATAAAGCTGCCCTTCCCCAGTTGGCAGTCCTTGTTCAACGGCGCAGACATCGGCTACCAGTTTGCATTTCTGATCCCCGGCGCGCTCGCGGTCTATGACCTGCCAGACCTCAGGGCCTGAACAAATGACAACTTAGTTACCCAGGCTCTCACAACGAGGAAGCTGCAATCCCATGACACACCGGGGCCCCATGCACATTTCGCGATGACAGGAAAGGCGACGGAAGTGTCCGGCCTCACTCAGAAGGAGAACCCCGCAGACATCCTCATGGCGGGCGTAAGGGTTGAATCTGACGCTACCCAAGAAAATGAAGGATTCAAAGGGCACTTTTTTTGGGCTACAAGCGTCCATACACCGTTGGCGCTTGTTGCCTCTGCGGACCGCGAAGCAGCTTCCCTGCCCTAGGAATGCGGAACTCAGGCCCCAGCAGAATACTCCTTGGTGACCCGGAATTATCTGAACCAGGAGACCTTGACCCTCACGATTGCGCGTCCCTCTCCCCAATCGAGCATGTTCCATCGGCAAACACCAAGCGCCATCGCTCCCTTGATCGGCTTGATCATTGTGGGGCTGGCCATGTTCGCTATGCCGGAACAGGAGAATCCGCGGACTAATTCACTATCGGGGATACTGTCGGGGTCCGGAACGATCGTTCATGCCGGGAACTTCAATGGCGAGGGCCTTGACTCAGTGGGAGCATCACGAACGGACCAATCCCTTGCTACCCCGGCGAGTCAGGAGTTGGCCTCAGGAGCAGTTCGAGTCAGGATTAGCTGGAAGGGCTGCGGATTGGGCATCTCCTTTGGTGAGAAAAGGGCGGGCATGAATGACAGCCAGCAGCAGGGTCTTGCGCGAGAGGCTTCCCTCCAAGACCTGGCGGAATCCGAACTGGTCCTGTGGGAACTCGACCTACCCCGCCAACAAGACCCCACCCTGCAAACGGACCGACGACTCGAACCCCCGGCCGTAGGCTTGAGCAGGCTTCGTTCAACCGAGTATGAACGCGACCTCCCCGACCCCACTATCGTGCGCCTGCAGGTTCTGGACCAAGAGACGGGAACCGTCCCGCATGAATTGGCCATCTCTTGGAGACCCGCAAGCAGTGCTCGGATCTACGACACAACCTGGCGCCAACTGCCGTACGAGTCGCGCAACGATGCCCATTTGCTAACGCTTGAGCCAGGTCCAATTCGCCTCCGAATTACCGCCAATGGATACTTTGGTATCGAAACCGAGGTAGTGATCGCTTCGGGCTTCAACGAGCTGATTTTCGAACTCAATGCAATGGTCCGTGCTGACCTGGTCTTTGTAGGCCGCACAGGAGTAGTACCTGTGGATCTGGCCGGCTGCAGCCTGGAGGTAGTCGCCCTGGGAAGGCAGGGCCAATTGCGCACGCTACAGGGCCAGTCCCTATTCTTCACCACAGACGGTTCCTATTCGATAACCATCGCAGATATCCCCGGATACTCACCCGTCACCGCTGAGATCAACGTGAATCGTGAGGCCCCGCTCCAGGTTCGAATTCCCCTGCACGGGCGCTAAGCCTCAAGTCCAGGCGCTGACTAGCAAGCGCAGAGCCAGCCCCGTCAGTACCAAACGGTAAGCCAGACGAAACTGTCTTTCCGTAAGGCGTCGCAGGAACTTCTTGCCCACCCAGGTACCGAGCACCACCATCAACGCCAGTGGCACAACCCTCGGCAACTCGTCGGCAAAGGCGAAGCCCACCAGGCCAAAGGCTACGATCTTCTGAATGTGCACAAAGACCTGGCAGGCCGCCTTGGTAGCGATAATCTCCTCCTTGCGCCAACCCTCACGCAAAAAGAAGGGAGCAATCAGAGGCCCAGTCGCCCCGACCACCACGCCCAGAGTGCCGGCAATCACGCCAACGGTGGCAAAAGCCGATCGTTCGCGCCAACCAACCCGCCATCCCTTTGGTTTCCAGGTCGCAAAGAGCACCAACGCTCCGATCAGCACACGAGTCATCTCTGCATCGAGATACCCAGCAATGGCCAGACCCAATACAGGAAACGGCAGGGCGCACATAGCAAACACCAAGAGCGCCGACCCGCGCACATCCTGCCGAAACAGAACCACACGGGTGGAATTCGAAGTCAGCTGGACCAGAGCATGAACCGGTATCACCACGGCCGCATCAAGCCCACACAGGAACAACACGGTCAAAAGGAAAATCCCTCCCCCCATGCCCAGGAAGCCTGAGATGGTGGCGCCAACAAACGCAGCCCCCATCAGGAGCACCATGGTGATCAACTCTAGCTCAGCCATGAGTGCAGAGTTCGAAGCCTGATGCCTGGCGTATCGGCATGGCTTCTATGCGAGCCTTGACGAGAGTCGGTTCGGTATTGGATATCGCGATCCTGAGCAAAGGCTTCATCCATGAAATCCTAGCGCCAGTGGAATCGTGATCGCGCGTGACAATTACGGCAGGTAGAGGCTCTTTCCGTGAGAGAGTAGACCTCCCCATGTTCCGTGGGGCTCCCATGGCAATCTGTACATCCAATATCCTTGTGGCCTTCTTGCTTATGCGAAAATTCCGAGGCCCTGTGATCTTGGGACAGCTCTCCATAGAACACGGAGCTGAGCACGCCTGAAGAACCCGCCCCCTCTTGCGCCCAATGGCAGGACGCGCACTGACCTCCTCCCATATTGGCATGGGCCAAACTCCTGTCCTGCTGACGATCCATGTGACAGTGTGCGCAGGCTGCCCTTGATGATGGAGTGGACACCGAAATGGCACCTTGTTCAGGATCATCAAGCATGTTCATGTCATGGCAAGCAAAGCACCCGCCCTCGACTTCAGCATGCAGGTCATGTGGAAAGTCGGGAGTGGAATGGCTGGCAGCCTCTGACACATGAACGCCAGGTTCACGGATAAGCGCCACTCCATCAGATTCCTGGTGGCACCTGGCGCATACATTCAAGGGTGGCCCGGAAAACACAGCGGGGGCGGGAACGAGCTCTGAACTAGCGACGATCTGAATATGGCACTCGCCACACTGCTGATTCAATACCCCCAATGATACTTCGTCCAGGGAATCAAACGCGGAGAGGTGTGTGTCATGCCGAAAGAGGCGCCCGGTCAAGACTCGTCCAAGAGGCCTGGCTTCACCTGAAAGATGGCAACGGCTGCAATCCTCAGACGCAGCTGCATCGTGGAAGGCGTCCCCGTGTGAGCGCAGGCCCACATCGAATATCAAGGCCATGGGATCGCTACGCTCAATGGTCCTCAGCTCAGGCTCGTAGGCTGCCGCGTGACATTGCAAGCAGTTGGCTTCACCTTCCCCTGCACCGTGCCAGTCCACTTGCCAGCGCTTGTCTCCAGGAGGTAACGCCTCCCCCAGGGCAAGACTAGCAGCGGGATCAAGCTCCGCTGCATGGCATCTATTGCAGGTCTCAAAGGAGCTCGAGACAAAATCCTGCTCATCTTGTGGGTCGCTGGACAGGTGACATTCCTGGCAGTCCGAAATAGCACTGTGCGCACCGTGACTAAAAGCCTCAAATCCTGGTGATACGCGGCGTGGCACTTGATCATCATCGGCCTTGACCAAATTATGGTCTGTCGCTGCTCGTTCCAAGGCTAGTTGGAGACTGTCCGGATCAGCCAGGTCCCTACCATGACACTCCTCGCAGCTCTGCTCGAAATGGTCGGGAATCAAGGTGTTGGGCACGGGTTGTCCACCGAAGTGCTCCCGATGACAATCCACGCAAACCAGACTTGATCCCCCTTCAAATGGGTGGGCCTCTTGAGCCACCGCAGCGCGTACGACCTCCTGGTGACACTTTGCACAGTTCTCGGAACTGGGTTGACCAAAACTATCGTGGCACGCATCGCAACCCTCCCTTTGAGCGAGATCACGCATGATCTCCAAGGAGGGGTAACCTGCCGGTAATGTCATCGGGCCGTCTTCGGAATCCACAAAGAGATGTGCGTGGGAATCCAACAAATGGCCAGGCTGCAAGGCCATTTCACCACGGGGCCCGGACAACAGCCAGATTGCCGTCAGCAACGCAACCAAGCAAGTAGCCCAATTGAGCATCTTGAGCTTGGGTGTTCGCCCGAAAGTGACTTCACTGCGCACCCATTCGTCCGCATCGCTTTGGAACTCCCCCTGCTTCTTGAGGGTGTGAAAGAAAGCCCCCTCGTAAACATGAATACAGAGAGCACTAGGCTCTTCTTCATCCTGATGCACTTCCAAGATAGCCGCTCCGAGAGCGATCCGGTCCCCGGCCTCCAGGGCTGTCATTTCCCGCACCTGAATGCCATTCAGGAAGGTGCCGCTGGCATTGGCTAGGTCGTTGATCCAATACCGCCCATCACGCTGCACGATTTCACAATGACGCTCTGCAGTGATGGGATCATCAAGGGTTAGCCCGCAGGATGAGTGCGTACCGATTACGAGCACATTTGTGCTCCTCTCTTCCATCACCTGCAACTTCTTCTTTTCATCCCTGCGCTGCTCAAGAAGCTGCTTGCGTTCAATCCGGAAGAGACCCGGATCGGATGCCTCAAAGGAACTCATTGTGGCTCCTCAATCTTGTTGGTAGCCATTTCGAGAAGGCTTTGGTCAAAGATGAGGGCGGGGCTCATGCGTTCAATTGCTCCACAAGGGCAGTTGTACACGCAGGCCTCAAAGGGCAGCCCTTCGCACCGGTCGCACTTGACGGCCTTACCTTGAACTACCTGCTCGCGGTGATAACCACGGTCAGCCTGGGGGATCGGTGCGGACCCCTGGAGAGGGTCGAGGAACTTCCCAATCAAAGGCAGGGAGGACACCCAAGAAGTGGCTGCGGCTGCTTCAGGATCAGGTGGGGCGGTTAGTCGGATCACATCGTAAGGGCAGCCCTTCACACATTCCGCACAGCCCACACAATTGTCCCAAACAAAACGTATCAGGCCATGCGAATCCCGACGGATTGCCCCATAGGTGCAGGACATCATGCATCCGGGAGTTTCGCAGCTGTAGCAAGATGTGGTCAGGCTCAACTCCTTACCGAGGGCGTTTCCCTCAGCACTGACCCTCTTGCCCTTCTTAGACAAGCGCGGGACACCGTCCTCATGAACAGCCACGCAGGACTCCACGCAAGCATTGCAGCGCACACATTTCTCGAGATCAATCACAAGGGCCTCGCCGCCCTTGATGGACTCTGAGTGCACCATGATTTCCAACTGCTCATCAGTGGACTGAGTGTCCTCGACATCATAGAGGCTTGTATCGATCCCCTGATCTTCGGCCGCGATCAAACGTGCAGTCTTCCGCAGTCGATCAATGATCTCGGGTTGCCCAGAAAAGATTTCTCGAATAGCGGCAACTGGAAGAGCCAAAATCTCGGTGGGCATCAGGGTCTTGTAGGTACTCTTCCAATCACCCTCCCCATCGAGAAGGGCCCACTCTCCAAAGGATGAATTGGCCATCAGATAGCCCGCCAGCTCCTCTACACCTTGAACACTCTTGCGTGTCTTGGACAAGCCCCCGGAGCGAACCAACACGATTTCTGATGCTCGTTCACCTTGGGCCGCTATGACTGAGTCCTTGGGATGACTCTCGAACCGTGCCGCTTCCCGAAGGGTGCTCAAGAGGCCTTTGTCCAACCCCTTGAGCAGAGGTACCACCCGTAGATGCTGAGCGAGAGATCGCTCTCGATAGATCTGATCGACCTGCTTCTTAAAATCAGGAGCAAACGAGTAGAGCTCTTGGAAGAGAGCCCCATCAAGCACCGCTAGGACACAGGGCAAGTCCGCCTTGTAGCGAGCCATGGCCGGCTGATTGGATAGTGCTGACAATTCGCCAAACCACTCGTTCTCGCTGAATTGATCCAGGATCTCAGTCTTGCCGCCCTTCTCCGTGCGATAGGCAGTGACAATCCCACTCAGCACTATGAAGAAATCACTGGTGTACTCCCCCTGACGAATAAAGTCAGTGCCCGCAGGGAACACACGCTGCTGGGCAAACTTGACGAGACTCGTCTGATGCCGCTTAGTGAGCTTGCTGAACAACGGCAGCTCCAGAAGGCTGGGTGTTTGCGCTTCGCTGGAGTCCACTTGAGGTACTTGGGGTAGAGAGAAGAAGTTTCTAGAACTTCCAGATGGAAACCACGTGAACCGCGACCGCCCCTGTAAGCAACAACGCAGCGGGAATGTGAACAATTCGCCATGCCATGAATGAAGCACGCACACGCTGGAGAGCTCTTAGCTCCTGCCGGACAAGCATCTCCTGAATGATCAATGCGCCTAAGTCCTGAATTTCCACCCGTCGATCCGGCAGTTGATGGAGAATATCGTCAAGGATGACTTGCTGTTGTCCTGCGGAAGCCCCTGAGCCCCCGCCTAATTGGTTGAATCGAGCGGCAACTTCGGGACTAAACACAGAGATTGCCTCGGCGCGCTTACGGCCCAGGCTTGCATAGAGGGCGCTGGCTTCTTCAATGGAGAGGTCATGCTCTCGAACGGTCAACCACCTCGGACCTCGCGCCCACAAGAAGATCCCGATTAGTCCGGTAAAAAACACAATGTAACCCAAGCCCGCCAAAGTCCATCCAAAGGCCGAACCGGGAATGAAGCCAGAATGCATCAAAAGTACGGCTCCGAATGCCGTGCCATAGAAAACATGCACATGCATCCAGCGAGCAACGCGCCCGAGGGGTTCGGTCGGCACCATGCGCACAGTCCAGGCGTCATCTCCCGCCAACACAGGCTCCACAAGCACGCGATTGACACGCTGAATGCCGGCATTCTTCAGGATCTTCCTGGCTTCGGATCCGATCAGCGCCGGGGTCTTCAAAGCTCCTGAATTGATCCTTTGCTGCAATCGGTGGAGAGCATTTTCCGCTACCTCCAAGGAAGCATGATCCACTTTGAGGGCCTTTTCGGGGGAGTAGCCTCCTCGGTGCGCATACTTGCGCAGCACATAGGCGGCCACCACAAGCAGCATCACCAGGGCTGTCCAGCCACTAAGCAAGATAAAGGTTCGATCAGAATTAGGACCCCGACCAAATGAGATTCCACCCATCTGCGCAATGACAAAGAGACCAACAACGATGATGCTGGCTAGCAAGCTATGTCGTGAGCGAAACAGGGTCGTGTTCATGAATTCAAATTCAGTCCCCAATTCCCAATAACGTTCGGCCTGACGAAGTGGCCATGAGGGCCGCAACCCCCAACGCCAAGCCAACGGCGACCCAGAATAGTATGCGTTTGATACTGATGGGATTCAGATGCTCCAGAGTCGAAGCGACATGAGCATCCTTGACGCACTGCGCCCATTCGCGCGCCTCAAGATGTTGACCCAGGAGCAGGACCTCCCCAAGAGCAACGCCCCTCTCTTTGGCTCCCAGCCTGGCCTGTTTGACGACGCTGGATGTCAGGCGCCCCCGTGCAATCAGAAGACTGGCGGCGTTCTCATGCCGTTCTTCCGAGATCCGCTGAAAAGCTCCGTCCATTGATTGCAGGAACAGCGCATCCACAGTTCCGAAGCGTATGGAAACATCAGATCCCAGCCTATAGGGAACATCACGAACCAATGTGACCCCGTCCACATAGGTACCATTCGCACTACCCAAATCAGTCAGGAGAAAGGTATTTGTGGAAGCGCTGAAATCAATCCTTGCATGTTTGGACGAAACCCCGCGATTCGCAAGTACGCAATCGAGTGAAGATTCGCGACCAATTGAAAAACTATCGGATTCCACCTCGACTGTGCGCAAATCGGCTTCGTTCAGAAGCAATAGACGGGCCCCCATGTACTTGAGCTTGGCTTGGTTCCCGGCTGAATTGCCGCCGCGGTTTGCAACAACAGTTCCGGTTCCCCCTTTCGGCAATGCTGAGCCCCGCTTGCCTGCATCTGATTTGCGCACGGGTCTGACCTCTGCCACCGTTGCTTTGACCTCGAACGATTCAGGAACAGTGCCACGCGGATCTGACGAGGGAGTGAGGTTTGTGGATACTCCTTCCGTAGGCCCACGGACAAGGACTTTGGCATTGCCCAGCATGATACACATGCCATCAGAGAGGGCTTGCTTTTGGCCACTGCTCAGCAAAGTAGAATCCCCAATCTGGGTGCCGTTATTGCTTCCCAAGTCGACAACAAACATGGTGTCCCCTTCGGAGACAATTTTGGCGTGATGGGCCGACGCAAAGGGGTCGGCCACGACCAGACTACAATCAGCATGACGGCCAATAGTCAGGCCATCCTGAGCGACGAGCTCGCGAGTTGGCTGACCAGTTTCGATCACATGCAGGATCCAGAGAGTCTTCATTTAGGTGGCTCAAGCCTCAAGGGAAACATCTGAAGTTGCGCGGGCAACGCACGTGAAAATCATGCCCAGTGCCTTATCCTCATCAGAGAGTTCATTCTCTTCCATGCTAACGGTACCGCTCAGTAGCTTGGTCATACAACACCCACAACTGCCTTCGCGACATGCGTAGTTGATCTCCACCCCTTGAGATTCGGCCACATCAAGCAGGAACTCACCCTCCTTTGCCACGCCCTCGATCTCTGAGTCCTTGAATAGAATCCTGTGCTCCGTTGCGGATGGACTGACGTCTTCCTTTACCTCGACTTGCGGCGCGGCTTCGGGAGCTTCCTTTGGAATCACCGGGCCTTGCCCGGTCTTCTCCAAGGAATGACCAGAGCCTGACTTGGCACCGTCCTCAGTGACAGGATCCTTCACCACCGGCACCTTGGGAACAGTTTTTCGCGCGACCTTGGTCCCCTTAGCCACACGCCCCTCGCCGAAGCTCTCCTTGTGAAGATTTGCTATTGGGTAGTCGAGTTCCTTCAACTCATCTCGAATGGCCTCACTGAACGGCTTGGGGCCGCAAAGGAATACATGCCGCTCAATCAGATCGGACGCGACCAAACTGATCATGGCCTTGGTGATTCTCCCTGTCAGCCCTGTCCAAGACTCCGTTCCGTTCCATCGGGAAGTCACAGTGAAGATCACGCGCAAGCCGCTATGGCGCGCACTGATGGTCTCCAATTCCTTGCGAAAAATGAAATCCCCCGGGGACCGGCCCGAGTAAAGCAGAATGACATCCACATCCGCAGTTGTATCCACGATCCAACGCAACATGGACATGATCGGCGTGATCCCACTACCTCCGGCAAGGCACAACATCTTACGGGAGGGGAAGTTGAAGCAAGAGAACTTGCCCGCCGGGCCCCGCACCTTTATCTCGTCCCCTAAGCAAGTGTTGTCGGCCATCCAGTTTGAGACCAGCCCACCCGGAACACGCTTGATGGTAAGTTCCATGGTATGCGGACGGGAAGGACTGGATGACATGCTGTAGGAACGCTTCACAACCTTCCCATCGATGTCCAGGGAGACTGTCACGAACTGACCGGGCTTGTAGGAGAACAGCACGTCCTCCTTGCCTACCAACCGGAAGGTCTTGGTATCAGACGATTCGTCAATAATATCAGCCACGCGCAAGGTGATTTCGCCACCGGACCAAACAGTCAGATCAGAGCGGTCCTCCAACAAGTGCGACAGGAGGATGCTGGGCGGTGGAGGTTTGTTCAGGTCCACAATGGGCGCATGAAACCTGGTGTTCTTCAGGTCGCTTGAGGAGGACTTCGACTCAACCTTCAAGTCAAGCTTGAGGGTGAAGCTCTGGATACGAAGTTCATCAGCATGATTGAGCTCCACCTCCTCGCCAGACTCCAGCTTTCTGTCATTCAGATAAGTACCGTTCATGCTGCCCTGGTCCTTCAGCATGTAGCGACCATCCACCAGATTGATAAAGGCGTGCACACGGCTTATCTGGGGATCTTCCAACTGCACCGTGCAACCCTTGAGCCGCCCGATTGAATTGGTAGAGTCCAGATCGGCCCCCCGATCGGAAACCCCGTCACGTTGAATGATCAGTTTCGGCATGGAAGAGAAAGTACCTGATATGAAAGGACATGGACCATTGGTGCCACACCCTTGCCCCAAGCTGCATTGCTCAAGCAGAGCGCAGTAGTCAATTGGGGCTGAGTGACAAATACTAGGCTCAAGACCCCTCTTTGACCAGCGTGGACTGCCGCCCAGCCCTGCCTCTGACGCGATATTGCCCGAGAACCTCCACCGCAGGAGCCGGTCCATTTTGGCATGGCTGTCACAGGCGGTAGATAGTTGGCCCCTCCCCCCGAGGGCAATACACTCAGGGACACCACGGTTGGAGGTTCGTCCCGGATAATCTTCACACCACTCCTCCAGCCTGGAGAAACATCGGGCTCCTCAGGACACTCCTGAACCGCCCCTGCTCATCTGCCTCATGTCCCCGCACACGCGCCATCTTCGGACACTGATTCTGACTGTCATTCTGGGCAACGGTGGCCTGTGGATCGTTCAATCAGCAGGAGCCCCCAGGACGAACAACCCCTCGGCAGCCCGCCAAGATCCCCGACCCAAGGACGCGACAAACTTCACCCACCGCAAGCATGTGCCCAAGGCCTGGATGGCACGGGATGATGAAGGGGAATGGTCGTTTCAAGAGCGCCAGCGAGATTGCAGAGGATGTCACAACTACGAAAAAGAGGGGGCGCACGATCCACAGACCGTATGCACCCAGTGCCACTTCAACAATGACACCAATCAATACACATTTACCCTCTGGGCAGATCCTCCCAGTTTCACCAAGGACCTGACTGGTTTACGCAGCCCGGGTGCCTTCTTCCAACACAACTACCACCTGGTACTCGAGTGCCGAGAGTGCCATCAGGTGTCTGAAGATGAGTTTCTGCCACCAATTCTGATGCCTGGCGCACGGGACAAAGATTCCTGCCGTACCTGCCACGAGGGGGACAAGCCACGCCAGAAAACCCTGATGTTCATGACTCACGACCGGGAGGAGAATCCAATCGATGAGAGCCGCAGGGAAGAGGCCATGAGTGTCCTCAAGAAAAACCTGCTGACAGCCCTCAATCAGTCACCATCAATGGGGGCAAATATCGGCGGCAAGCGCTTCGTGGAACCCTTTCGACACGAGGACCATGTACTGAT
>DUBE01000014.1:38916-39238 GCA_012960475.1 Planctomycetota bacterium
ACCAGGAGCAGAGTTTTTCACTTGCGGAGCTGAAGGAAGCCCTTGTTTCAGTAAAGACTATCCGTGAGGGCAATTGTGGCGCCTGCCACGCAACCATGTTCCAGGCGCAGGACTCCACAGAATTACAAGCAGGCGTGCACATGCCCTTTGAACAACACGATCAGAGTTGTGGCACTTGTCATGTATCTGACGCCGCAGGCACTCCGATCCAATTCAAATTGAATGCAAACACTCTGACGAGCGTTACTGCAGGGACATTTTCCCACGCCACCCACCTGAACTTCGAGCGGCCACAAGGGGATCCGGTCAAGAGTTCGGCCGC